>CAZOYW010000019.1:0-17622 GCA_964584165.1 uncultured bacterium
TCGAGTGGGACAACTACCGGACCCACGTCTCGCGCTACGAGCTCACCGAATACCTGCCGATCCTCTGACTACGAATTCCGCGAATTATAGCGAATCGACGCGAATTAAGCGCGAATCGGCTTGGCCTGGCTCGACTTTTTAACCGCGAATAACGCGAATAAGACGCGAATCAGCTTGGTCTGGCTCGGCGGATGGAACTACGAATTACGCGAATTGCGCGAATTTGAATAAGCCGGGCTAATTCGCGTAATTCGCGAAATTCGTAGTTACATATTCCGCGCCGGGCTAATTCGCGCAATTCGCGGTTATTGGTTAGCCGGGCTGGAATCTAATTCGCGAAAATTCGTGCCAATTCGTGGACATCATTCGCCGGGCCAGCCAGGACCCATTCGTAAAAATTCGTGGAATTAGTATTTCCCCGCCCATGATCGCGATCGTCGACTACGGCATGGGCAACCTCCGCTCGGTGGCCAAGGCCCTGGAACGGGCCGGCGCGAAAGTCTCCCTTCTTTCCGCTCCCCCCGCCGGCCTTCGGCGCGCGGCCGGAATCGTCCTGCCCGGCGTGGGCGCCTTTGGCGACGCGATGGCCAACCTCCGCTCCGCCGGCTGGGACGGCTGGATCCGCGAGGCCATCGCCGCGGGGACCCCCTTCCTCGGGATCTGCCTCGGTTTCCAGCTCCTCTTCGAGCGGAGCGAGGAGAGCGGCGGAGTCAGGGGGTTGGCCGTCATCCCGGGCGAGGTCCGGCGGCTCAGCGCCACGGTGACCGTGCCCCACATGGGCTGGAACCAGCTCCGCCTCCCCCGCCCGACGCCCCTTTTCGCCGGGGTGGAGGGAGGCGCTTATGTCTATTTCGTCCACTCCTACCGAGTCGCTTCCGACGACGCCTCCCGCGTCGCCGCCTTCACCGATTACGGCGGGGAGTTCGTTTCGGCGATCGCGGAGGGAAACCTCTGGGGAGTCCAGTTCCACCCCGAGAAAAGCCAGGCGGTGGGGCTGCGCATCTTGAGCAATTTCGTCGGGATGACCAAGACAATGGGCAAGGGTTAAGGTTAGGTTAATGGTCTGGTCGATGGGAAAGGTCAATGGTGCGGACCGGCTGGACCTAGCCCTAACCCATAGACCAAACCTTTAACCTTGCCCTCGCCTGATTTATCATTGCCATGCTCGCCAAGCGCATCATCCCCTGCCTCGACGTCCAGAACGGGAGGGTGGTCAAGGGTATCCGGTTTCTCGACCTCCGCGACGCCGGGGACCCGGTGGAAGCGGCCGCCTTTTACGAGAAGGAAGGGGCGGACGAGCTCATCTTCCTCGACATCGCCGCCTCGGCCGAGGCGCGGTCCACCCGGGCCGAGCTCGCCGCGCGGACCGCCGAGGAGGTCTTCATCCCCTTCACCATCGGGGGGGGGATCGGTTCGGTGGAGGAGATCCGCTCGCTCCTCAAGGCGGGGGCGGACAAGGTCTCGATCAACACCGCCGCGGTCGAGGACCCGGGGTTGATCGACCGGGCCGCCTCCCGCTTCGGCTCCCAGTGCGTGGTGACGGCGATCGACGCCCGCCGCTCCGGCGCGGGCTGGGAGGTCTTCACCCACGGGGGGCGGCGGCCGACCGGGAAGGACGCGGTGGCCTGGGCCCGGGAGGCGGAAAAGCGGGGGGCGGGGGAGATCCTCCTCACCTCGATGGACCGGGACGGGACACAGGACGGCTACGACCTGGAGCTGACCCGGGCCGTTTCCCGGGCGGTCTCCATCCCCGTGATCGCCTCCGGGGGGGCGGGGCGGCTCGAGCATCTCCTGGAAGCCCTCACCGCGGGGGAGGCCCACGCGGTCCTCGCCGCCTCCATCTTCCACTACCGGACCTTCTCCATCCGGCAGGCCAAGGAATTTCTACGCCACAGAGGCATACCCGTGAGATGACGGGTCGATGGGTTAGGGTTAAGAAGTGGGTCTGGTGGATGGGTAAGGGTTAAATGAGGCCGGCGAGTCCTGTGTAGGCCCGCTCTCCGCCTACTCGCTCCGGCGGACAAGTGTGAGCGGGCGCGATAAGCCTGGCCGCCGCCTCGCACCTGTCCGCCGCAGCCCGGAGGGCGGAGGAGAGGAGGCGGCCTACAATCGGCGCGAACGTCTTTGCGCAGTGCGCCGTCTTACGAATAGCCAGGCCTGCCGGCCGCACTTCTCCCTCACCCATTGACCAAACCCACTTCCCGACCTTGACCCATCAACAAAAATCCCCTCCCCCTGGCGGGGGAGGGGATTTTCTTACCCGGGATCGGCTACTTGGCCGCGGGGGCTTCCGGGGCCGCAGGGGCGGCCGGAGCGTCGGCGGCGGCGGGAGCGGCCGGGATCGCCTCGGGGGTGATCCCGTCCTTCTGCATCTTCTCGAGGTAGGTCTTGGAGTCGGCGTCGAACTTGGCCTTGCACTCGGCGCAGCAGAAATAGACGCGCTTGCCGTCGACGTCGCTGAAGATCTCCTTGTTCATCGGGTTCCCGCAGACCGCGCAGACGGCCTGGGCCTTGGCGGCGACTTCGGCGACCGCCTTCTCCGTCTGGGCGACGGCCTGTTCGGACTGGGCGACGGCCTTCTCGGTCTCGGCGACGGCCGCAGCCGCGGCCGCGCCGCAGCCGCTCTCGGCGGCCTGGGCGAGGGGCAGGCAGACAACCGCCGCGCAGGCGATCGCGATCAGGGCGATAAGCATTCTCATCACATTACCCTCCTTGGGGCTTTCCTCGGCGCCGTGCCGGGCGCCGTAACGGGGCCGGTGACTTTACCGGATTAAGTAATATATCGGACAAAACACCTTTGCGCAAGAGGTGAAGCTTTCGCTTCACACTCCCCGGGGCCATGGATGAAGGCGGGCGCTCGACGGGTCAGACGATCTTGTGGACCTTCTCCCCGGTCTTCTTGAGGAGGGCCTCCCAGTTCTGGTCGACGTTGGCCTGGAACTCGGCCAGGAGGGGCTGGTTCTTCTCCTCCAGGAGGTGGCGGAAGCGCCCCTGGATCTTGACCCACTCGGCGATCGGGACCTTCTCCTTGGGCAGGTAGTTCAGCTTCCACTCCCCGTGATCCACCTCGTAGAGGGGCCAGAAGCGGGTTTCCACCGCCATCCGGACGATCTCGATCGAGTCGGCCGGAGCGACCCGCCAGCCCCGGAAGCAGGAGGAGAGGACGTTGATGAACTTGGGGCCGCGGACGCCGAGGGCCTTCTTCACCTTGCCGATGTAGTCGCGCCAGTTGTGGGGAGAAGCCTGGGCGACGTAGGGGATCCCGTGCGCGGCCATGATCGCGGTCATGTCCTTGGGAAACTGCTTCTTGCCCGGGATCGCGTCTCCGGCGGGGCAGGTCGAGGTCGAGGCCCGGAAGGGGGTGGCCGAGGAGCGCTGGATCCCCGTGTTCATGTAGGCCTCGTTGTTGTAGCAGACGTAGAGGAAATCGTGGCCGCGCTCGGCCGCCCCGGAGAGGGACTGGAGGCCGATGTCGTAGGTGCCCCCGTCGCCGCCGAAGGCGATGAACTGGATCTCCTCCTTGATCTTCCCCTGCTTGCGGAGCGCCCGGTAGGCCGTCTCCACGCCGGAGAGGGAGGCGGCGGCGTTCTCGAAGGCGTTGTGGATGTAGGGAACGCGCCAGGCGGTGTAGGGATAGATGGTGGTGACCACCTCCATGCAGCCGGTGGCGAAGCTGATCACGACCGGACCCTCCACCGCCATCAGGGCCTGGCGGATCGCGATCACCGAGCCGCAGCCCGCGCAGGCCCGATGGCCGGGGGAGAGGAGATCTGGCTTCTTGGCCAATTCTTTCAGGTTCAGAGGCATGGCTGATTAAAAAGGTTACTCTAAAAGTTACTCGGGGGTTACTAATGGTTACTAAGGGTTACTGCGGGTTGCAACCCATAGTAACCTCTCTCGTAACCCCTAGTAACCTCTAGTAACCACCTGTTCACTCCCTCACTCCCAGGTGACAGGCTTCCCGTTCGTAAAACTTCTGATTTTTCAGGTCGGCGTAGACCGACTCGATCATCTCGACGTTGATGTCGCGGCCGCCCAGGCCGTAGACGTAGCCGGAGACGGGTACGCGGGCCGAGCCGTAGAGGGCGGAGCGCACCTCCTGCAGGAGAGGACCGCCGATCCCGCTGAAACCCTCGGAGCGGTCGAGGACCGCGACCGCGCGGGCGCCGGACAGGGCTTTCGCCAGCTCGGCGGCCGGGAAGGGTCGGAAGACGCGGAGCTTCAGGACGCCCGCTTTCACGCCCTTCTCCCGCAGTCCGTCGGCGGCGGCCTTGGCCGTCCCCGCGGTCGAACCGAGGGCGACGATGACGTGCTCGGCGTCGGATGTCAGGTATTCGTCGAAGAGGCCGTAGGCCCGGCCGGTGAGCTTCCCGTATTCCCGCCCCACGGAGAGGATGACCTCTTTCGCCCGCTTCATCGCCTCGGCCTGCTGCTTCTTGTGCTCGAAGTAGTAGTCCTGGAGGTCGAGGGGGCCGTAGGTCACGGGGTGGGCGGTGTCGAGGAGGGGATGGAGGGGCTGGCGCTCGCCCACGAACTTCCTCACCGACGCGTCGTCCAGCACCTCGACCCGCTCCATGGTGTGGCTGATGATGAAGCCGTCGTGGGTGGTCATCACCGGGAGGAGGACGTCGGGGTGCTCGGCGATGCGGAGGGCCTGGACCAGGTTGTCATAGACCTCCTGGGAGTTCTCGCCGTAGATCTGGATCCAGCCGGAGTCGCGGCAGCCCATCGAGTCGCTGTGGTCGCAGTGGATGTTGATCGGGCCGGAGAGGGCCCGGTTGACCACCGACATCACGATCGGGAGCCTCAAGGAGGCGGCGATGTAGACCACCTCCCACATCAGGGCCAGGCCGTTGGCGCTGGTCGCGGTCATCACCCGGGCGCCGGCCGCCTCCGCCCCGATGCAGGCGGACATGGCGGAGTGCTCGGACTCGACCAGGATCATCTCCGTCTTCACCTTCCCGTCCGAGACGAAGTCGCTGAACTTCTGCATCAGCTCGGTCTGGGGGGTGATCGGGTAGGCGGCGACCACATCGGGGTCGATCTGGCGGAGGGCCTCGGCGCCCGCTTCGTTGCCGGTCAGGGCTTTGACGGTGTTGGGCATAACGTTTTCGCTACGTTGTGGGAGGGGCGTCCCGCCCCGATCGGATCGCGGCGGGGACGCCGCTCCCACGGAAATGACTATTTATCCGGCGCTTTCTTGATCCCCTTCTCGTCGGCCGGGAGGGAGGCGGCGTCCTCCTCCGCGACCATGGCGATCGCCTTGACCGGGCAGATCCGGGAACAGATCCCGCATCCCTTGCAGTGGAAGTAGTCGTAGCCCGCCATCTTCCCGTCCTTCACCAGGATCGAGCCGTCGGGGCAGTACATCCAGCACTGGAGGCAGTCGATGCACTTCCCCTTGTCCACCACCGGCCGCTCCGACCGCCAATCGCCGGTCTTGTAGGCGAAGGCGTTGCCGGCCTCGACGATCGTCCCGCCGATCGGGAGGTCCTTCCAGCTTAATTTTTTCGCTTCCATGGCGATGGGTATGTCCGGTTCGACGGCTTCGCCCGCCTCTTCGGTTCTCCCCGAAGCAGGCCGAGCGAAAAAATTAGACGCTTCTCACTTCGCGAAATGCCCGGTCGATAGTTTTGAGATTTCCCTCGAGCACGCGGGGGGAAAACTTCTCCTGGAACTCCTTCCGGATGTCCCCGGCCACGCTCTCCAGCTTGACCACGGAGGTGGCCTTGACCAGGGCCCCGAGCATCGGCATGTTGGGGATGGGGCGCCCGATCTCGGCCCGGGCGATCCCCGTGGCGTCCACGGTCCAGACCTTCTTCCCGGCGAGGAAGGGATGCCGGGAGGCGATCTCCCGCGGCGCGAGGGGCGTGTTGATCAGGACCGCGCCCTCGCCCGCCATCCCCTCGGTGACGTCGATCGTGTTCAGGAGGGTGGCGTCCAGGACGAGGACGGCGTCCGGGTGGTAAACGGCCGAGTGCATCTTGATCGGCGCGTCGGAGACGCGGGTGTAGCCGCGCATGGGAGCGCCCGAGCGCTCGGGGCCGTACTCGGGGAAGCCCTGGCTGTATTTGCCCTCGCGGAGGGCGACCAGGGCGAGAAACTCGGCCACGGTTTTCGCCCCCTGGCCGCCCCGGCCATGCCAGATGATTTCTTTCAGATAAGACACGGAAGTCCTTTTCTCGAGGCCGCGCTGGCTTCGGGCGCGCCGCGCCCGCTTCTCTGATGTTGGGAACAGCATACGTATAAGGTTCTTCTCCTCCATTGTCAAGCGATATGTCGGGTTGTTCGTAAGGCCCCAGTTGCGCGGTAGGGGACTGGCCCGGCCCGATCGAGATCGAAAGGAATTGTTGTCGCGGTTTGGCCGGAGCTCGGATAGTATTACCGAAGCGCAGCGCGTGGCACCTTTCTTCCCGGGCTGTCTATGAGCGCCGATTTCGAGCCGAAGATCGTGGCTTTCCTCTGCACCTGGTGCACCTACGCCGGCGCGGACCTGGCCGGGACCTCCCGCATCCAGTACCCCCCCAACGTCCGGATCATCCGCCTGATGTGCACCGGCGCGCTCGACCCCATCTACGTGGTCCGGGCCCTGACCGAGGGGGCCGACGGGGTCCTGATCGGCGGCTGCCATCCCGGGGACTGCCACTACCTGAATGGGAACTACAAGGCCCGCCGCCGGGTGGCGGTCCTGAAGACCATCCTCGAAAAAACCGGACTCGGCCGGGACCGCGTCCTTCTCCGCTGGATCAGCGCCTCCGAAGGGCATCTCTTCGCGAAGACGGTGAGGGAGTTCGTGGAGAAATTGAAGACCCTGGGCCCGAATCCGCTGGGCCGGAAAGAAGCCCGCCTGCGGATCTGATCATCCTATCTTCAGAAATGCGACACTTTCATCCCGATCGGAAAAATGTTGTCCGTTTTTACGGGACTGCAAGCCATTAAACGGGAATATGTTGTGACCGAAATATCGGCCAGGGCCTATCTGCTCCCGGAATCCTCGGGGGGAACAGTCACCGCCTTCTTCCGGCGGCTCCTCGCCGAGAAGCTGGTCGACGCCGTCCTCGCGCCCCAGCGGGCGGGGAAGACGGTGGCGATGGCCCTTTCGGCGGCGCCGGATTCCATCGCCGTCATCGACTCCATCTCCCCGGTGATGGCCGTGAACGCCGCCACCGCGGTCGGCGAGCTCACCGCCGGCGGTTCGGCGGGGCGAATTGCCGCTTTCCTCCGCCCCTGCGAGGCGCGGGCGGTCGTGGAACTGGTCAAGCTCAAGCAGGCCTCCGCGGAAAAACTGCTCCTGGTCAGCGCCGACTGCTACGGAACGTTCCCGGTCAAGGATTTCGCCGCCTGGGCCAAGGAGACGGACGATCCGGAGAAGGCCTTTCTCGAGATCGCCGGGTCGGAGGAGACCGAGAAGAAGCTCCGCCCCGGCTGCCGTCTCTGCGTCAGCCCCGCGCCGGCGGCGGTCGATCTGGCGATCCAGATTTTCGGGCAAGGCGCGTCCGGCGGCGTGTCCCTGGAAGCCCGGACGGAGAAGGGCTCCGCCGCGCTCGACGCCCTGAAACTCGAGCCCGCCCCCGGCCAGCCGAAGAGGCGCGAGGTCCTGGACGGCCTGATCAAGCGGCGCCAGGCCGCCCGCGATAAGATCGACCTCGGCGATTTCCTCGCCCTGATCTCGAACTGCGTCCGCTGCTACAACTGCCGCTCGGCCTGCCCGATCTGCTACTGCAAGGAGTGCCTCTTCTCCGACCCGGCGAAGCTCGGCTACGACTCCGAGCGCTACCTCTCCTGGGCCCGGAAGCGGGGGGCGATCCGGATGCCGGCGGACACCCTTCTTTTCCACCTCACCCGATTGAACCACATGGCCTCCTCCTGCGTCGCCTGCGGGATGTGCTCGGCCGCCTGCCCCAACGACATCCCCCTCGCCGAGATCTACGCCGCGGTCGGCTCGGCGGTCTCGAAGCTCTTCGACTACGAGCCGGGGAAGAGCCCCGCCGATCCCCTGCCGCTGGCCACCTTCCGCGAGGACGAGCTGAAGGAGATCGAGGACTAGGCGCCTCGGCTCGGTCTGGCAATTGAACTACGAATTGCGCGAATTTCGCGAATAGGCTCGGATTAGCCCGGCGAAAGATGTCCACGGATTGACACGAATTTGCACGAAGGGATTGGCCGGGCAACTGAAGCCGCGGATTGCGCGGATTTGGATCGGTTGGCCCGCGGGCGCATAAATGATTTGTGGGAGGGACGTCTCGCCCCGATCCAGGTTGGCTTGGATCGCGATCCCGATAGTCCCGAACTTCTGCCGGGACTATCGGGGCAAGCAAGGACGCCGCTCCCACAGGATAGACATCAGGCAGAGCCGATGGAAAATCCCAGAGAAGTTGCCCGGCTGCTGTCGGCGATGCTCGTTGTTTTCATCGTGGCGCTGCTGGTTTCGAGCATTGTGCTCGGCGATTGGAATATTGTGCTCTGGGGACTCGCTGTTGTTGCCGGCATGGCTATCTTATGTATCCTAGCGTCGATGGCGAATCTCGTAGTATTCGGACCTCTGATGTGGCTCATGAGCCGGATCTCGCCGAGAAAGCCCCCGGATCGGGAGACATTCCATGACCAAGACTCCGCCCCCAACCGATATCGTTGACGCTTCCGCGCTGGACGCGAACTTCAAGTACGAGGTCGCCGCCCGTCCCGGGGGCGAGCACATCACCCGCTGCTTCGCCTGCGCCTCCTGCACCCTCTCCTGCCCGGTGAGCGAGAAGACCCCGGCCTACAGCCCGCGCAAGTTCGTCCACATGATCCTGCTGGGGATGAAGGAGGAGGTCCTCTCCTCCGACCTGATCTGGCACTGCCTGAACTGCTACCGCTGCCAGGTCCACTGCCCCCAGGACGTCCAGTTCACCCGGGTGATGGAGGTCTTGCGGGACCTCGCCGTCGAGCAGGGCTACGCCCCGGCCGAGCTCTTGCCCGCCCTGGAGAAGATCGACGCCGAGATGATCGAGGACCGGCGGAAGAAGATCGAGGAACTCGTGGCGAAGAAGAAGACTTCACCAAAAAAGTGACGGCTTCGCATCTTTGTGGGAGGGGCATTCTTGCCCCGATCGCTGTGTGGCGGGGTCGCGATCCAGGCCGGGACGGTATCGGGGCAAGAATGCCCCTCCCACAATTCGCAGAGAGCGTGCTCCCCGGGACCAGGGTTATTCGTGAATATTCGCGGAGATTCGCGGTTAAATCTCAAGCCGGGTTGGCCGGGGCGCCGGCAGTGACGGCGCATCCGACAACCCGAGCGGTGCTCGTGGTCGGCGGGGGGATCGCCGGGATCCAGGCCTCGCTCGACCTCGCCGAGATGGGGGCGGAGGTCTTCCTCCTCGACGAGGCCCCCTCGATCGGGGGGAGGATGGCCAAGCTGGACAAGACCTTCCCCACCAACGACTGCGCCCTCTGCATCCTCTCCCCCAAGCTGGTCGAGGCCGGCGGCCATCCCCGGATCAAGCTCCTGACCAACTCCTCGCTCCTCACAGTGGCGGGGACGGCGGGCGACTTCACCGCCCGCGTCCGGATTCGCCCGCGCTACGTCTCGGTCGAGAAGTGCACGGGCTGCGGCGCCTGCGCGGAGAAGTGCCCGGTCAAGGTCAAGGACCCCTTCAACCAGGGGCTCGGCGATACCAAGGCGATCCGCGTCCCCTTCCCCCAGGCCGTCCCGCTGGCCGCGGTCATCGACGAGAAATCCTGCCTGATGCTCACGAAGAAGCGCTGCGGGATCTGCGCTAAGGCCTGCGCCGCGGGGGCGGTGGACTACGGGCAGAAGCCGGAGGAGCGGGAGCTGAAGGTCGGGGCGGTGATCCTGGCCGCGGGATCGGACGAGTTCGATCCCGCCCTCCGGCGCGAGTTCGGCTACGGCCGCTTCCGGGACGTGGTCACCTCGCTCGAGTTCGAGCGGATGCTCTGCGCCTCGGGACCTTCCGGCGGCCATCTTCGCCGCCCTTCCGACGGACGCGAGCCGAAGACCGTCGCCTTCCTCCAGTGCGTGGGCTCGCGCGACCGGGTCGCGGGCTCGCCCGTTTGCTCCGCCATGTGCTGCATGCAGGCGGTCAAGGAGGCGGTGGTCGCCGCCGAGCACGTCCCGGGGCTGAAGGCCGCGATCTTCGGGATCGACCTGAGGGCCCAGGGCAAGCACTTCGACGCCTTCGTGGAGCGGGCCGAGCGCTCCTCCGGCGTCCGCTTCCTCCGCTCCCGGGCGACCGGGATCAAGCGGGACCGCGACGGGAAACTGGTCGTGCGGCGGGTGGGGGAAAACGAGGAGGTGATCGCGGAAGCCTTCGACCTCGTCGTCCTCTCGGTCGGCTTCGCCGCCTCGGAGCGGACGCGCGCCCTGGCGAAGAGGCTCGGGATCGCCCTCGACGAGGGCTCCTTCTGCCGCGCCGCCCCCTTCTCGGGCGTCGCCTCCTCGCGGGAGGGGATCTTCGCCTGCGGGACCTCGACCGGCCCCAAGGACATCCCGGAGGCGGTGGCCGATGGTTCGGCGGCGGCGATGGCGGCGGCGGAATACGCCCTCCTCCCGGCCGCGCGCTCTTCGCCCGCGCTCCGCTTCCCCGCCGAGCGGACGACGGCCGGAGAGCCGCCCCGGATCGGCGTCTACGTCTGCCACTGCGGGATCAACATCGCCTCCGTGGTCAAGGTGGGGGAGGTGGCCGCCGCCGCGAGGAAGCTGCCCAACGTCGTTCGGGCCGAGGAGCTGGTCTACGCCTGCAGCCAGGACTCGATCCGGAGGATCGAGTCCGAGATCCGCGCGCACGATCTCAACCGGGTCGTCGTCGCCTCCTGCTCGCCCCGCACCCACGAGCCGCTCTTCCGGCGGATGCTGCGCCGAGCCGGGATCAACCCCAACCTCTTCGAGATGGCGAACATCCGCGACCACTGCTCCTGGGTCCACCGGGACGAGCCGGCGGCGGCCACGAGAAAGGCCGCGGTCCTCGTCGGGATGGCCGTGGCCAAGGCCGCCCGCCTCGTCCCCCTCCCGGAGAACCGGATCGAGATCGGCGAGGGGGCGCTGGTGCTCGGGGGCGGCGCAACGGGTCTGACGGCGGCGCTCGCCCTCGCCCGGGCCGGGAGGACCGTCCACCTGGTCGAGCAGGAGAAGGAACTGGGGGGGAACGCCCGCCGCTTCCACGGCGAGATCGCGGGGGGCGACGTCCCCGCCTTCCTCTCCCGCCTGATCGGCGAGGTGGAGGCGGAGGGGCGGATCCGGGTCTACCGGGAGTCGTCGCTGAAAAAGCTGAGCGGGCACATCGGGAACTTCTCGTCCGAGATCGCCCTCCCCTCCGGGGAGGCCGTGACGGTCGGGCACGGCGTCATCCTCCTCGCCACCGGCGCCGTCGAGGACCTCTCCCCCGTCTACGGGCTCGGGGAGAACCCGGACGTGGTGACGGCGCGGCAGTTCGAGCACATGCTCTTTGTCTCCCACCCCCTCCTCCGGCGGGCCTTACGGGTCGTCTTCATCGGCTGCGCCGGGCAGAGGGACGAGCGGCGCCCCTCGTGCAGCCGCCTCTGCTGCGACCAGGCGCTCAAGAACGCGATCGCCTTCCGGGAGGGGGGGCGGGCGCGGGAGGTCTTCTTCCTCTATCGCGACATCCGGGCCTACGGCCAGAAGGAGCTCCGCTACGGCCGCGCCCGGGAGCTCGGCGTGAACTTCATCCGTTACGAGCCTCTCCGCCGGCCGCGGGTGGAGCGGCAGGGGGAGGAGACCCTGGTCTCGGTCTTCGATCCCGTGCTCGGGAAGGAGGTCCGCATCAGGGCCGACCTGGTCGTCCTCTCCACCGCGATCGTCGGGCCGGAGGCGAACCGGGCGACGGCGCGGCTCCTCAAGGTCCCCCTGGACGCGGAGAACTACTTCCTCGAGGCGCACGTGAAGCTCAAGCCGGTGGATTTCGCCACCGACGGGATCTTCCTCTGCGGCCTGGCCCACGGGCCCAAAACGCTCGCCGAGTCGGTGGTCCAGGCGCGGGCGGCGGCGGGGAGGGCGATGACCATCCTCGCCCAGAAGGCGGTGGAGGGGGTGTCCGCGACCGCCTTCGTGAACGCGGCGCGCTGCGTCGCCTGCGGCCTCTGCGTCGCTGCCTGCCCCTTCCGGGCGATCGAGCTGGAAGAGGAAAAGGGGGCCGCCGCGGTGGACGAGGCGCTTTGCAAGGGCTGCGGGACCTGCGCGGCGGCCTGCCCCTCGGGGGCGATCGACTTGAGGGGATTCTCCCACGAGCAGATCGGAGCGGCCCTGGAGGCCCTGGCCGCGGACTGACCCGGCCGGGCCCAGTTAAAAGCAACCGCGGATTTCGCGGATTACGCGGATTAGGATGCAAATATTCGACAACCTAAAACGCGAGGTTTCATTATGACAGCGCTTCTTCACCAAGATATCACGGAAAGGATCATTGGGGCGGCGATGGAAGTTCACAAAGTTTTGGGATCTGGATTCCTCGAGGCCGTTTACGAAGAGTCTCTAGCGATAGAGATGGGAGAGAGAGGGATAGCATTTGTTACCCAGGCGGAGATTCCCATCCGATACAAGCAGCATCTCCTGAAGCACAAGTATAGAGCCGATTTCCTTGTTGAGGATAAGGTTGTCTCCGAAATCAAGGCTGTTGTATCCCTGACTGATGCAGATTCCGCCCAAGTGTTGAACTATCTGAAGGCCACCGGTCTCAAAGTCGCATTGTTGCTTAATTTTGGAAAGGGCAGCCTGGAATGGAAAAGATTTGTTTCCGAAAAATGCTTTCAATAAGCAGGTTTAATCCGCGTAATCCGCGAAATCCGCGGCTTTCTTTTATTTATGACGAGCATGCCGACTGACTTCGAGCCGAGAATCGTCGCGTTTCTCTGCAACTGGTGCTCCTACGCCGGGGCGGACTTGGCGGGGGTGAGCCGGTTCTCCCACGCCCCCCACGTCCGGGTGATCCGCGTCCCCTGCTCGGGGCGGGTCTCGGCGCTGCTGGTCTTGAAGGCCCTCGCCTCCGGGCTGGACGGCGTCCTGGTCTCGGGCTGCCACCCCGGCGACTGCCACTACTCCGAGGGGAACTACCACACCCGCCGGAGGATGACCGTCCTGAAGAGCCTCCTCGATTTCCTGGGGATCGACGGGAGACGTCTCCAGCTCTCCTGGGTCTCCGCCTCGGAGGGGAAGAAGTGGGCGGAGGTGGTGGACGCGGCGGTGGCGGAGGTGAGGAAGGCGGGGCCGAACCCAGTAAAAGAAAAAAAGTGATCAGTTGTAGGCCCGCTCTGTGAGCGATATTTCATGACGGCTGTTGACAAAATGCGCATGGCTGCCGCGGAGCTTCTCCGCTCCGGGAAAGCGGAGTTGGTCATCGGTTTCGAGGGCGAGGAGAAGCCCCGCCCCGCTTTCGTCCGGAAAGCAGAGGATGTCTCGCGCCTGGTCTGGAACGACCGCTGCTCGGGAAGCCTCGCGCGCTACCTGCTCCGGAATGGCACGGATCGGGGCCCCGACCAGCAGCAATCGGGGCCCCTCCCACCAAAAGGGAAGACGGCCGTCGTGGCCAAGGGGTGCGACGTCCGGGCGATCGCGGTCCTGATCCGCGAGGTCCAGGTCCGGCGCGAGGAGGTCTTCATCATCGGGATGGACTGCGCCTTCCAGACGGACCGCGGGAAAAAGCTCCCGCGATGTTCGGCCTGCGACTGCCATCGTCCGGAGATATTCGACGTCCTGATCGAAAGCGATCTGGCCGGCTCCTCCCCGGCTCCGGATAATTACAGCGACGTGGCCGAGATCGGAAAACTCCCGGTCGAGAAGCGGCTCGCCTACTGGCTTATGCAGATGGAGCGGTGCGTCCGCTGCTACGCCTGCCGGCAGGCCTGCCCCCTCTGCTACTGCGAGGAATGCGCGGCCGAGACCGTCCTCCCGCGCTGGCTCCCCCGCGCGCCGAGCGCCCTCTCCAACCTCTATTTCCACGCCATGCGGGCGATGCATCTCGCCGGGCGCTGCGTGGACTGCGGGGAGTGCGAGCGGGCCTGCCCGGCGGAGATCCCCTTAAGGACGCTGATGCGGAAGGCCGCGAAGGACCTGGAGGAAATCTACGGCTGGAAAATCTCGGTGGGGATGGAGGTCAAGGGGCCGCTCTCGACCTTCGCGCCGGACGACCCGGGACCCGGCTTCAAATGAACCACGAATTTTCACGAATGGATTCCGGTTCATATGAGATTCTGTGGGAGCGGCGTCCCCGCTTGCCCCGATAATCCCGGCAGAAGTTCGGGACTATCGGGGGCGCGATCCAGGCCGGTCTGACATCGGGGCGAGGACGCCCCTCCCACAGCAAATCGCGCGATGCTATTGGCAGATAATGGATAAGCTGCTGAACAAGAAAGAGTTGATCGCTCTGATCGAGCGGCTTCTCGCGGACTACGACCTCTGGGGGCCGAAGGCGGAGGAGGGGAAGGTCTATTCATTCCGCCGCCTGGGGTCTCCCCGGGAGCTGGCTTGGGGCTACCGCAACTCGGTCGTTCCGCCGAAGTCCGTCTTCTTCCCGTCCGGAGAGAGTGTCTTCCGCCTTGAGGACGGGAAGCCCGTCGCCGGGGACTCTCCGGCCAAGCCCCCCCTCCTCGCTCTCATCCGCCCCTGCGACGCCCGCGCCCTCACCCTTCTCGACAAGGTCTTCGGCGGGGAGATCGCCGACCCCCTCTACGAGGCGCGCCGGAGGAACGCCCTCCTGATCGGCCTCGCCTGCAACGAGCCGGACGAGGACTGCTTCTGCGGTTCGGTGGGGGGCAGCCCCTTCGCCGAAACCGGATTGGATATCCTGCTCGTCGAGTTGGGCGGGGAGTATTTGCTCCGAGCGGTCAGCGATAAGGGGAAGACGGTAGCCGCCGGATGCGGGAAGCCATCTGCGGGGAAAAGCGCGGGCCTGGCTAAAAATCAAAAGACAGCCGAAATGCATCTCCGAGTGCATTTCCAATGCTCGGGCGCGCCGGAGCGCGCTCCCGAGTATTGGAAGGAGAAGTCGCTCGCCTGCCTCGACTGCGGCGTCTGCGCCTTCCTCTGCCCGACCTGCCACTGCTTCGGCTTCAGCGACGAGTCCGGCGGCCGCAAAAGGATCTGGGAGACCTGCGCTTCCCCGCTCTTCACGAAGATGACCAGCGGCGAGAACCCCCGGGAGCGGCGCGCCGATCGGCTCCGGAACCGGGTCTTCCACAAGTTCGTCTATTTCAAGGAAACCCACGGCGAGATCGCCTGCGTCGGCTGCGGGCGGTGCCTCGCGCGCTGCCCGGCGGGGATCCGGATCACGGAGCTGGCGGGGAAGGAAGAATAGCCGCGGATCGGGCTTGGCGAAAAGGAACCACGGATTACAGCTTGGCTAACCGAAAGCCGCGGATTTCGCGGATTACGCGGATTGGGGCTGGCCTGGCTCGGCGGATTTAACCACGAATCTTCACGAATAGGCTGAGGCACTATGCGCTCTGCGCTTTGCGACTTTCCCGTCTCGGCCCCCCAGCGCACGCCATGACCACGCTCAATCCCCTGATTCCCCGTTTGGCCAAGGTCGCCCGCACCGTCCCGGAGACGGCCGACATAAGGACCTTCGCGCTCGAGATAGAGGGAGAGCCGCTGAAGCACCTCCCCGGCCAGTTCGTCGAACTCTCCGCCTTCGGCGCGGGGGAGGCCCCTTTCTGCATCGCCTCCTCGCCCACCCGGGAAGGGGGGATCGAGTGCTCGGTCAAGCGGATGGGATCGGTGACGCAGGCCCTCCACCGCCTCCTCCCCGGCGCGACCGTCGGGGTCCGGGGGCCCTTCGGGAACCATTTCCCGCTCGAGGCGATGGAGGGGGCCGACCTCCTCTTCGTCGGGGGAGGGATCGGTCTGGCCCCCTTGCGCCCGGCGATCCAGTTCTGCCTCGACCGGCGGGAGAGATACGGGGCCATCGAGATACTCTGCGGGGCCCGGACGGCGGACGATCTGGTTTACCAGCGGGAGATGGAGGAGTGGGCGAAGGCCCCCCGGACGAACGTGGTCCTGACCGTTGATCCCGGCGGGGAGAAGCCGGGCTGGACGGGGAAGATCGGCCTGGTCCCCCGGGTGCTCGAGGCGATGAAGCCGACTGCCTCCTTCGCGATCACCTGCGGTCCGCCGATCATGATCAAGTTCACCCTTCTCGCCCTCGCCCGCCTGGGATTCGCCCCGGAAAAGGTCTATACTACGCTGGAGATGAAGATGTCCTGTGGGATCGGGAAATGCGGCCGCTGCAACATCGGACGGCTCTACATCTGCCGGGACGGTCCGGTCTTCAGCCTGAAGACGCTGCGCGAGATCGGCGAAGCGACCGACTAACCGAAACCGCGGATTTCACGGATTATTCCCGACCCGGCAGTAAGGCCTCAGTTACGCGGTGCTAGGCCAGACGGCGATTTTGCTCGCCAGCGAGATGTGTAGGGGCGAACCTCGTGTTCGCCCGCCGCCGGCCCGCCGGGCGAACACAAGGTTCGCCCCTACAGGCTGGCGCGTCGTCGGGAGCGGACCATTGCGTAACTGAGGTCTTAGATACGGCAACTGATTACTGACCACTTCTTTGCTGTTGCTGCATTTTGTGGGAGGGGCGTCTCGCCCCGATCCATGTTAGCCAGGATCGCGGCGGGGACGCCGCTCCCACAGGCCCGGCAGGGCATCAAGGTCGAGAGTACTCGGATCCAATCGCTTGACTGCGGCACGGGGACGAAACATGGCGGACGCTAGAATCCCCATCTTCATCATGGGCAAGGAGTACTCCGTCCCGAAAAGCCTCACCATCATGCGGGCGATGGAGTACGCGGGCTACCGGCTCGTCCGCGGCTGCGGCTGCCGGGGCGGCTTCTGCGGGGGCTGCGGGACGGTCTGGCGGACCAAGGACGACTACAAGATCAAGTTCGGACTGGCCTGCCAGACCATGGTCGAGGAAGGGATGTTCCTCGCCCAGATCCCGATCTTCCCGGCGAACAAGGCCGCCTACCGGCTCGACGCCCTCGAGCCTTCGGTCGAGACGATCCGTTCCCTCTACCCCGAGGTCTTCCGCTGTCTCGCCTGCAACACCTGCACCAAGGCCTGCCCCCAGAACATCGAGGTGATGGACTACGTCCAGGCGCTTCTCCGGGGGGACATCGCCCGGGCGGCCGATATCTCCTTCGACTGCCTGATGTGCGGCCTCTGCGCGGCCCGCTGCCCGGCCGAGATCGTCCAGTTCAACGCCGCGATCCTCTCCCGCCGCCTCTACGGCCGGCACATCGCCCCGCCCGCCGCCCACCTCCAGCGGAGGGTCGAGGAGATCCTCTCCGGAAAGTTCGAAGGCGAGATCGCGGAGCTCGTGCGGGCGGACGCTCAGACGATCAAAGAGCGGTATAACAAGAGAGACATTGAACCGGAGTGAAGACGGTTACTAGAGGTTACTAAAAGTTACTATGGGTTACTAAAGGTTACCGCCAGGCGTGCGAAGATCAGGCGCGATGCATAGAGCAACCTTTAGTAACTTCTATCGTAACCTTTAGTAACCTTTATCGTAACCCTGGCGAACAACTCTCGATCTTCCCTGGATAGAAACTCTATGTATAGCCCTTCCATGATCGAGTCGATCCGGCGCCTGGAGGCGAGCCGGCCCTTCCGGA
>CAZOYW010000019.1:17722-53054 GCA_964584165.1 uncultured bacterium
AGCCCTTCCATGATCGAGTCGATCCGGCGCCTGGAGGCGAGCCGGCCCTTCCGGATGAAGGAAACCCTCTCCGCCATGTCCCCCCAGGAGAAGCAGGCGACGCTCGAGAAGTACCACCCGGACTACAAGAAGGGGATGATGCGCCGGCTCGTCGTCGGCCCCAACCGGGGCGGCGAGATGCCGAACGAGGTCGCCGATCTCCTGGAGTCCTACAGCCGGCTCGATCCGGAGAAGTTCGACCTCTCCCGGATCGACTATGACACCGACGTCCTGATCGTCGGCGCGGGCGGGGCGGGTTCTTCGGCCGCCCTGATCGCCGCGGAAGCCGGCGCGAAGGTCCTGATGACGACCAAGCTCCGCTTCGGCGAGGCGAACACCATGATGGCCCAGGGGGGGATCCAGGCCGCCGACAAGGAGAACGACTCCCCCGCCCTCCACTACCTCGACGTGATGGGCGGCGGGGGGTTCCACAACAAGCCCGAGCTCGTCCGGGCGCTCGTCCTCGACGCCCCCATCGCGATCCAGTGGCTCGAGGGGATGGGGATGATGTTCGACAAGGAGCCGGACGGGACGATGACCACCATCCACGGCGGGGGGACCTGCCGGAAGCGGATGCACTCCGCCCGCGACTACTCGGGCGGTGAGATCATGAAGACCCTGCGGGACGAGGTGAGAAACCGCGGGATCGAGGTCCTGGAATACACCGCCGCCGTCGAGCTCCTGACCGACGGGGAGACCTGCACCGGGGCGGTCCTCTTCAACCTGGAGACGAACGACTACGCGGTGGCCCGGGCGAAGACGGTGATCGTCGCCACCGGAGGCTGCGGCCGCCTCCACATCCAGGGATTCCCTTGCACCAACCACTACGGGGCGACCGCCGACGGCCTGGTCATCGCCTACCGGGCGGGCTGCCCGATGGCCTTCATGGACACCATCCAGTATCACCCCACCGGGGCGGCCTACCCGGAGCAGATCCTGGGGCAGCTGGTGACCGAGAAGGTGCGGGGGCTGGGCGGCCAGATGGTCAACGACGAGGGAAAACGCTTCATCTACGAGCTGGAGACGCGCGACGTGGAGGCGGCGGCGATCATCCGCGAGTGCGGGGAGCGCAAAAAGGGGGTCGCCACGCCGAGCGGCCGCTCCGGGATCTGGCTCGACTCGCCGCTGATCGACATCCTCCACGGGACCGGGACGATCCAGAAAAAGCTCCCGGCGATGCACCGGCAGTACCAGCGCTTCGGGATCGACATGACCAAGGAGCCGATCCTGATCTACCCCACCCAGCACTACCAAAACGGGGGGGTGGAGATCGACGAGCGTTGCCGGACGGCGCTTAAGAACCTCTACGTCGCCGGGGAGGCGTCCGGCGGCGTCCACGGGCGCAACCGCCTGATGGGTAACTCGCTCCTCGACATCATCGTCTTCGGCCGCCGGGCGGGCTGGGAGGCGGGCCACCAGGCCGCGGGGGTCAAGGCGGGGAGGCTATCGCTCGAGCACGTGAAGAATTACCACCGCGCCTTGGCCGAGGCGAAGGTCCCCCCTCGGCGCGTCGCCCCCCTCCTCCTCCCCGATTACCGCCACACCGCCTGAAAGAAAGCTCAAGGGATCAAAAGCTCAAGTGCTCAAGAGCTCTTGAGTCGATCTTCCTTTGCCGTGACGCGGTAGTCTGAGGCCGATTTTGATCCTTAAGCATTGAGCTTTTAAACGCAGCGCTCTCGCCCATATGTCGTTCGATCCTGCTATAAAATTCCGGAAAAAATATGGTCAGAGCAGCAGGTGGCGGGCCAGCGGCAGCATGACCAGGAAGGCCCGGAACCAGGTCGCCGGGGAGCGCCAGTCCTCGATCAGGAAGAGGAGGCGGGGGGAGAGATAGAAGAGGGCGAAGGGAACGGTGGTCAGGACGACCAGGAGGAGGTTCAGCCAGAGGTTCGCCTGCTTCCCCCCCGCGAGGTAGTCCGCCCAGAAGCCGTCCCACCAGACCATGAGGACGACGAGGGCGAGGTAGAGGAGAAGGTCGGCGGCGAGCTCGCGCGCGGCGAGGCGGTCCGGCTCCGGCGGCGTTCTCCTCGGGGGGATGAGCGAGAAGACCAGCGCCACGGTGGGGAGCAGCCCCGCGATCGTTGCCGGGAGGAGCCAGCGCTTCCCCGCCGTCTCGCCGAGGATCGCCTCGATCCCGAACGAGGCGCCGGCCATGAAAAGGGCGAGGTGCATCACGGCGAGGCAGAAGAAGACGACGGCCATCGCCGTGGGGAGCTTCGGCCTCCCGGGCGCCTGGAGGCGGGCTTGGAGGGGGAGGCGCTTGAGCCCGGCCCCGGCGGCGTAAGCGAAAATTGCGGCGAAAAGGGCCAAGCCGAAGATCGGGTGAAAACCCCGGTTTTCCGCGACCAGCCGCGAGAGGGCCCCGGCCAGGAGGAGGTTGAAGAGGAAGACCGCCCCGTCGAGGACGAACCCCCGTGGGAGGTTGAGGGCGATGGTCGACGGAATTTTCATTTGCTAAGCCTGGACTGTAGGGGCGAACCTGGCGTTCGGCCGAAAGGTCCCCTTCGATCGGGCGAGCATCAAGTTCGCCCCTATGGACTTACAACGTTGGTCCCCCTCCGCCCAGCGAGGAGCGGAAATCGATCAGCACGGCGTCGAGCTCGGAGACGGAGCGGGTGCGGTTGACCCGCTCGCGGAGGCGGGCGGCTCCGTTCAGGCCCGTCATGTACCAGGCGACGTGCTTGCGCATCCGGACGGCCGCCCGCTCCCCGGCAAAAGCGGCCAGCGCCGCGGCGTGCGCGCGGGCCATCTCGATCCGCTCCCGGGGCGTGGGCGGGGGGATCGTCTCCCCCCGGTCGAGGAGCGCCCGGGCCTCCCGGAAGATCCAGGGGTTGCCCCGCGCCCCCCGGGCCACCATCACGGCGTCGACGCCGGTCCGCTCGAACATGGCCCGGGCGTCCAGGGCCGAGAAGACGTCGCCGCTCCCGATCACCGGCAGCTTCACCGCCCGCTTCACCGCCGCGATGACTTCCCAGTCGGCCCGGCCGCGGTAGAACTGGGAGCGGGTCCGCCCGTGCACGGCCAGCCCCGCCGCGCCCGCGTCTTGGAGCACCCGGGCGAACTCGACCGCGTTGACCGACCGTTCGTCCCAGCCCGAGCGGAACTTCACCGTGACCGGAACGGGGGAGGCTTGGGCGACCCGCCGGACGATCTCGGCGGCGAGTTCGGGGGTGCGCATCAGGGCGCTCCCTTCCCCCTTCTTCACCACCTTCGCCACCGGGCAGCCCATGTTGATGTCGACCAGGGCGACGGCGCCTCCGGCGCGCTCGACGATCCCCCGGGCGATCTCGGCCATCATCCCGGCGTCGGCGCCGAAGATCTGCACCCCGCAGGGCGTCTCCTCGGGGGAGAAGGTCAGGAGGGTCCGGGCGATCCGGCCCTCGGGGTTGTAGTGGAGGCCTTGGGCCGCGACCATCTCGGTGTAGGTGAGAGAGGCGCCGAGGAGCTTGCAGATGGCGCGGAAGGGGGCCTCGGTGACGCCGGCCATGGGGCCGAGGATGACGGCGCGGGGAGGGAGGAGGGGCATGGAATAGTAAACAAAGTGATCAGTAATCAGTGATCAGTTACTGATTACTGATCACTGATCACAGTTTTTTCAGTTACTGCCCCTAAGCCCGCACCACGCGGGCCTTCGCCTTCCCCGCCCGGGCCATCGCGTTGCGGGTGTCGACCACCAAGCGGGCGTGCTCGCCGATCAGGGAGTAGTCGACCGAGGAGTGGTCGGTGGCGATGAGGACGGCGTCGAACTCCTTGAGGAGCTTAGGGGTGAGCGGGACCGACTTCATCCGGAAGCGGTATTTCCGCGTCGGGGGGAGGACGGGGATGAAGGGGTCGTGGTAGTCGACGGAGGCCCCCCGCTCGCGGAGGAGCTCGATCAGGCGGAGCGAGGGGGACTCCCGCATATCGTCCACGTCGCGCTTATAGGCGGCACCGACCAGGAGCACGCGGCTTCCCTTGACGCTCTTCCGCTCCTGGTTCAGGGCCTGCCCCAGCCGCTCCAGGACATACTCCGGCATCGCGGTGTTGATGTCGCCGGCCAGCTCGATGAAGCGGGTGGGGATATCGAACTCCCGCGCCTTCCAGGTGAGGTAGAAGGGGTCGATCGGGATGCAGTGGCCGCCTAGTCCCGGGCCGGGGTAGAAGGGCATGAAGCCGAAGGGCTTTGACTTGGCCGCCTCGATCACCTCCCAGACGTCGATCCCCATCCGTTCGAAGACGATCTTGAGCTCGTTGACCAGGGCGATGTTGACGCAGCGGAAGATGTTCTCGAGGAGCTTGGTCGCCTCGGCGGCATCGGGGGACGAGACCTTGGTCACGGCGGGGACGATCGCGGCGTAGAGGGTGGCGGCGAGCTTCAGGCAGTCGGGCGTAAGGCCGCCCACCACCTTGGGGATGGAGTGGGTGGAGTATTTCGGGTTCCCCGGGTCCTCCCGCTCGGGCGAGAAGGCGAGGAAGAAGTCCTCCCCGGCCTTGAGCCCCCTCTTCTCCAGCGAGGGGAGCATCACCTCGCGGGTGGTGCCGGGGTAGGTGCTGGACTCGAGCACGACGAGCTGTCCCTTGCGGAGGCGCCCGGCCACGGTGGCGGTGGTCGACTCGATGTAGGCCATATCCGGCTCGCGCTGGCGGGTGAGCGGGGTGGGGACGCAGATCAGGATGCAGTCCGCCCGTTTGAGGTCGTCGGCGTCGGCGGTGGCCCGGCAGTTCGGGCGGCCGGAGAGCTCCTTCACCCGCTCCGGCCCGATGTGCTTGATGTAGCTTTTCCCGGCGTTGACCAGCTTCACCTTGGCGGCGTCGGTGTCGAAGCCCAACACGGGGAAGCCGGCCTTGGCGAACTCGATGGCCAGGGGGAGGCCGACATAGCCCAGCCCGATCACGCCGACGACGGCGGTGCGCTTCTCGATCTTGTCCAGCAGGTTGGCGGCTGTGGGGTTCATCGATTTTCTCCTTTTCGGCGCGCCGGCAAGAAAAGGCCTTCGCAGCGCACTACGGTAAACGGCGGAACCGTCCCTGTCAACCTCGGCCTCGACGCGCCGCTTCGCAGAAGCGGCCTACAGCGGCATGGCCTGCCAGACGGGCTCTGTAGGCCCATTCTGTGAATGGGCGGGACGGGCCTCGACGCGCCGCTTCGCAGAAGCTTCCGGCCGGCGCCGGCGGGGCGACGTTGCCAAGGGCGCGGGAGGTCGTTATAATGGCCGTCGTCAGTCCTGCCGACTGGGGGGGAGAAAACGACAACGGGCGTCGGCGCAAACGGAGGTGGAGCGCATGAACGGCATACTGCGGACCACGGTCGGCTCCATGGTCGCCACCGCGGTCGTGGGCATCGTCCTGGGCCTCATCCTACTGCTGTTCCCCCTGGGAACAACGGTGCTGCTGGGCCTCACCCTGGAGCTGGCCCAGGTCTTCCTTTCCGTCTTCATCCTCTATTACGCCGCGAGCGAGTCGGCGCAGTATTTCAAGTCCTCTCGGGCCTGGGCCGGCATCGGCTACGCCGTCGCGGGAGTCCTGGCGACCCTCTTCGTCTGGCTCTTCCACGTCTCGGTCATCTACTGGGTCGTCTCCTGCTTCCTCGTTCTCGCCGGGCTGGGCGAGATCGTCGGCGCTTTCCAGGTTTACCGGGGCAGCTTCTTCCTCGCCGCGCTCGGGTTTCTCAACGTCCTCGTCGGCCTCGCCATCGTCCGGCACCCCGGAATCCTCAACCTGATCATCGCCTGGTATATCCTCTTCTGGGGGATCTCCCGCCTGGCCCTCGCCCTGGAGCTGCGGAAGCTCGCCAGCCCGCATTACTCATGAAGATCGGAAAGATCATCATGAGTAATGCGGGCGATTGCTCGCTGGCGAGGAGTCTTCAGAGCGGCCGACGACGACATTTGAATTACTGAGTTTGATCGCAGTTCACGCCCTGGATACGACTCCGGATGCAACCCCCGCTGCCTCTCCGGATGCGCTCGGCGGCCTGGCTCTGCCCCGCCCTGGCCGCGCTCTTCGTCGCCCCCGCGGCTTCCCCCGCGGCCTCGGGCGCCGCCGCCGGTCATTTCCCCCTCGCCGCCGGGATGCGCTGGACCTACGAGTCGAACCTGGGGGAGGTCTCCTCCTGGGTGGAGGCGAGCGGCGACGAGAGGCGGGTCGTCTCCACCTCCCCGAGCCTCGACACCGAGCAGAGGCTGCGCGTGGCCCCGGAAGGAGTCTATCTCCTTTCCGCCGCGAGCCAGGTCCTCTTCTTCTCGTCCGAGCGAACCTACCGCCCGCCGCTCCTGCGCCTTCCCCTCCCTCTCCGGCCGGGTCAGGCCTGGAGCTGGTCGGGAACGGAAACGGTGGACGGGGACGAGATCCAGACGACGATCGCGGGCCGGGCGGAGGCGGAGGAGAAGATCGCCGTGCCGGCGGGAGAGTTCGCCTGCCTGCGGGTGAAAGTGGACACGTCCTGCAGCGACGGGACCACCGCCTCTTCGACGCAGTGGCTCTCCCCCGGAGTCGGGATCGTGAAGGCCCAGATCGCGATCGACGCCGGGGGGCTCTCGGGCTTCCTGATCTCCCTGATCGGGATGGACCGGTTCACCCTGGAGCTAAAAACGGTCCAGGGGAACTGAGCATTGTTCATTGGTCAAGTGCCCAGGGGCCGTCTCGATAAAAAAACGCGGACCTGAATGTCCGCGTCTACGGAGGGCAGGCGGGCCGCAGTCCGCCGGCGCGGACCTTTGAGGTCCGCGCGCCCCCGCCGTTCACCATTCACCATTCACTATTCACTATTATTCATACCGCAGGGCCTCGATCGGGTCGAGTCCGGCGGCCTTGCGCGCGGGGAAGACGCCGAAGATCAAACCCACCGCCGCCGAGAAGGTGGTGGCGAGGATCACCGAGTAGGGAGTGATCGTCGCCGCCCACTCGGCCACGTTGGCCATCAGGATCGCCACCCCGGCGCCCAGGACCACGCCCAGGAGCCCCCCGCTCAGCGTCATCAGGACCGCCTCGATCAGGAACTGGAGGAGGATGTCCCGGCGTCTCGCCCCGATCGCCTTGCGCAGGCCGATCTCCCGGGTCCGCTCGGTGACCGAGACGAGCATGATGTTCATGATCCCGATCCCGCCGACCAGGAGCGAGATCGCCGCGATCGAGCCCAGAAGGAGGCTCATGGTCTCCGTGGTGGCGGCCAGCGTCTCCTGGATGTCGGCCATGTTGCGGATGTCGATCGACTCCTCCTGCTGGGTGGCCGGGATGCGGTGCTCCGTGACCAGGAGCTCCCGGATCTCCCCCTGGGCGGGCTCGAGGAGGGAGGCGTCCCTGACCTGGACGTCGAGTGAGTCGAGGTAGTCCTTGCCGAGGAGGCGGTACATCGCCGTGCTGAACGGGACGACGATTACGTCGTCCTGGTCCCGCCAGCCGGAAGCCCCCTTGGTCGGCATCACCCCGATCACCTGGAAGTTGATCCGGTTGATCTTGATCACCGAACCCACCGGGTTTTCCTCGCCCCAGAGCTCCCGGGCGATGGTGGGTCCGAGCACCGCCACCTTGTCCCTCCGGCGGACCTCGTCCTCGGTGAAGAACCTCCCGATCCGCGGGACGGCGGCGCGCATCTCGGCGTAGTCGACGCCCGTCCCCTGGACCTGGGTGTTCCAGTTGTTGGAGCCATAGACGACCTGGGCGCGCCCCTGGACGGCCGGGGAGACCCGCTGGACGCTGGGAAGCTTGGCCACCTCCGAGGCGTCCTGGGTCGTCATCCGGGCCACCGACCCCGCCTCCAGGCGCACCCCGCCGACCCGCGGCGAGCGCATCCGCACCATCAGGAGGTTGGAGCCGAGCGAGGAAAGGCGCTGGGCGATCGAGTCCTTCGCCCCCTGGCCGAGGGCGAGCATGGCGATCACCGCCCCCACCCCGATCAGGATCCCGAGCATGGAGAGGGCGGCCCGGAGCTTGTGGGTGGCGAGCGAGCGCAGGGCCTGGTGGAGATGGTCGCCGAAGACGGCCGAGCGACCGGCGGCGCGCGCCTTCAGGACGTCGTCCGGGCAGGCCGTTTCCTCGGCCGCTTTCCCGGCGGGCGCGGCCGCGGCGGTCCGGCGGTCGGAGACGAGCACCCCGTCCCGCATCGTGATCACGCGCTCCGCCCGCTCTGCGATCTCCAGGTTGTGGGTGACCATGATCACGGTCTTGCCCTGGCGGTGGAGATCCTCCAGGAGCTTGATGATCCCCTCGGCCGACTTGGTGTCGAGGTTCCCGGTCGGCTCGTCGGCGAAGACGATCAGGGGATCGTTAACCAGGGCGCGGGCCACCGCGACCCGCTGCTGCTCGCCTCCCGAAAGCTCGGTCGGCCGGTGCAAGGCGCGCTCGGCCAGGCCGACCTCGGCGATCCTCTCCTTGGCCTTCTTGTGGTCCGCGCCCCGCCCGGCGTAGATCAGGGGGAGCTCGGCGTTGTGGAGGGCGTTGAGCGAGGAGAGGAGGTAGAAGTCCTGGAAGACGAAGCCGATCAGGCGGTTGCGGAGATAGGCGAGCTCGTCGTCGGAAAGCCCCGTCACCTCCCGCCCGCAGAGGCGGTAGGAGCCGGAGTCGGGCCGGTCGAGGAGGCCCAGGACGTGCATCAGAGTGGACTTGCCCGAACCGGAGTGACCGATGATGGCGACGTACTCGCCCGGGCCGATCGTGAAGGAGACCTCCTTCAGCGCCTGGACGCCGACGGTCCCGAGATGGTAGGTCTTGGAGATGTTCTTAACTTCGATCATTCGAAGAATAAACAACGTTGCGCAACTTGCATAACCCTATATGCAGTCGCGCAAGGTTACGTAAGGTTACGTAAAGTTACGTGAGGTTACGCAGGGTTACGCGTTGGCCGGCCGTATGTGCAACCTTACGTAACATTACGTAACCTTATATCGGGTGACGCGGGGTTACGAGAGCTTGCACATGCCGCGAAACATTGCGTGGCTTGGCAGAATATTCCGTAACCTCACGTAACTTTTTTTATCTCCCCCTCCCCCCGCTCCGCCCTCCGCTCCGCCCTCCCGGCCCGGAAGGGAGGAAGGGGCTGTTCCCGCCCGCGGACTGCTTCTCCGGCGTGTACTTGCGGGAGGAGACGATCACCACCGCGTCGTCGTCGATCCCGGAGGCGATCTCCACGTGGCGGTCGTTGACCAGGCCGAGCTCCACCCGCGTGCGGACGGGCTCCTCCCCCGGTTTCCCCTTCACCGTGACGAAGTTCCCGTCCCGGCCCTTCTGGACCGCCTCCACCGGGAGGAGGAGCGCGTTTTCCTTCTCCTCCTCGATGATCGAGACGTTGGCGCTCATCCCGGAGCGGAAGACCTCGGGGACCTTCTTCGGGAGGATGTCCACCTCGTAGATGGTGACGTTGGAGACCACCTTCGACTCGTAGGCGATGTGGTCGACCGCGGCCCGGACCTTGAGGTCGGGGTAGGCGTCGAGGCTGACCCGGGCGGGCATCCCGATCTGGACCTTGCCGATGTCGGTCTCGTCCACCTGGGCCTTGACGATCAGGCGGTCGGAGAGGACGATGACCGCGTCGCTGGTGGCCACCGTCTGGCCGGGCTCGACCCCCTTGACGATCACCTCGCCGTCGATCGGGGCGACCAGGGGGAAGGGCTTGTAGGCGTCCTCCCAGTATTTCAGGGCCTCCGGCCCCCGGTCGCGGGCGGCGTCGAGGAGGGCGGCCCGGTCGGTCGAGGACATGATGGCGAGGACCTCTCCGGCCTTGACCCCGTCCCCCTCCTTGACCAGGATCTGCTCGACCCGCCCGCTGATCGCGGGCTTGATCGCCACCCGGTTCTGGGGCTGCACCGTCCCGGTGGTGGTGATCTCGGTCACGATCCTCCCCCGGGTGGGCTTGATCTCCCGGACCTCCAACCGATCGGCCTCCTCCCGGGTCAGGAACCAGGTGGCGGCGAGGCCCCCCGCCGCCACGACGGCGATCGCGATCAGCCAGCGTTTCTTTCTCATTGGTTATTCATCTCCCCTGGAGCCACGATCCGAACGGCCGCGATTAAACTAAGCCGCGGATTGCGCGGATTTCACGGATTTGAACAAGAAAGACAATGCCATCTCAGATCACTGGTCGCGCTCCCGGCGCGGTGTGAATTCGCGCGGATTCGCGCCAATTCGCGGTTAAAAATTCAGCCGCTCCGTCCGCCGGGCCGGGTCATTGCAGCGGCGTCCCGATCGCGTTCAGCCACTCCGCCTCGGCGAGGAGGGCGTCGGCCCGGGCCTGCACCAGGGACTTCTCGCTCTTGACCAGGTCGTCCTCGATGATGATCCAGTTGTCGAAGTTGAGGAGGCCCGAGGTGTACTGGGCCATCCCGATCCGGGATCTCTCCTTCCCCGCTTCGTAGTAGAGCTGTTGCACCGCCACCCGGTCGTAGGCGGTGAGGAGGGCGTGGTAAGAGCGGTAGAGCGAGTAGAGGCTCGACTCCCGCTGGCCCTTCAGGGAGGCCTCGGCGTCGTCCAGGGAGGCTCGAGCCGACTTCAGCTCGTAGAACTTGGACGTCCCCTCGAAGATGGGAACGGAGAGGCTCAAGCCGAGCGCCCAGGACTCGTTCCCCGGCGGCCAGTCGTCCCCGCTCCGGCCCAGGCGGCCCGAAGCGCTTAAGGTGGGGGAGAAGTCCGACCGGGCGGACTTGAGGCTGTACTCCGAGGCGTTCTTGCTGGCGAGGGACTTGCGGACGGCGGGGATGGTCTCCAGGATCGCCTCCAGGTCGGGGCGCCGGGGAGGGAGGGGGGCGAGGTCGAACTCGCCCTCCGCCTGGATGGGCGTGAAGGCCTCCCTTCCGAGGACGGCGTGGAGGTTGCGCTGGGCGGTGAGGACGCTGCGCTCCGCCGAGGCCAGGTCGACCTCGGCGCTCTTGAGGTTCGCCTGGGCGGTGAGATAGGCGCCCTTGTGCTCCCGCCCGGCGTTGTAGCGGAGCTCGATCAGTTCGGCCTGCTGCTTCCGCCGCTGGGCGATGTCCTCGCTCATCCGGACGAGCTCCTGGGCGCGCAGGAGCTCGACGAAGGCGTCGCGGAGGCTTAAGCGGACGTCGGCCGAGGTGGCATCGTAGTCCGCCTCGGCGCCGATCGTGTTCTGCTCCTGCCGGTCCCGGTCGTACCAGGTCTTGAGACCGTCGAAGAGGAGCTGGGAGGCGGAGAGGGAGTAGCCGTAAGAGTCGCCCGCCTCCTCGCCCGAGGACTTGGAGCGGGCGCCGGAAACGGACCCGCTCAACTGGGGGTAGAGGGAGGAGGAGGCCTTGCCCTCGTCGGCGCGAGCGCGGCGGACGGAGGCCTCGGCGGCGAGGAGGTCGGGGTTGGCCCGTTTCGCCTCGCCGACGCACTCCTCCCAGGTCAGCGTCTCCGCCGCGGCCTCCTGGGCGTCGAGGGGACGGGACCAGAGCAGGGCGAAGAGGAGACAGGCTGGCAGGAGAGTCTTCACTATCTATACTAACGTGCCCGCGGGAGTTTGGTTTAAACGGTCAGGCGCGACTGCAGGAAGGCCCGGAACTCCGGGGGGAACTCCACCGGGGCGGTCCCGGCGGAGCAGCGCCCGACCGCCGCCACGATTTCGTCCAGGCGGTCGATGGGGAGGGAGACCAATAGCTTGTCCCTCTCCACCCGGCACGTCTTCCGGGCGGTGTAGTCGTAGAAGGAGACGTTCGCTTCCCCGGAGACGAGGGGGTAGATCAGGGCCAGCCGGCAGGTCGGCCCCCCGATTTTGATCCCCGGCATCTTCCCGTCGCCGAAGGTGAGGAGGGTGAGGAGGCGGCAGGCCTGCTCGGGGTCGCAGACGAAGACGATGAGCTCCGGCCGCTCTTCCGCCTTCTCCAGGGGAGAGAGGAGGAAAGCGGATCGGGCGTGGTCGGGAACCCCGCCCATCTGCCCGATCAGGTTGTCCAGGGCCCCGTAGGAGGAGAAGAGCTTCTCCCCCTCGACCACGAATTTCTTGACCATCCCGAGGACCTCCGGGTCGTCGATCCGGCGGAAGCCGAGGTGCCAGGCGCCTCCGAAGCAGGCGTTGTTCTCCCGGCGGACGACGACGGATTCCCCCGCGGCCGCGTCGAGGATCGCCCGGCAGATCCGGGTCTTCTTCTCGGGGGGCTCGCCCCGGGCCGGACGCACCGAGACGGCGACCGGCGAGTTCGTCATCCCGAGGAGGTCCCGGAGTACTCCGGAGCCGGTTTGCCAGGTTTTTTCGCTCACGCTGGGATTTAACCACAAAGGAGCGAAAACCCCGCAAGAATATTGCCCTTATTTATCTGCTCACCGGTATGTCCCCCGTCGCCCCGAAGTAGGCGCGGGTGAGGTCCTGGATCGACCAGAGGCCGCTCGACTCCCGGAAGATCCCGATCCGGTCCGCCCCTCCGCCCGCGTAGTCCGCCGGGACGGGGTGGTCGGAAGAGTTGCCGAGATAGGCCCGTGTGGTGTCGCGGATCGACCAGAGGCCGGAAGCGGGGCGGAAGATCCCGGCCTCCGCCGAACCGTCCCCGTCGTAGTCGCCGGGGACGACGCGGTCGCCCGCGGCCCCGAAGTAGATCCGGGTGACGTCGCGGACCGCCCACATCCCGGAAGAGCGGCGGAAGACGGCGAAGTCCTTTCCCCCGTCGCCGGTGAAGTCGGCCCCCGCCGGCTGGTCGTCGGAGGCGCCGAAGTAGATCCGGGTGACGCGGTTCACCGCCCACATCATCGAGCGTTGGCGGAAGACGGCGAGGTCGGCGGTGGAGTCGCCGTCGTAGTCGCCGGGGACGGCCAAGTCGGAGAAGTCGCCGGCGTAGAGGCGGGTGAGATTGTGGATCGCCCACATCCCGGTCGAGGGGCGGAAGATCGCCGCCTCGGCGGTGCCGTCGCCGTCGTAGTCGGCTGGGACGAGGTCCTCGCTCGCCGCGCCGAAGTAGATCCGGGTGGTGTCGCGGACCGCCCACTGGCTGGAGGGCGGGCGGAAGAGGGCGATCTCGGAGTCCCCGTCGCCGTTGTAGTCGGAAGAGACCACGCCCGGGGCGCCGGAGGCCGGCATCATCTCGATCCGCAGCCCCCCGACCCCGCTGAAGTCGGCGTAGGCGGTCTCGACCACGGCCGGGAGGTAGTCGGGATGGCGGGCCTCGGCGCGGACGGCGCCGGAGGGGAGGTGCGTGCAGGGGTGGAGGTCATAGAAGCCGTAGGCGTCGGTGGCCTCGATAGCGGAAGGACCGTCGGGTCCGACCGCGCGGACGGAGGCGCCGCTCACCGGAAGGGTGGTGGTCCGGTCGCGGACGTCTCCCGATACGGAGATGCAGACGACTATGGTCGGGGAGGGGCTGGGCGAGGGGGTGGGCGGAGGCGATGAGGTCGGCGCAGTGGAGGCGGTGGGGGCGGGGGTGGAGGAGGGGGCGGGCGAGGGGGTCGCGCTCGGCTCGGGCGAGGGGGTCGGGGAGGCGGTCGGTTCGGGCGTCGGAGTCGGCGAAAGGGGGCTCGGGGTAGGGCTGGTGAAGTTGAGGCGGGCGAGGAAGGCGTCGGTCAGGCCGGACCAGTCGGCCTGGTAGGGGTCGCGGGTGGGGAAAGCGACCGAGGAGGTGACGCCGGAGGCGTAGACCAGGTTGCGCCCGGAGGCCGCGACCGCCAGACCCTCCGTTCTCCCTCCCGGCCCACCCAGGTAGGTGGAGAAGTGGAGGCGCGAGCCGGAGACGGAGAGGCGGGCGACAAAGGCGTCGGCGGTTCCGGCCCGGGCGGGCTGATAGGGGTTGCGCAGGGGGAAATCGGCGGACTCGGTCCGCCCGACGAGGTTGGCCCGTCCTTCCCCGTCCCGGGCGACGGCGTAGGCGCGATCCTCGCCGCTCCCGCCCAGGTAGGTGGAGTAGAGGAGCAAGGACCCGGAGGAGGCGAATTCGGCGGCGAAGGCGTCCGCGCCCCCGGCGTTGCTCCCCTGGCAGGCGTCGAGGACGGGGAAGTTCCCGGCCGCGGTTTCGCCGACCAGGAAGGCCTCCCCGCCGCTCCCCGCGGCGACGGCATACCCGAAAGTGGAATCGCTCCCCCCGAAGTAGGTGGAGTAGTCAAGAAGGGAGCCCGAGGTGGAGAAGCGGGAGAGGAAGGCCGCGTCGGTCAAGGCCATCGGCAGTGTGGGCTGATACGCGGCGACGGCCGGGAAGTTGGTCGAGTTCGTGGATCCGCAGAGATACGCCCTCCCGTAGTCGTCGACGGCGAGGCCGCGCGCCTCCTCGGCGGAGGCCCCCCCGAAATAGGTGGAATAGACGAGGGCGGAGCCGGTGACATGGATCTTGGAGACGAAGGCGTCCTTTCCATTCGAGCGGGTCGCCTGGTAGGGGTTCAGGGTCGGGAAAGTGTCAGAGTTCGTGAAGCCGCCGACGTAGGCGTGGAGCCAGGGGTCGATCCCGATGTCGCGCCCCTCGTCCAGGGCGTCCCCTCCCAGATAGGTGGAATAGACGAGGACGGAGCCGGTGGAATCGAACTTGGCGGCGAAGGCGTCCGTCCCGCCGGCCCCTCCCCGGCTCGCCTGGTAGGGGTTGACCGTGGGGAAGTTGCTCGAGCTCGTGATCCCCGTCACGTAGACGCAGGAGAGGGAGTCGACGGCCACGCCGTAGCCCGCCTGGGAGGTGCTCCCCCCGAGGAGGATGGAGAAGAGGAGCGAGGAACCGGAGGGGGCGAGCTTGGAGACGAAGACGTTGCTGGAGAGGCTTACGCTGCCGGCGGGGGGGCAGTTGGTCGGGAAGTCGTCGGAGGCGGTGGCCCCGACGAGGTAGACGTTCTCCGACCCGTCGACCGCCAGATCGTAGGCTCCGTCGAAGTCGCTTCCCCCCAGGTAGGTGGAGAAGTCGAGGACGAGCGCGTGGTTGTCCTCGGGAGTGGGGCTGGGGACGGGAGAGGGGGAGGCGGTGGGTGTGGCGAAATGGAGATGGAAGATCATCCCCTCGTCGGTCCCGGCCCAGACCGAGCCGGGGACGGAGCCGTCGAGGGAGCGGACGGCGGCGCCGAGGTTCGTCTCCACGGTCCAGGCGGCGCCATTGTAGCGCAGGATCGCGTTCGTGCCGTCGGAGGGCGCGGCGCGGAGCTCGCCCGAGGAGAGGGCGGCGATGGGATGGTCGCCGGAGCTCGTCCCGCCCGAAGACATCACCGTCCAGGTCGTTCCGTTGAAGTGGAGGAGCAGGTTGTCGTCACCGGTCGCCCAGACGTCGCTTTCGGAGACGGCGGCGATACCGCGGAGTGATTGGCTCGGCGGCAGATTGATCTTTGTTTGCCGGACCCAGCTCGTCCCGTTATAGAAATATATCCCGTTATACTTCATCCCGGTGGAACCGGGACCCTCGACGCACCAGATGTGCTCTCCGTCCAAACCGGAGATGGCCAGGAAATCGTCGGATCCCAAGTCCGTTTCCAGAGACCAGTTGCTCCCCCCGTTCGTGGTCCGGTAGATCCGGTCTCCGTAGCCGACCGCCCAGACGTTGCTGGTGTCGGTGGCGAAGACGTCGGAATGAAAATCAGCGTCTGCGGTGCTGGCCTGCGCAATCCAGGATGTCCCGTTGAAGAAGAAGACCTTCGCCGTGTTCGTCGGCGTATAAGCCCCCACCGCCCAGACGTGCTGGTCGTCATAGGCGTATGCCCCGCGGAGAGACCCTCCGGAGGAGAAGAGGGTTGTCTGGAGCGACCAGGAGGCCCCGTCGAAGAAGAAGACCTGTCCCTGCGGGCCGCTCGCCGCCGCCCAGGCCGCGGTGGAGGAAGCGACGGCGAGGGCGTGGAACGAATGGCTCCCGGTATCGGTGGAGAGAGTCCATTCCTGGGCGTGAAGAACCGAAAATGGAACGGCCATCAGACTGAAGGGAAGAACCAGGCGGGTCAGGGCATCCTTCATGAGCGGCCTCTCCGTGAAGGGTTGGCGCTGGAGCGAAGAAATCCCGTTGGCGGGATTATAGCGGCGCGGAGGCCTTCGGGCAAGGGCGAAACCCATCCGGGGGGCTCGGACCAGTCGGACCGGTCGGACTCGTCAGACTGGTCCGACGCTTTTTCCCCGGTAGCCGGCTTGCCTTCGCGGCCCCTTTCCGGTATCATGAAGGCATGCAGGACTTCGACCGCATCTTCGAGAGGATGGACGACTTCTTCGACCGCCTTTTCGACCGCTCCCTCATCCAATACCTCCCCTACGCCGGGACGCAGTGGCAGCCCGCGCTCGACCTCTACGAGACGGAGACGAGCATCCGGGCGATCCTCGAGCTCCCCGGGGTGGAGGAGAAGGACCTCGAGGTCCGGGTGGAGGCGGGGCGGCTGATCGTGAGCGGGGTCCGTCGCCGCCCCGTCTGTCCGGGGCTGACCCGCTACCACAATCTCGAGCTCCCCTTCGGGCGCTTTCTGCGGATCATCCCCCTCGGCTCGCCGGTGAAGGACGCGCTCCGGCCCCGCCTCCGCGACGGCATCCTGGTCGTCGAGCTCTCCAAGAAGAAGGCCTGACCGTGGCCGAGAACGAGACAGCCGGCAACAATCACGCCATTCCGGCCGTTCTCCCGATCCTCCCGGTTCGGAACGTGGTCATCTTTCCCGGGATGGCCCTCCCGCTCGGGATCGGGCGGGATTCCTCGCTCAAGCTGGTGGAGGAGGCGCTCCTGGGCAAGGGGATGATCGGGGCGATGACCCAGAAGGACCCCGCCGCCGAGGCCCCGGGGCCGGAGGGGCTCCCCGGGGTCGGGACGGTCTGCCGGATCGTCCGCTTCCTCAAGCCTCCCTCGGGGGCGCAGATGATCATCGCCCAGGGGCTGGTCCGCTTCCGGCCCCGGTCGTTCGTCGGGCGGGATCCCTACCTCTCGGCCGAGATCGAGCAGCTCCCGGATGCGGCGGAGAAGACGCGGGAGATCGAGGCCCGCGCGGTCGGGGTCCGCAAGCTCGCCCTGCGCGTGGTGGAGCTCTCCCCCTCCATCCCGGACGAACTGGGCGCGGCGATCCAGTCGATCTCCGATCCCGGCCTCCTGATCGACCTGATCGCGGGGACGCTCAACCTGGAGACGGCGAAGAAGCAGGAAATCCTGGAGACGCTCGACCTGAACGAGCGCTTTGCCCTGGTCACCCGCCTCCTCACCGACCAGCTCGACCTTCTCGAGCTCTCCGACCGGATCCAGGCCCAGGTCAAGTCCTCGATCGACAAGAGCCAGCGGGAGTTCTACCTGCGCGAGCAGATGCGCGCCATCCAGAAGGAGCTGGGAGAGGCGGACGAGTCCAAGCGGGAGGCCGAGGAGATCAGGGAGAAGATCGCCCGGGCGAAGCTTCCCCCCGAGGCGGAGAAGGAGGCGCTCCGCCAGCTCGGGCGGATGTCCCAGATGACCGCCGCCAGCCCCGAGTACTCGGTGGTCCGGACCTGGCTGGAGTGGATCCTCGACCTCCCCTGGTCGGTCCAGACCGAGGACCACCTCGACCTCGCCGCCGCCCGGGCCATTCTGGACGAGGACCACTACGACCTCCCGAAGGTGAAGGAGCGGATCGTCGAATACCTCGCGGTCCGCAAGCTCAAGCCGGACGCCCGCGGCCCCATCCTCTGCTTCGTCGGACCCCCGGGGACGGGGAAGACCTCGCTCGGCCAGTCGATCGCCCGGGCGCTGGGCCGGCGCTTCGTCCGGATCTCGCTCGGGGGAATCCGGGACGAGGCGGAGATCCGCGGCCACCGCCGGACCTACGTCGGCGCCCTGCCCGGGCGGATCGTCCAGGGGATGCGCAAGGCGGCCTCCCGCAACCCCGTCTTCATGCTCGACGAGGTGGACAAGATCGGCCTCGACTTCCGGGGCGACCCCTCGAGCGCCCTCCTTGAGGTCCTCGATCCCGAGCAGAACCACTCCTTCTCCGACCACTACCTGGAGGTCCCCTTCGACCTCTCGCGGGCGATGTTCATCGCCACCGCCAACGTCCTGGAGCCGATCCCCGCCCCCCTCCGCGACCGGATGGAGGTGCTGGAGCTGCCCGGCTACACCGAGGAGGAGAAGGTGGCGATCGCCCGAACCCACCTCATCCCCCGCCAGCTCCAGGCGCATGGGCTCTCCCCCCGCGACCTCTCGCTCACGCCCCCCGCCCTCCACCGGATCATCTCCTCCTACACGCGGGAGGCGGGCCTGCGCAACCTGGAGCGGGAGATCGCCGCGGTCTGCCGCTCCGTCGCCCGGGCGGTGGCGGAGGGGAAGCCGGGCCAGGCGAAAATCGGCCCGGCCGACCTCGGGAGATTGCTCGGCCCGATCCGTTTCTTCCCCGACCTGGCCGAGCGGACCGCGCCCCCCGGGGTGGCCACGGGTCTCGCCTGGACGCCCGCCGGGGGGGAGATCATCTTCATCGAGGCCACCCGGATGCCGGGGAAGGGGAACCTGGTCCTCACCGGGTCGCTGGGAGCGGTGATGAAGGAGTCGGCCCAGGCCGCCCTCTCCTACATCCGCTCCCAGGGCGAGCGTTTGGAGCTTCCGCCCGATTTTTTCTCCGCCTCGGACATCCACATCCACGTCCCGGCCGGGGCCATCCCCAAGGACGGCCCCTCGGCCGGGATGGCGATCTTCGCCGCGCTCGCCTCCCTCTTCTCCAACCGGCCGGTCCGTTCCGACGTGGCGATGACCGGCGAGATCACCCTCCGGGGTCTCGCCCTGCCGGTGGGGGGGATCAAGGAGAAGGCGCTGGCCGCCCGGCGGGCGGGGATCGCCGAGGTGGTCCTGCCGGAGAAGAACCGCAAGGATCTCGCCGAGATCCCGCCCGCCTCCCGTCGCCGCCTGCGCTTCCGCTTCGTCCGGAGGATGGAAGACGCGCTCCCGATCGTGCTCTGCCCAAAGGCAAGGCAGAAGGCAGAAGTGAGAAGGCAGAAGGCGCGTAACGTGTGAAGTGTAACGAACAGCTGGAACCGTCGCCGTTTCCCATTACACTTTATACCTTACACTTCTTTCATCGCCACTCCGGATACCAGTACGACGCCTCGTCCCGGGTCAGGCGGAGGACCGGGTTCTTGGCCGGGTCGTCGGCGAGGCTCAGGAGGTAGAGCTGCCAGTTCTTCCCCTCCCGCTGGGAGGAGAAGGCGATCCGGTCGGCCTCGGGGGAGAGGGTGGGGGAGAGGGCGTCGCCGTCGCCCCGGGTCAGGCGCTGGTAGCTTCCCTCCCGGAACTTGTATTTCCAGATGTCCTTGGTCGCCCCCAGCCCCGACGCGGCGATCAGCGCCCCCCCGTCCGGAGTGAAGCAGAAGCGGCTCTCGGCGCAGCCGTGGGCGACGATCTCCCGGGGCGCCCCCCCGTTTTCGATCAGGTAAACCTTGGGATTCCCGGCCTGGAGGTAGGCGAAGGCGATGAGGTCGCCGTCGGAAGAGACGGCGATCGGCCCGCCCTGGCCGGCCGGGAACGAGGTCAGGACCCGCTGATTCTCCCCCTCGTCGTCCATCAGGCAGAGCTGGTCGGCCTCCCCGACCCGGGAGAAGCAGGCGATAGTCTCGCCGTCCGGGAGGAAGACGGGGAAGGAGTCGTCGTCCTCGTTCTCGGTCAGGCGGACGAGGTCGTCCCCGTCCGCGTCCATCAGGTAGATCTCGCGGTTGCCGTCCCGGTCGGAGACGAAAACGATCCGGTCGCGGTCGGGGGACCAGGAGGCGTAGCCGTCGAAGGCGGGATGGTCGGTGAGCTTCGTCGCCGTCCCCTCCCCGAAGTCGAGGAGCCAGACCTCGGAATCGCCGGAGCGGTCGGAGTGGCAGATGAGGGAAATCCCGCCCAGCCCCTCCGCCGGCGCCGCCGCGAACGTCTCCGCCGCCGCGCGGGGCGCGGGCGAGGCCTCCACCGCCGGCGGGGAAGCCGGCGCCGCCGCCTTTTCGGGGAAAAGGGGGACCGGCTGGGTACGCGGCCCGCAGGAGGCGGCGGCGAGGAAGAAGGCCGCGAGCGCGTATGTCGCCAGTTTTTTCATCCCATTTTTCTTGACCCCTCCGCGGCGAGATCGCCCGCCGCGGAGGGGCCAAGAAAAATTCAGAAGGCGTACGACGCCCCGCCGAAGATCTCGAAGTCGGGAGCGACGTCGTCGAGCCCGACGCCGAGCCCGCCGCGGAGGGAGAAGTTCTCCTGGAGGGCGTATTCCAAACCGCCGGTGAGCTCGATGTCGTTATCCATGTCCTTGTAGGGCTCGGTCCCGAAGTTGAGCTCGCCCAGGAGGTTCAGCTCGTCGTTGATCTGGTAGATGATCCCGCCGCCGATCTCGAAGGAGGCCTGGCCGTCCAGCTCGTACTTGGTGTTTTTGACCTTCTTGTCGGCGTCGGCGTTGATCCGCAGGCCGAGGTGGGTGGAGAGGGCGAAGTTGTCGGCGATGTAGTAGCGGAGCGCCCCGAAGAGCTCGACGTTGAACTCGCCGGTGGCCCAGGGGGAGATCACCTTCTCCGCCCCGGTGGGCAGGGTGAAGAGAAGGCCGGCGGCGAGCTTGACCGGGTCGTCGATGAACTGGTACTTGCCCCAAAGGTCGAGGTCGCTTAAGCCCGTGCCGCTCCCCTTCTCCCCGTTCTTGGAGGACGAGGAGAGGAACCAGGCCCGTCCTCCCACCTCCAGTTGCTCCAGGTTGGGGATGGGCATGGCGAAGATAGGGCCGATCGCGAAGACGTCGGTCTTCATCTTGCTCGATCCGACCGGCGTATCCAGGTCGCGGGAGAAGTGCTGGTAGCGCATCTGGCCGTAGATCCAGGGGTTGACGAAGACCTCGCCGTCCCACTCCGGCCGCTGCAGGAGGCGGGTGTTGGGCGAGATCACGGCGAAGGCCGGCGCCGCGGCGGCCAGCAGGGCCGCCGCGACGATGAAGGCTATGATGTGTTTCACGAAGGCATCTCCTTGTTTGGGCGATGGTCAGCGTTGCGAGCAATGCTCCCGGACGTGCCGCGTCGCCTCCTTTCGTTTCCGGGCGGATTAGAAGATATACGATGAAGCCAGGAATAGGTAGAGGTAGGACTCGTCGGCGTTCACAACGTCCGCCTGGGTGGGCGAGGACCAGCCGACGTAATCCCCGGATCCCCAGACGTAATTGAGGCCGACGTTGATCGTGGTGTGCTCGGTCTCCCGCCCCGCGCTCAGGGTGATCCCGTACTTGTCGATCTGGGCGGGATAGTACGACGTCTCGACCTCGGTCTCGGGCGCGGAGGAGCGGCTGGTAAAGAAGCCCAGCCGGAGGGGGTAGTGGTCTACGACGTAGTATTCCCCGCCCAGGTTAACGTCGACCGTCCCCTCCCGGCGCAGGGGATAGGTCCAGAAGGTCCCGAACTGGTCGTAGCCCTCGAACCGGTTGAAGCTCGTGGGGAAATGGTAAGTCAGGTCGAGCCCCAGCCCCCAGCGCTCGGCGGGCCGGCAGGAGACGCCGGCGGTGACCCGGGTGGGGAGCTTGTTCTCGGTGTCGGCGTCGTCGACGTATGATCCCTCCAGGATGCCCGTGGAGCTGACGCGCTTGATCAGGTACTCGCCGTCCCCGCTGACGTGGACGCTCGGCGTCTGGACGGAGAGCCCCAGCGCCCAGGTCTCGTCCAGATCGTAGCGCAGCCCCAGGACCGCGGCCAGGGAGAGGTCGTTATACTTGATCGACTCGGAGGCCGAGAGGCCGGAGTCGCCGAAGAGCCAGTCGCGAAACCAGCTGTAAGAGCGGTAGATGCCGAAAAGAGAGACCCCGGCGGTGAGCTTCGGACCGAGCCGGCAGCCCAGGGACGGCCCGAGCCAGAGCGTCTGGTCGTCCAGGTTGTACTTGAAGTAGTGGTTGTCGTTTGTGAAGGCCTCCAGGTCGTTGCTGGAACTCCGGTCGGGGATGAAGGCGGAGAGGGCGAGGGAGATGTCCTCGTTCACCTTCCAGATCGAGCCGAAGGTGGAGGGGATGGTGACGAAGGAGTCGATGTCGATATTCTCGCCGGGATACCAGCCGTCGTCGGCGCTGAAGCGGCTGAACCCGTAGAGGCTGGCGGAGAGGGAGATGGTGCTGGCGGGGGTGAAGGCGAGCCCGGCCGGGTTGTAGTAGCAGGCGTCCACCGAGCTGGCCGAGGCGGTGACCGCCCCGCCCATGCCGGCCGCCCGCTCGCCGACGATGAAGTTCTGGTAGTTTCCATCGCTGGCCCTCGCCGTTTGGGCGGAGAGCGCCGCGACAGCGGAGAGGAGAAGGAAAGCCGTTCCGCGCTGCATAGAAACCTCCCTCGAAGGCAGTTTATACCCAAAGGAACGCTACCAGGAGAAGGGAGGGATGTAAAGGGAAAAGTAAAAATATGGGCAAGAAAAGGCTAAACAGGTTCAGGGGTTCAACTCTGAAAGCTCAACGCCAGGGAGCAATCGCCCGCATTATTCATGAAGATCTTCCCGATCTTCATGAATAATGCGGGCTAGAAGATATACGACGAGGAGAGGGAAAGCAGCAGATACGACTCCCGGGTGTCCACGACCGCGGTGGTGGAGTCGGGAGCGTAGCCCAGTGTCTTCCCGTCCCCCCAGACGTAGGTCAGGCCGACGTTGATCGTGGTGTGCTCGGTCTCGTTGCCGATCGAGAGGGTGGCGCCGTACATGTCGATCTGGTCGGTGGTCAGGGGGATCAGGGGGTCGGGATCGGGCGCGGAGGAGATGTTGGTGAAAAAGCCGGCCCGGAGGGGATAGCTCTCCCTTACGTAGTATTCGCCGCCCAGGTTCACGTTTACCACCCCGAGACGCCGGAGGGAATACTCGACGTCGCCTCCGCTCCAGTCGTCGGTTCCCGAGAGCTCGTCGTAGCTCGTGGGGAGGTGCCAGTTGAGGTCGCACTCCAGGGCGTAGCGCTTGGGCTCCCGCAGGGCCGCGCCGAAGGAGAAGCGGGCGGGGAGGCGGTTCTGGCTCTCCATGCCGTCGGAGTGGACGATGTAGTCGTCGTCCGGCACGGTCTCGGCGTAGAGGAGGGACCCCGACCCGCGCAGGTTGACCGACGGGGTCTGGACGGCGGCGCCGAGGAGGATGCGGTCGGTGAGCCGGTACTGCGCGCCGAGGAGGGCGAGGAGGCTGTAGTTGGTGAAGTCCACATCGTAGATGCGGCTGGCCTGGTCGAGCACCCGGTCGGGGGGGACGGTGCTCTGGGCGATCGTCCAGTTCTGCTTCAGCACCGCCGAGCGGTAGACGACGAAGACCGAACCCCCCAGGGTCAGGCGGTCGCTGGCCAGGTAGCCCAGGGAGGGGCCGATCCAGAGCTGCTGGTCGTCGACGATGTAGGAGAAGTATTCGTAGGCGGCGAGCCCGGCCCCGGCCGTTCCCGGAGTCCGGAACGACTCCTCGTGGTTGTAGTTGATGTCGTCGGGGATGAAGGCGGAGAAGGCGAGCTTGAGGCGGTCTGAGACGTTGAGGACCGAACCGAAGGAAGAGGGGATGGTCTCGAACTCCCGGACCGAGTAGTTGTGATCGGGACCCAGCCCGCTGAAGACGGTGTAGCGGTAGATCCCGTAGATGCTGGTGGAGAGGGAGAGGCGGCTGGCGGTGACGCGGCCGAGGCCGGCCGGGTTGTAGTAGGCGGCGTCGAGGTCGGCCGTGGTGGCGATCACCGCCCCGGCCATCCCGGACCCGCGCTCGCCCAGGGTGTAGTTCTGGTAGTTCCCGTCGTCGGCCGGTGCCGCCGCGGCGAAAAAGGCGGCGGCGAGAAAGGCGGGGAGCGTTCTCATCGGGGGAATGATATGCCGATCCGCGGGCAAGTTTCCAGGTTTTTCGAGTCTGGGGCATGGTACCATTTCCCCATGAAAAGCGCCCGGCCATCCCGGACGGCCCGGAAGGAAGCGGACCAGCGCTACCGCAACCTCTTCGACGGCATCCCGATCGGTGTCTTCCGCACCACCCCCTCCGGGCGCATCCTGGAGATCAATCCCGCCCTCGTCCGCCTCCTCGGCTACCCCGACTCGAAGTCTCTGAAGCGGGAGAACGCGGCCTTCTTCTACCAGCGCGCCGGGGACCGCGAGCGCTGGAAGGCGATCGTCGCCGACCGGGGCTCGGTCGCCGACTTCGAGTTCCCCCTCCGCCGCCGGGACGGGCGGGTCATCTGGGTGCGGGAGAACGCCCGCGCCGTCCGCGACCGCCGCGGCCGCATCGCCTGCTTCGAGGGTTCGATCGAGGACATCAGCGCCGCCAAGCTGGCGGCGCGGGCGCTGGCGGAAGCGGAGGAGAAATACCGCTCCCTCCTCCGGGGGGTGGCGGACGAGGTCTTCCTCCTCGACCGCGAGGGGAGGATACTCCTCGCCAACGACGCCGCCGAGGTTTCTTTGGGCTCTGGGCGGCCCCTGGCCGGGAAGACCATCCGAGGGGTCCTCCCTCCGGAGGCCCTCGGCCGCTTCCGGGCGGTTCTGGCCCGGGTCTTGCGCCGCCGCCGCTCCGTCGTCCGAGTCGACTGGCGCGGCGGGCGCTGCCTGGAATCGGTCGTCTCCCCGCTCCTCGACCCGCGGGGGCGCGCGGCGGGCGTGACCGTCGTCTCCCGCGACATCACCGAGCGCGAACAGGCGGCCGAAGCGTTGGCCACGCAGGAGAAACTCTACCGCACCCTGTTCGAGTCCTCCCCCAGCGGGATCATCCTGGAGGACGCCCGGGGGAGAATCGTCGACGCCAACGCCACCGTCTGCCGGAACCTCGGCTACGCCCGCCACGAGCTTCTGGGCATGACCGTCCTCGATCTCGCCTCCCCCGAAGAGCGGGGCGCGGTGAAAAAGAATCTGGCCGGGATCCTCGCCGGGGAAAAGCTTCACCACGTGGTCAAGAACGTCCGCCGGGACGGTGTCGGGAGATGGATGGAGCTCTACGAGACGCGGTTCCCCCTCTCGGGCAAGACCGCCGGGATCCTCGTCCTCTCCCATGATATCACCGAGAGGATGCAGATGGAGGCCTCGCTCCGGGAATCCGAGGAGCAGTTCCGCTCCCTCTTCGACCTGTCGCCGGTGGGCAAGTTTCTGATCGACCTCGAGGGGCGGATCGTCGCCGCCAACCGGCGGGCCGGCGCGATCTACGGCTACGACCGGGAAGAGATCCTGGGAATGAACGTGCGGGAAATTGCGCCCCCGCGCCTGGCCCGCGCCTTCCCGAAGCTGGTGGCCGCGGCGCGCGCGAAGCAGTACCTCCACTTCGAGACCGAGGGACGGCGCCGGAACGGGAAGCCCTTCCCCTTGGAGCTGACGGTCAGCCTCTTCCCCTGGAAGGGGCGGGAGCACATCCAGACTGTTTTCCAGGACATCAGCGAGCGGCGGTGGGCGGAGGAGGCGGACCGCCTCCGCGGGGTCTCGGAAACGCTTGTGAACTCCCATGAAGAGGAGAGGCGGATGATCGCCCGCGATCTCCATGACGGCCTCGGCCAGGACCTGGCGGCGATCAAGATCGGCCTGGAGATGAACCGGACCAGGCACCCGGAAGGCCGGAAGGATCTCGTGGAAGTCGCGGGCCTGGTGGACAAGGCCCTGGCCGATCTCCGGGCTCTATCCTCCTCCATCCGTCCGGCCAGCCTCGACGAGCTCGGGCTGGTCCCCTCCCTCCGTCACGAGCTTGCTTTTATCGCCAAACGGGCCGGGCTGAAGGTCACCCTCTCCACCCGCCGCTTCGCCGGCCGGCTCCCCCCGAAGCAGGAAATCGCCGTTTACCGGATCCTCCAGGAGGCGGTCACCAACGTCCTGAAGCACGCCCGGGCAAAACGGATCCGGGTCAGCCTGTCCCGCCGGCCGGGGTCGGTCCGCCTCTCCGTTTCCGACGACGGCCGCGGTTTTAGTCCGAAGAAGGGGAAAGGCGTCTCCGGTCTGGGCCTGCTGGGAATGCGGGAGCGGGTGGCGTTGGCCGGGGGGAAGTTCGCCCTCGCCTCGCGTTCCCAACGGGGAACCCGGATCGTCGTCATACTGCCGTCCGACTCGGGAGAAAGGGGGAAAAAATGAAAATCCTGCTCGCCGACGATCACGCCGTCGTCCGCCGGGGTTTGAAGACCATCCTGGAAGCCGACCTCGCCGGCTCCGTCGTTTCCGAAGCGGTGGACGGGATCCAGGCGGTGGACCTAGCGGGGCGCCTCCAGCCCGACCTGATCATCCTGGACATCGGGATGCCCGGTATCAGCGGACTGGACGCCATCCCCCAGATCCTCCGGAAGACTCCTTCCGCCCGCATCCTCGTCCTCTCGGTCTACAAGGGAAAGGATTTTGTCGAACAGGCCTTCCAGTCCGGCGCCCGCGGCTACCTGCTCAAGGAGTGCGCCGTGGAAGAGCTGGTGAGCGCGGTCCGGGCGATCGGCGCCGGGAAGACCTTCATCGGCGCCGCCCTCTCCCGCCTGGCCGCCCGCCCGGCGGCGTTGGGGAAAAAGGCGGCGGTGGGCGACAAGCTCGGGATGCTCTCGCTGCGCGAGAAGGAGATCCTGGGCCTGATCGCCGCCGGCCACCCGAACGCCAAGATCGGGGCCAAGCTCTTCATCAGCACGGAGACGGTGAAGACCCACCGCCGGAACCTGATGGCCAAGCTCGGCATCCACAACACCTCGACGCTCGTCCGCTTCGCTTTCGAGCACAAGCTCGCCCTCCGCCGCTGACCCGCCGCGGTTGTTGATTCGTCGCGTATATACCCACTCCAGGGTATTGCGGTTCCGGAAATCTCGTATATTAATATCAAGGTATTGTTATGTAACACGCCGGGTTGCGAAATAACGAAAATATAGCCAACCAACATGACCATTCGACGCCAGATGCCCGTTCTCCTGTTACTGTTCGGACTGACGGGAACTTTCTTCTCGGCCGGTTCGGCCGTCGCCGAGAATCCCGACGGCTCGCTCCGGATCGAGATTCTGACCGGCTACAACTGGATCGTCGACTCCAACGTCGAGTCCCCATCCACCTACGCTCCCCGCGCGGCCTACATCGAGGCCAGAATCTGGAACGACGGCGCGACCGCCCTGACCGACGTCTGGGCCTGCATCGGGGATCACGCCGCGGGGACGCCCGGCACCTACCCCTCGCGGACCCACCCGGGGATCACCGGCCCCCTGGACGGAGGCGCCTTCTCCCTGACCCACGAAGGCGGCTGCATCGGCCTCTGCGACGCCTCCCGCTATCTCGGCTCCATCCCCGCCGGGGGTTACATCGCCGTCTACTGGCTGGTCACTTACCCCAACCTGGACATCTACGGGAAGTCCGTCACCGGCGGTATCAAGCCGGAAGACGACCTCTACCTCTATTACGACATCTGGGCGAAGGCCTCCGCCGGGGGGACGCCCCTGGAAGCCGACGTCACCCGAAAGGTGACGATGCGGAACTGCATCAGCGCCATGGCCAACAAGATCTTCCCCAACACCGCCGGCAAGGTCCCCCAGGTCTACCAGGACCTGCTGCAGAAATACAAGCCGGAGTGGATCTACAACCAGGCCGACGGGACCACCGGGACCAAGATCATGACCGAGGGGATCTGGTACGACCTGGGGACGGTCGTCCACGGCTTCGACAACGACCTGGATCTGGTCCCGGACCAGAACGCCTGGCTACAGCCGGTCGGAGACCCCTCGATCTTCGACCCCGGCTCCTTCCGCCTGGCCAAGACCTACGCCCTGATCATCGTGAAGCTCAAGGACGGCGGGGAGCTGGTGATCGAGGCCGAGGACCAGCTCTACTTCCCCAACCTCCCCGAAAACACCGGCGTGATCGGCCTGATCCGCTACGACTTCCTGGTTTTGCAGTCGAGGGTCTCCTCCCAGCTCACCCCCTACCAGATGGCGGCTTCGGGCTACGACAACGAGAAGTTCAACGGGGACATGGGGGCGATCCTGGGGGGAGGGCTGGTTTCGGAGGACACCCTGCTGACACTGGAGAAGACCGGGAACCCGACCGCCGACCCGGGCGGCCAGATCGATTACAGCATCGCCTTCAGCAACGCCGGCGCGGTCCCCGTCGGGGATCCCGAGACCGGATCCCCCCTGGTCATCAGGGACGCCATCCCCGCCGGCACGGTCTACACGGCGTTCTCGGCCACGACCGGGAACACCTTGCCTTAGGGCGTTTCCTACTACACGGTTCTCTTCTCCGCCGACACCGGCGTCACCTGGTCGGCGGCTGAGCCGGACCCCGCCTCCTCGGTCACCAACATCCAGTGGTGGCTGAGCGACGTTCTGGCGCCGGGGGCGGCGGGGACGGTGACCTTCTCGGTGACGGTGAACGACCCGGCCGACGGCCCGCTGGTGGTCAATACCGCGGGCTTGAGCTTCGCCCGCTCCACCCCCTTCCTGGAGGATACGGCGACCACCCTGATCTCCGGCGACAACCAGCTGGGGGACACGGTCTTCGGCGACACCGGAGCATACAGCTACTACGGCAACGGCGTCCAGGATGCGGGCGAAGCGGGCCTTTCCGGCATCACCGTCTCGCTCTACTACGACGCCGACTCCAATGGGGCCCTGACCGCGGGCGACTTCCTGGTCGACGCCGCGCTCACCGACGGCGACGGGAAGTACCTCTTCACCGACCTCTTCGACGGCAAATACATCGCGGTGGTGAGCGAGTTCGACCCCAACCTCCCCGCCGGCTACTCCCCGACCACGCCGACGGTCCGGGCCGCCGACCTCGACTCGGCCCGCGCCGACCCCAACCCGGTCGAATACCTGGACGCGGACTTCGGCTTCGCCCCCGCCCTCTGGCTGGACAAGGAGCTGGTCGGGACTTCCCCGGTCTACGAGGGCGACGAGATCGTCTACCGGATCACCGCCGGCAACGAGTTCCCCGGCTTCGGCGGCCAGACCGGAGGGACGCTGACCTACATCAACTACGCGACCGCCCGGGACACCGCCAAGGACAAGGCCACCGGCTGGTCCAACCACACCAATGCCCTCTTCGCCCCGGACGCCCAGTGGGCGACCGGCACGGCTACCAACGTCTCGGACTCCATCGGCGTGACCGGCTTCACCGGCGGCGGCGTCGGTTCGATCGACACCGCCGCCATCCAGATCCGCCTGCGGGCCTTCAACCCGCTCGCCAAGCAGTTCTACTTCCGGGTCTATATCTGGTTCCCCGGGGCCGCCACCGGCACTCTGGTCGCCACCTACACAGAGGCCGACCTCATCGACGGCTACGACGGCACGCTCGCGATCGACGTCACCAGCCAGGCTTCCTGGACCTGGCAGACCGTGGCCAACTCCACCGTCCAGATCGAGGTCCAGAAGAATAAAGGCAACGGCGGCAACTCCTTCTACGTCGATTCCGTCGGCTTCGACCTGAAGACCAACATCTCCTACCCGCCCGCCTCCGACAGCACCACGCTCGATCCCGTCCCCCTCCGTGACGTCTACGACGCCTCCCGGATGACCTTCGTCTCCGCCCTCCCCCCCGCCGACGCGGCCTCCGTCGCGGGCGACGTGGGCACGATCGACTGGGACAACATCGGCCCGATCTACCCGGGAGGCGAGAGCGTGGTCACCGTGTATTTTCTCGCCCGGGAGCCTCCCGGCAACGACTTCACCACCCTGACCAACGCCGCCCGGGTCGACTGGGCCACCTTCAGCAACGGCGTCCCCGCCAACACCGGCTACGACGAGGTCGTGGTCGCACTGGCCCCGACCGGCTCGATCGGGGACTTCGTCTGGAGGGACCTCGACGGGGACGGCATCCAGGACGGGGGGAGCGAGATCGGCCTGGCCGGGGTGACCGTCCGGCTCACGCCCCCGGCGGGGGTGGACCTCGGCGCCGGAGCGGGCCAGCCGATCACGACCGTCACCGACGACTCCGGCTACTACCTCTTCGACGGCCTCCGCTCGACCGGGAGCTACACCGTCACCGTCCTCACCGCCACCCTGCCCGGAGGCTCGGGCACCAACACCTACGACGAGGACTCCGGCACCTCCAGCCCCGACAACCAGACGGTGGTGAGCCTGGGGCTGTCCGGGGGCGGGCCGGAAGACCACCTGACCGCCGACTTCGGCTACCAGGGACTGCAGAGCCTGATCCGGGGGACGGTCTGGCACGACGCCGACCGCGACGGCGCCTCCGCTCCCGAGCCGGCCGAGCCTCTCCTCTCCGGGGTGACGGTCCAGCTCTACTCCGGCGAGACCCCGATCGCCTCCACCGCCACCGCGGCCGACGGGACCTTCTCCTTCCTCGGCAGTTTCGACGGGTCCTACACGGTCCGGGTCGTCCCCGCCACCGGCGACATGTCCTCCGGCGACTGGAGCGCCTCCTACGACAGCGACGGGACCGGGACCCTGCACGAGGTCGCGGTCTCTGTGCCCCTCGGCGGCGAGGGGCGGGCCGACTACAGCTACTACCTGACCGGCGACTACGACATCGGCGACACCGTCTTCTACGACTGGAACGGCGACGGCGACCAGGACGCCGGCGAGGAGGGGATCGCCGGAGTCTCCGTGCGCCTGTATCTGGACCTCGACTCCAACGGCGCCTACGACCCCGGAGTCGACGCGCCGGCCGGCGAGGACGTCACCGGCGCCGACGGGAAGTACCTCTTCGCCGACCTCCCCCCGGGGGACTACCTCGTCGCCGTCGACCACTCCTCGAGCGGCTTCCCGTCCCAGTTCGCCGTCACCGCCGACCCGCAAGGGGCGCTGGACGGCCGGAGCGCCCTGACCCTGGCGGACGCCGACGACCTCGGCCAGGACTTCGGCTACCAGCCCTCGGGTTCCGGATCGATCGGCGACACCGTCTTCCGCGACATGGACGGCAACGGGCTGCAGTTCGGATACATCGAGTCCGGCATCGCCGGGATCACCGTCACCCTGCTCGGGGACTTCAACGGCGACGACGACTACGTGGTCCTGGCCGTCACCTCCACCGACGCCGACGGGAAGTACCTCTTCGACGACCTCCCCGACGGCGACTACCGGGTGGTCGTCGACACCGAAGACCCCGACATCCCGGTCGGGATGTTCGGACATCCCTATCTCCCCTCCACGCCGGCCTCCTACGACGTCGCCATCAGCGGCGGAAACGACTACCTCGACGCCGACTTCGGCTTCGACCCGCTGGGCGCCATCGGCGACACGGTCTTCTGGGACGTCAACGAGAACGGCACCCAGGATCTCTTCGAGGGCGGTGTGGAGGGCGCCTGGGTCGAGCTCTATCTGGACCTGGACGCCGACGGCTTCTTCAGCGCCGGGACGGACGTCCTTTTCTCCAGCGCGACCACCGCGGCCGACGGGAAGTACCTCTTCAGCGGACTCCCCGCGGGAGACTACGTGGTCTGGGTGCCCCAGACCGGGGCGTTGGCCACGGCGGCCCTCTCCGCCGACCCCGACGCGGACGGCTTGCCCTGCTCCGACCCCGAGGCGGTCGGCTGCGACGGCGAGACCGGTGTCCCCCTGGCCATCGGCCAGGACTTCATGGGCGCGGACTTCGGCTTCGTCCCGCCGGGCGGCCGCCTCGGCGGCACGGCCTGGATCGACTTCGACGACGACGGGATCGTGGACGACGGCGAAGCGAGGATCCCCTACGTCGCCGTCGAGCTCTGGTCCGGAGGGGCCCTGGTCGCCTCGACCACGACCGACACCGACGGGTCCTACTTCTTCTCCGGCCTCTCCGACGCCACCTACCAGGTGGTGGTCCGCACCGACCTCGAGTTCCCGGACGGCCTCTTCCAGACCTGGGACCCCGACGGGACATTGGACGACCGGGCCCTGGAGGTCGTCATGCTCGGAGGCTCGGTCGCCACCATCGGCGGCGAGACCTGGGAGGCCGGAGACCTCGCGATCGACTTCGGCTACCGCTACCCCGGCGACAATTATCTCAGCGGCACCATCGGCCTGGACGGCGCGGTCCCGGACGGCGTGATGGGGTCCGGGACCTCCGGGGTGAACGGGGACGAGGTGGCCTTCGAGGGGGTCACGGTCTACGCCTACCTCTGGAACGACGCCGACAGCGACGGGGTCGTGGACGCGGGCGAGTCGGCGCTCCTCGCCAGCACCGAGACCGACGCGATCGGCGACTACAGCTTCAGCGGCCTGCCGGAAGGGGAGGCCGGCTACTACTACATCGTCTCCATGGCCCCCCCGCTGGATGGCCTGGAGCTGACCACCACCGTCGACGACACTCCGGCCGCCATCCTGGTGAACCGGACCGACTCCCAGGGCTACACCACCGGGGCCTACCAGGCGGTCCCGATCGCCCCGGCGATCACCGACATGGATTTCGCCTTCCTCTCTGGCCTGCAGTATGACTTCGGCGACCTCCCCGACACCTACGGCACCCTTCTCCCCTACGGGGCCCGCCACGGCGTGCTGGCCCTGCCCGACCTAGTCCTGGGCGCCCAGGTGACCACGGAGAACAACGGTCAACCGTCGGTCCTGGCCGATGCCGACGTCGGCGACGACGGCGTGGTCCAGGTCGGCTTCTGGCGCCAGACCGGCACGGTAAGGGTCACCGTCGGTTCGGGGTCCGGCTGGCTGGTCGGCTTCATCGATTTGGACCAAGACGGCTCCTTCACCAGCGCCAGCGAGATGGTAGTCAGCGCGGCCGTTTCCAGCTCCGGCGGCCCGGGGAGCGACGGGGTGTATGACTTCACCTTCGACATCCCCGAAGGATACCTCTCCGAGACCGGCAACAACATCCTCTACGGGCGCTTCCGGGTCTTCCCCCAGGAGCCCCTCTTCCCGGTGCTCTCTTTCCAGGGGGCCGCCTCCAGCAGCGAAGTGGAGGACTACCGATGGGAGGCCAGCCCCACCGCGGTGGCCTGGAAGGGGTTTTTCGCTACGGGTCACGACCGGGCGGTGGCCGTGGAGTGGGAGACGGGCGCGGAGATCAACGTCCTGGGCTTCCAGCTACAGCGGTCCGATCGGTCGAGCGGAGTCTACCGTCGGCTGAACAGCCGGATCATACTCGCCCGGGGCGGCGCGTCGGGCGGCCGCTATCTCCTCCTTGACTACGATGTGGAAAACGGCCGGACCTACTACTACCTCCTGGAGGCGATCGCTCACAACGGCGCGTCCTCCGTCTTCGGCCCGGTTGAGGCGACGCCCTCCGCGTCCGCGGGCGCTCCCTCCTATCCGTCGGAGAACTACCTGGCCGTGGAGACGAACGTCCCCGCACCTCCCACTCCCCAGCCGACGCCAGTCTCCACCCGCTATCCCCCATCCACAACCCCTACCCCCAATCCCCTATCCCCCATCCTCGCCGCCGGCGACTACGACGGCGACGGACTCTCCGACATCTCGGTCTTCCGCCCCGCCACCGCGGCCTGGTTTATCCGGGGGATCACGTGGACGGCCTACGGCGCCCCCGGCGACATCCCCGCCTCGGGCGACTACGACGGAAACGGCGTCACCGACCTGGCGGTCTTTCGCCCTGGCAGCGGTCTCTGGGGGATCAAGGGTTTGAGCCGCTTATACTTCGGGTCGTCCGGCGACATTCCGGTCCCGGCCGACTACACGGGCGACGGGACGACCGACATCGCCATTTTCCGCGACGCCGGCGGACTGTGGGCGGTGCGCGAGTTCAGCCGCGCCTCCTTCGGGACGAGCGGGGACATCCCCGCCCCCGGCGACTACGACGGGGACGGGTCGTCCGACCGGGCGGTCTTCCGCTCCGCCGCCGGGCTCTGGGCGGTCATGGGCGTGACCCGCGCTTTCTGGGGGGCGCCGGGAGACCTCCCCGTCCCGGGCGACTACGACGGGGCCGGCCGGACGGGTTTCGCCGTCTTCCGCCCGCCCTGCGGCGGCTGGCTGATCCGGATGATCACCCGGGTCTGCTTCGGCTCTCCGGGGGACCGGCCGGCGGTGGGGGACTACGACGGGGACGGGGCTGAAGAGATCGCGGTCTTCCGCCCGGCGATCGGCGGCTGGATGATCCGAGAGCTGACCCGGGCGGCGCTCGGGACGGCGGGTGACGTGCCGGTGGCCAGATAAAAAGTTACGAAAGGTTACGTAGAGTTACGTAACCCTTGCGTAACTTTACGTAACCCTGCGTAGCCTTTTGTAACCTTGTCTTATCTTTCTTCCCACCCGATCATCGCGCCTCTCTCCTCTTGCCCCCCCAGTACCGAATACCCACTTGGGAGTATTTTCTTTTATTTCTCAAGTGATATATGTATGATATTCAAAGCTGCCTGCTGACAATATTGTCAACCATTTATTCTCGGTCTTGAACGATCGGCATGAACAGAGGCCGCCGCGAGATCGAGGGAGACGGTACCGTGAAAGACACTGCCCGTATTGCGACCTGTCCCCCGATATCGGCAGCGCTCAAACGGGCCGCGCCGGCGGCTTCCCTCCTCCTGATTGCCGCCCTCGCCCTCCCCGGCTCTTCGGCGCTGGCGGCCACCGCCACCCTGCGGCCGAACGGAGCGGGCGACTCCACCCAGTGGACCGCCTCGGCCGGGACGAACTGGTCCTGCGTCACCTATAACGACGGCGACACGCGCTACGTCTACACCTCGACCTACCTCAACGCCGACCAGTACGCGATGGAGGACCTCTCCGCCGCCGGGACCATCTCCGCCGTCCGCGCCTATTTCCAGGCCCGCCGCAGCGGGACGTTCAGTACGACCAACCTCCGCTACGGGATCAACTCCGGGGGGACGGAGGCGACCTCTACCTCCAACCTCACCGGTTCCTACGTTCTCTACGGCGGGGCGGCGAACTTCTGCGAGTGGACGCGCGACCCCGCCACCGGCTCGGCTTGGACGCTCTCCGGCGTCAACGCCCTCCAGACCCTGGTCCGGCACAACCAGAACAACGCTCGCCAGGAGCGGGTGACCGAGGTTTATCTGGAGGTCGACTTCACCACGCCGACACCCACCCGCTCCCCCACGCCCCCGCCGACCGCCACACCGTCGCCTTCCGCGACGCCCAGCCCCCTCCCCTCTCCGACCCGTCCGGTCCTGACCTTCCTCTCGGCGGCCGACTCCTACGTGAACCAGAACCAGGCGAACTCGAACTACGGGACGGCCACGACGATGACGGTCCGGAGCGACTCCGGCGGCTATCCCGACACCAACCACCGCTCCTTCGTGCGGTTCGACGCTTCGTCCATCCCGTCGGGGGCGACGATCCAGACGGCGACGGCGCGCCTTTACCTGGCGACGGCCCCGACGGCAAGCCGTACCTACAACATCCACCGGGTTACGGCGAGCTGGATCGAATCGGGGGCGGGCTCCATCACCTGGAACAACGCGCCCTCCGTGGCGGGGAGCGCGACCGATGCCATCGCCACCGGGACCACCTCGGGCGTCTGGCTGGAGTGGGACGTGACAGCCGACGTCCAGGGGTTCGTCTCCGGGACCTACGACAACTACGGCTGGCGGGTGCGGGACCAGACGGAGTCGAGCGGGACGGCCCGCCAGTCGACCTTCCGGACGCGGGAGTACACGGGGACGACTTACGACCCGCAGCTCGTGGTGGTCTACATCCTGCCCACGCCCACGCCCTCGGCGACGCCGACGGCGAGCCCGAGCCCGACGGCCACCCC
>CAZOYW010000020.1:0-14972 GCA_964584165.1 uncultured bacterium
GACCGCGAAGGGGACGGGATCGTCGACGTGGGTCTTGAGCGAGATCGGCGTGGCGTGGTCCGGGAGGACGATCACCCGGAGGTTGGGAAAGCGGATGCGGGCGTCCAGGGCCGGCCCCACGATCTTGTCGTCGATCGCCTCGATCGCCTTCACCTTCTCCACCGGGTTGCCGGTGTGGCCGGCCTCGTCCGGCGCCTCCACGTGGACGTAGACGAAGTCGTGGCCGGAGAGGGCCTTAAGGGCGTGCTCCCCCTTGGCCCGGTAATCGGTGTCGAAGAAGCCGGTGGCCCCGGGGACTTCGATCACCTCCAGGCCGATCACCCGGGCCAGCCCCTTCAGGAGGTCGACCGCGGAGATCAGGGCGCCGGAGAGTCCGAAACGCTCCCGGAATCCGTCCAGCGAGGGGCGTTTCCCCTCCCCCCAGAGCCAGACGCTGTTGGCCGGGTTCTCGCCCAGGTCGAGGCGGATGGAGTTGATCTCCTGGCCGGAGAGGAAAATCTGCGACTTGCGGATCAGGTCGGTGAGAAAGGCGCCGCCTTTCCCCCGGGGCAGGTGCGGCTCGAATGGCTCTCCGGTGATGTCATGCGGCGGCATGGTCTTGAGCTTCCCCCGCCCTTCCTCCAGGAGCTGCTCCTTGACCACCAGGAGATGGCGGTAGCTCATCCCGGGATGGAAGCGGATCCCTTGCCCCCCCAGACGCTCCTCCAGTTGGTTGATCAGGAGCCCCGCCTCCCGGGTCGAGATATGGCCGGCGCTGTAGTCGCTGAGCTTCCCCTCGGAGACGGTGACCAGGTTGCAGCGGAAGGCGACCTCGTCCGGCTCCAGATCGACGCCGAGGCTGGCCGCCTCCAGCGGCCCCCGTCCGGAGTAGCACTTCGCGGGGTCGTAGCCCAAAAGCGAGAGGTTGGCGACGTCGCTCGCGGGGGCGAACCCCCCGGGGACGGTCTTGAGCCTCCCCCCCGCCCCCTCCCGGGCCAGACGGTCCATGTGGGGTACGCGGGCCGCCTCTAGGGGCGTTTTCCCTCCCAGGCTCTCCAGGGGGTAGTCGGCCATGCCGTCGCCGACGATCATGATGTATTTACAGGGATGGGCCATCAGGGTTGTTCGCAGATTCTCGCACGATCGAATAGCAAATCCGAAATTCTAAGCACGAAATCCCAAACAATATCGAAAACTAAAAATTCAAAACCGCCGCAGTTGGTATTTTTGCCTTTTTAGAATTTCGGATTTGTTTCGGATTTCGAGTTTCGGATTTCGAATTTATTCTTCCCGGGGATCCAGTTACTTCTCGACCCGGATCCTCAGGCACTTGCCCCGGACCACGTCCAGGCGGTCGATGCGGGCGATCGCCCGCGCCATGGCCTTCTCCCGGGCCCGGTGGGTCATCAGGACGACCGGCACCACCCCGTGCTTCCTCCTCCCCCGCTGGATCACCGAGGCGATGGAGATGGAGCCCCTCGCCAGGATGTTGGCGATCCGGGCCAGCACGCCGGGCCGATCGATCGCCGGGACCCGCAGATAGTGGGGGCACTCGGTCTCCCCGTAGGGGATCGCCTCAAGGCGGGCGGAGGCCGGGATGGCCTTCAGTCGTTCTTCGCTCCCGCTCAGGAGATCGCGGCCGGCGTCGATCAGGTCTCCGACCACGGCGCTCGCCGCCGGCCCCTCCCCGGCCCCCAGGCCGATGAAGATGTTCTGGCCGGAGAAGTCGCCCTCGACGCAGATCGCGTTCAGGGCTCCCCCCACCGTGGCCAGAAGGTGGGAGCGGGGGAGGAGGGCGGGATGGACGCGGAGTTCCACCCCGGGCGGGTTCCGCTTGGCCACGGCGAGGAGCTTGATCACGTAGCCCAGGTTGCCGGTGGAGACGATGTCCTCCCGGGCGATCCCGGCGATCCCGTCGACATGGATGTCCCGGAGGTCCGCCCAGCCGCCGTAGGCCAGAGAGGCCAGAATGGCGAGCTTGTGGGCGCTGTCGATCCCCTTGAGATCGAGGCTGGGGTCGGGTTCGGCGTAGCCCTTCTCCCGGGCCTCGGCCAGCGCGGTCGGGAGCGACTCCCCCTCCTCGGTCATCCGGGAAAGGATGTAGTTGGAGGTCCCGTTGATGATCCCCAGGATCGATTCGATCCGGTTGGCGGCGAGCCCCTCCCGCAGGGCCTTGATGATGGGGATGCCGCCGCCCACGCTGGCCTCGAAGTAGACGCCGCGGCGGCACTTTTGGGCCAGGGCGAAGATCTCCCTCCCCCGTTCGGCCAGGAGGGCCTTGTTGGCGGTGATGAGGCGCTTGCCCCGCCGGAGGGCCGCCGCGGCGAAATCGCCGGCCGGGTGGATCCCGCCGATCAGCTCGATCACCAGGTCGATCGCAGGGTCGTCGATCACCCGGCGGGCGTCGGCGACCAGCAGCCCCGGGGGAAGGCGCACCCCCCGGTCGCGACGGAGGTCGAGGTCGGCGACGCGGTGGAGGACGAGGCGGGCGCCGAGCCGGCGGGAGATCAGGGCGGCGTTGGACTGGAGGATCTTGACCACCCCCGCGCCGACCGTCCCGAACCCGATCAGTCCTACCTTGATCTGTTTCATGGTTTAATCTTCCGGAAAAGCACGCTATCGAACGATCGGTCCGGAAGGCATTAGCGGCGCCGGGGGAAGAACGCGAATGGCCCGATCGCGGCCCCCGATAAACCGGGGCAGGCCGGAGTCCGCTTCCACCTGGACATCCAGCATCGCTTTGCTATTAGATTGTCGAGCCGTGCGCTAATGCGCACGGCTGGACAATCTAAAGTCGGGGCGCCCGGACTCGAACCGGGGACCTTCTGAACCCCATTCAGACGCGCTAGCCAGACTGCGCCACGCCCCGTAAAAACATCCGCTCCGCGGATGTTTTTACTAATACACCAGAGGCCGTTCTTTCTCAAGCAGGAAATGCGCCCAGCGGGAAACCCCGCTCTCCCGCGGGATGCGGGGACCGCGCCCCGGGAACCGTCACCTCCAGAACTCGGACTTCGCCGCCCGGGTCATCAGGTCCTTCACCGCCTGGAGGGGCGGCTTCCCCTGGTAGAGGACACGGTAGACGTCTTCGGCGATCGGCATCTCCACCCCCGCCCGGGCGGCCAGATCCCGGACGGCGGCCGAGGAGCGGACGCCCTCGCAGACCATCTCGGTGCTGGTCAGGGCCTTCTCCAGGGCCAGCCCCTCTCCGATCATCTTCCCGAGCCGCCAGTTTCTCCCGTAGGGGCTGCAGGCCGTCGCGATCAGGTCTCCGATCCCGCTCAAGCCCCAGAAGGTTTCGATCCGCCCCCCCAGCGCCGTCCCCAGGCGGGCGATCTCCACCATCCCCCGGGTGAGGATGGCGGCCTTGGTGTTGTCGCCGAGGCGGAAGCCGTCGCTGATCCCGGCGGCGATCGCGATCACATTCTTGACCGCCCCTCCCAGCTCGACCCCGTCCACGTCGTCGTGCGTGTAGACCCGGAACCGTTCGGTCATCAGGATCTCCTGGGCGCGGCCGGCGGCGGAGGGGTCGCGGGAGGCCGCCACCACGGCGGTGGGGAGAAAACGGGCCACCTCCTCGGCGTGGCTGGGGCCGGAAAGGACGGCGACGGCGGCGGAGGGGAGTTCCTCAGCGATGACCTCGGACATCCTCTTCCCGGTCTCGAGCTCGATCCCCTTGGCGGCGCTGACGGCGAGGCAGCCCGCCGGAATGAAGGGGGCGGCCCGGCGGCAGACCAGGCGCAGATACTGGGAGGGTACAGCGATGATCGCGGTGGAGACGCCGTGGAGCGCCTCCTCGAGGTCGGAGGTAAGGCGAACCGCCTCCGGGATGGGGGCGAGCGGGAGGAACTTGCGGTTGATCCGGGTGCGGGCGACCTCCTCCAGATAGTCGGGGAAGGCGCCCCAGAGGGCGACGGAAACGCCCTTGCGCTCCAGGAGGAGAGCGAGCGCCGTCCCCCAACCGCCGTCGCCGAGAATGCAGACCTTTTCGTGCATGACGATATCCCCTCGTCGGGATTGCAGGCCCGGTCTGTGACCGGGCGGCCGGGGAGGCGCCGGAACGCAGTTCCGGCCTACACTCCCGGGCGAGGTTATCCGGAAGCGCCCGCTTTCTCTCCCCACCGGCGCTCCTCCCCCCGGGCGAGACGGCGCAGGTTGCCGGCGTGGCGGACGATGACCAGGGCGACCGCGAAGAGGGATAAAACGATCAGCGGGGTCCGGCGTTCGAAGTAGTACACGGCCGGAGGCAGGGCGGCGGCCGCCACGACCGAGGCCAGGGATACATAGCGCGAGACCGCGACCACGACGAGCCAGAGGCCGAGGCAGACGCCGCAGGCCGCGGGCGAGAGGGCGAGGAGCCCCCCGGCGCCGGTGGCGATGCCCTTGCCGCCGCGAAAACCCAGGAAGGGGGTGAAGACATGGCCGGCCACCGCGCCGAGAAAGGCCGTGATCGCGAAATAGTCGGTCCCCGCCCCCGCCAGAGCCGGGGCGACCACCGCGACGGCAAGATAGCCTTTGGCGGCGTCGAGGAGAAGGGTCAGGGCGCCCAGCGGCTTGCCCGCCGTCCGGAGCACATTGGTGAAGCCGATGTTCCCGCTCCCGTGCCGGCGGACGTCGATCCCCTTGAACCAGCGGAGGAGAAGGTAGCCCCAGGGGATCGAGCCGAGAAGAAACGCCGCGGCGAAACAGAGGGCTAGGTTCGCTCCATTCATGGCCGGAACAATGTATCAAATATCGCGGCGCTTTCCACAAACAATAACCCCTTTACACCCAGCGCGATTCCGATAAACTCTTGAACACGATATCTGCCCCGACCGTATTGCTATTCAGAGCGAAAGGGAAAAACCAAAGGAGATTCCGATGCATCCGACCTGCCGGTTCCTGGCGCCCCTGCTTTTCCTTCTGGCCGCCTTCCCCGCCTCCGGGGGAGAGTTCCGGGTGGGCGGTCATGGGATTTACATCAATCCGAACGACTCGGACTTCAAGGATGAGTTCGGCTACGGGGCGATCTTCAAATACAAGTTCACCGACACGTTGGGCGTCGAGATCGGCGGCGACTACTTCCGTTTCGAGACCAACGAGCTCATCACCATGCCCTTCAGCTCCGCCCCCGGCCCGGTGACCTACCGCGAGGTCGACCGCATCTACCCCATCTACGTCACCACGCTGATCTGCGCCCCCTTCATGGAGCAGAGCGGGCGGGCCTACCTCGGTCTGGGCGGGGGCTACTACCAGGCCGACGCCGACATCGACGGCAGCTACGACATCGTGGTCGACGGCGTCACCTACCCCACCACGATCGACGGGGACGTCGAGGGGCAGTGGGCGGTCCACGCCGGGGCGGGCGCGGACTTCCAGCTCTCCCCCCACATCTACCTCAACTTGGAGGCCCGCTACGTCTTCGTCGACCTGGACCGCGAGATGACCCACACCAATTCCCGCGGCTCGGTCACGGTCAAGGACGAGGTGGAGTTCGACAACTGGCAGTTCCGGGCCGGCTTGGAATACTCGTTCTAAACTACGAATTGCGCGAATCAGATTCGGGCGCCGTCAGAGCTCTGACGGCGCCCGAATCTTTTTCCGATCATGCGTCGGGGCAAGTCCGCGCGCCGAGCCGTTCGGCCCCGCGGACATAAATGTCCGCGGCTACGAATGAACGGACGGCTTCGAAATTCCCGGTTCGCTGCTTAGGCGCTGCGGCGCGGGAGCTATTTCTTCAAGCCGGGCTTTTCCATGTAGTAGATCACCCGCACCGTCTGGGCCTCCCGCCCGATGGCCAGAACCTCGTTCTCCCCCCGGAATCGTCTCTCGCTCCACCCCGCCCAGGCGAAGAGGATGGCCGCCGAGACGAGTAGTCCGGCCAGGCAGAAGAGCGCCCGCGCCAGGGGCTTCCGGGAAAGCATCCAGCCCAGGTCGACGAGGTAGACGACGATCAGGACGCCCATGATCGCCGCCAGGGGCAGGAGGCTCTTGGGGCCGAAGAGGCCGAAGAACTCCCCCGCGTTGGGCGCGAACCGGCCCCGGAGCAGAAAGCGGAGGCTGAGGTCGTAGAGCGGGTTGGAGAACTCCTTGGGGAAGTAGGGGAAGACCGAGACGCCGAGACCCATGAAGACGATGGAGATCGTCCCCAGGGGCGCGGCCGCCAGGGCGAAGATCCGCCGGCCGGCGACGGAGGCCTTGGCGGCCAGGTACATGATCGCAGTCATCAGGAAGGGGATGAGGGGGACGAGGTGGCGGGGGCCCATCGACCATCCCCCTTCCCAGTCCGAGAAAGCGCTGTTGAAAAGGAGATAGCCGACGGAGGCGAGCAGGATGGCCGCCCCCTCCTTCCGCCACTCCCGGTCCTTAAGCATGGCGGCGATCCCCAAGGGGGCGAGGAGAAGGATGGGCGAATAGTAGAAGAGGCCCCGGAAGGGGCTCACCAGGAGCTTGAGCAGCAGGTCGAAGCGGGGCGCGGTCACCCCGGCGATCCCCTGGCTGTGGGCGACGGCGAACTCATGGTAGGTCTCGTAGTAGTAGGGGAAGTTGAACGGCCCCCCGAAACAGCGGTTGTGGTAGAAGAGCGCGATCCCCACCGGGACGGCCAGCCCGAAGAGAAAGAGAAAGGCGACGCGGCCCTTCCAGGAGAGGAGAAGAAGGTAGACGCCCCCCAGCCCGTAGAGAACCGGGACGAGAAAGGCCGGCGCGGGGTGGGGGGGCAACGGGGTCCCCGGGACGGGCGGAAGCGGCGGGGGGATGACGCGGCCCAGGCCCTCGGAGATGGCGGCGGCGAGGCCGTCGAAATGGATGGAAAGGAAATAGGCGGCCGCCGCGCCAGCGGCCAGGTAGAGAACCGCCTTTTTATTCCGGAAGACGGCGCACGCGTAGAGAAGGATCACCAGGGTGATGATCAGAGTGGGATACTCGATCAAGAAGGCCACCCCGCAGAAGAAACCGGCTTCCACGATCTCCGCCGTCCCCAGGGTCAGGTTCCGGGCGTCGAAGATGACCAGGAATCCAAGCAGGAGGGCGAGGCCGGCGAGCAGATGGCCGTAGTAGAGGGTGGAATAGGGCCAGGCCAGAGTCCCCAGGGCGTAGACGATGAGGAGCGATTCCCGGATCGGGAAGATCAGCGAAAGGTATCCCCAGAACTTGAAGAGGAGGGCGAGCGAGGCGGCGGAAACCGCGCTCGCGCAGAGCAGCTTGACCAGGTAGAGGACCCACTCCTCGGTGAGCTGAAAGCGGAAGTTGATCTCGACCAACCGGAGCAGGAGATAGGCGGGGGTGGCGAGGAGGGACGACCCCGGGGCTTTGTTGGTGTAGAAGTGCCCGTTGCAGAAGGATTTGTCCTGGGTGTTGTGAATGGCGATCAGGTCGTCGATGTACAGCTTCTGGCGGTCGATCAGGGCCCGGGTCAGGAAGATCCGGCTGTATTCGTTGGTGTTCCAATAGCCCGGCCAGAGGTAGGTGAAATACCCGTAGCAAAGGAAGACGAGGGCGATGACCGCCCAGGGTGTGCCGGAGCGGATGCGGCCTTTTTCTTCGTCAGGCATGGGGACGGGGAAGACCGTTTCAGGTGTCAGGTGTTAGGTGGAATCTGCCATCCACGGTTGCCTTGCACCTGACACCTTACACTTGACACATCCTATTCCTAGCTCGCCTCCTCCACCTTTTCCACCTCCGGCACGAGCTCTTTGATCTTCTGCTCCACCCGCTGGCGGAGGGTATAGGTGGCAAACGGGCAACCCGAGCAGGCTCCGGTAAGTTTCACCTTGACGGTCGTCCCCTCGACCCCCACCAGTTCGATGTTTCCGCCGTCGGCCTGCAGGAAGGGCCGGATCTGCTCGAGGGCTTTCTCGACTTTTTCTTTCATGGATCGTTCCTTTCGGTATGGATGGTTTCAGGCCTTGCGCCTGTAGTGTAAGGTGCAATGTGTAAAGCAGAATAGCGCCCGGCGTCGGTTCCTTACACCTGACACCGGTTCTATATCCCCTCCCCTTCCCCGAACTCCTCGCTTTCCGGGAAAAACTCCGCCATGATCTCCTCCTTCTTCTCCTCCCAGGCCCGGTCGACGGCGGCCGTGATCCCCTCCACCGACTCGAGCTGGGAAATCCGCTCCTCCAGCGCCCCCTGGGCCTTCACGATCACCTTGATGGCGTCGGCCACGGGGTCGGGGAGCCGGTTGTGCTGGAGCTCCTCGAGGTCCCGGGGGCTGAAGCCGAGCGAAACCCGGCCGGGGACGCCGATGACGGTGGCGCCGGCCGGGACGTCGCGGATCACCACCGAGCCTGCCCCGATCCGGGCACCGTCGCCGATCCGGAGCGGGCCGAGGATAATCGCCCCCGCGCCCACTTCCACGTTCTTGCCCAGGGTGGGGTGGCGCTTTTTCTTCTCCTTGCTCGTCCCCCCCAGTACCGCTCCCTGGTAGAGAAGGCACCCGGACCCGATCTCCGCCGTCTCGCCGATCACGACGCCGGCGCCGTGATCGATGAAGACACCGGGGGCGATCCCGGCCCCGGGATGGATCTCCACGCCGGTCAGCCAGCGGGAGAGGTTGGAGATGAGCCGGGCCGGGAGCTTGAGGCCGGCCCGGTGCAGGGCGTGGGCGATGCGATGGGACCAGATGGCGTGGAGTCCGGGATAGCAGAGGAGCACCTCCGGCAGCGAACGGGCCGCCGGGTCCTTGGCGAAGATCGCCCGAAGGTCCTCTCTCATCGTTCGGAGCATGTCAATTAACCCAATTCGCGGAATTCGTAGTTCTATGGCCGGGCCAAGCCGGCGATCTCCTCCGGGAGCCGGGTCGGCCTCCCCTCCCGGTTCAGGCAGGCATGGATGGTATATCCACCGGCCAGGATTGTCGAGGACCGCGAAATCTCGTAATCGATCCGGAGGCGCACCTTCCCCGCCTGGCTCAGCCACCCCTTGATCTCCAGGAGATCGTCGTAGCGGGCCGGGGCGATGTAGGCGGCGTGCGCCTCCACCACCGGGAGCCTCAAGCCCCGCTCCTCCCAGACCCGGTAGGGGACGCCGGTCGCCCGCAGGAGCTCGTTGCGCAAGCGCTCGAAATAGACGAAGTAATTGGCGTAATACACGATCCCCATCTGATCGGTATCGGCATAGGGCACGCGGTAGGGGATCGTCGTCTTGTCCGCAGCGACCGTCACTTCGCTCCCTCGTCTTCCCCGGGTTCCCGCCCCGGAGAGCCTACCTCCGTGAGCTTCCGGTAGAGCGTCCGCCGGCTGATCCCGAGGAGGCGGGCGGCGGCGGTCTTGTTGCCCCTGGCTTGCCGGAGGGCCTTCTCCAGCAGGTCCTTCCCCGCCGCCTTGAGGTTCAGGGGGGCCGTCTCGGGGAGCGCCGCGGGGGAGAGCGCCCGGAGGGAGGGCGGGAGGTCGTCGATCCCGAGCTCCGTCTTCCGGGCCAGGACCACCATGGATTCCACGCAGTTCTTCAGCTCGCGCACGTTGCCCGGCCAGTCGTGGGCCAAAAGCAGGCGAAGGGCCTCCGGCGCGATGGTCATCCCCTCCTTCCCGTTCTCCCGTCCGAATTCGCCGAGAAAGCGCCGGACCAGGAGGGGGATGTCATCCCGCCTCTCCCGCAGCGGGGGGAGGCCGATCCGCACCACGTTGAGGCGGTAGAAGAGATCCTCCCGGAACCTCCCCTTTGCTACCAGAGGGGAGAGATCGGCGTTGGTGGCGGCGATCAGGCGGAGGTCGACCCGGATCGGGCGGGTCCCGCCCACCCGCTCGAACTCGTGCTGCTCCAGCGCCCGGAGGAGCTTGACCTGGATCTCCGGGGGGATCTCGCTCACCTCGTCGAGAAAAACCGTCCCCCCGTCCGCCAGCTCGAAGCGCCCCTTCTTCATCGCCGCCGCCCCGGTGAAGGCACCCTTCTCGTGGCCGAAGAGCTCGCTCTCGAGGAGGGTGGGGGCGAGCGAGGCGCAATGGACCGGGATGAAGGGCGCCGAGCGCCGGGGGCTCAGGAGGTGGATGGCTCGGGCCGCCAGCTCCTTCCCCGTCCCCGATTCGCCGGTGATCAGGACCGTGGAGCGGCTGGGGGCGATCTGGCGGATGAGCTCGAAAACCTTCTCCATCGCCGCGCTCTTGCCGGTCTGCGCCTCCAGTCCGTAGCTCTTGGCGAGCTGCTCCCGGAGATAGGCGTTCTCGGCCTCCAGGTTCTTGCCCTTGAGAGCGCGGGCCACGAGGAGATCGAGCTGGTCGAGGTTGACGGGCTTGGTGAGATAGTCGTAGGCCCCCTGCTTCATCGCCCTAACCGCGGTCTCCACCGTCCCGTAGGCGGTCATGACGATGAAGAGGGGCGCGGGGGAGAGCCCCTGGGCCCGCCGGAGGAGCTCCAGCCCGTCCATCCCCGGCAGCTTCAGGTCGGAGAGGACCAGGTCCACCGGCTCGTTCCGCAGGATCTCCTCCGCTTCGGCCCCGTCTGCGGCGAGCAGAACCCGCCGCTCCGGGGCGCGCAGGGCTTCCGCCAGCCCTTCCCGGGTGTTTTTCTCGTCGTCGACTATGAGGATGACCGTTGTCATTTCACCCGGCCGCCTCGGGCGTCCGGGTGAAATGATAAAGACGCTCCCGGACCGCGTCATTAGAAAAAACGGCCGACGCTCAGGGCTGATCGAAGGGGACGTCTTCGCGCCCGGAAACCGGCGGCAGGAGTCTGATCCGCTCCGGCCGCTGGGGAAGCCGGATGGTCACCGTCGTCCCGCGGGACGGCTCGCTCGCCACCTCGATCGTCCCCCCGTGCTGGCGGACGATCTTGTAAACGACCAGGAGCCCCAGGCCGGAACCGCCCGCCCGGCCGGAGGCGAAAGGCTCGAAGATCCGCGGGATCTCGTCGGTGGCGAACCCCCTCCCCTCGTCCCGCACCTGGAGGGTGAGATAGTCCTTCTCCCGCCCGACGCATAGCCGCACCATGCCGCCCTTCGGCATCGCCTGGGCGGCGTTCTTGACCAGGTTGAGGACCGCCTGCTTGATCAGCTTGCGGTCGATCACCCCCCGGACCGGCTTGGGAGGGGAAGCGATCTCGATCCGGATCCCCTTTTCCCGGAGCTCCTCCCCCATCAGCCGCCGGACGTCGCCCGCCACCTCGGCCAGGTTCTCCTCCGCGAGCTTGAGGGGCGCGGGGCGAAGCGCCTTCAAAAACTGGACGACGATCCCGTCCAGGCGGGCGAGTTCCTCCTTGACCACGGCGATCGAGGAGAGGAGCGGATCGACCGAACCTTGGGCCCGCTGCCGGACCGCCCGCTCCAGGAGCTGGACGTGGATAGCCAGAGAGGAGAGCGGGTTCCCGAGCTCGTGGGCGACCGTGGCGGTGAGGAACACCAGGGCGTCCATCCGATCGCTCACCGACGCCTCCGCGTCCGCCCGCCGCTGGCGGGTGACGTCGCTGAAGAGGAGAAGCATCCCCCTGACCTGCCCCTCGCCGTCCCGAAGCGAGGTGCGGCTCAAGCGGATCCATCGGGAGGGCGGCTGGACGGTCCGGAAGTCCCGGACCAGGGCCTGCTCCGGGATCCCGATCCCCTGGAGGACGATCTCCTGCAGGGCCGGATCGGAGATGCATTCCCGGAAAGGGCGTCCCCGGCTCTCCGGGGGGAGGCTCAGGAGGAAGCCGGCGGAGCGGTTGAAGAAGGCGATCCGTCCCCCGGGGTCCACCACCATAAGCCCCTCCTGCATGCTGTCGAAGATGTTCTCGAGCAGCCCCTTCTCGCGGGCCAGGCCGACGAGGTAATCGCCGACCTCCTGGCGGTCGACGCGGTCAAGCCGCTCGATCAGTCGGTCCAGGAATGTCTTGTTGGCGGGCATGGCACAATATAGCCGCGGATTTCGCGGATGACACGGATTAAGGCCGGCTGGGCTGGGCGCTTTAACCGCGAATAACGCGCTTGCGCGCCGTAGCGCTTCAGCGCGCAGGCGCGAATAAATCGCGAATGGGCTCCGCTTGGCCCGGCGATTCGACTACGAATTACGCGAATTTCGCGAATTGGGGCGCGGCGCGGGCCGGCCCCCATTACGTCCATTCCGTCCATAGCGTCCATCTCGTCCATGTCTCCGCGCCGGCCCGCCTAGATTTTCCCCGAGGCCAGGATCCCCGAGATCAGGGCCTCCATCGCCGGGGCGATCCGTCGCGCCGTGGCCAGCACCTGCTCCGCGGTCAACGCCTCGAGGTGCTCGTGGAAGCACTCGTCGCTCATCCCCGAGAGGGCGAGGACCCTAAGCCCGCAGTGGGCCGCCAGGATCGCTTCCGGGATCACCGACATCCCGACCGCGTCGGCTCCCAGGAAACGGAAGGCCCGGTATTCGGCGGCGGTCTCATAGTTCGGACCGCTGACCGCCGCGAGCACACCCGGGCGGACGGCGAGCCCTTGTTCGCGGGACAGGGCGAGCGCGGCGGCGGCGAGGTCCGGATCGTAGGCCTTCGAAAGATCGGGGAAGCGGGGGCCGAGCTCTTCCAGATTCGGTCCGACCAGGGGGTTCGAGCCGAGGAGGTTGATATGGTCGGTCACCACCATCACCGAACCCGCCCGGAGGGCCGGATCGAGCGAGCCGGCGGCGTTGGTGGTGATCAGGGTCGAAGCGCCCAGGAGCTTCATCACCCGCACCGGAAAGGCGACCCGGGAGAGGGGATACCCCTCGTAGGAGTGCAGCCTCCCCTGCAGGGCGACGACCTCGGTCCCCGACCACCTCCCCCAGACCAGCCGCCCGGCGTGGCCGATCGCGGTGGAGACGGGGAAATGGGGGATCTCGCGGTAGGGGAGCTCGCCCCCCCGCTCGATCCGGACGGCCAAGTCCCCGAGGCCGGAGCCGAGGATGACGCCGGCGCGGGGGGCGGCGCCGATCCGCGCCTTCAGGAACGCGACGGTTTCGTTCAGTTCATTCCAGTCCGAGTTCATGGAGCCTCCTCCGCAGCCCTTCCGCGCTCAACCCCGCGGCCAGCAGTGATTTTACCCTCCCCGTTTCCCCCCGGACGATGGAAATCGTCGAGGGCGGCACCCCGAGCGCCCGCGCCAGCAACCGGACCAGGGACCGGTTGGCCTCCCCCCCGACGGGGGGGGCGTGGACCGCCGCCGGCAGGAGCCCGTCCTTCACCGGCTCGAGCCCCTCGCGCCGGGCGCGCGGCTTCAAACGGACCCCGAATAGAACGCCGGACGGGGTCTCCCGGCACTCGAAACCGCTCATATCCCCATCGCCCCGCGCCAGAGCGAGTCGAGGAGAATCATCGCCAACCGGCGTCCCAGCATCAGGGCGACAATGGCGGCGAGCGGCGAGAGATCCCAGGACCCGAAATGAAGGTTCCAACGCCGGAAGGGCGCGACCAGCGGCTCGGTTAGAGGAGCGAGCCAGTCCCCCCGCGGCCCGGACCAGTTTCCGAGGGGGAGCCAGGAGAGAAGGGCGTGGATCACGATCAACCAGACGAAAGCCGATGAGAGGGAGACGAGGAGGGCGGCCGCGATCAGACCGGCCTGGGCCGCCAGCATTCTCTCGTCTGGGACGAGACCGAGAGCCATGAAGCCTTTCCAAAAAGCGGCCAGGGCGGCGGAGAAGACGGCGAAGAGAAGAACCGGGAGAGCGAACCGGTTCTGATCGAGAACGCGTTGGGCCCAAGAGAGCGCGGCGCGGAACAGGCGGGAGAGCTGGTCGTAGGCGTCCTCCGGGCGCTTCAGGGCCAGGACCACGGCGGCGAAGGCGAGGAGGCGAAAGAGGAGGACCAGGTAGAAAGCCAGCGTCTTGGCCCAGGGCCAGAGGGGGGAGGAACCGACGAAGATCCAGTCCCGGAGGGGGAGGTCGAAGCGGCGGGCGGGGGGGCCGGAGAGAAGGTAGAGGAGCCCCTGGCCGAGGACGACGATGGCCATCAGGAGGACCGGGCCGGACCGTCCCGCGCGGGGGAAGGCGCGGAGGAGACGGTCGAGCGCGGGGCGGGTGACCGAGGCCGCCGCCCGGTAGAGCGGGTTGAAGGCGGTCTGTCCCTCGTCCGGGATCAGGGCGCGGACCAGGAGACAGGCGAAGTAGAATCCGAGAGCGAGTTCAATCAGGGACATGCTGACAGGTTAATTGGTTATCGTTAGGATTGGGACCGGGGAGAGATACATTCCATTCGTTTACCCAGCTCCTCTCCCCTCCGGCAGGCCGCCCGGAGCGCCTCGTCGAAGAGGGCGAGCAGCTCTCCGCGCTCCAAAACCTTGAGGGCGGCCTCGGTCGTTCCCCCCGGCGAGGTCACCCTCCCCCGCAGGGCGGCCGGGGTTTCCCCGGCCGTTTCGAGGAGGCGCCCGGTCCCGATCAGCGTCTCCCGGGCCAGGAGCTCGGCGTTCTCCCGCTCCAGCCCGAGGTCCCTCCCCACCGCAGCGAGGCACTCGCAGACGAGGAAGAAATAGGCGGGGCCGGAGCCGCTGAGCGCGGTGACCGCGTTCATCATCTTCTCGGGTACCGGGACCACCTTCCCCACCGCCCGGAGGATCTCGCGGGCCGCGCGGAGGTGCTCCTCCCGCGCGTGGGCCCCGGCGCAGAGCGCGGTCGCGCCGGCTAGGGCCAGGGCGGGCATGTTCGGCATCGCCCGCACCACCGGGACCGGACTCGAGGTCATCCCCTCCAGGGTAGAGGTGGCGACCCCGGCCAGGAGGGAGAGCAGAAGCTGGGTCTCCCGCAGTCCGGAGAGATCGCCGGCCACCGCGGGAAGAGTCTGCGGCTTGATCGCGAGAACCACGATCTCGCCCCCGGCCGCCCTCCCGTTCTCGGGCGTGACGGCCACGCCGTACCGGGAAGAGAGATGGGCGCGCCGCTCCTCCTTCGGCTCCGCGACCAGGATGTCGGACGGAGCGGCGATCCTCCCCTCGATCAGCCCCCGGACCAGGGCCTCCGCCATGTTCCCTCCGCCGATGAAGGAGATTTTCGCGTTCATACGCGGCATTATAGCCGATGGGGGGCTTGAAGCAAGCCCGCCCGCACCGGCCGGGCCGAACCCGGGAACGGGCGAACATGAAGTTCGCCCCTACAGGGGTGTTCGCCCGA
>CAZOYW010000020.1:15072-52215 GCA_964584165.1 uncultured bacterium
GTCGACCACGAACCGGGCCGTAGGGGCGAACTTTATGTTCGCCCGCCGGGCCGATTTGCGAAGATGCGCGCGATTCGTGGTTAGAATCGTCGGGCGGCCCGCGGGTCAGCAGACCCCGCAGGATCGGCATGCGTCCGGACGGCAGGGCGGCGTCGTCTCCCCCGCCGCCGCTTTCTCGTTTTCCCGCCAGAGATACTCCCGCCGGACGCCGGTCTCCACGATCTCCCAGGGGAAGCGATCCTCCCTTTTCCTCCCGGCGAAGGGCCGGACCAGGAGTTCGGCGGACCTCCAGTCCCCCGTCTCGATGGCGCCGGCCATCTCCCTTCCGCCCCGGCTCAGGCAGGCCTGGCGGAAGGCCTCCCGGGCGGAGGACGCGGCGGCGCTGACCCGGGGGATGCCGTTCAGGGCCCGAAGGAGGAAACGGAGACGCCGCCGGAGGAGATCGACGGGAGCGAGCGGCTCCCACTGGAAGGGCGTATGGGGCTTGGGGACGAAGGGGTTGAGCGAGACCGAGAGGGGGAGGACGGCGGAGAGGCGGCGGCACATCTCCACGATCGCTCCCGCCTCTTCCTCCTTCTCCCCCGGCAGACCGACGAGGAAGTAGAGCTTGGCCCGGAGGTAGCCCTCCTCCCGCGCGGCGGTGAGCGTGGAAGCGAACTCCTCCTCGGCGAGGTCCTTGTTCACCCGCCGGCGCAGCTCCCCGCTCCCCGCCTCGGGGGCGAGGGTGAGGGTCTTCTGCCCGCTCGCGGCGAGGAGGGCGAGGAGACCGCGGTCCGGGCCGCCGGCCCTAAGCGAGGAGACCGAGAGGGAAAATCCCCGCCCGGAGAGAGACCGGGCGATCTCTCCGATCCCGGGATGATCGCAGACCGCGGAGGCGACCAGGCCGATCCGGCGGGTGGCGGGGCGAAGCCGTTCCGCCGCGTCCAGGATCGCGGAGACGGGATACTCGCGGACCGGGCGGGCCAGGTAGCCTGCTGCGCAGAAGCGGCACCCCCGGGGGCACCCCCGGCTGATCTCGATCAGACCGCGGTCGGGGAAGACCGTCTCGCGGGCGACGTAGCGGGAGACCGCGGGAAGGGCGGAGACGGGAGCGCGGGAGACCTCGATCGGGAAAGGCGCCGCCGCGCCGGGGAGGGGCTCCGGGGGCCCCCCTTCCCCCGTCCCCCGGTAGAGGGCGGGGACATAGACCCCGGGAACGGCGGCGAGCTCCCGGAGGAGGTCGGGACGGCTCTTCCTTCCCCCGATGAGGGCGAGTATCCGCTCCAGTGGCCCCTCCGCTTCGCCCAGGACGACGGCGTCGACGAATTCGGCGATCGGCTCCGGGTTGATCGTGGGCGCCATCCCTCCGGCGATCACCAGGGGATCGGACGCGGACCGCGCGGACGAGCGGAGGGCGAGCCGGGCCCGGGCGAAGACGGCGGGGAGGTTGAGGTAGTCGAGCTCGTAGGGGAGCGAGAAGGCGATCAGGTCGAAGCTGGAGAGCGTCCTCCCCCTCTCCCGCGAGCGCTCGTCTCCGGCAAAAGCCCTTTCCGCGCACCAGTCCGGCTCCGAATCGACGAGCGAGAGCACGGCCTGGAAGCCCAGGGCGCTCATCCCGAGACGATAGCTGTCGGGATAGACGAGGAGGCAGGAGCGCGGCGCCGATTCCTTGCGGGAGCCGACCAGCTTTTCGCCGCCCGTCTGTCGCATAGCAAAAAGCCGGGATCGAGATCAATCCCGGCCCTCCGCCAACCGCCCGGTGTCAATCGGCGGTCAGCTCAGACTTCCGTTCTGAAAATAGCGCCGCAAGCGCAGGCGGTCCTTGCGGGCGATATCGGTAAAGAAAAGCTCGATCCAGTACTGGTCGGTATCGCCGATCTTCTCGCAGCTCACCACCACGCCCGAGCAGCGGATCGCCGGATCGGGGCGGACCTCGGGACGCTCCGGAGAGAAGGAAACGTTGATCTGGACCTCATGGAAAAGGGGGATATACGCATCCGACGAGCATCCGATCCCATTCGAGGAAATAGCGGCGTCCGCGCTCACGATCCCTCCCGAGGAAGCGCCTGCCTGGTTCATCTTCTCGGCGATAAACCGCTCGAGCTTGTCCCGGTCGGCCTTCGCCATGCGGTTGAAATTGAAGGCGAGGAGATAGCCCTTCGCCCCCCCCTTCCCCCGGGGAGACTCGACCCGGACCACCTGCGCCCGGCAGACGACGTCTCCCGGGCGGAGAGAGGACGAACGGGGAGGCAGGGCGAGACTGATCTGGACCTTGGAAGAGAGGGGAAGGGGCTGATCGGAGGTGCAGGCGAGCCCCGTGGCGCTGACGTTGCGGCTCTGCCCCCGCAGGGTGTCCCGGCCGCGCGATATGAAAACGGGGAAGATCTCTTCCACCCGGGGGGAGGCGCGCATCCGCGCCTCCTTGGCCGCCGGGCCTTTTTCAGCTTCGCTCAATCTCACGTTGTTTTATATAACATCCATCGCCCGCTTTGTCAAGGCGAAGGGTTCAGGACCGGCCGGCGGACTTCTTGCCGTTGGCGGCGAGGAGGACGATGCCCGCGATCAACACCAGAAGGGCGACGCCCAGGGCGGGTCCCGAGCGGGGGCCGAGGGTGACCGAGGCTTCGTGCTTGACCGCAAGATCGTACATGTAAACGCCGACCGAGGCTCCCAGGCCGGCCAGGATCATCAGGATTCCCGCGGTTTTCATCGCTTCTTCCCTCCTCGGCTGTCCGCGTTTCTCTCCTCGTCATCGAGAAATAAAAAACGCCGGTTGCCGCCGACCCCGGCGAAGGCCATCTCGGCGGGCAAACTCCCGACCAGGAGGTTGTAGGGGATTTTTACCTCCCGATCTCCGGTCTTGACCCCCACGCTTATCCCGGAGAGGATGGGGCGGGCGCGCCGGATGGCGGCGCGCAAATCCTCCGCCATGCCGAGCCTCGCCGCGACCTCGCTCGAGAGCGGATACTCCTTGCCGCAGACGGGACAGGTGACGGTGAACCCCGAACGCGCGGGAGGAACCGCCACCTTCGCCATCCCGCCGCAGAAGGGCGCTTCACACGGGAATAGAATCATCGGATCGATCCTCGCCTCTCCGTTTTTACCGATGGTATCAGGTTCTTATGCCGCCTCGCAAGCAACTTCCGGTTTCTGATTCCGTAGGCGCGGACCTTTGAGGTCCGCGCTTCCCGGCGCGGCTGGCCCCGCGGACTAGAGGGTCCGCGCCTACGAAACCAAACGGAAGGGCCGGCCGCGGTCTTCCTCAGGCGCGGCGATCGGGCGCAGCCGAGGATAGGCCGCGAGGAGCGGCGCCGGGACGCGGACCTTCCCCCCCTCCAGGCGGGAGCGGAGTTCGCACGCGTTGCAGACCGCCTGCCCCCGGAAATGGTTGTTGGCGACGACGTAGACCTCGGAGGCGGAGGCCGCCACCGTCCGGATCCGCCCCGTCCACTCTTGAAGCTCCTCCGGGGAGTAGAGGTAGTCGTAGCGCTCGTCCCGCAGAGCGTCCTTTCGGAACCAGTCGGCCGCGTTGCGGCCGTGGAGGCGGACATAGCCTACGGGCGAGGTCGCGAGCGCGGAGGGGAGAAGGGAGTAAGACACCGGCGGCTGGTCGATGTTGCAAAAGCCGATCCGGAGCCCTTGGAGAAAGAGCCCGGCCGCGGGGGTCCCCCAGGAACGGTGGCGGGCCTCCAGGACCAAGGGGTCGGCGGGCAGAAGATCCTTCAGGCGCGCCACCCGCCCCCGGTTCTCCTCCGTGCAGTGGAAGGAGTAGGGAAACTGGGCGAGGACCGCTCCCAGCCTCCCCGCCGCGCGCAGGGGGGCGACCCCCTCCGTCCAGGAGCGGAGAGCGGCGGCGGGAACCTCCGCCGCTTCGTGGGTGAAGCCGCGGTAGAGCTTGAGCGTGAAACGGAAGGCGGGGCGGGAGGATACCCGCCGGGCCCAGCCGGCGGCGACGGAGGGAAAGGGAGGACGGTAGAAGGTGGAGTTGATCTCGATGAGATCGAAGCAATCGGCCAGATAGGCGAGCCGGTCGAAGCCTCTCCCCGGGGGAGAGGGATAGACCCTCCCCTCCCAATCGGCGTACGACCAGCCCGCCGGCCCCACCCGGATCGCCGCCGTCATCGCCGGCTCACCATCTTAACCGCGAATCTCGCGAATATTCGCGAATCGGGACACCTCGGGGCCTATCGACATCCCGGTCCCTATACATTTTTTCATTCGCGTAGATTCGCGAGATTCGCGGTTATAGGTTCCCGCATTTATCGCTTTTTCGTCGGAGCGGGCCCGAGGAAAACCGTGTCCCCGGGCCGGAGGCCGAAGCGGGCGGCGGCCGACCCCCCGTTGACCGCGAGTTCGAGATGGCCGGAGGACCCCCAAAGAGCGAGGGCCTTTCCCTTCCCGACCGCGCAGTAGCTGGATTGGAGGGGGAGGATCGTGCTCCTCCCCCCGATGCGGACACGCATCTCTTTTGTCCCGGCCGGGAAGTCGCTTCCGGCACCGCGCGGCGACCGCGCCAGGGAAAGGGTCGCGTCCCCGAAGCGGTCGACATACGTCACCTCGGCCTTCCATCCCCTCCCCTCGCGCTCAAGGACGGGAGGCGGCAAACGGACCGGGTCCTTGAGGCGCGGACCGACGGCGGAGGGATCGAGACCCGCGGCGAGGCGGGCGGCGACGGGGGCGAAGATGTCCCTCCCGTGAAAAGTGGAGGAGACCTCGGGGAGACGGAGATCGGGACGCGCGAGGCGATAGAGGCGCGGGCGGGGGGCCTCGGCGAGGACGAAGCTTAAGACGCCGTTGTCGGGCGCGAGGAAGATCTGCCCGAAGGCGTGGAGCAGCGCGATCCGGCGGGAGGTCCCCACGGAGGGGTCGACCACGGCCACGTGGACGGTCCGGGGCGGGAAGGAGGGACGGGCGCATTTCAGGATCCAGGCCGCCCGGCGGAGGTCGCCGGGCGGGACCGCGTGGCTGAGATCGACGATCCGGGCCGAGGGGAGAAGAGAGAGGAGCACCCCTTTCATCGCCCCCACGAACCAGTCCTCGCCCCCGAAGTCGGTGAGGAGCGTGACGATCGGCTGGCGGGGAGTGGCCATTCAGGCTCTATCGAGAGCGATCGCCTCGATCTCCACCCGGGCCCCCTTGGGAAGGCGGGCAACCTCGACGCAGGCCCGGGCGGGAGACGCGGAGGGGAAATGGCGCGCGTAGACCGCGTTCATCGCCTGGAAATCTTCGAGATCGACGAGGTAGACGGTGGTCTTGACCACGGCCTCCAGCGTCAGGCCGGCCGCGGAGAGGACGGCGCCGAGGTTCTTCAGGGCCTGCGCCGTCTGGGCTTCGATCCCGCCGGGGACGATCTCGCCGGAGAGGGCGAGGGGGATCTGGCCGGAGACGAAGATAAAGCCTGTCGCCCTCACCCCCTGGGAATAGGGGCCTACCGCGGCGGGGGCCGCCGGCGAGCTGACGATCTCCTTCTTCATTCTCATCATGCGCCTCCTTTTGCGCCGATGGACGATATGGACGAGATGGACGAGATGGACGCCCCCCAGCGGCCGCCGCCAGGAGCGCCCGGAGCATAGCGCAAAGCGCCCTGGCTCGGCCAGATGCTTTCCCCTCCGCGTTCGCCGGGGCGCTTAGCGCTTGGCGCTATGCGCTATGCCTTATGCTCTTCTCCACCTGGCGGCAGAAGCCGTGGAGGCCGTTGCACTCGTCGGGAGTGAGTCCGCTGCGGCTCAAGATGCGCTGGAACATCTTGAGCACCGATCGGGGGACGTCGCGGTCTCCGGAGCGCTCGTAGCCGATCCGGCCGATCAGGCGCTCCAGCCGCCGGTAGAGGAACTGGAGGTCGTCCTGGGCGACGAAGGACGGCGAGACGCCCCCTCCGGCGGCCCGCCGGCTCCGGAGCGAGTGGGCTACCACCATCACCGCCTGGGCGACGTTGAGAGAGGGGGCGGCGGGGGCGGCGGGGATGGCGAAGCTGAACTGGCAGAGGGCGATCTCCTGGTTGGAGAGCCCGTAGTCCTCCCGGCCGAAGAGGATCGCCACCGGGTTGCGAGCGGCCGCCCGGAGGATCCGCTCGATCGCCTCCTCGAACGGGAGGACGGAGCGGCGGAACCTCCCCTTTCTCCGCGTCGTCGCCACGACCAGACCGCAGGCGGAAACCGCATCGGCGAGCCGCGGGAAATAGCGGGCGCGGCGGACGATCCTCCCCCCGTCCCGGGCGAGCCGGAGCGCCTCCTCGAGATCGCGGAGGGGGTTGACCGCGAGCACGAGCCGAGAGAGCCCCATGTTGGCCATGGCCCTCGCGGCGGCCCCGACGTTCCCCGGGGTGCGGACGCCGGAGAGGACGATGGCGATGTGGCGGAGATAATTCTCGGTCCTGTTCACGTGTCCATCCCCCCGCGGGCAAGGGGCAAGCGGCAGATCGCGGTTATCGCATAGCGCAAAGCGCCCCCGGCCGGGGATGAGGCCGGCGCGAGCGCCGGGGCGCTACGCGCTTTGCGCTCTGCGCGCGAATCATCGCTGGCCGATTTATTCGCGCCGGATGACCGCGAAGAAGTAGCCGTCCCCCCCCTCACCCGAAGGCAGGCGCGACTCCCGGCGGAGAAGGCGAAACTCGGGGTTGCGCTTCAGGAAACCGTCCACCACGCACTCGTTCTCCTCCGGCTCGATCGAGCAGGTGCTGTAAACGAGCCGGCCGCCGTCCCGGAGCCAGAGGACGGCCTTCCCGAGCAGCTCCCGCGCCTGGGAGGCGAGGCGGACGATGTCCTTCTCCTCCAGCCGCCAGCGGACGTCCACCCGCCGCCGGAGAACGCCGGTGTTGGAGCAGGGGACGTCGAGGAGGATACGGTCGGCCAGCGGCGCCTCGATCGTCTCCTCCGGACGGAGAAGGTCGAAACGCTGCACCCGGACGCGGGAGGCTCCCAGGCGGTCGACCGTCTCCTGCAAAGCCTTGAGCCTCTCCTCGCTCGCGTCGGCGGCGATCAGCGTCCCCCGGTTCTGCATGGCCTGGGCGAGAACGGAGAGCTTACCCCCGGGAGCGGCGCAAAAGTCGATCGCCGTCTGGCCGGGGCGGGCTTCCACCGCCTCCGCCACCGCGATGGTCGAGAGATCCTGGACCTGGAAGTGGCCCCGCCGGAAGGCGGCGAGCTCCCCCACCGGTCCGCTCCCCTCCAGGACGAAGACGTCCGGGCGGGCGGGGACGGGGCGGGGAGAGACCCCTTCGGCGGTGAGCTCCGCCCAGACCACGTCCGGGGTGGTGCGAAGCCGGTTGATCCGGATGTAGACGGGGGGCGCCGCGTTGTCCGTCCGGCAGATCCCCTCCACCGCCTCCCGGTCATAGCGCTGGAGCCAGCGCCGGAGGAGCCAGTCCGGGTGGGAATGCAGGATGGAGAGCGAGCGGGGCGTGCCGTCGGCATCCGGCCAGGGAAGCTTCGCCTTTTCCGCGGTCGCCCGGCGCAGGAGAGCGTTGACGTAGCCCGCCTCGGCGGGGGTGAGGCGGCGCTTGGCGAACTCTACGGCCTCGTGGACCGCGGCGTAGGCCGGTATCTTATCCAGGTAAAACCGCTGGAAGAGGGCGATCCGGAGGACCTGGCGGGTGATCGACCCGACGGAAGGCTGCCGCTCGGGGGAGAGCGCGTCGATGATCCAGTCCAGGGAGAGGCGGCGACGGATCGATCCGTTCACCAGGGCCGTGATCAAGGCCTTGTCGGGGCGGGAGAAGGCCGTCTTCGCCCAGAGGAGGTCGAGGAGATCCTGGGCGTAGCCTTCCTTCTTTTCCCAGCGGCGGAGGATCTCCACGGCCGCCTCCCGGGCGTTCCCCGGCCGCGGCGCCTCCTGGGCCGGCTCCCTTCTCATCCCCCCCTCCCCTCCCCCAGGAAAGAGTCGACCGCCGATGCCACCTCGTCAAGAGACACCCGCGTGTCGCGACAGGGGCCGCAGGGGCGGTCCAGCGTCACCGCCAGGACCGGCTTCCCCCGTCTCGCCAGGATCCCCGCGCCGAGCTCCTTCTCGCAAGCGACGGCCACCACGGCCCGGACGCTTCTCTCCCGGAGGCGCTCCAGAGCCAGGCCGCCGCCGGTGGCGAAGACCAGGCGGAACCCCCGCCGGCGGGCGAGCGCGGCGAGATCCTTCACGTCGCAGCGGCCGCAACCCAGGCACTCGCCCGGAGCGGTGACGATCGCCTGCCGGCAAGCGCTGTTCTGGAGGCAGCGCGGGGCGAGGACCAGAAGCTCTTCGGGCTTCACCCGCCGGCCGCTCCTCCGGGTGAGCCAGTTATTCATTGTGATGAGAATTCGCTTCATAGCTGTCGCTCGTAGCCGCGGACCTTTGATTCACCTTATACGATCTATAATAATCATCCCGACGGATACGTCGGGATAGATCCGCGGGCTATGACGCGCGGACCCCCAAGGGTCCGCGCCTACGGAACGCAAAGCAGGTCGCAGGCGATGCCGATCATATCCCGAGCCTCTCTCCCGGTTCTAGGCGAAACCCCCGCAAAAACTCTCCCGCCGCCAGCGCCTTTCCCCCCTCCGCTTGCAGGCGCAGGATCCGCAAGGCGCCGCCTACCGCCGCGACCACCAGGTCCTCTCCGGAGGCAGCGAGGACTGTCCCCGGTTCCCCCGATCCGGCGGGGACGACGCGAGTGGCGTGAACCTTGAGGAGGCGCCTTTCGCCGGCGCGCTCGAGATGGGTGAATGAACCCGGCCAGGGGATGAGCCCCCGGACGCGGTTGTGGATCTCCTCCGCGCTCTTGCGCCAGTCGATCCGCCCGTCCTCCTTGGCGAGCTTGGGCGCCAGGGTCGCGCGGGAGTCGTCCTGGGGATAGGGGGCGGCACGCCCCGCCTCGATCCCGCTCACCGCCGAGCAAAGGACGCGCGCGCCCGCGCGGGCGAGACGGAGGGCGAGCGAAAGCCCGTCGTCCCCCTCCTCGATGGGGAACCTCTCCTGGGCGAAGATCTCTCCGGCGTCGAGCCTCTCCACCAGCCGGTGGACGGTCACGCCGGTTTCCCGGTCCCCGGCGATCAGCGCCCAGGCGATGGGGGCCGCCCCCCGCCAGCGGGGCAGGAGCGAGGGATGCAGGTTGATCCCTCCGCGAACGGCCGATGCGAGGTAGGAGGAGGGGATCAGCCGCCCGTAGGCCGCGCTGACCACGAGGTCCGGGGCGAGGGCGGCGATGTGCGCGATCTCGGCGGCCGAGGAGAGGGACTCGGGCTGGCGGACGGGGATCCCGAGCTCCCCGGCCCGCCTCTTGACCGGCGGCTCCCCCAGGCGCCGGCCGCGGCCGGAAGGCCGGTCGGGCTGGGTCACCGCTTCGGCCACTTGGTGGCCGGCGGCGACGAGCCCTTCCAGGCTTGGCAGGGCAAAATCCGCGGTTCCCAGGAAAACGATCTTCATGGCGTCCCGCGCCGCCTCCCTGAGGCGGCTTACAAATCCCTCCCGCCGCTTCGCTCCTGTCCGCCAGAGCGCCCCAGTCGCGACGGCGGAGAAGCGGACTACAGGCCCGCTCCGGAGGCGGGCGCGGCGGGAGCGGCCGCCGCGCCCAGCCCGATGCTATCCCCTACCCCGATCCGGTTTCTCTCGAACCAGCCGCGATTCATCTCCAGGGCGCAAGAATATTCTGCCAGCGGAAGGTGGAGAGTGGTGTCGAACGGCGTCATCTCCTGGATCTCGATGATGCGCCCGGAGGGGCCGAGAAAGGCGAGGGAGAGGGGGATCCGGGTGTTCTTCATCCAGAAGGCATGCCGGACCGGCCGGTCAAAGACGAAAAGCATCCCCTCGTCTTCGGGAAGACTCCGGCGGTGCATCAGTCCCCGCTCCCGCTGAAGCGGCGTCCGGGCCACCTCCACTCGGATCTTCCTCCCCCCGGCCGTGATCCAGGCTTCTCCGAAGATGACCTCCGGTTCCGAGCAACCCTGGAGGGTCAATAGAAGGGCGCCGACGACAACGGCGAAACAAGAGCGAACCGGCGCCCTGAGCGCCCGCCCGGCGAGCGAGAGAGACATCGCCTTTCCCGGACGAGGCCTCACTCGAGAGTGCAACAGTTTTTCGCGGCCAGGGCGACGTAGGCGCCGTAGACGACGACGAGAGCCCAGATGATCTGGCCCACGGTGAAGGGCAGAAACCCGGCCAGGACGGAGAGGAGGGCCGCCGGGGTGAGGCTGAAGACGGCGAGGGCGAGGGACTGCCGCCAGGGGAGCGGCCGCTTGAGGAGGGCCGCGGTCAGGGCGGCGAGAAGGGTCCCGAGCACCGAGAACAAGGCCCCCAGGAGGACGACGAAGAGGTAGACCAGGAGGACGACGATCGGCCCCTGCTGCCAGACGATGAGCAACCGCCAGCGCTCCAGGGTCTGGTCGTTGACCACCACCGAGGCGTCGGCGGGGAGGGGGCGCTGAAGGGGGCGGTCGGGGGCGTTGAAGATCGGGAAGTTGAAGAAATAGGAATCGGCGGAGAGGGCGAACCCCCAGGCGCCAGGGGGGAAGCGGGGGACCTGGTTCTTGAGATCGACCAGGAAGATGAACGACCCGGCGTTGCCGGTGGCCCGGAGGAGGCGGGCCGCCTCCTCGTTCCCGGGAGGCCCGGCGTCCAGTGCGGCCTGGGCGATGGAGCGCTTCAGCTTCGCTTCCGCCTCCGGGAAATGGGAATCGATCCAGGCGGAGGCTTCGGCGCGCGTCTCCGGGGGTAGCGCGGCGATGTAGTCGAGGTGCTCCCGCCACTCCCGCGGAGTGAACTCGTTCTCCTTCTCGAAAACGAAGGTCTCCTCCTTCATCTGGACCTTCCCCTTCTCGATCCGGAGAGCGGGGAGGTGACCCCGGAGGGCGGCGGTGATCGAAGCGGTCATGCGGTTGAGATAGAACACCTGCATCCCGCCCGAGACGAGGGCGGGGAGGGCGAGGAGGACGGCGGCGTAGGCCAGGATCTCCAGCGGGGACCGCCGCGCGAGCGAGCGGTAGGCCGGCAGATCGGTGAGGCTTAAGCGAAGCGTCCCCAGGAATGTCTTGAAGGAGAACTCCATGACCGCAGAACCGCGGGACGGGCGCGCCCCCCCAAAAACCGGAGGCGCGCCCGCCTCGCTCCCGTTAAGCCCGCGGGGGCGGGACGAAAGCCTTAGAACCCCCCGCGCGCCGTTCGCTTCAGTTGACGATCGCGATCTGGTCGGCGGACTTGATCATGATCTGCTTGCTGCCTTTCCAATCATCGACCTTACCCGTCACCCGGACCGTCTTGTAGAGGAACTTCTTCGGATCGCCGATCTCGGAGATCTTGCCGTCCTTGCCCTTCTTGTAATACACGAAGGTCAGGCTGCTCTTGTAGTCCTGATCGACGTTGAGCTTGACCGGCCCGCTCTTCCCCCGGTCTTCGGGGTCGTAGACCTTGATGATCTTGGCTTCCACGGTGACGGTCTCGCCGACCCGCTTCATCGCCTCCTGCCAAGTCAGGGCCGCGGCGGGAGCCGGGGCGGCCGGGGCGGGAGCGGCCGGAGCCGCCGGAGCTTCCACGGCGGGGGCGGCCGGGGCGGCGGGCGCTTCGACGGCCGGGGCGGCCGGGGCGGCGGCCTCCTCCTCTCCGGTCTGGGCCGGAACGAGGGGGAGGCAGATCAGCGCCGCGAGAACCGCGGCGGACAACATGAACCACGTCTTCATTCTGCTACCCTCCTTGGTTGAGTGATCGGGTTATCGGGTTCACGGTTCTCTTCGGGCTTTCAACCGTTGAACCCTTGAACCTTGAACCGTTGAACCCGTTTTATTTTACCACCTCGATATCCCCGGGCGAACGGAGCATGATCTGCTTCGCGCCCTTGTAGTCCTCCACCTTGCCCTTGACCCGGACCTTTTTGAAGAGGAACTTGCCCGGGTCGCCAAAGCCGGCGTCGCTCTCGTCCTTGTTCTTCTTGTAATAGCAGATGGTCAGGCTGGTCTTGAAATCCTGGTCAACGTTGAGCTTGACCGGCCCGCCCTTGCCCCTCTCCTCGGGGTCGTAGATCTTGACGATCTCGGCCTCCACGGTCACGGTCTCTCCCACCCGGGTCATCGCCTCCTGCCAGGTGAGGGCGCCAGAGGAGGATTGGGGAGCGGCCGGACTGGCAGGAGAGGCAGGCTGGGCGGGAGCGGCCGGAATGGCGGGGGCGGCGGTCTCTACGAAGACGCCGGGGCTGGCCCAGTCCCCGTACATCGGGTTGGGGAGCATCACGAGGTCCTTGGCGTAGCGCTCCTTCACCGAATCGAAGGTCGCCCCCTTGGCGTAGAGGTCGTCGCACTGGTCGCCGACCAGCATGAGGATCTTGAGCGGGGGGAGCTTGACGGTCAGGGTCTTGATCTCGCCCTTTTCGACGTCGGCGCGGCGCGCCGTCTTGTCGCCGTCCTTCTCGTAGACCCCTTCCCGCAGGAGAAGCGCGTCGTAGACGACCCCCTGTTCGTCCAGGTTCTTGGCGGTGGCGTACTTGAGCGGCGGGTTCTGCCGGTTGGTGATCAGGACCACCTTGCCGCCGAGCTCGCGGACGAGCGCGCAGAACTCCTTCGCCCCGGGCATGACGGGGGCGACGCCCTTCAGGCACCAGTCGTTCCACATCCCCCGGTCGTAGCCCTTCTTGGCCTGGGCCAGGGCGACCTGAAAATCGACGTTGCAGAGGACCGTCTCGTCGACGTCGAGGACCGCGCACCAGGAGCCGGCCTTCTCGTTACGGGCGAGGTCCTTTAGCCGCGCCATCGCCCCCCGGTAGGTCTGCTCGCAGCAGGCCTTGTACTCGTCCGCCGCCTTCACCCAGGCGACGTCGTTGGTGAGCTTGACCTGCTCGGCCCCGACAGAAACGGCGCCGGCGAGCGCAGCGACGATGGCGACTACGATCAATACCTTCTGGCTCTTCATATCTCCTCTCTCCATGTGGTTTTCCCTCGTGGGAGGGGCGTCTCGCTTGCCCCGCATTCAAAGAATCTTCTCGGGGCCGCGATCCCGGCGATTGGGATCGCGGCGAGGACGCCGCTCCCACCTCTACAGATGCACGTTGAGTATCCCCACCATCTCCGGATAGCCCGCCGCGATCAGGTAGTCGATCTGGGCGAGCGAGGTCTTGAGGAGACGCACCTTCTCGTTGTAGGGGAGGAAGGCGGACTTGAAGCCGTTGATCAGGATATCCCGGAGGTTCAGGAGGCTCAAGTTGAAGTTCCGGCAGGCGAGGTAGAGCTCCTGGCTCATCGAGGTGTCGGACATCAGCCGGTTGTCGGTGTTGAGGGTGACCCGGACGCCGTACTCGTAGTAGAACTTGAAGGGGTGCTCCTTCATCACCCCGACCACGCCGGTCTGGACGTTGCTGGAGAGGCAGATCTCCAGGGGGATGCGGTGGTCGGTGACGAAGTTCAGGAGCTCCGGGTCTTCGCGCAACCGCACTCCGTGGCCGATCCGGTGGGCCCCGCAGTAGCGGATGGCCTGGGCGATCGACTTCGGGCCGAAGGCCTCGCCGGCGTGGACGGTGGAGTTGATGAAGTGGTTGATGATCAGGGCGAAGGCCTTGCGGTGGTCCTTGGCCGGGAAGTCCTTCTCCGCCCCGGCCAGGTCGAAGCCCACCACCCCCTGGTTCTTGAACTCCACCGCGAGCTGGGCGAGCTTGTAGGACCAGCGGGGGGTGATATTCCTGAGCCCGCAGATGATGATCCCGGAGCGGACCCCGAAGTCCCGCTCGGCCTTTTTCAGGCCGGCGATCACGCTCTCCACCACCTCCGGCAGCTTCAAGCCCCGCCGGACGTGGAGCATGGGGGAGTAGCGAACCTCCACGTAGCGGACGTTCTCCTCGGCGCAATCCTGGGCGAGTTCGTAGGCGATCCGCATCAACGCCTCCCGGGTCTGCATGACCGAGAGGGTGATCTCGAAGCCCTTGAGATAGTCGACCAGCGAAGCGTGCTTCTTGCCGGGGGCGAGGAGGCGCTTGGCCTCGGCCGGCGGATAGTAGCCGCGCTCCCCCCGGTTACCCTTCATCAGCTCCAGGACCGTCTCCATCCTAAGCGAGCCGTCGAGATGGCAGTGGAGGTCGGTCTTGGGAAGCTTCCGGATCAGCTCCCGTGTGATCTCCACCTTGGGGGAGAGCGGTCCGGAACGACGCGGGTGTTTCACTCTAGCTCCTCGGAATGGTCCCGCCGCGGAGGCGGCGCTTATTCTTTCACTATACCCCGATCATCGCCGCGGTTCAATGATCGGTTCCGATTCCCGGCGCGCCTGGTCGGCCGGTTCTCCACCTGACGCCCTTCCGGGCTGCGGCGGACAAGCGTGAACGGGCGGCGCGGCCTCCCTTCCGGGATACCGCGCTCGTTATTACCCCCTGTCCATCATCTCCTCGGAACGACCCGGGGGGCGCTTTCCCTCCCCGGAGTCTTGCGGCGTCTCCGGAGGAGGTGGCGGAGTCGGCGCCTCGCCGGCCTCGAGCGACTTGAGCTCGAGCCCCTCGATCTCCTGCAGTGTCTTCCCCGCGATCCCCTGGAGGTCGCCGTAGAGTCCGACCGTGCCTCCCATCACGCGCTCGATCTGCTCCTCTCTCTTCGCCCACTGCTTGGTGATGACCTTCCGCTCCCGCTCCAAATCCTCCCGCATCGAGGAGAAGGCCTCGACGATCGCCTGGACGCGCTGGCGGAAGCGCGGCCCGGTCAGGTAGTGGTAGACCAGCTCCATCTTCGACTGCTGCCCCTCGGCCGCCTGGCGGGCCGCCGCCAGGTCGATCAGGTTCTGCCGGAGGGCGAGCGCGACCGGGAGGGCCGAGCGGGGGTGGGTCACCCAGATCCCTTCCACCAAGTCGAAGGTCTCCAGTCCCTTGGGGAGCGCCTGGCTGACCAGGACGGCGATCTCCGCCCGGGCCGCCCGCTGGTCCTCGCGGAGCTTGACGAGCCAGCCGTCGGACCAGTTCCGGGTCCGCTTCGACTCCCAGAGGATAGTCCCGCAGGCCTGGCCGGAGGGGCCGGCCACCCGCTGCAGGGCGTCGCCCCCGTGCTCGCCCTTGGGGACGGGCTCGATCAGGTCCCGGGGGAACTTCGCCCTTAAGACCGCTTCGATCTCGAGCTCCTGGACCTCCCCCTGGAGCTGCTCCGAGCCCTGCTCGGCCTGGCGCTTCAGCTCCTCGATCCGCCTCTGCAGGGAGGCGATCGTCTGCTCCTTCTCGGCGACCCGGAGCTTGAGCCCCTCCTCCGCCTCCCGCCGGGCCGCTTCCCGGGCGGCGGAGAGCCCTTCCTGGACGCGCTTCTCGACGGTGAGAGAGAGCTCCCGCCGGGCGTCGTCGAGCTCCCGCCCTTTCCGGAGAAGATCGGCCTGGGCCCGCTGGGCTTCGGCGAGCTTCTCCTCCCGCCGCTGGATGAGCTCGCGGAGCTCGCCGATCTCGCGCGCTTTTTCCTCCAGGTCGCCGGAGAGGGCCTGCCTGGCCCTCCTCGCCTCCTCGGCCGCGATCTTCTCCTTCTCCTGCCGGAGCTTCTCGGCCAGGCGCTCCTCGAGCGTCTCCCGGGCGCGGACGACCTCCGCCTCCCGCTCCCGGAGCGCCTTCTCCCGGCCGACGGCCTCCTGGTCCTTCCGGGCGAGCCGGGCCTCGTACTCCCGCCGGGTCGCCTCGAGGAGGGGGGCGGCCAGCGACTCGTTGAGCTTGATCTCGGCCCCGCACTTCGGGCAGACGATGATCGGTTCGGTCGGGTTCATGGCATACCTCCCCGCCGAAACGGCGGATGATCCCTACTCCGCCGGATCGGACGGATCCGGCGGATCGGTCGGGTCGGACGGCTGGGGCAGGCGGTTGGCCGGCGCGACCGCGGCGGCCGGCGGGGCGGCCGGCACCCTCCGGAACCTCGCCACGTATCCGTCCGAGACCCCTCCGAAGGCGGGCTGGAAGGCGTTGAGGGTCGGGAAATCGAGCGAGCTGGTCTGGCCGCTGATGTAGGCGGTCCCCTTCCCGCTCGCCCAGGCCGCGTAGTGCTCGTCCTTGGCGGAACCGCCCAGGTAGGTGGAGAAGAGGAGGAAGGAGCCGGTCGAGGAGAGGACGGAGAGGAATCCGTCGTAGTGCTTGGAGTGGAAGGCCTGGAAGGGGTCGACCGTGGGGAAGTCCGGCGAATTGGTGTGGCCGGGGACGTAGACGTTCTTCTCGTCGTCGATGCAGATGTGCTTGGAGGTGTCGCTGGAGGAGCCGCCCAGGAGCGTGGAGAAGACCAGGGCCGAGCCGGAAGAGGTGAGCTTGGAGACCCAGGAGTCGCCGGAGCGGCGGACGGAGAGGTAGGGGTTGACCAGGGGGAAGTCGTCCGAGCCGCAGGCGCCGGTGGCGTAGATCTCGCCGTCGCGGTCGACCTCGAGCGCCCGCCCGGTCTCGTGGCCGGAGCCCCCGAGGAAGGTCGAGTAGAGGACCGCGGAGCCGGAGGCGGAGAGAACGGTGATGAAGGCGTCCTCGGCCCCGGCCTTGACCGGCTGGTAGGCGTCCCGGACGGGGAAATCCCCTCCCCCGGTGTTCCCGATGACGTAGACCTTGTCCCCCCGGGCCAATGCCATCTCCCCGATGTCGGGGTTGGTGGTGCCGAGATAGGTCGAGAAGACCAGGGCCGAGCCGGATGGCGAGAGCTTCACGACGTAGGCGTCCCAGGAGTGGCTGAAGGCGCCCTGGTAGGGGTTGACCGTGGGGAAGTCCGGCGAGAGGGTCTTGCCGGCGAAGTAGAAGGAGCCCTCGGAGTCGAGCGAGGACTTGTAGGCCCAGTCGTCGTTGTTCCCGCCCAGGAAGGTCGAGTAGAGGAGCGTCGAGCCGGTGGAGGAGAGCTTCAGGGCGAAGGAGTCCCAGGCCCCGTGGTGGTAGGCCTGGTAGGCGTTCGCGGTCGGGAAGTCGGAGGCGGTGGTCGCCCCGTTGACGTAGACTCCATAGGCCGAGTCCACCTGGACGGTGAAGCCTTCGGAACCGCCGGTTGCGCCCCCGATGAAGGTCGACCAGAGAAGGCTTTGGCCGGCGGAGTCGAAGACGGTCACGAAGACCGACTCCCCGTCCTTCTTCTCCATCTGGTAGCCGTTCTTGACCGGGAAGTCGGGCGAGTGGGTGTAGCCGGTGACGTAGACCCGCTCCCGGTCGTCGGCGGCGACGCCGAAGGCGAACTCCCCGCCCTCCCCGCCCAGGTAGGTGGAGAAGACCGCCTCGTAGAGATGGGGAGCGGATGACCCGGGTGTTGTCGAGCCCTCGGGCGGTAAGCTTTGGCAGCCGATCAGGATCAGGGCTGCGCCTAGAAAGGCAAAATGGCGTTTCATGCTTTCTCCTTTTTCCGAAGGACGCTTCCGGCGCCCTTCGGGAAAAGGACTATACTTTCGCGGCGGGAGACCGGCAAGGGAAATAGTCCGAAGCAAAATCCGGCACATCCGCGCAACTTTCCGCAACCTCACGTAACCTTTCGTAACCTTACGTAACCTTACGTAACCTCACGTAACCTTGCGTAACCTTACGTAACCTCCCGCGACCTCCCGCCACCCTGGCCTACTCTTCCCATCCCCCGCCCAAGGCCTTGTAGAGCTGGACCACGACCAGGAGTTCCGAGAGGCGGGTCTGGGCGAGCGCGTTCTCGGCCGGGAAGAGCTGCTGCTGGGCCTCCAGGACCTCGTAGTAGCTCGCCTTGCCGGCGATGTAGCGCTGGGTCGAAACCTTGACCGCCTCGCTGAGCGAGGAGACGGCGATCTCGTACTGGGCCCTCACCCCTTCGAGCTTTTCCCGGGCGACGAGCGCGTTGGCCACTTCCTGGAAGGCGCTCCGGACGGTTTTCTCGTATCCCGCCCGGGCCTCGTCCCAGACGGCCCGGGCCTGGTCGTACTGGGCGACCAGCTTCCCCCCCTCAAAGAGCGGCCCGGAGAGGTTCCCCCCCGCGGACCAGGACTCCTGGTCCGCGCCGTCGAAGGCCATAAGCTCGTCGCTGACGCGGCCGTAGAGGCCGGTGAGGTTGATCCGGGGGAAGAAGGAGCCTTTCGCCGCGCCGACCCCCGCGGAGGCGGCGTGGAGCGTCGCGGAGGCCTGGCGGATGTCCGGACGGCGCTCGAGCAGGCCGGAGGGGAGCCCGGCCGGGACCTCCGGCGGAAGGGACTGCTCCAGCAATCCCGCGGTCCGCTTGACCTCCCCGGGGTCGCGCCCCAGGAGGATCTGGATCTGGTTCTCCTCGACGGCGATCTGCCTCTCCAGGTCGGGGATGGTCGCGGCGACATTGGCCAGGGCCGCCTCGGCCCGGGAGACCTCGAGCTTGGAGGCGACGCCCCCTTGCAGGCGCTGGTTGAAGATCCGCAGGGACTCCCGGAAGGAGTCGGCCGTCCGCCGGGCGATCTCGAGCTCGTAATCCAGGGCGAGGAGAGTGAAGTAGGACTGGGCCACCTCCCCGATCAGGCCGATCCGGACGCCGCTTTTGGCCTCCTCGGTCGCGAGGAAGCGGGCCTGGTCCGCCTCGTTCATCCGCCGGAGGCGCCCCCAGAGGTCGATCTCCCAGGAGGCCGTGATCCCGGCGAAGGAGGAGTCGCCCTCCTCGGTCACGGAGAGGGTCGGGGACCCCAGGAACTCCCCGACGCCGTGGCTCAATTGGTACTGGTAGCCGGCCTGGGGGAGGAGAAGGGCGCGGGACTGGGAGGCGACATAGCGCGCCTGCTCGACCCGGGAGGCCGCGATCCGGAGGTCGTAGTTGTTCTCGAGGGCGGTTTGGATCAGGTCGGCCAGGGTCGGGTCCCGGTAGACCTCCGCCCAGGGCTCGTCGCCGAGCGACCGGGCGGAGGCGGGCGCGGTCTGGTCCCGGAACGAGGGCGGGGTCTCGATCTGGGGCGGGGCGTAGTCCGGCCCGATCGCGCAGCCGGCGAGAATGGCCAGCGCAACTGCCGCCGTCATGGCGAGCCCCGAGCTTAGTCGAGGGGCGAAGCAATCCCGCGTCATGGCGAGCCCCGAGCTTAGTCGAGGGGCGAAGCAATCTCCGGGTAGTCCCCGAATCGTTTCCCGCGCGGCAGGGCGAGATTGCTTCGTCCCCCTCGCTTCGCTTGGGGTCCTCGCAATGACACCGCTTCCGGGAGAGGCATCGGGCGGGGACAAGAGGCGCGGGCTCACGGGAGTCGTTTCTCCTTTCCGGCTCCGCCCTCCGGAGCGGCCTCGACCCGGCCGCCCGAGAGCTTCTCCACGAAGAAGAATAGGGCGGGGATGATGAAGACGGCGATCAGGGTGGAGGCGAGCATCCCCCCGATCACCGCCGTCCCCATCACCTGGCGGGCGTTGGCGCCCGAGCCGGAGGCGATGAAGAGGGGGACGCAGCCGAGGATGAAGGCGAGGGAGGTCATCAGGATGGGGCGAAGCCTCAGGCGGGCGCCGGTCAGGGCGGCCTCCTTCAGGCTCTTCCCCTTCTTGTGCTCCATCCGGGCGAACTCGACGATCAGGATGGCGTTTTTAGCGGCAAGCCCGATCAGCATGATCAGTCCGATCTGGGCGTAGATGTTGTTCTCCATCTTCCGGAGCATCAGGAAGGCGAAGGCCCCGAAGACGGCGACCGGCGTGGAGAGGAGGACGCTGAAGGGGAGCGACCAGGACTCGTAGAGGGCGGTCAAGATGAGGAAGACGAAGACCAGGGAGAGGGCGAAGATGATCCCGGGGGAGACCCCCTCGGCCGCGAGCTTCTGCTGGTAGGACATCCCCATGTAGTCGAACCCCATCTCGGGGGGCATGGTCTCGGCGAAGACCTCCTCCAGGGCGTTCATCGCCTGGGTCGAGCTGAAGCCCTGTGCGACCGTGGCGTTGATCTGGGCGGCGCGGTAGAGGTTGTAGCGCATCGTGAACTCGGGCCCGGCGTCGGAGCGGGGCTTGATCAGGGCGTCGAGCGGGGCCATGTCGCCGGCGGAGTTGCGCACGTAGAATTGGCCGAGCTGGTCGGCGTCGGTCCGGAAGTCGCCCTCGGCCTGGACGAAGACCTGCCACTGGCGTCCGAAGCGGTTGAAGTAGTTGACGAAATAGCCGCCCATGAAGGTCTGGAGGGTGGTGTAGACGTCGGAGAGGGAGACCCCCTGGCGCAGGGCCTTGTCCCGGTCGACGTCGACGAAGACCTGGGGGACGGTGGGGACGAAGGTGGTCGTCACCTGGGCGAGCTCGGGGCGCTTCTGGGCGGCCTCGATGAAAAGGCGCGTGTTCTTGGCCAAGAAGGCCACGTCCCCCCCGGAGCGGTCCTGGAGGACGAAGGAGACGCCTCCGGACGATCCGACGCCGGGGATGGCGGGGGGCGGGAAGGGGAAGGCGATCGCGCCGGGGATTTTTTTTAGCGCCGCGAAGACGCGATACATCAGGACCCGGTAGCGCTGGGAGAAGGATTTCCGCTCCGACCAGTCCTTGAGCGAGAAGAAGAAGGAGCCGGCGTAGGTGGTGGAGGTCCCGGAAAGGAAGCTGTAGCCGACGATGGTGGTGGTGTGCTCGATCCCGTCGATCGCCTTGACCGCCGACTCGATCTCCCGGCAGACCGCGTCGGTCCGCTGGAGCGAGGCCGCGTCGGGGAGGGTCACGTTGGCAAAGAAGTAGCCCTGGTCCTCGTCCGGGAGGAAGCCCCCGGGGAGGCGGCCACCGAGCAGGAGGGCCAGGAGCATGAATCCTCCGAGGAGGATGGCGCTGAGGAGGAGCTTGCGGATCAGCGCTCCGGACCAGCGGACGTAGCGGTCAGTCGTCCGGTTAAAGCCGCGGTTGAACCAGCCGAAGAAGCGGCCGGAGATCCCCCTCGACTCCTTCCGGGGGCGGAGGATCAGGGCAGCCAGCGCCGGGGAGAGGGAGAGGGCGTTGAAGGCGGAGATCAGGACCGAGATGGCGGTGGTGACCGCGAACTGCTGGTAGAGCCTCCCGGTGATCCCCGGGATGAAGACGGTGGGGAGGAAGACCGAGGCGAGGATGAGGGCGATCGCGGTCACCGGTCCCGAGACTTCCTCCATCGCTTTAAACGCCGCTTCCTTGGGAGTCTTGCCCTCCTCGATGTGCCGTTCCACCGCCTCGACCACGACGATGGCGTCGTCCACCACCAGACCGATGGCGAGGACCAACCCGAAGAGGGAGAGGGTGTTCACGGTGAAGCCGAGGATGGGGAAGACGATGAAGGTGCCGATCAGGGAGACGGGGACGGCGAGGAGCGGGATCAGGGTCGCCCGCCAGCCCTGGAGGAAGATGAAGACGACGATGATGACCAGGATCAAAGCCTCGACCAGCGTCTTCTGGATCTCCTCGATCCCGGAGGTGACGGCCTTGGTGGTGTCGAGCGCGATCTGGTAGTCGAGCCCGGGAGGGAAGCGCTCGGCGAGCTTCGCCATCAGCTTCTTCGCCCGGTCGGCGGCGTCGAGCGCGTTGGAACCCGGCATCTGGTAGACCGCGAGGATCGCCGCCGGCTGGCCGTTGAAGCGCCCCTTCACCCCGTAGGAGTTGGCCCCCATCTCGATCCGGGCGACGTCCTTGAGGCGGAGGATCGACCCGTCGGAATCCGTCCGGACGACCACCTCGCCGAACTCCTCCGGGGTCTCGAGCCGCCCCTGGGCCCGGACCGCGTAGGTGAACTCCTGGCCGGCCGGGACCGGCTCCCCCCCAACCTGGCCGGCGGGGTTGACCCGGTTCTGGGTGTTGATGGCGTTGACGATCTCGGGGATGGTCAGGTTGAGCTTGGCGAGCTTGTCCGGGCGGACCCAGATCCGCATCGCGAGCTGCCCCCCGCTCATCACCTGGACGTTGGTGAGCCCCGGCACCCGGGCGAGTTCGTCGAGGAGGTTGATCGTGGCGTAGTTGGAGAGGAAATACTGGTCGTAGATCCCGCTCGGAGAGTAGATGCTGAAGAGGAGGAGCGGCGAGGACATGGATTTCTGGACGAGCAACCCGTAGTTGCGGACGTCGGCGGGGATCTGGGACTCGGCCTGCGACTCCCGCATCTGGGCGAGGACCTGGTCGGTGTTGGGGTCGGTGGAGACGTCGAAGATCACCTGGAGGGACATCTGGCCGTTGTTGGCGGAGGTCGAGTACATGTAGAGCATGTTGTCCACGCCGCTCATCTGCTGCTCGATCGGCGTGGCCACCGACTCCTCCACGGTCCCGGAGTCGGCGCCGACGTAGGTGGCCTTGATGTTGATCTGGGGAGGGACGATGTTGGGGAAGAGGGAGACGGGGAGGCCGAGGAGCGAGACGACCCCGACGATCACGGTAACGATGGCGATCACGATCGCCACCGTGGGATGGTTGATGAAGAACTTGGCCATCTGCGTTAGTAGGCCGGTTCTATGAACCGGCGGTCTTTCGCGCCCCGACTCGGTCGGGGCCTACAAAACCGGCGAGGCGGCGGCGGACGGTCCCGGCGTGCGGTAGGGCTGGGGCGAGACGACGGCTCCGTCCTTCGCCTTCTGGACGCCCTCGACCACGACCTGGTCGTCCGGGCCGATCCCCGCCGTGACTATCCAGAGTGAGCCGGAGCGCTCGCCCATCGTCACCGGGCGGATCGACGCCTTATTGTCGTCCTTGACCACCGCGAGCTGGTAGGTCCCCTGGATCTCGATCACCGCCCGCTGGGGGACCAGGAGGGCGTCCTTCCGAATGCCGACCTGGGCGCGGACCCGGGCGAACTGCCCGGGCCGGAGGACATGGCGCGGGTTGGGGAACTCGCCGACCAGGCGGATCGCGCCCGTCCGCGGGTCGACCTCGCGGTCGACGCTCACGACCCTCCCCTTCTCGGCGTAGGGCCGGTCGCCGGCCAGGATGAGCTGAAGCTCAACCGTCGGCGGCTCCGGCGTCGCCTCCTCCCCCTCGTCACCGTCCAGAAAGGGCTTCACCGCGGCCAGGTAATCCTGCTCGCTGACGCTGAAGTAGGCCCAGATGGGGTCGACCTGGGAGACGACGGTGAGGGGCTGGTCGGACGGGCCGACCAGGTCGCCGATCTGGGCGGAGGCGATGGCGGCGATCCCGCTGATGGGGGCGACGATCCGGGTGAACTCGAGGTTGAGGCGGGCCTGCTCGACCGCCGCCAGGTTGGAGAGGTTCGCCTGGACGGCGTCGTCGAGCTCCTGCTGGCTGACCGCGCTTTCCTTGGCGAGCGGGGTCAGCCGCTTCACGTCGAGCTCGGTCTTGCCCAGGGCGGCGTTGGCCTGGTCGAGCTTGGCCTGGAAGGGCCGGGGATCGATCTGGAAAAGGAGGTCGCCCTTCTGCACCAGGGCGCCGTCGTGGTAGTTCTGCGACTGGAGGTAGCCGCTGACCTCGGCCCGGATCTGGGCGTTGACCGAGCCGTCCAGCGTCCCCACCCACTCGTCGTAAACCGGGACGTCCATCCGGACGGGCTTGGCCACCTGCACCTCGGGCGGCCCGGCCGGGGGGATCTTGGGCATGCAGGAAACGGCGAAGAGCAAAAGAAAGGGGATGCCTAAATAAAGGACCTTCGTCTTCATCTCACACGTTTCCTCGGGTTCCGGGCGGGCGCTGAGCATGGGAACCTGCCGATTAGGATCGGGAATATATATCAGATCGGGCCTGCCCTGACTACGTGGAAATGCTCCTCGCTGATCATCTGTAGAAATCGGGGCCCCGAGCCAGTGGCCAGACCGGCTTTGGCTCGGCATTATCAAATCTTCCGGTCCTCTCGAATCAGGCGGATCAGGGCGTTGGTCGAGGAGTCGTGGGCGAGGGCCGGCTCCTCTTTCGACTCGATCTCGGCGAGCGCCTTCTTCGCCAGCTGTTTCCCCAGCTCCACGCCCCACTGGTCGAAGGAATAGACGTCCCAGATCACGCCCTGGACGAAGACCTTGTGCTCGTAGAGCGCGATCAGCTGGCCGAGGACGGATGGGGTAAGCTGCTTCGCCAGGATGGTGTTGGTGGGACGGTTCCCAGCGAAGGTCTTGAAGGGTACGAGTCCCTCCTTCGTCCCCTCGGCCCGCGCCTCTTCCGCGGTCTTCCCGAAGGCGAGCGCCTCGGTCTGGGCGACGAAGTTGGCGAGGAGCTTCGCGTGGTGGCCGGCGAGGGGGTTGTGGGAGGCCGAGAAGCCGATGAAGTCGGCCGGGATGAGCTTCGTCCCCTGGTGGATGAGCTGGTAGAAGGCGTGCTGTCCGTTCGTCCCCGGCTCCCCCCAGACGATCGGCCCGGTCTGATATCCGACCTTCCGACCCTCCTTGTCCGTCGACTTCCCGTTCGACTCCATGTCGAGCTGCTGGAGATAAGCCGGGAAGCGGGAGAGGTATTGGTCGTAGGGGAGGACGGCGTAGGAGGAGGCGTTGAAGAAGTTGTTGTACCAGACGCCGAGGAGGGCGAGGAGCGCGGGCATATTCTTCTCCAGCGGCGCCTCGGCGAAGTGCCGGTCCATCGTCCGGTAGCCCTTGAGCAGCTCCCCGAAATTTTCCGGGCCGATCGCGATCATCAGCGAGAGGCCGATCGCCGAGGGGAGTGAGTAGCGCCCGCCCACCCAGTCCCAGAACTCGAACATGTTGGCCGGATCGATGCCGAAGCCCTTCACTTCCTTGGCGTTGGTGGAGACGGCGACGAAGTGCCTCGCCACCGCCGCGGAGTCCTTGAGTGAGGCGAGGAGCCACGCCCGGGCGGAGAGGGCGTTGGCGAGAGTCTCCTGGGTGGTGAAGGTCTTGGAGCAGACGACGAAGAGCGTCTCGGCGGGATCGAGGTCGCGCACGGATTCGGCGAAATGGGTCCCGTCCACGTTGGAGACGAAGCGGACCGTGAGCGCGCGATCGGTGGAGGGCTTCAGCGCCTCGGTCGCCATGGCCGGGCCGAGGTCGGAGCCTCCGATCCCGATGTTGACGACATTCCGGATCCTTCGGCCGGTGTGGCCTTTCCACTCGCCCGAGCGGACGGAGCGGGAGAAGGCGGCCATATGGTCGAGGACGCGATGGACGGCCGGGACTACGTTCTCGCCGTCCACTTCAATTACCGCGTCGGGGGGGGCGCGCAGGGCGGTGTGGAGGACGGCCCGCCCCTCCGTCCGGTTGATCTTCTCCCCCTTGAACATGGCCGCGATCTGGGCTGGGAGGCCGGCGGCGGAGGCCAGGGCCAAGAGGAGGCGCATCGTCTCGGCGGTGACGCGGTTCTTGCTGTAGTCGAGGTAGAGGTCCCCGGCGGAGAGGGAGAAGGACTCGGCCCGGCGGGGATCTTCCCGGAAGAGTTCCCGCAGATGGACATCTTTGACTGCGCGGTAGTGCGCTTCCAGCGCTTTCCAGGCGGCGCTTTCGCGTATGGGCCGTTTCATCCGATCCCCTCCGTTTAGATTCGCAACAAACCAAATAACCGAAGCCGCGGATTTCGCGGATTGCGCGGATTAGAATTTTCGGCTTCGCTCCTTGACCAGGGATATTCTTACTCGGGTCGAGTGTATTCTACCATAAGCGGACCCGGGCACATTCAGATTGGGGGAGGAGAGGCGTATTGCTACAATCTTTCCATGGGATCTCAAGACGATTACACGAACCTCCATTGATAATCCGCGTAATCCTAAGAAATCCGCGGCTTTTTCCCGGGCCATGACGACTCCCCAGACCGTCCTCCTGATCGACGACGAGCCCCACATCGCCGACGTGGTGGTCTACGTCCTCGAGGAGAACGGCTTCAAGACCTCCACCGCCCTCTCCGGGGAGGCCGGCCTGAAATCCTTCCGCGCCCGGAAGCCCGACCTGGTCGTCCTCGACCTGAACCTCCCCGGGATCTCCGGCCTCGACCTCTTCCGCCAGATCAAGGCGCTCGACGCCGGCGTGCCGGTGATCATGCTCACCGCCAAATCCGAGGAGGTGGACCGGATCCTCGGCCTCGAGATCGGCGCCGACGACTACGTGACCAAGCCCTTCTCCCCCCGCGAGCTCGCCGCCCGCGTCCGGGCGGTCCTGAGACGCGGTCAGGCCGCCGGGGCGGCCGGGGGGACGATCCGCCACGGCCCCTTCGAAATCGACCCCTCGGCTTACTCCCTCAACTACTGCCGGAAGCGGATCCCCCTCACCCGCCAGGAGTTCCGCCTCCTGGAGGCCCTGATCCGCTTCCCCGCCCGGGTCTTCACCCGGGAATCCCTGATGGAGCGGGTCTATGAAGGGGAGAACTTCGCCGCCGATCGCTCGATCGACGCCCACGTGAAAAGGATCCGGAAGAAGCTCGCCGATGTCCGCCCCTCCCCCGACCCCATCCAGACGGTTTACGGGATCGGCTACAAGCTGAACCAGGATCTGGAGAATCGCGGAAACCAGAAACACTCAAGTGATGGGTAAGGGTAAGGATATTGGTCTGGTTGATGGGGGAAGTCGATGGTGCGGCCCGGCGGCCGTTTTGCCGCGCCACGCCTTACCCTAACCCATCCACCAGACCCACTTCCTAACCTTAACCCATCTACCAGGTTTGCTATGTTCTCCCTCCGCTGGAAACTGATCGCCGCCTTCCTCCTCGTCGTCTTCATCCCCTGCTGGCTCCTCCACCGCTACGCCATCGGCTTCTTCGACCGCTACACCCGCCGGGCGCTGGAGGACGAGATGGTCGCCTCCGCCTACCTCCTCGGAGAGCAATACCGGTCGGCGGTCCTCGAGGCGCCCGAAGAGGAAAGGCCGGAGGCCTTCGCCGCCTTCGAGCGCCTCCTGAAGACCTGCGGGCCGGAGATGCAGACCCGGATCCGGATCGTGGCGCCCTCGGGCGAGGTCCTGGCCGACTCCCACGACGACTCCTCGGTGGGGCAGAACTTCTCCGACCGGCCCGAGCTCCGCCGCGCGCTCGGCGGCCGTTACGGCGCGCGGGCCGCCCTCACCGACGACCGCCAGTACATGTATTACTACATCGCCTTCCCCGTCCTCTCCGCCGAAGGCGCCCCCCTCGGGATCGTCTACCTCTCCCGCCACACCGGGCCGATCATCCACGCCCTGAAGGAGATGCGCTACGCGCAGAGGCGGGGGATGATCGTCGCCCTTCTCTCCGCCCTGGCCGTGGCCGGAACGATCGCCTTCACCATCACGCTGCGCCTCCGCCGGCTCACCCGGGCCGCCCGGGCCGCCGCGGCCGGAGAAGGGCCGATCGACACGGAGATCCGGGGGCGCGACGAGATCGCGGAGCTTAGCGCTTCCCTCGCCCACATGTCGGCCGAGGTGGTCAAGCGCTCGCGCTACAACCGGGACTTCCTCTCCGAGACGATGCACGAGATCAAGACCCCGCTCACCGCGATCAAGGGGGCATCTGAGATCCTGGAGGGGTCCGCCGGGGAGAAGGAGGAGGCCCGAAGGAAGTTCCTCGGCAACATCCGCTACGAGACCGAGCGGCTGATCCGGATGGCGGGCGAGCTCTCCCAGCTGACCAAGCTCGACGCCGACGTCCTCTCCGAGCCGAAGGAGACTCTCGACTACGTCGATTTCCTGCGGCGGTTCGAGGAGCGGGTCCGCCCCGCCCTGGAGCCCGGCCAGGCCGCCTTCCGCGTGGGCCTCCCCGAAGGCAAGCTCGCCGTCTCGATCCTCCCCGGCCGGATCGAGCAGGTGATCGCGAACCTCCTCGAGAACGCCTTCCGCTACACGCCCCCGGAGGGGTCGGTGACCCTCTCGGTCGCCGCCGGGCCGGACCGGACCGCGGTCACCACCGTCGCCGACACCGGGGCCGGGATCCCGGCCGCCGTCCGGGGGAAGGTCTTCGATCGCTTCTTCACCACCGAGCGTCGCCAGAACCACTCGGGCGGCGGCTCGGGGTTGGGGCTCGCCATCGCCAAGTCGATCGTCGAGCACCACGGCGGGAAGATCTGGGTCGAGAGCGAGCCGGGGAAAGGCGCCTCCTTCTCCTTCAGCCTGAAGTTAGTCTAGCTTTTTGTGGGAGGGCCGTCTCGGCCCGATCCCGGCCGGCGATAGATCGCGGCCCCGATAGTCCCGTATCTCTGCCGGGACTATCGGGGCTCCCACGGCAGGTCTTAATTGTTCATCCCCCCGTCATATTTCTGCCGCATTTCTTTTATATATTTCTCCCGACGCTAGCGTCAGGAGAAATATAAAAAAGGAGGCGGCGATGTCCGGGAATTGGAGACGGGACCGGTGGTTTGTTCTGGCGGTGGTTTTCCTCGCGATCAACGCCTACGGCGTCTATTCCGCCGTGAAGAGTTCCGCCGGGCGGGAGGGCGTATCGGTCGTTTCCTTCCTGCCCAGCGACGAGCGGCCCGGCGGTCCGTCCGAGCCGATCCGGATCCGCTTCTCGGAGGCGATGGTCGCTCCGGAGCGGGCCGGCTCCTCCGCCTCCCCTTCCCTCCTCTCGTTCGAGCCCCGGGTGGAAGGCGCGCTGACCTGGGCGGCGCCGGACACCCTCCTCTTCGCCCCCCGCGCGAGCTGGAAGAAGTGCAACCTCTTTACCGTCCGCCTCGACCCGGCTCTCCGCTCTCTTTCCGGAAGGCCGCTCGTCGGCGAGCGCTCCTTCCGCTTCCGGAGCGAGCCCCTCCGCCTCCTTTCCGTCGCCCAGTCCAACCTCAACGCCGAGCGCCGGGCCACCCTGCGCTTCGAGTTCAACGACGCCGTCTCCCCCGCCGCCCTGGCCGCCGCCCTCTCCCTGGAGAACGTCCGGGGGAAGGCGATCGACTTCCTCACGGTCGGCGGGACCGACTCCGCCGTCCTCCTCGTCCAGACCTATCCGGCCGACACCGATTGGATCCGGGTCAAGTTACGCCCGGGACTCTCCGGCGTCTCCGGCCCCCTCGGGCTTTCGGAAGCGGAGGAGAAGACGCTCGCCCTCGAGGCCTCCCTTGCCCTCCTCGGCCTCGATCCTTCCTCGCGCCCCTTCGCCGGCGGCGCGATCACCGCTTCCTTCACCTCTTCCCTCGAACTCCCCGCCGCCGCCCGCTTCATCTCCGTCGATCCCCCCGTCGAGATCACGGTCGAGCCCCTCTACAGCTGGGGCGACGAGGCGAGATGCCGGATCGAGGGCGACTTCCTCCCCGCCCGGGCCTACACCCTGACCTTCGGCAAGGGTCTCCCCGCCGCCGGGGCCCCTCCCCTCTCCGCCGAGATCGTCCGCACCGTCTTCTTCCCCGACCGGCCGGCCGCCCTCTCCTTCGCGGTCGGGGGGAGCTACCTCTCCACCCGCGGCAACCTTCTCCTCCCCGTCCGCACCGTCAACGTCCCCTCCTTCGCGCTCGAGGTCAACCGGATCTTCCCCAACAACCTCGTCCCCTTCGCGCTCCGCGAAGCGGGCGAAAGCTGGTACGGCTGGGGCAAAACCGATCGCGACCTCTCCCGCCGGATCGAAGAGAAGGAATACCGGACGCCGGGCGAGAGCAACCAATCCGTGGAAACCTTGGTCGACCTGCGCCCCTACCTCGCGGAGTCTCCTTCCGGGGCCTTCTTCCTGACCGCCCGCGCCGAGGGGGCCGGCTCCGAGGACCGCCTGGTCGTCGTCACCGACACCGCCCTCTCGGCCCGGATCGGCAAGAGCGACCTCCTCGTCTGGGCCAACTCCATCCACTCCCCCGCCGCCGTCGAGGGCGCCGAGTTGACCGTCTACTCCCGGACCAACCAGCCTCTTCTCTCCGGAGCGACCGACCGCGACGGGATCGCCCGCTTCAGCCTGGGCGGCCTGCCGGCCGGGGAAAAGCCTTTCCTGATCACCGCCCGCAAAGGCGAGGACGTTTCCTATCTCTGTCTTGCGGGGACGGAGGTCGATTCCGGCGCCGGGAACGGCGGGAGGGACTACCTGAGCGAGGGATACGAGGCCTGCGTCTTCACCGATCGGGGGATCTACCGACCCGGCGAAACCGCCCGGGCCTGCGCGATCGTCCGCGGGCCGGGAGTCACCCGCCCGCCCGCTTTCCCCGTCTCTCTCCGGGTGGTCGGTCCGCTCGGGAAGACCGAGCGGACGCTCACCGCCCCCCTCGACGAACTGGGAACGGCCGAGTTCGAGATCCCCTTCCCCGACTACTCGCTCACCGGGCGGCGCCGGCTCGAGGTCGTCCTGCCCGGGGACGAGGGCGGGAAGCTCGGCGAGTCCGAGGTCTCGCTCGAGGATTTCGTCCCCCCTCAGATCGAGGTGACCGCCGTCGCCGACGCCGGGAGGGCCGAATCCGGATCCGCCCTCTCCTTCGCCGTCTCCGCCCGCCACCTCTTCGGCCGTCCCGCCGCCGGCGCCCCCGTCCGAGCTTGGGTGGAGTTCCTCTCCGAGGAGTTCGCCCCCGAGGGCTGGGAGGGATGGCGCTTCGGCGATCCCGAGAAGAAAGCGCTGCCGCCTTCCGCCGAGCTGGGGGCCAAGCGCCTGGACGAGGAGGGGAAGGCCGAGTTCACGGTCTCGGTCCCCGAAGCTTACCGCCCCGCCGCGGCGCTCGCCGTCGCTTTCGGCTGCTCGGTGGCCGAAATCGGCGGCCGCTCGGTCGCCGACTACCGGTCCCGCTCCTACGACGCCTACCCCTTCTACGTCGGGCTCAAGTCCGCGGCCCCGGAGGGCGGCTACCGCGCCGGCGAGACGGTCCCCCTGGAGGCGGCCGCCGTTCTCCCCGATGGAGAGGTGGACGAGGAGGCGGGGCCGCTCTCCCTCACCCTGAATCGTGTTTTCTGGTCATCCGTGCTCAAGAAGAACGACTCCGGGCGCTACGCCTACGTCTCCGAGCGGCAGATCGCGCCCGTCCGGGAAGAAACGATCCCGCTCGAGCGCGGGCGCGCGACCCTTTCCTACTCCCCGCCCCAGGGCGGCGAGTACCTCCTGACCGTCGCCGACCCCGCCTCCGGCTCATCCACCTCCTTCACCTTCTTCGCCGCCGAGAGCGGCCAGCAGTGGCTCGCCGGCTCCCTGGAGACTCCGGAGAAGGTCGACCTCGCCCTCGACCGGGAAAGCTATCTCCCCGGGGAGAGCGCCGTCCTCACCATCAAGTCCCCCTTCCCCGGCCAAGCCCTCCTCACGATCGAGTCGGACCGCGTCCTCTCCGCCCGCGTCCTCGCCCTCGATAAGAACACCGCCCAGGTCGCGGTCCCGGTCCTCCCCGAGTACTCCCCCAACGTCCACTGCGCGGTCTCGATCGTCCGCCCGGTCCGTCCGGGCGAGACCTGGGCCGCCCACCGCGCCTCCGGAACCGTCTCCCTTCCGGTCGATTCTCCCGGGCGCAAGCTCTCCCTCTCGGTCCAGGCCCCAGAGTCCATCCGCCCCGGGGAGAAGCTCGAGATCGCCCTCGCCCTGGCCGATAACCGGGGGTCGCCGCGCTCCGGAGAGGCGGTGGTGGCGGCGGTGGACGACGGGATCTGCCTCCTCACCGACTTCCCCGTCCCCGACCCCTTCGCCTTCTTCTTCGGGGAGCGCAGGCTTTCGGTCGCCCTCCACGACCTCTACGCCCTTCTCATGCCGGAGACCGAGAAGCAGGTCTCCGACGGATCAGCCGCGCCGGGGGGAGACGGGGGGCTCATCGCGGCGCTGCGCCGGCGGCTCAATCCGATCCGCTCGAACCGGTTCCGGCCGGTCGCCCTCTGGTCATCCCGGATCGCCCTGGGTCCGGACGGACGGGCGACCGTCTCCTTCGAAGTCCCCGAGTTCACCGGGCGGCTGCGCCTGGCCGCCGTCGCCCTCGACTCCCAAGGCTTCGCCTCCGCCCGGGCTTTCGTCCTGGTCAAGCGCCCCCTCCTCGTCCGCTCCTCCCTACCCCGCTTCCTCGCCCCCTCCGACCGGGCGGTGATGCCGGTCGAGGTCTTCAACGAGACCGGCGCGGCCGGAGAGGTCCGCCTCGCGGCGGAAGGATCGGGCGGGATACTCTTCGACGGCGACGGCAAGGCCGGTCCGCGGACCGAGCGGACCCTCCGCCTGGAGGCGGGCGAGTCGCAAACGGTCGCCCTCGCCTTTTCCGCCCCGTCCGAGCCCGCTCCCGCCGCCGTCGCCCTCTCCGTGGCTCTCGGAGCCGAGTCCTACCGCGAGACCTTCGAGATCGCCGTGCGCCCGGCGGCGGGCCTTAAGGCCGAGAGCGGCTGGGGCCGGGTCTCCCCCGGCGAGACGGCCGAAATCCCCCTCCCCCGGGCCTACCTCCCCGGGACCGTCCGCGGCGAGCTCGCCGTCTCGGGAAGGCCCGCGGTCAAGCTCGGCGGGGCGCTCTCCTACCTCCTCGCCTACCCCTACGGATGCATCGAGCAGACCGTCTCCGCCGCCTTCCCCCTCCTCTACCTTTCCGACCTCGCCGCCGAAGTCCGCCCGGGCTCGTTGGGGAAGGAGGAGACGGAACGCCTGGTCGAGGCCGGCATCCTCCGCGTCCTCTCCATGCAGCTCATGGGCGGCGGCTTCGCGGCCTGGCCAGCCGGACGCGATCTCTACGAATGGGGTTCGATCTACGCCGCCCATTTTCTCGTCGAGGCGGACCGGGCGGGCTACGACGTCCCGCGCGACCGCCGGGAGGAGGCCTTAAGCTTCCTCCGGAAGCTCCTCTCCCGTCCCCTCTCCTCCGGGGACGCGGACGCGCCCTCCTTCCGGGACGAGCTGCACCTCAAGTCTTACGCCTGCCTCGTCCTCTCGCTCGCCGGACGGCCCGAGCCCGGCTGGGTCGAGCGGTTCCACGAGCAGAGGGACCGCCTCGACCCCTCCTCCCGCCTGAACCTCGCGGGCTGCCTGATCGCCGCCGGGCGACGGGAGGAGGCGGCCCGGCTCCTCGCCGCCCCCGGGCCGGTCCCGGAGATCGCCCGGGAGCGGGGCCACTGCCTCCGCTCCCGCGCCCGGGACGACGCCCTCCTCCTCTCGGTGCGCCTCGACCTCGACCCGGATGACCCCTCCGTCCCCCTCCTCGCCGGACGCCTGGAGGGTTGCGCCGAGGGCGGGCGCTGGGCGACCACCCAGGAAAACGCCTTCGCCCTCATGGCGCTCGGCAAATACGCCCGCTATTTCGCCGGGACGGCGAAAAAGATTCTGGGCTCGGTTCAGGGGCTGCCGGGAGAAGAGGCCGCGGTCACGGGACATAGTCCGCTGCACCGGACCTTCGATGCCATCCCCGGCGATCCGGTCCGGATCGCCAACCGGGGAGAGGGGGACCTCTACTACTTCTGGTCGGTCGAGGGAGTCCCCGCCCGGGCCGGCGCGCTCGAGTCCGACTCCGGCCTGAAGGCCCGCCGCGTCTTCCGCGACCTTGACTTGAGGGAGATCGATCCGTCCCGCCTCCGCCAAGGCGACCTGGTCGTGGTCGAGTTGGCCCTGGACTCCGGCGAGGAGCCTCTCGACAACGTGGCGGTGGAGGACCTCCTCCCGGCCGGCCTCGAGATCGAGAACCCCGACCTCAAGACCTCGCGCCTCGTCCCCGGCCTGCAGGAGAAGGCGACCCTCCCCGTCCGCCATACCGACCTCCGCGACGACCGCCTCCTGGTCTTCACCGGACCTTTCTTGGGGCCAAAGTCCTTCTTCTACGCCGCCCGGGCGGTCTCCCTCGGCGAGTTTGCCCTCCCGCCGATCTCGGCCTCCTGCATGTACGATCCGACGATCCGCTCCGTCCACGGAGGGGGGAGGATGGAGGTAATCGATCAAGATTGATCATTTTTCATTGATCAATGTTCAATGATCAATGAAAAATGATAAATGGATAATGCGTCTTCGCCGCAAAATACTCCTCCTCGCGCCCCTGATCCTCCCGCTCGCAGGGGTCCTCTCCCTCCCTCTCCTCTTCCCCTTCCCCTGGGACCGTCTGGAGCGGCGGGGGGCCTCCGCCGCCGTCTACGACCGGGAGGGGAACCTCCTCCGCCTGACCCGGGGGGACGGCGACGTCATCTCCCTCCCCGTCCCGCTCGCCGCGATGGGCGACTGGGCGGGGCAGGCGGTGGTCGCCGCCGAGGATAAACGCTTCTTCCGCCACCCCGGGATCGACCCGATCGCCGTCGGGCGGGCTCTCCTCCAGAACCTCGCCTCGGGGCGGATCGTCTCGGGCGCCTCGACCCTGTCCACGCTGACCGTGAAGCTCATCCATCCCGCCTCCCCCCGGAACCTCGGGGTCAAGCTCCGGGAGGCGGTCCAGGCCCTTCTCCTGGAGAGGAGGGCGGGGAAGGAACGGATACTCGAGGAGTACCTGAACCGGGCGCCCTTCGGCGGGAACCTGGTCGGGATCGAGGCCGCCTCCCTCCTCTATTTCGGCAAATCCGCCCGGGACCTCTCCCTCGCCGAGGCCGCCCTCCTCGCCGGCATCCCCAAGGCGCCGGGGAGGCTCCGCCCCGACCGGGCTCCAAAAGCGGCGGAGCGGAGGCGGGACCTCGTCCTCCGGCGGATGGCGGCGGCGGGGATGGTCCCCGCTGAAGGTGTAGGCCGCTTCTGCGAAGCGGCGAGGCGACCGCCCGTTCGCAGAACGGGCCTACATCCCCGCCTAACCGAGTCCTTGCTCCCGAAAGACCCGGCGAGCGCCGTCGGGGCCCACCGGCGGGAACTCCCCTTCCTGGCCCCCCACTACTGCGATCTCGTCCTCGCCCTTTTCCCGGGAGAGAAGAAGATCGCGACCCCGCTCGATCCGCGCCTCCAGTCCATCCTGGAGTCGGTCCTCTCCGCCCAGTTCGCACGGCTCCGTCCCGAGGGAATCCGGTCGGGCGCCGGTGTGATCATCCACGTCCCCACCGGGGAGGTGCGCGCGCTGGTCGGCTCGCCGGATTACCGGGAGAGCGAATCCGGACAGGTCAACTGCGCCACGGCGTCTCGCTCGCCCGGCTCGGCGCTCAAGCCCTTCATCTACGCGCTGGCCTTCGAGCGGGGGCTGGCCACCCCCTCCGCCGTGGTCGCCGACATCCCCCTCTCCCTGGGGAGCTGGCGCCCGGAGAACTTCAGCCGCACCTTCGAGGGGCTGGTCAGCGTCCGCGACGCGCTCGTCCGCTCGCTCAACGTCCCCGCGGTCCAACTCGTCCGGGAACTCGCGCCCGAAGCGGTCCTGGCCGTCCTCAAGAGCCTCGGTCTCTCCACGCTCGATCGTTCGGCCCGGGAGTACGGCCTTTCGATCGCCGTCGGGACCTGCGAGGTCACCCTCCTCGACCTCGCCGCCGCTTACGCCTGCCTGGCCCGGGAGGGGCTCTTCCTGCCTCCCCGATTGGAGACCCAAGAACCCCCTCCCGTGCCCCGGAGGATCTTCTCCGCGGCCGCCGCCTACCTGGTCGCGGAGATCCTGAGCGGCGACGAGCGGGCCCTCCTCGTCTCCGGCCACGCCGCCGAGACCCGCCTCCCCCGCTTCGCCTTCAAGACCGGGACTTCCAACGGCCTGAAGGACGCCTGGGCGATCGCCTGGAACCCGGACTACGTGGTGGGGATCTGGTTCGGAAACCCGGACGGGCGCCCCTCCCCCGCCCTGGTCGGCGGGGAGGCCGCCGCGCCGGTGGCCGGGGAGATCTTCCGTCGCCTCTACCCGGGCGGAGACGGCCCCTGGTACCGGAAGCCGGCGAACGTGGTCGAGCGGGAGGTCTGCGCCCGGAGCGGCCAGCCGGCCGGGTCGGACTGCCCGGTCCGGGCCACGGACCTCGCCATCGCCGGCGTCTCCCCTTCTTACCCCTGCCGTGTCCATCGCCCGGGGGAAGCCGGCGAGTTCTGGCCCGGCGAGATCGCCGCCTATCTCGAGAAGTCCGGGTTGGCGCGAGCGCCCGCGCGCGGCGCGACCGGGGGGAGAAGACGGGTCGCCATCGCCTCCCCGGCGGAGGATCAGACCTTTGCCCTTCTCCCGGACCTTCCCGCGATCCCCCAAGGGATTTCCCTTTCCGCCTCCGCCCCGGGTGCGGAAAGGGTCTTCTGGTTCGTGGACGGCGTCTTCTTCGCCGAGTCAAGGCCGGGCGAGGGCGGCTTCTGGAAGCTTCAGCGAGGAGATCACGTCATCCTCTGCTGCGACGACGCTGGAAACGCGGACGGGGTGAGGGTGAGGGTGGAATAAAACAACAAGGCAGAAGCAAGAAGTGAGAAGTAAGAAGTAGGTTCGGACCGGGCGGCAAAATTATAAAGCCCGCGGAGAGGCGGCAGCCACCCCCGCGGGCTTATTGCTTCCGACTTCAGCCTTTTGGCGCGACTTCTTACTTCTGCCTTCTAACTTCTGCCTTATTGTTTGTTGAGGTCCGCCCGGCCGTTCCGGTGGTTTCCCAGGCAGTTGGCGCCGGAGAAGGTCAGCACCAGCGTTGATCCTTCGATCGTCCCGGAGCCGTCGAAGTCGCCCGGGCATTCCGGCGCGGGGTCGAGATCGAAGGTGATGGTCTTCCCGCTGACCGTCCCGGTGATTGACCCGCCCGAGTCCTCGGTGGTGTAGGTCCCCGAGAACTCATTGCTCTCCTGGGTCAAAGTCAAGCTGAGATCCGACGTAGCCACAAGGCTCGTGGAATAGGTCCCCTGCCACGCCCCGGTAACGTCGCTCGCGGCGCTGCTGTCGCTCCCTCCTCCCCCCCCGCCTCCGCTGCAGGATGCGGCCATGGGCGCGCAGATCAGCACGGCGGCGAGGATGCACTTCCTGATGGTTTTCATGTCTTGGCTCTGCGGTTATCGTTCCACCGGCGAGCGAGGGCAAGGCGGCCGGGCAGCCTTCGCCGATAAAGCAGGGCTCACCTTACACTAAAAGCGGCCTCTGTCAAGAAAAAGCCGTCGCCGTAGATTTTTACCGTCCATTCCCCGACGAACTTGCCGCTCCCCAGCGGCCCCAGCGAGATGGGGAAGATCTCGCCTTCCAGCTCGATCCAGGACCAGCAGGCGTAGGCTCCATCGTCGGTCTGGAAGCTCCTCCGGTAGACCTCCTGGCACTTCCCTCCCGGCGTGAACCAGTTGAAGGAGACGGTGTGGGCGCCCGGGGGAACTCCGCTCATGGTGGCGTAGGCGTAGATCTTCTCTCCGAATCCGAAGTGGGATCGGGGACGGTCGGGCTTGGCCGCCTTGACCGCGGAGCAGGTGACGACCTCGCCGGAAAACTTCGGCGCGCCGGACGGAGAGACCGGCTTGGCCCGCTCCGGAGTGAAGAAAACCCCGCGGAACCAGGGGACGTGGAGCAGGACCAGGTAGGCGACCACGGCCGCGACCAGCATGACCGCCAAGCCGTGAAATATCTTTTTAATCATACTGCGAATTTCGAGCATTGAGCCCGGCAAATGGAACTACGAATAGACACGCTTGCCCGCCTCAGCCGATAGGGGGGCGCCGCTTCCTTCGCGTTAGATTTGCCAAGCTTAATTCGCGCAATTCGTAGTTCAAACCGCCGAGCCGCGCCAGGATGACTCGCGGTCAATATTTCCGCTGTTCAGTCCGTCCGGCCCACCGCCGGCTGGTCCGCGGACGTGCCGAAGCTCACCGTCGTCACGCCGTAG
>CAZOYW010000021.1:0-50820 GCA_964584165.1 uncultured bacterium
TCCGTGAGACGGCCCAGGAACTCGGGGAGGTCGAGGCCGACCTGCTTGGCGAGCTCGTGCATGGGGGGAAGGGCGCCCATCAGCTTCTTTCCGAGGTTGGACATCCCGCCCGCCTCCCCGCCGCCGTCCCAGACGACGATCTTCTGGAGGGGGAGGTCCTGGATCGCCTGGGCCTGGATGCGGGCGATCTCGACCAGCTTCTCGATCAGGAGAAGCGAGGCCGCCACCTGGGGCTCGCCCGCCGACTGGACGAGGTGGCGGTACCCCTCGGCCTTGCCGTCGAGGACGGCCTGCTGCCCCTTCCCCTCCGCGGTCATCTTGGCGAGCAAGGCGTCGGCCTGGCCCTTGGCGATCAGGACCGCCTGGTCGCGCGCCGCCTCCGACTCGATGATCAGGCGCTTCCGGGCCGCGTCGGCGGGGACGACCACCTCGGCGTTCAAGCGCGACTGCTCGCGCAGGGCTTTCGCGTCCTCGGCCTTCTTCTCCGCCGTCTCCTGGGCGACCCGGATCGCCCCGTTCGCTTCCCGGGCGGCGGACTCGCCGCGGTTGCGGGCCTCCTCCTCGGCCACCTTCTGGTTGGCGTGATAGGAGGCCTTGTTGGCGTTGGCCGCGGTCTCCGCCTGCACCGCCTCGGCGTCGAGCTTGGCCACCTGCTGGCGCTTCGAGCGGTCGGCGGTCGCCTCCCCGACCTGGGCGTCGGCCATCGCCGCCGCCACCAGCTGCCGCTTCTTCTTCTGGGCCGTGGCCTCCCCGATCTCGGCGTCGGCGGTCGCCGCGGCCACCGCCACCCGCTGGTCGCGCTGGCGCTCGGCCACCCCCATCTGGCCGAGCTTGTCCTGCTCGGCGACGTCGATGTTGGCCTGGTTGACCGCCTCGGCGGCGGCCTTGCGCCCGATCGCCTTGATGTAGCCCGACTCGTCGTCCAGGTCGCGGATATTGACGTTGATCACGGCCAAGCCGACCTTCTCCAGCTCCACCGCCACCGCCTCGTTGACCTTGGCCATGAAGGCCTGGCGGTCGCGGTTGATGTCCTCGATCTTCATCGTGGCGATGACCGCGCGCATCTGCCCGATGATGATGTCCTGGGCCAGGGTCTGGATCTGCTGGGAGGACAATCCGAGGAGGCGGATGGCGGCGTTCTGCATGATCCCGGGCTGGTTGGAGACCGCCGCGGTGACCGTGGTCGGCACGCTGACCCGGATGTTCTCCTGGGAGAGGGCGTTGGAGAGGTCGATGGGGACGACGAAGGGCTCCAGGTCCAGGTAGTCGTAGGACTGGATCAGGGGCCAGATGAAGGCGGCCCCGCCGTGGATGCAGCGCGAGGCGCCGCCGGCGGTCTTCCCGTAGATGACCAGGATCTTGTTGGAGGGGCAGCGCTTGTAGCGCCTCAGGATCGTGGTGAGGATGACGATCACGATCAGCGCGAAAACGACGATCATGAACAGCCCGGCTGAATCCATGGCATTCTCCTTATGGCTGGAGGACGGGAAGGCGAATCAATCCGATCCGGGAATTCAGTCCCGAGCCGAAGGCCGGACGGATGGGCTACTCCGGCGCGACCTCGATGAGGTTGGGGGGGAGCGCCCGGACGACCCGGACCGCCGTCCCCGCCTTGAGCGCGGCCCCGGCGGCGGCGCGGGCGCGCAAGACCATCATCGCCCCCCCGCAGAGAACGCGGACCTCTCCCTGCCCCTCCCGGGGGATGTCGAGGTAGACGGTGCCGGAGGCGCCCACGCAGGATTCGATTCGGATGTTCCCGGTCTCGGCCAGGCGGGCGAGGAAGTGCATGAGGAGGGCGACGACCACGAGACCGGCGATCCCCCAGCCCAGCGCGCAGCCCAACGCCCGGGGGGTAGACCTCCCGTGCGAGAGGTAGAGCGCTCCCGCCCAGGAGAAGAGGGTGAAGAAGGCGAGCAGGGACCGGACGGAGAGGAGCTTGAAGGCGAGCATCGTCTGGTCGGCGTCCTCCGGGGCGTGGTGAACCCCGGAGTCGTCCACGCCGGAGTCCAGGTCATGGTCGGCGGCCAGCCCGATCAAGGACATGACGAGCTGCCAGAGGAAAAGGACGCTGAAGAAGACGGCGCCGCCGTAGAAGTACTGGGCGAGGGGGGCGAGACCTGACCACCATCCGTTCAAGGCTGCCACGAGTCACCTCCTCCCGCCGGGCGAGAGGGCTTAGGGAAACGATTGTCTTCCCGGCCAAGCGCCGACGGCTCCTTTAACTGTAAGAATATCAGATTAGCCGCCTCCGGGTCAAAATGTTTTGCGCCTTCGCTCCCCCGCGGCCCGGGCCGTTTACACCGTCTCCCTTTCCTGATAGCCTCCAGGCGTGAAAACGGTTTCGATCGAACGCTGCCCGGATTACTCTCGCCCCGCCCTGCGCGCGGCCCTGGAGAAAGCCCTGGGAAGGATCGGGGGGATCGAGAAGTTCGTCCGCCCCGGCCAGACCGTCCTCCTCAAGCCCAACCTCCTCCGCCGGGAGCCGCCGGAGACGGCGGTGGTCACCCATCCCGAGTTCGTGCGGGCGCTATCCGAGATGGTCAGGGCGGCGGGAGGCAAACCCCTGATCGGCGACAGCCCGGGGGCCGCGCTCCCCCACACCCGTGGCACGCTCCTCTCCCTCTACCGGGCCTGCGGGCTCCTGCAGGTGGCGGAGGAGACCGGCGCGGAGCTGCTGCTCGACACCGCCCACGAGATCGTCGCCTGCCCCACGGGGCGCATGGTGAAGAGGTTGGAGCTGCTGAGCCCCGCCGTCGCGGCCGACGTCATCCTGAACCTCCCCAAGCTCAAGACCCACGTCTACACCCGGATCACCGGGGCGGTGAAGAACCTCTTCGGCCTGGTCCCGGGACTCCTCAAGCCCGCCTACCACGCCAAGCTCGGAGACCTCGGCCGCTTCTCCGCCATGCTGGTCGACGTCATGGAAGCGGCCGACGCCGACCTCTCGATCGTGGACGGGATCTGGGCGATGGAGGGAGACGGGCCGGGGGCGGGGAGAAGGCGGGACTTGGGCCTGATCGCCGCCGGGGAGTCGCCGGCGGCGGTGGACGCGGTCCTCGGAAGGATCCTGGGGATCGATCCCCTCTCCGTCCCCACCACCGCCGAGTGCGCCGCCCGGGGTCTGATCCGGCGCGACCTTAAGGACGTCGAGACCGTCGGCCAAAACGAGGCGGACGCCCGGGCGGCGGGGTTCTCCGTCCCCGCCTGCGACGGGACCGCCGCCGCCTTCGCCCGCTTCCCCTTCTGGCTCAAGCCCGCCCTTCCCGCCGCCAAGTGGCTCCTCACCACGCGCCCGGCGGTGGCGGCTTCGTCCTGCGTCGGCTGCGGCGACTGCGCCCGGGCCTGCCCGGTGCAGGCGATCCGCCTCCGGCGGGGGAGGGCGCGGATCGCCCATCGCAGATGCCTCCGCTGCTACTGCTGCCACGAAACCTGCCCGCGGGGGGCGATCGCCCTGAAGCGGCCGCTTTTCCAGAGGATCGTCGTCTGAGCGGAGACGGCCCGGCCGGGACGGTACGAGAAAGCCGCGCGGGGGGAGGGCGCGCCCGTCAGCCGCCGCCTTCGGGAGACGATCCCGGCGCCAGAGCCCGCTCGATCAGGGGCATCAGCTCGGGCAGGTCGAAAGGCTTCTCGACGCAGGCGAAGAACCCGACCTTCTGCGCCCGCTCCAGCAGGTGCCGGGTTTGGTCCCAGTATCCGGTCATCAGGATGAAACGGGCAGCGGGCTGGAGGACCTTCATCCTCTCCAGGGCTTCCACGCCGTCCATCTCCGGCATCCGGATGTCGAGGAAGATCAGGTCGTAGGCCGCTCCGGCGGCGAGCGCGAGCGCCTGGAAGGCGTTGGGGGAGACGGTGACCGCATAGCCCTGCTCGGCCAGGTAGTCGGCGAAAACCTCTCCGATCAGGGGCTCGTCGTCGACCACTAGGATGTTGGCGCGGGCCATATTCTCCGGCGGAAGGCGCCTCAAACCGGAAGGAGCACGGTGAAGACGCTCCCCTTCCCCGGCTCGCTTGCGACCTCGATCCTTCCGCCGAGGTTGGAGACTATCCCCTGGCAGACCGCCAGACCCATCCCCGCCCCCTGTCCCGCCTCCTTGGTGGTGAAGAAGGGCTCGAAGATGCGGGGGAGGATCTCCGCCGGGATGCCCCGGCCGTTGTCGGAGACGGCGATGGTCACCATCTCGTCGCGGCGGGCGGTCGCGATCTCGATCGCGCCCCGCGGCCGCCCCATAATCCCCTCCAGGGCGTTGAGGAGGAGGTTGAGCAGGATCCGGTTGAGCTGGGCGGGGTTGGCCCGCACCGGAGGGAGACGGGCGGCCGGGCGCGCGGTCACCGTCACCCCCGCGCGCCGGAACTGGAAATCCATCAGGGGGAGCGTCTTCTCCAGGACCTCGTTGACGTCAACGGAGGAGATCTTGCCGGAGACCTCCCGGGTGAAGACGAGGAGGTCCTTGATGATCCGGGCGCAGCGGCGGACCTGCTCCTGGATCTTGACCAGGCGGGCCGCCCGCGCCGATCCCTTCGGCTCCCCCTCGAGGAGGAGGGTCACCATCCCCATGATCCCGGTGAGGGGGTTGTTCAGCTCGTGGGCGATCCCCCCGCCCAGCGTGGTCAGGGCCGCCTGTTTCTCGGAGGCGACCAGGCGGCAGGCCATCCCCTCCAGGTCCCGGCAGGTCCGCTCCAGCTCCGAGTTCTTGTCCCGGAGATCCCGGAGGAGGCGTCCGTTCTCCTCCTCCAGGGCCCGCTTGGCCAGGGCGCGCGCGGCGGCGTGCCGGACCTCGGAAGGCTGAAAGGGCTTGATGATGTAGCCCAAGGCCCCCTGGTGCAGCGCTTCGAGCGAGGACTCAAGGGAGGCGTAGGCGGTCTCCACGATCACCTCCGTCTTCCGGCCGCTCTTCTTCAGGGCGGCGAGAAGATCGAGGCCGCTGAGGTCGGGGAGACGGAGGTCGAAAAAGGCGAGCTGGTACTCGTTCGACCGGAGAAGGGCGAGCGCCTCCTTTCCGCTGCCGGCTTGGTCCGCGCGGTAGCCCTCGCCCTCCAGGATGCGGGCGAGGAGGCGGCGGGCGGCGGCGTCGTCGTCGACGACCAGAACGGCGGCGGCTGGAGGCTGCCCGGTCATCTATTTGTGGAAGCGGGCGGGATAGACGAAGACCGCGAGCTCGGCGGGGCGCTTGCCGAGCACGGTGTAGGAATGCTCCTCCCGGGTGGAGAAGTAGACGCTGTCGCCGGGGCGCAGGGCGTAGGTCTCCGAGCTCAAGACGAACTCGATCATCCCCCGGAGGACGAGGACGCAGGCCTGGCCCTTCTGGCGGGGGAGCTTGACCGTGACCCCGGGGCGGGAGACGGCCGAGAAGGCCTCGAAAGAGGGGTCGCGGTACTTGATGTTGGCGTAGGGGCGGCTTTGCACCCGGCCCTCGAAGAGGGAGCCGGCGGCGCGGTCGCGACCCTTGAGGACGCGGCTCTTCTCGTCGGTTATCTGGTCCTTCCGGAAGAAGAAGGAGATATCGAGGCCGAAGAAGGCGGCGAGCTCGTAGAGCGTCTCCAGGGCCGGGTAGCAGAGGTTCCGCTCCAGGCGGGAGATGTAGCTCGGGGTGAGCTTCATCCGGTCGGCCAGCTTCTGCAGGGTGAGCTTCCTCTCCTTCCGGAGCCGCTTGATCTTGCCGCCGAGGTCCACGGTGACGATGGTCATGAAGGCCTCCTTACTTGAAATAGACGGGCGGGTAGAGGACGGAGATGTAGGAGGCGTCCTTCCGGCCCAGGTTGGTGATCTTGCGGTGCTGCTCGGTGGTGTAGTAGATGCTGTCGCCCTTGTTCAGGCGGTAGCGCTCCTGGCCGAGGACCAGGGAGATCTTCCCCTCCTGCAGGATGAGCAGGCATTCGCCCGGGCGGGTGGGGAAGACCGCTTCGCCCCCCTTCTTCAGGGTGACCCGGGTCACTTCCAGGACCGGCCGCTTGAAGAGGGTGTGGGCCAGGGGTTTCATCCGGATGTTCCCCCCGTGGGTGATCACCTCGACCTGGTCGGCCGGGGTGAGGACCCGCTTCGGCCGCGACTCGACCACCCGCCGCTCGAAGAAGGTGGCGATGTCGACGTCGAAGATATTGGCGAAGGACTGCAGGGAGGGGAGCGAGGGGCGGCAGAGGTTCCGCTCCAGGCGGGAGATGTAGCTGGCCGTCATCTTGAGCTTCTTCGCCAGCCCTTGGAGAGTGAGCTGCCGCGTTTTTCTCAAGGCCCTTAGTTTTCCACCTATGTCATGCTCGAGCAGAACCATAGCCTCCTCCTGGTTGGTGATTAGTTAATTTTTATTATATCACGCTCCGGGGGCGCTGTCAATCGCCGATGCCGGATTTTGATTGATGGGCGATGAAGCAAAGGATAAATATATACAAATATACTGAAATATGTTAACTAATATTCAAAAGGCATCTTTCGGACGGATAGTAAAAAACGGAAAACGGGAGGGGGGTCAGGGGCGCAAACCCTTGCGCAGGGAGACCAGGGAGAGGTACTTTCCGGGGCACTTGGTGTGAGCCCCCTTGACCTCGCGGTGGCCGATCACCCGCGAGCGGGGAATCCGGTACTTGCCCTGGAGATAGCGGATGAGACCGGTGAGCGCCTGTTTCTGCCGGGCGCTGGGAGGCGCCAGGTCCAGGTTTCCCACCAGGCAGATCCCGATCCCGACCTCGTTCATCTGCTCGGACTGGACGTGGCCGCCGGGCTGCTGGAGGAGCCAGCGCGAGCCGGGCTGCACCGTCCCGTCGCCCGAACCGCGCCCGTTCCCGATCAGGAAGTGATAGGCCATCCCCCGCTCCATGTGGCGGACCTTGCGGTGGAAGTAATCGAAGCGGAAGGCGTTTCCGCTCGAGGTGGCGCTGTGGTGAACAACGATATACTTCCAAGTCCGCGCCTTCACCCCGCGCTTGATCGCGCAGAGGCGGGCGTAGTAGGCGGAATCCCCCGGGGGGAGGGAGAGCTCCTGGCCGACCCGGATCACCGCCGAGTCGGAGAGGTCGTTGGCTTGCTTCAGATCCTCCACGCTGACGCCGCAGGAGCGGGCGATCGACCAAAGGCTGTCCCCTTTCTTCACCCGGTAGGTCTCCGCCCCACCGGCGGCGGACGGGGGGGTGGCGGCCGGAGCGGGCCACGGAAGGCAGAGGAAACCAACGATCAGGATCCAGGTTTTTCTCGTCTCGATCGCCATCCTTCCGAACACGCCGGCGGGGGAAACGTTCCCGCGCCGGCGCCCTCCCCGGCGATCTCCCGGCACGAATCGGGGAAACCGCTGGCATCCGCAAATAATTCGGAATAGGATGCTTGGGTTGCCATTCCGTGTCAACCGTTTATTAATATAAATCGCCCGTGCGCACAGGCGCGAAAACGCCGAAGGTATTCGTCTCCCGGCCTATCCCGGAGGCGGCCATTTCGGCCTTGCGGCGGGCGGGGCTGGCGGTGGCGGTCAACCCCTCTGACCGCGTCCTCTCCCCGGCGGAGCTCGCCCGCTTCTGCCGAGAAAAGGACGGCCTCCTCGCCCTCCTGACCGACCGGATCGACCGCCGCTTCCTCGAAGCCGTCCCTACCCTCCGGGGGATCGCCCTGATGGCGGTCGGCCACGACAACGCTGACCTCGCGGCGGCGACCGCGCGGGGAATCCCGGTCAGCAACACGCCCGGCGTCCTGACCGACGCCGTGGCCGACCTCGCCTGGGCCCTCCTTCTCGCCGTCGTCCGCCGGCTCCCGGAGGCGGAGAGGTTTCTCCGCCGGGGGCGCTTCCGCTCCTGGGGGCCGCTCCTCTTCCTCGGTGGCGACCTGAAGGGGAAAACGCTGGGGATCGTGGGCGCGGGGCGGATCGGCGCGGCGGTGGGAAGGCGGGCGGGAGGGTTCGGCCTGAAGGTGATCTACGCCGACCGGCGCCCCAACCCCGCGTTGGAAAAAGAGACCGGGGCGAGGCGCGTCTCCCTCCCGGCCCTCCTGGCGGCGGCGGACTGCGTCACCCTCCACGTCCCGCTCACGAGCGGGACGCGCCATCTGATCGGCGAGCGCGAGATCCGCCGGATGAAGCGGACGGCCTACCTCGTCAACACCTCCCGCGGGCCGGTGCTGGACGAGGCGGCGCTGGCGAGGGCGCTCCGGGAAGGGCGGATCGCGGGAGCGGGACTGGACGTCTTCGAGAACGAGCCCCGCGTCCACCCGGCCCTCCGGAGACTCCCGAACGCCGTTCTCGTCCCCCATATCGGCTCCGCCACGGTGGGGACCCGGACGGGGATGGCGCTGACGGCGGCGGAGAACCTCATCGCCATGATGCGGGGGGAGAGGGCACCGAACTGTATCAACGCCCAGGTATACAACAAATCAAGGTTACGCGAGGTTACGCAAGGGAAAGGTTACGCAGGGGGAAGGTTACGCAGGGGGAAGGTTACGTAAGGGTTACGTAGGGTTACGTAAGGGTTACGCCAAGTTACGGTCGACGCTCGGCGGTAACCTCACGTAACCCCACGTAACTTCACGTAACCTTGCGTAACTTTATTTTTCCCCTAGCGCCCCCCGGATCTCCGCGAGCAGCGTGGAGGGGGGAAAGGGTTTGGCGAATACCGCGCGGGCGCCGAGACGCAGCGCCCGCTGGCGGAGATGGGTGGAGTCGTGGGCGGTCAGGACGACCATGGGGAGTCCGGGGGCGAGCGATCTCGCTTTGCCCAGGACGAGCACCCCGTCGCCGGAGGGCATCTGGTAGTCAACGACCAGAAAATCCGGCCGGCGCTGGCGCAGGCAATCGAGCGTCTCCGCGCCGGAGCGGGCGGTCATGACCTCGTAGCCCGCCCGGGTGAACTCCAGGGAGAGGATGCGCAGGATCTCGGGATCATCGTCGGCGAGAAGGATGGTTTTGGCCATAGTCCCTCCTTAGTCCGGCGCGCGCGCAATCGCGCGCCGGACCAAGGATACCCGGGGTGGGAAAATTGCGCCAGAGATAAACCGGCCGACCCCCGAGCCTCTTCAGGAAACCCCTTTCCCCGACCCTAAGACCTCCCCCATGGTCCGCCCCAGGGCGTGGATGGTGAAGGGCTTGGCCAGGGCGGCGCGGAAGCCATAGCTCGCGTAGTCCGCCACGATCGGGTCGTTGGAATAGCCGCTGGAGACCACGGCCCGGACATCCGGATCAAGCCGGCGCAGGACGGTGATCGCCTCCTTCCCCCCCATCCCCCCGGGGATGGTCAGGTCGACGACCACGGCGTCGAACGGGCGGCCGGCCGAGAGTTCCCGCGAGTACATCTCCACCCCTTCCCGGCCATCCCTGGCCCAGGCGCTGGAATAGCCCAGACGCTCGAGCATCCGCCCGACCGCGGTCGCCACCAATTCCTCGTCGTCGATGAGGAGAACCCGGCCCCTCCCGGCGCGGGCCGCGGGGAGCGGCGCCTCCTCCGGAGGGGCGGCGTCCGGGGCGGCCGGAAGGTAAAAACTGAAGGTGGACCCCCGCCCGGGATGGGATTCGACGGTGAGGCGGCCGCTGTGGTTCTTGATGATCGAGTAGCAGACGGCCAGACCCAGCCCGGTCCCCCGGATCTTGGTGCTGAAGAAGGGGTCGAAGATGCTGCCCAGGATCTCGGGGGGAATGCCGACGCCTTGATCGGAGACGGCGACCCGGACATAACGGCCCGGGGCGAGGAGCGGTTCGGCTCGCCGGTCGGAGACCACGCGGTTCTCGGCCTTGACCCGAATCGCCCCCGCCCGGTCCATGGCCTGGACGGCGTTGAGGAGGAGGTTGTGGACGACCTGGGCGATCTGGCCGGAGTCGGCGGCGACCGGCCAGAGGTCGGGGGGCAACGCGAACTCGCAGGTCGCCGCCGAGCCCCGGAGGGCGAAGCGGGCGGTCTCCTCGAGAAGGGGGCCGAGATCGAAGGCCTTCTTGACCGGGGCGCCGCCCCGGGCGAAGGTGAGAAGCTGCCGGGTCAGATCCTGCGCCCGCAGGCATGCCTTCTCAGCCTGGGAGAGGACCGCATCGGCGTCCGCGGGCCCGAGCCGGGCCAACGAGATGTTGCCGAGGATGCCCATGAGCAGGTTGTTGAAATCGTGGGCGATCCCCCCAGCCAGCACGCCAAGCGACTCCAGCTTCTGGGCCTTGATCAGCTCCGCTTCCAGCCTCTTGTCGTAGGTGATGTCGCGGTTGATCCCGACCGAGCCGATCCGCGCGCCCGTCTGGTCGCGGAGGCAGGAAACGATGGCGGCGGCGGGCCGGACCTCCCCCCCGGCGGTGAGGAGGGGAACCTCCCCCCGCCACACCTTCCCCGCCTGGAGCGCCCGCGTGATCTCGGCGCTGATCTCATCCCCCCGCCCCGGGGGGTTCAGGGCGGAGGCGGGGAGGCCGACCAGCTCCACCCGGGCGCGGCCGAGGATCTTCTCCGCCGCGGGGTTCACGTCGATGATTCGGCCGACGCGGTCGAAGACGAAGACCGCCTCCTCCATGGCGGTGTAGACCAGGGAGTGGCGCTTCAGGATGTCTTCCACTCGCCGCTGCTCGGTGACGTCGGCGGCGACGATGAGGACGCCATAACTCCCGTCCGGAAAGCGGATCCGGGTCTCGTTGAGGTCGAGGAAGCACTCCTTCCCGTTCCGGCGCGCATTCTTCACCACGTGGCGGAGATTCTCCCCCGCGAGGATGCGTTGGATATGCTCCCGGATCCGGGTGGGCGTGTCCGAGAGGGCGATCCGGTCAATCGGGGAGCCGACCACCTCGTCCCGGGTATAGCCGAAGATGGAGCAAAAGGCGGGGTTGACGTCGAGCACGATCCCTTGCCGGCTGAGAAGCATGATCGAGGCGGGGGAGATCTCGAAGAGCGTCCGGTAGTCGCGGCTCCCGTCCGGCCGCTGGCGGCGGGAGCGGGAAGGCGGACGGGATTTCCCTGCCCGGCCCGCCGGGGGGCGGCGGGTTCTGGATTTGCGGGGAGGCATGACACGCATCCGAGGGCCGCAATTATTATAACCTTTTCCGGAGGTTTGCGATAGGAGCCAGGATCCTATAGGTCCAATAGGACCTATAGGACCAATAGGACCTATAAATCCGTCGGTTTTCGCGGAGAGCGGTGATATAGTGCCGCCATGAGAGAAAAACCGATCGAAAACGCGCCCGCCCCGACCGAGGGCGCGGACGCCTCCTTCGCCCGGCTGGGCTTGAGCCCGCGGGCGGTCGCGGCGGTGAACCGGATCGGCTTCTTACGGCCGACCGAGATCCAGGTCCAGTTCGTCCCGGCTGCCTTGACCGGGCGCGACTGCGTGGGGCGGGCCAAGACCGGCACCGGGAAAACCGCCGCCTTCCTCCTCCCCATCTTCGAGCACTTCTTCCGCGGCGAGAAGATCCGGGCCCTCATCCTCGCCCCCACCCGGGAGCTCACGGAGCAGATCGTCGCCGAGTCAGCGAAACTCGCCGGCGACGGCCCGCCTCGGGCGGTGGCGGTGGTGGGGGGCAAGTCCATCGAGGCCCAGACCGAAAAGCTCCGCCGGGAGCCGGAGATCGTGGCCGCCACGCCGGGAAGGCTCCTCGACCTCTCGGGGCGCCGGGTCTTGAGCCTCCCCTCCTTCTCCATCGTCGTCCTGGACGAGGTCGACCGGATGTTCGACATGGGCTTCCGCAAGGACATCCGGGAGATCCTGAACCGCTGCACCGGCCGGAAGCAGACCCTCTTCCTCTCCGCCACCCTCCCCGAGGAGATCATGCGCATGGCCAACCGCTTCCTCCACGACCCCATCGGGATCTCGGTGGTATCGGACGACGACCCCTCGGTGGGGACGCTCGACCAGCGCTACTTCGCCGTCGCCCCCAACCGGAAGCTCACCCTGCTCACGAAGCTCCTGGAGCGGGAGAAGCCGGAACTGGCCCTGATCTTCACCCGAACCAAGCGGGGGGCGGAGCGGCTGGGCCAGCACCTCCAGAAGCGGGGCTGGAAGGCCCTCTACATCCACGGGGACCTCCAGCAGAACCAGCGGGACCGGGCGGTGGCGGATTTCCGCAAGAAGAAGATCCCGATCCTGGTCGCCACCGACGTCATGGGGCGGGGAATCGACGTGGCGGGGATCTCCCACGTCATCAATTACGACGTCCCCGAGAATCCGGAGGACTACCTCCACCGGGTCGGGCGGTCCGCCCGAATGGACGCTCCCGGCAAGGCCTTCACCTTCGTCATCCCGGACCAGGCGGAGCTCCTCACCGCGATCGAGATCCTCCTCAACCGCGAGATCGCATCCGACTTCATCCCGGGGTGTGAGGATGACGGGAGCCCGGCGGAGCGGAGGCGATAACAACCAAAGGTTACGTAAGGTTACGTAAGGATACGTGAGGTTACGTGAGGTTGCGAATGGACGTCGCCCCCCCCCGTAACCTCACGTAACATTACGAAACCTCACGTAACCTCAGTTCAAGGCTTTCAGCTCCGCGAGCTGAAACACCCCGCCTTTCTGGACGAGGACGCCGTCCAGGTAGACCTCGCCGTCGTTCATCAGCCGGATCATGTCCCAGTGGATGGCGGAGCGGTTGCCGTTGTCGCAGATCTGGTAGGCCGCCCCGGCCGCCAGGTGCACCGAGCCCGCGATCTTCTCGTCGAAGAGGATGGAGTGCATGGGGCGGGTGATGGCGCGGTTGAGGCCGAAGGAGAACTCCCCCAGATAGCGGGCGCCCCCGTCTACGTCGAGGATGTCGTTCAGGTACTCGCCCCCCCGCTCGGCGGAGGCGGCGGCGATCTTCCCCTTCCTGAACTCGAGGGCGATCCCGGCGAAGATCTTGCCCTGGTAGACGGTGGGGGCGTTGAAGCGGATCTTCCCCTCGGCCGAGTTCTTGACCGGGGCGGTGTAGACCTCGCCGTCCGGCATGTTGCGCTTTCCGTCGCACTTGACCGCGGGCATCCCGGCGATCGAGAAGGCAAGGTCGGTGTCGGGGGCGAGGAGGCGCACCTCCCGGGTGCGGGCCAGCAGGCGCTTCAGGGCCTCCTGGCGCTCCGACTCCTTGGCCCAGTCCACGTTGCAGGCCCGGAAGTAGAAGTCCTCGAAGTCCTCGAAGGACATCCCCGCGTCCTGGGCCTGGGACTGGGTGGGGTAGCGGGTGATCACCCAGCGGGTGCGGTTCACGCGCTCATCGAGGATGGGGCGGAGCAGGCGCTGGCGGGCGGAGAGGACCCGGGCCGGGACGGCGGCGAGGGCCTGGCTGTTGAGCGGCGAGCCGATCCCGATGTAGGCGTCGGCCGACTTCATGAAATCGAGCTCGTGCTGGGGGAAGTAGCCGAGCTGCTCGCGCCCGGCGCGGCGGAAGAAGTTGACGACGAGGTCGCTGTGGGAGTAGCTGAGGCGGACGTACTTCGCCCCCCGCTCCAGGCAGGCGGTCTGGACCTCCCGGACGAACTCGAGCGGCGTTCCGTCCGCCCAGTCCACCATCACCACGTCCCCCTTCTTCACCTCGGCCGAGTATCCGGCCAGGATCCGCGCCAGCTTTTCCTGTCGAGGGTCTCTCATTATTTTTCCTTCCTCTCGGGTGGGATAATTATTATGCTGATCCGGGAAGCATGAGCTGCACTCACGCGCCGCCCGATCATAGTAACGGAAGGAAAAATAATCTGAAGAGAAATGTTGGACCGCACTAAACGATGTCGATCCGGCAACGTGGCCGGGCGGTAATCATTGGAGGATCGACTATGACCGCAGCGCATATCGTCCCCCTCCTCGCCGCGGTATTCCTCTTCGTGGCCGTCCCGGCCACGTCCACCGGTTGTCCGGCGGGGCGATTTAATGCGCCCCGGTAGCGGCACGCCTCGCCGGCTCGGGCATCACCCTGTCGAGTGCGTTAAACGATTCCGCGACAGAGACGTTGTATAGATAAAATTGGAGAAGACTATCATGATCCGATGGCATCTGATCGCACTGCTCGCGGCGGCGGCTCTGGCTGCCGCCGTCCCGGCTACCGGGAATGCCGCCCCCCCGGACCAGGTGTGGGTGGCCCCCCACACGCTCCCCAACGGCGTCGTCGTCCCCGGCTACTGGCGGACGACGGCCGCGCCCGGCTACGTCTGGGTGGAGGGGCGCACCGACGCCGAGGGGAGATGGATCCCCGGCCACTGGCGGCCGGAGGGCAACCCCGCCCGGGCCAGGGTCTGGGAGGCCGGCTACTGGATGGACGGGGTCTGGCACCCCGGGCGGTGGATGACGCCCCGGGTCGGGAGAACCTACATCCCGGCTCACTACAACAACCGCGGGCGCTTCGTGCCGGGACACTGGCGCTAAAATTCGCCGGAGGGCGGCGACTGGCCGCCCTCCGGCGAATTTTATAGGCGACCCCCGGGCTAGTCCTGGAAGGTGATCTCCAGGAGCGCGATCTCGGGGTCGGCCCCCACCCGCGCCGCCGGCCCCCAGGTCCCCGCGCCGGAGGTCACGTAGACGAACGCCCCCCCCTCCCGGTAAAGCCCGTAGATCTTGCTGAAGAAGATCCGGACCACCCAGTTCCAGGGGAAGAGCTGCCCGCCGTGGGTGTGGCCGGAGAGGATCAGGTCGGCCCCGCCCGCCGCCGCCTCCGCCAGCGCCGGACTCGACGGCTGGTGGTCGACGACGATCAGGGGGGAGCGCTCGTCCCGCCCCGAGACGATCCCGGAGAGGGGCCGGCGCTCGCTCAGCCGCCAGCGGCGGGAGAGGTCGTCGCGGCCGGCCAGGTAGAGGCCGGGGACCGGCTGCGCCAACTCGTCCCGGAGGAGCGTCGCCCCCGCCCGGGCAAGGAGGGCGGCCGACCGCTCGGCGCCGCAGAGGTACTCGTGGTTGCCGAGCACGGCGTAGAGGCCGAGCGGCGGCTTGATCCCGGAGAGGTTGGCGACCAGGATCCGGGCGGTATCCTCCTCCAGTTCCACGTCCAGGACGTCCCCCCCGAGCACGACCAGGTCGGCGCGCAGCTCCTCCAGGCGCCGGAGTGTCCGGCGCAGGAAGGACTCCCCCCGCATCCCCCCCAGGTGCAGGTCGGAGAGAAAGGCGATCCGGAGCCGGGAGAGGCCGCCGACCGGTTTCGGGATCCGGAGCGGAACGGTGGTCACCCGGAGCCGGGAGGCGTTCCAGGCCCCGTAGCCGAGAAGGGCGGCGGCGAGGAGGGCGATCAGGGCGGCGACCTGCCGTCGGCGGAGAAGGCGGACCTCCTTCGTCCCCGGGGGGAGGAAGGCGAAGCGGCGGTTCAGCACCCTGACCAGGTCGGCGAGGAGCGTGAGGAGGAAGAGATAGAGGACGGCGCCGATCCACCAGGAGCCGATCCGGGCGAGGAGAGGGCCGGCGGCGGGGAAGACCCGGGCGAGCACGTAGGCAGACATCAGGAAGAGCCCGGCGAGGAAGTAGGCGGAACGGACGGAGGCTCTCCGGGGCAGGATCGTCCAGCCCCGGGCGAGGACGTAGAAGTTGACCAGGGCGTAGAGGGACAGAACAACGCCGAGGAAGAGCGGCATGTGTGTCTTCCGGGTGAGCGGGGATCGCGAACGTTCCGGATCTCTGAACCGGAATAAATAAATCCGAAACTCGAATTACGAAACCCGAAGCAATATCCGAATCCGAATGGCCCGCAAACCACCGGAGGCGGCGGGGCGCGGGTTTTCGGATTTCGGACTTAGGATTTGTCTCGGATTTCGATATTCGGATTTCGGATTTTAAGCCCCTACTTCTTATCGTCCCGGAGGACCGGGACCGAGCGGCAGGAGCCGGCGGGCGTTCGGGTGATCCAGTTGTCGATCGCGGGCTTCTTCTTCATCGCCCGCCAGACGTCCTCGAAGCGGATCGGCATGTGGGTGAGCTCGATCCCGAGCGCGTTCTTGAGGGCGTTGCCGAGCGCGGCGCAGACCGCGATCATCGAGTGCTCCCCCACCCCGCGCGCCCCGTAGGGGCCGTCGGTCTGGGGCGTCTCCACCACCATCGACTCCACCTCCTCGGGCAGGTCCATCGCGGTGGGGATCTTGTTGTCGGTGAAGGAGGGGTTGAGGAGGCGGCCCTGGCGGTCGTAGATGTAGCCCTCGCACATCGCGGTGCCGAGCCCCTGGAGCATCCCCCCGATCGCCTGGCCCCGGACCGCCGCGGGGTTGATCGCCCGGCCGACGTCGAAGGCGGAGGCGACCTTGATCACGTTGTACTCGCCGGTCTTCGGGTCGACCTCGACGATCAATCCATGGGCCCCGTAGGTCCAGTCCAGGGCGGGGAGCCCCTGGCCGGTCTCCTTGTTGAGATTGCTAAGCCCCTGGGCGATGTAGCGCCCGACCCCGACCAGGGGGCCGCCGATCGCGTTCCCGTCCGGGAAGGCATAGCCGACGGCGATCTCCTTGAAGGAAACGCTCTTCTCGGGGTCGTGGCGGATGAAGATCTTCTCGTCGTCGTGGTCGAGGTCGCAGGGCGCCGCCCGCAAGACCGCCCCGGCCACCTCGTAGGCCCTCCCGATCAGGTCGTCGGCGGCGAGGATCCCCGCGTTCCCGGAGAGGAAGAGCCCCTTGGAGGCGACGGTCTGCCAGTCGTAGGGGTCGCGGTCGGTGTCGATCTCGAAGGCGATCTTGAGCTTGGAGAGGGGGAAGCGCAGCCGCTCGGCAATGATCTGGGCGACCGAGGTGTAGGTCCCGGCCCCGATCTCGGTGAGCGAGAAGTTCGCGATCACGGTCCCGTCCTCGTTCATCTTGAGGATGACCACCGTGCCGGTGTAAGGGGGCATGGCCGGGGCCTTCTGGAGGGCGGCCACCGCCTTGCCGATCTTCATCCCGGTCCGCTTCTCCCGGGCCTTCTCGGCCGGGGTGAGCTTTCCATAGCCGATCGCCGCCGCCGCGGCGTTCAGGCACTTGGTCACCGACCCGGTGTGGACCTTGATCTTCTCCCCGGTCAGGGTGATCGATCCGGGCTTCAGGGCGTTGAGCAGGCGGAACTTCAGGGGGTCCATCCCGACCGCCCGGGCGACCAGGTCCATCTGCCGCTCCGCCCCCCAGGAGAACTCGACGTGGCCGAAGCCCCGGTAGGCGGTCCCGTAGGCCTTGTTGGTGTACATGCTGTAGGCGTCCACCCAGGCGTTCGGGATCTCGTAGGGGCCGGAGGCGGAGTAGCCGGAGGCGCGGGTGACGTTGACCGCATAGTCCGCGTAGGCGCCGGAGTCCCAGAACATCGTCATCTTCTGGGCGAGGATCTTCCCGTCCCTGGCCACGCCGGTCTTGATCCGGTAGGTGAGGCCGCTGCGGCAGGGCAGCAGGCTGAACTCCTCCTCCCGGGTGGCCTGGAGCTTGACCGGCCGGCCGGAGGCCTTGCGGGAGAGGCAGGCGACCAGGGGCTCCAAGCCGACCCCGGCTTTGCCCCCGAAGCCGCCGCCGACGTAGGGGATGTGCACCCGCACGTGGTGGCGGGGGAGCTTGAAAGCGTGGCAGAAGAGGTTGCGGACCGTGAAGGCGGACTGAGCCGAGGTCCAGATCGTGACCCGGTCTCCCGCCTGCCAGGCGGCGATGGCGATATGGGTCTCCATCGGGACGTGCTGGACGGAAGGATTGGTGTACTCCCGCTCCACGATCCAGTGCGAGCGCCGGAAAGCCGCCTCCACGTCTCCCTTGCGGAGCTTGGTGTGGTTGGCGATGTTCGTCCCCGGGACAGGCGTAAAGACGGCCCGGACGAACTCGTAGTCGCCGAGATCCGGGTGGACCAGCGGGGCGTCCTTGCGGAAGGCCTCCACCGGGTCGAGGACGGGGGGGAGGACCTCGTATTCGACCGTGATCAGATCAACCGCTTGGCGGGCGATGAGGAGGGTGTCGGCCGCCACCGCCGCCACCGCCTCTCCGTAATGGCGGACCACGCCGCGGGCGAGGATGTACTTGTCGACGACGTAGAGGCCGATCCGGTAGGAGAGCTCGTCCCCGGTCAGGATGGCGCGCACACCGGGAAGCTTCGCCGCCCGCGAGGTGTCGATCTTGAGGATCCTAGCCCGGGCGTGGGGTGAGCGCTTCACCGCGGCGGAGAGCATCCCCGGGAGGCGGAGGTCGCCGGTGTAGAGGGCCTCCCCGGTCAGCTTCTCGCTGGCGTCGATCCGGGGGACGCCGTGGCCGACCACGGCGAGGTCGCGCGGGTCGAGGTTCTCAAACATGGCGGAGTTCCCCCGGTCGCTTGAGCTGTCCGGTGACGTCCTGGACGGCTTCGATGATCTGCTGGTACCCCGTGCAGCGGCAGAAGTTCCCCTCGATCGCCCGGCGAATCTCCTCCTCCGAGGGCTTGGGGTTTTTGCGAAGAAGCTGGCGGAGCGACATCAGCATCCCCGGGGTGCAGAAGCCGCACTGGACGGCGTGGTGGCGGTCGAAGGCCTTCTGGAGGGGGGAGAGCTTCCCGTCCTTCGCCTCGCCCTCCACCGTCTCCACCTCCGCCCCGTCCGCCTCGGCGGCGAGGACCAGGCAGGAGTTAACCGTGCGGCCGTTCAGGATGACGGTGCAGGCCCCGCACTCCCCCGCCCCGCAGCCCTCCTTGGTCCCGGTGAGACCGAGGTCGTCGCGGAGGAAGCGCAGGAGCGTCTTGTGCTCGTCCGTCTCCCGGACGTAGATCTGGCCGTTGACCTTGAGCTGGATGCGTATCATCAGATTCTTCCCCGTCAAAACACACGCTTGTACGCGCATTGTGGGAGCGACATTCATGTCGCGATCCGCGATCGGGGCAGGAATGCCCCTCCCACAGGATGCAAACTATAACTATTTTTCCGCCAGCAGCCTCTTGATGAAGACCCCCACCATGAACTCCCGGTATTCCCTCGTGCAGCGGACGTCGTCGATCGGCTTGATCGCCCGCAGGGCCTCCCGGCAGACCTTCTCCGCCGGGGCGGAGGCGGCAAGCTCCGGGAGGAGGACGGGCGTGGGGGCGGACGATCCGATCGCGACCCTCAAGACCTTCCCCCGGCGAACCAGGGCCACCGAGACGATCCCGAGGTCGTGCCCCTTGATCCGCTTCAATTTCAGGAAGCCGCCTCGCCAGCCCGCCATCTCCGCCGGGATGAGGATCCGCTCCATCAGTTCGCCGGGCCTCAGGACCGTCTTCTTCACGCCGGTGAAGAACTCCGAGAGCTTGACCTCCCGGACGCCGGAGGTCGAGGCGAGGATGGCGCAAGCCTTGAGGCAGAGGAGCGGCGGGGCCATGTCGGCGCAGGGGGAGGCGTTGACGATATTGCCAATGACGGTGGCGCGGTTCCGGAGTTGGACCGAGGCGAGCTCGGAGGCGGCCGCGGCCAGGACGGGGTATTTGCGGACGACGAGCGGATCCTCCAGAAGGGCATTGATCGTCACCGCCGGGCCGATCGAGAGGCCGGACTTCTGGTCGAAGTCAAGGCGGTCGAAGCCGTTGACCTTCTTGATGTCGATGACGAGGGAGGGGCGGGAAGAGCCGTCCCGGATGCCGACCAGAAGGTCGGTCCCGCCGGCCATGATCCTCGACTCCCCGGCGGTTTCGGCGAGCAGGCGGAGTAGCTCTTCGCGCGCGCGGGGGGCCCGGTAGGAGAATTCGGCGAGCATGGCTTTTCGGGTTCCGGAGTGTCGGAGATTTTTCTACCATCCCGCCCGCGTCACTGTCAACCCCGAATCAACTCAGGCCACCATCAGCATTTTTATGACGGCGACGGTTTTCTGCCGCTTCCGTAAAGCGGCAGAAAAGGGGAAACGGAGCGGAGCGGTCAGAGGGACTCCAGCTTTTTCTCCGCCTCATGGGCTTCCCGCCCGGTCGGATGGGTGGAGAGGAACTTCCGGTACAGCTCCCGCGCCGTCTTCGTCTCGCCCAGGGCCTCGTAGTTCACCGCCAGGTAGTAATCGATTGGGAAGGTGGTCGCCGGGTAGCGCTCCCGGAGCGCCTGCAGGGCCTCGTTCGACTTCCGGGGCTGGTTCATCCGCTCCGGGCCGTAGAGCCGGCTGAGCTCGATCAGCGCCCCCGCCGCCTCGGGGGAGCGCGGGTAGTCGCGGACGAGCCGCTCCAGGGACGCGGCCGCCGCTCGGGCGGAGGCGGGATCGGAGGAGGAGAAGATCTTCTCAACGAAGCTGGCGTCGGGGTCCTTCTGGAGGAGGGCGAGCTGGAAAAGCGCTTTGGGGGCGAAGACGGACCGGGGATAGCCGTCGGCGACCTTCTGCAAGGAGGCGATCGCCTTCTCCCGGTCCCGCAGGCGGTGGAGGGAGATCATGGCCGCCTGGTAGGCGGCCTCGGGGGCGCGGTCGCCCTCCGGGCAGACCGAGAGGGCGCGGAGGTAATCCGTGACCGCCCGCTCGTGGTCCCCCATTCCCTCCCGGATCCGGGCCGAGCGGAAGAGCGCCTCGGCGGCCAGGGGCGTTTCCGGATTCTCCGCCGCGATCCGCTCCAGCTCCCCGAGCGCCGGCGCGGATTGGCCGTCCCGGGCCAGGCGCTCGGCGGCGGAGAGCTTCTTCTCGATCGCCGAGGACTTATCCCCCGTCGGGAGGAGGGGGAGCGGGCCCTTCCCGGGCGCGCGGAGGAGGAGCCAGAGAACGAGAGCGAGCGCGAGCGCGAGCGCCGGAAGCAGCCACCCGGGCCGGCGGCGGCGGGCGGAGGCGGAGTCGCGGGGGGAGCGGAGGCGGGAGAGGCGGGAGAAAGCGGAGCGGATCTCATCCTTGAGCGGTACCTCGCGGGGGCGCTCCGCGGCGAGATCCCGGAGGAGCTCTTGGGCCGTGGCATAGCGCTCCTCCGGCCGGGTCCGGAGGCATTTGACGACGATCCCGTCGATCCGGGGGGAGATCCGCCGGTCCCGGTGGCTGGGGAGGCGGAAGCTGCCAAGGGGGAGTTCCCCGGTCAGCATCTGGTAGAAGACGACCCCGAGGGCATAGATGTCGGAGCGGCGGTCCGCCGTCCCGGCGTCGCGGCGCTGCTCCGGGGACATGTAGTTCAGCGTCCCCAGCGACTGCTGGGACTCTGTGATCGTGCTGTCCCCTCCCCCGGAGGCGAGGCGGGCGATCCCGAAGTCGGCGAGCTTGGCGACCTGGCGGGCGCGGTCGAGGAGGATGTTCGACGGCTTGAGGTCGCGGTGGACCACGCCCCGGGCGTGGGCGTAGTCGAGCGCCCGGGCGATCTGGCAGACGATCTCCACCGCCTCGCCGGAGGGGAGCTTCCCCGTCTTCAGGAGATCCTCCAGGGAAGGCCCGTCCATGAACTCCATGACGAAGTAGTAGAGCCCCTTCTCCTCCCCCCGGTCGATGATCTGGATGATGTGGGGGTGGTTGAGGGTGGCGATGGCGGCCGACTCGCGGAGGAAGCGGGCGACCAGCTCGGGATCGGAGGAAAAGCCGCGGGGGAGGACCTTGATCGCGACCGTGCGGTTCAGCGAAGGCTGGAGGCCCTTGTAGACCGTCCCCATCCCGCCGCTCCCGATCTCGGCGAGGATCCGGTAGCGGCCGAGGGAGACGAGTTTTTCCGGGGGGGACATGGGCGGTCAATCGCGGACGGCTTAATTTATTTAACCGCGAATCTTCGCGAATGGCTCGGCGGGCCGGGCTGATGGCGTCCGCAAATTTTCACGACTGGACCGACTGATCACTGATAACTGATCACTATTTTTCTGTGGGAGCGACATTCCTGTCGCGATCCGAGCCGGCCGGGATCGGGTCCCCGATTTCTATCTGGATCCAATAGTTATCGGGGCAGGCGAGGACGCCCCTCCCACAATATATTCGATGTCTCTCTTCGTGTCTCGTGGGGCTAGACTTCGAAGAGGAAGACGGCCGAGCCGATCCGGATCTCGTCCCCGGCGGAGAGCTTCTGCCGGCGGACCGGGGAACCGTTGACCAGCGTCCCCGATTTGCTCCCGAGGTCCTCGATCCAGACCCCGTCCGCGGCGGCGAGGAGGCGGGCGTGGCGCTTGGAGACCGCGGGCTCGGCGACGACCACGGCGTTCCCCTCTTCCCGCCCCAGGGAGAGCTCGCCGACGAGGGCGACCGTCCTCCCCGCGGTGGGCCCCGCGAGCGCGGTCAGGCGGGGGACAGAGGGCGCGGCGGCCCCCTCCGTCCGGAGGAGGACCTCCCGGACCGGGAAGGGGATCCTGAGGCCGGCCTGCTTGAGGGCGTCGTAGACCTCGATCCGGACGCGGCTCGCGGCGTCGGGGACCTTATCGTAATCGGGGAGCCAGTAGCGGAGCTCGTAAACGACGCTGCAGTCGGCGAAGTCCGAGACCAGGGCCTCGGGGGGAGGGTTCTCCAGGACCGCCTCCACCCGCCGCGCCGCCGCCTCGAGGACGGAGACGACAACCCGGGGCGCATGGGGATAGGCCACCCCCACCCGGACCGACTTGCGATGGAGCCGGGAGGGATGGCTGAAGTTGAGGACGACCTCCTTGGCGAGGACGCTGTTGGGGATGACCAGGAGGTTGTTGTCCCGCATCCTAAGGCGGGTGGAGCGCCAGGTGATCTCCGTGACCAATCCCTCCTTCCCCCCGATCGTCACCCAGTCGCCGATCCGCAGGGGCTTTTCGACGGCGAGCGCGATCCCGGAAAAGAAGTTGGAGAGGATGTCCTGGAGGGAGAGGCCGAGGATGGCGGAGAAGACCGTGGAGCCGACCACCACGCCGGTCAGGGAGAGGGAAGGGTAGAAGATCTTTAAGACGACGAAGAAGGAGAAGGCGCAGACCACGACCATGATCAGGTGGCGCAGCAGCGGCGGGACCACCGCCTCCTCGCGCTCCCCCTTCAGGCGGCTGAAGAGGAAGAAGAAGAGGACCCGGATGGCCGCCCAGATCGCGACCGTCACCAGCATGAGCAGCAGGACCGTGGAAGAACCCTCGGGGAGGGGGACGGGGGTGCGGGGAGAGAGGAAAAGGAGCCCGGCGAGGAAGAGGAGGGTGAGCCCATAGGGGAGGAGGACCCGGAGGAGGCGGAGGGATCGGGAGAGGAAGGTGAGAACCGCGCCGGAGAGCGCCCAGAAACCCAGGGTGAGGAGGAAGGGAAGCCAGAACGAATTCACGGGAAAAAGATTACGCCGGACGGAGGGAGGAGGGCAAGGAACAAAACGAAGGACGATCGCGCCGCCCCCGCCGGGCGGGGGCGACGCATGGACGAATGACGAGGGAAGCGAGCGGCCTCAGCCGATGGTCTTGAAGCCGTCGAGCCAGAGCGGACCGGCCGCGGAGGCCGCCTTCTCCCGGAGGCTCTTCTCCAGCGCCGCGAGTAGGGAGCGGGCGATCTCGCCGGCGTCGGCGGAGGGGACGAGGTGGCCGTCGGCCCGCACGGTCTTCCCCCGCTCCGGCTCGTAAGGATGGGAGCGCGAGGAGAGGAGGAAGACGGGGATATGGCGGCAGCGGGCGTCGTACTTGAGGAGGAGGCAGAGGGTGTAGCCGTCCATCCCGGAGAGGGCGGTGTCGGCGATCACGCAGACCCGGTCTCCGGCCCGGGCGACGGGGAGGGCCGCCTCGGCGCGGGAGAAGCGGCGGACCTCGAAGCCGGCCGCCTTCAGGGCCCCCTCCAGGCGGCCGGGGATCTCCTCCTCCCCCCCGACGAGGAGGACGAGGGGGCGCGCGGAGGCCGGGCGGGGCGGGGGCGGGAGGCGCTGGGAATACTCCACGGAGAACTCGCTCCTCTCGGTTCGGGAGAGGAGACCGTCCACGACCTCGCGCAGGCGGAGAGGGTCGAAGGGCTTGGTGACGTAGGTCGCGGCGCCCACCTCCTCCGCCCTCAGGATGTCCTGGGCGAGGCGGCGGGCGCTGGCCATGACCACGGGGAGAGAGCGGAAACGGGGGTCGGACTTGAGGAGGCGGATGACCGTGAACCCGTCCATCCGGGGGAGGAGGGCCTCGACTACGACCAGGCCGGGGCGGCGGGAGCGGGCCAGGGCGAGCCCCTCCTCCCCGGTCGCGGCCCGGATGACCGTCCGGCCGCCCGGCAGGAGGGCGGCGGCGGTCGCGGCATCCGGGTCAATGACCAGGACGGTCTTGGGGGGCGGGGGGGCGGGGCTTTTATCCACGGGAGGGCGCTCCTTCTCCAGGCGAGGCAAAGACCGGCGGCAGCATCAGCTCCGAGTATACCCCCGGCGACCGGGCGAAACAAGCCCGGCCGCGCCGCCATACCGTAGGCCGCTTCTGGGAAGCGGCGGCCTGGCCCGCCCGATCACACCCGCCCCGACATCCCTTAGCGAAAATTCAGCAGCATGGTCGGGGGACCGGGCCTCCAGGCGGCGGCGGAGGTTGACAGGGGGCGGGAGAACGATGATGATGGCGAATTCCGTCCGGACCCGCCGGGGCGGGCGGACGGCAACAACCCCGGAGGATTCTGCGATGCGAGCGAAAACGAGCGTGGCGGCGGGACTAGTCGTCCTCGGCCTGGCGGCGGCGGGCGCGGCGGCGGCGGGTGTCGCCACGGTGAAGTTCGTCAACCGTTCCGGCTTCCCCGATGACCGGGTCCACCTCTACGTGATCGGGACCGGGCCGGGAGGGGCGGGCTACCTGGACTGGGCGAGCGGGTCGTACGTCACCCCCCGCTCGAGCACCGTCACCGATATGACGACCACCCTCAAGGCCCTGGAATCGGCGACCAACGGGATCGCCTTCTCCCTCCCCCGGATCGACGGGGGGAGGATCTTCTTCTCCTACGGGGCGGACTTCGACGCCCTCAGCTTCGACCCGGCGACGACCGAGCCGGGTTACGGCCCCTCCGACCGCCTCCTCTACGACAAGGTGGAGTTCTACACGAACGACGTCAGCCTCATCAACATGAACACCACCAACGTCGACTTCTGGTCGCTCCCGATCACCTTCTCGGCGGTCGACAAGAACTCCCACCAGCTCGTCACCTTCGGCTTCCAGACCGGAGTCCCCGGCCTGAGGAACGTCATCTTCGGCGAATTCCGCTCCGTCCCGGACCTGGGGGCCCAGGAGACGTCCAACTCCGTCATCTTCCGGAACAACCTCGTCCAGGCGGACACCGGCGGGGTGGCCTGGCGGGTGGTCGCCCCCGACAAGGTCGCGGTCCCCGCCCCCTCCCCGATCGACCCGGCCAGCGGGGATTGGAACGGCAACTTCAAGTATTTCAGCTATTTCTGGAACGATTACGTCAAGGACCGGTGCTGGGTACCGGACCGGACGATCACCCTCCACTATAACGCCCAGACCTACGTCGGGGTCGTCGACTCCGCCGGGGAGAAGCTCACCTGGACGCCCGGGGACAAGGAGTACGCCCGGCCGGCCTGGGCGGCCAAGCCCTCCGGCTGGCCGACCGGGACGGAGATCGGGAGCAACTACGGCCACGTCATCTTCGGGGGGACCGGAGAGTTCACCACGGGCCTCCTCGCCCCGGTGATCAACAGCGCCATCCAGCGGTCCACGATGCATCTCGCGGGCGCGGAGTGGTTCACCCAGTCCCTCTTCTACCAGGGGACCAACGCCCCCGACTCCCCTGTCAACCACTACGGGAGGATCCTCCACCGCCACTCGATCGGGGGCCAATGCTACGCCCTCTCCTACGACGACGGCGGGGGATACAACACCAGCATCTACGTCAGCGAGGGGGGGACCTTCACCATCACCCTTCTCCCCTTCGCCCGGCACCCCGGCCACGACGACTACGACGGTGACGGGACGAGCGACCTGGCGGTCTTCCGGGGGTCCTCGGGGATGTGGTCGATCCGCAACCTGACCCGAGTCTACCTCGGCGCTTCGACCGACGCGGTCGTCCCCGCCGACTACAACGGGGACGGGACGACCGATGTCGCCGTCTTCCGCCCCAGCGAGGGGCTCTGGTCGGTCCGGTCCCTGACCCGCTTCTACCTGGGGGCCGCGGGCGACCAGGCCGTCCCGGGCGACTACACCGGGAACGGGACGGCGGAGGCGGGGGTCTTCCGCCCCGCCGCCGCGCTCTGGTCGGTCCGGAACGCGACCCGGGTCAGCCTCGGCGAGACCGGCGACATCGCCGTCAGCGGCTTCTACGACAACGACTACGTCCGGGATGTCGCGGTCTTCCGCCCCTCGACCGGCCTCTGGTCGGTCTGGGCCCTGACCCGCTTCTTCTTCGGCTCCTCGGCCGACCAGCTCGTCCCCGGGGACTACGACGGGGCGGGGCGCTGGGAGGCGGGGGTCTTCCGCCCCGGGGCGGCCCTCTGGTCGATCCGGAACGTCACCCGCGCCTACCTCGGCGCCACCGGCGACCGCGGCCTCCCGGCCGACTACGACGGCGACGGGGTCGACGACCCCGCGATCTTCCGGGACTCGACCGGCGTCTGGTCGGTCAAGAACCTGACCCGGGTCTATTTCGGGTCCTCCGGCGATCTCCCGGCGGTGAGATAAGCAGGGACGGCCGGGCGCGCGGACCGGGAGCTCCGCGCCTACGAGTCGCCGATCGGCGCGCCGGCGGGTTCCCGGCCGATCCTTCCGTAGCCGCGGACTGGAAGGTCCGCGGGGTCCGCAAGTCCGGCGGCGAAGCGGGAAGAAGGACGGCTCAGCTGAGGCGGCGAGAGAGCCGCTTCAGGACGGCGAGCGGCGTCCGGTAGGGGGGGTAGCGGCGGCGGAAGTCCCAGCGCAGCGATCGCGCCATCACGCTCTTCCGGTGGGTGAAGGCCTCGAACGAGGCCTTCCCGTGGTAGCTACCCATCCCGCTCGCGCCCACGCCCCCGAAGGGCAGGTCCGGGTTCAGGATGTGGACGATGGCGTCGTTGAGGCAAACCCCGCCCGAGGACGTTTCCCGGACTACCCTCTCCTGCCTCCCCCGGTCCCGGGAGAAATAATACAAGGCGAGCGGGCGGGGACGGGCGTTCACGAAGGCGATCGACTCCTCGAGCGAATCGCATTCCAGAACCGGGAGGATCGGCCCGAAGATCTCCTCCGCCATGATCCGCCCATCCGCCGCGACCCCCTCGACCACGGTCGGAGCGATGTAGCGCGCGGACCGGTCGGTGGCGCCCCCGACCACGATCCTCCCCTCCCGGAGGAGCGAGGCCAGCCGCGAGAAGTGGGCGTCGCTGACGATCCGGGCGTAGTCGGGGGAGAGCCGCGGATCTTCCCCGTAGAACTCGCCGATCGCCTCTCGGAGCCCCTCGATCAGTCCCGGCTTCCGAGCGGGCGGGACGAGGAGGTAGTCGGGGGCGACGCAGGTCTGCCCGGCGTTGAAGAACTTGGCCCAGGCGATCCGGCGGGAGGCGACGGCGAGATCGACGTCCCGGTCCACGATCGCGGGGTTCTTCCCGCCCATCTCCAGGGTCACCGGCGCGAGGGTCTTCGCCGCGGAGGCCATCACGATCCTCCCGACCCGGGCGGAGCCCGTGAAGAAGACGTGGTCGAAGCTTTCTTCGAGAAGGGCGGAAACCGTTTCGGCGCCCCCCTCCACCACGGCGACGAGGCGGGGGTCGAAGTGCCGCCCGACGGCGGAACTGAGGGCGCGGGAGGTCGCCGCCGCGAGCTCGGAGGGCTTGAGGACCGCGCAGTTCCCGGCGGCCAGCGCCCCGACCAGGGGGGCGAGGAGAAGCTGGAGGGGATAGTTCCAGGGGCCGACGATCAGGACGACACCCTTCGGCTCGGGGACGACGCGGCTCCGGGCGGGGAGGAGGAGCAGGGGCGTCCGCGCCCGCTCCGGGCGCGTCCAGGAGGGGAGCGACTTAAGGGCGCGGTCGATCTCGCCCAGAACGAAGCCGATCTCGCCGAGCCAGGACTCGGCCGGGGGCTTCCCGAGGTCCTGCTTCAGGGCGTCGAGAAAGGCCGCCTCCTCCGAGACGAGGAGGCGGCGGAGCGCTTTCAGGGCGGCGATCCGCCCGGACAGCGCGCGCGTCGAAGCGCCGGCGAAGAAGGACCTCTGTCGGGCGACGATCTCGGAGACGGCCGCGCTCATCTTCCCGGCCGTCCCCCCGACCGCCCCCGGATCGCGGCGGCCGCGTTGAGCCCGCTCATCAGGACCATCGGCATCCCCCCGCCCGGGTTGACCGAGCCGCCGACGAAGAAGAGGTTGGGGTAGCGGGGGCTCGCCTTCGGGGCCTTGAAGCCGAAGTTCCGCCGCCGGTCGGTGAGGACGCCGTAGATCGACCCCCCGTTGGAGAAATAGTTCCGCTCGATATCCTCGGGCGTCCAGACGTGTTCGACCGCGGCGGAAGCCTGGAGGCCGGCGCAGCCCATCCGCTCGACCTTGGCGATCACCCGGTCACGGAGACGGAGGTAGTCGTCGCGGGTGTAGGCCCGCGGGAGCTTAAGCGGCGGGATGTGGGGGAGGATCTTGACGTTGTCGCCCCCTGGCGGGCAGACCGACGGGTCGGTCCGGGAGGGGGCGACGACGTAGAGCGTGGGGTCCTCGGGGAGCTTTCCCTCCTCGAAAACGGTCCGGAAGTGTTTCCGCTGGTCGCGGGCGAAGAAGAAGTTGTGGTGGGCAAGGGCGGGGAAGCGGCGGTTGGTCCCGAGGTGGATGACCAGCCCCGAGCAGGCGGGGGGAAACCTCCGCTCGAGGCGGCGGAGGAGCCGGGGGTCGGCCGGGAGGAGCTTCCGAAGCGCCGGGATCACCTCCAGGTTGGAGACGACGTAGTCGGCGGTAAGTTCCGTCCCGTCGGCGAGGACGACCCCGGCGGCGCGCCCTCCCCGGACCAGGATCCTCGCGACCTCGGCGTTGAGGCGGAGCTCGGCCCCGAGCTCGCCGAGGAGGCGCGCGAGCGCGCGGGCGATCGCGTACATCCCCCCCTTCACGTACCAGAGGCCGAACTCGAACTGGACGTTGGGGAGCATGTTCATGAAGGCCGGCGCCGCGAGCGCCGAGGAACCCACGTACTTGATGAAGAAGTCGCAGGCGTCGCGGAGACGGGGATCGGGGAGGAAGCGGCGGACGGCGCCGTCCATCGTCCGGAGAAGGTCGAGGCGGAGGATCCGCCGGAGCGGGCAGCGCCGGATCATCTCGAGGACGCCCTCGGCGCCGGTCGCGAAGTAGGCGGCGTCGACCGCGTCGTACTGGGCCTTCGAGTAGCGGAGGAAGCGGCGGAAGGGTTCCTCGAGGCCCTCCCCCAGCTTCGAGAGCTCCCGGCTCATCTCTTCGGGGTCGGGCTGGAAGTCGAAGACTGTCCCGTCCTCGAAGAAGTTACGCCAGTGGGGGGTCACCGGGACGAAGGCGAGGTAGTCCTCGAGGCGGCGGGAGGCGGAGGCGAAGACCGCCCGGAAGACCGCCGGGAGGGTGAGGATGGAGGGGCCGAGGTCGAAGGAGAACCCCTCCGTTTGGAGGAGGTTGAGCTTCCCCCCGGGCCGGGGGTTTTTCTCGCAGACCGTGACCTCGAATCCGGCGCCGGCCAGGGCGACCGCGGCGGAAAGCCCGCCCAGGCCGGCCCCGATCACGGCCACGCGATTCGGGGCGGAGCCCTTCATCGCGCGCCCGCCGGGCGGAAGGCGAGGCCGAAGCGCCGTGAGATCAGGTCGGCGCTGATCCGCCCCGACTCGTAGATGGTGGGCAGGCCGCTCCCCGGGTGGGTCCCTCCGCCGACGAGGTAGCAGTTTCCGAGCTCCTCGAAGGCGTTGCGGGGGCGGAAGTAGAGCATCTGGGAGATCTTGTGGGAGAGGTTGAAGGTCGCGCCCTGGAAGACGTCGTGCCCGCTCTCCCAGTCGGAGGGCGTGATCACCCTCTCCTCCCGGATGCGCTCCCGGAGGTCCTTCAGCGGCGTGCGGGCAGCGACGGCGGCGAGGACGACCTCGCGGAAGCGGGCCTTCTCCTTCCCCCAGTCGATCCCGGACTTGTTGTTGGGGACGGGGACGAGGATGTAGAGGGCGGAGTGGCCTTCCGGGGCGAGGCCGGGGTCGGCGGCCGAGGCGTCTCGGAGGTAGAAGGAGACGTCATCGACGAGCTTCAGTTCGTCCGTGACCGACCGGAGGTAGGCGGCGTAGTCGCGGGAGAAGACGATGGTGTGGTGATCGAGGTCGTAGCGCCGGTCCACGCCGAGGTAGAGCATGAAGGTCGAGCAGGAGTAGTCCCTCCGTTCCAGGTTCTCGGGCGTATACTTCCTCAGGACGCCCGGGGGGACGAGATGGGTCATGGCGTGGGCGAAGTCGGCGTTCAGGACCACCGCGTCCGCCGCCTCCGTTTTCCCGTCCGCGAGCTCCACCCCGGTCACGGCCCGCCCGCGCAGGGCGAGGCGGCGGACCGGCGCCTCCAGCCTGATCTCCCCCCCGAGCTCCCCCACCGCCTTCGCCATCGCCTCCGAGATCTTCGCGAGTCCGCCCCGGACGTGGTAGATCCCGAAGGCGTGCTCGACGTAGGGGATCATGGCGAAGAGCCCCGGGCAGGACCAGGGCGACATCCCGAGGTACTTCGACTGGAAGGTGAAGCAGAGCTTGAGCTCCTCGGAGCGGAAGTAATCGCCGAGAACTTCGTAGAGGGACCGCCCCAGGCTCAAGCGCGGCAGGGCGCGCAGAAGGTCCGGATGGACCATCGTGGCGAGCGTGGAGTAGTCCTTCCGGAGGCAGGGAAACATCCGGTGGTAGCGCTTCGCCTCCCGAGCGAGAAAGCGGTCGAGCCCCTTCTCCTCGCCCGGGAAGGCGCGGCGGATCTCCGCGCGCATGCCCTCCGGGTCGGTGGTCGGGAGAAGATGGCGGTCGGCGAACTGGAGCCGGTACATCGGCTCCAGCCGCGTGAATTCCAGGTAGTCCCGGACGTCGCGCCCCGCCTCGGCGAACATCTCGTCCAGGAGAAACTTCATCATCAGGAAGGTGGGGCCGGTGTCGAAGCGGTAGGGGCCGAGGCGGATCTCCTCGTTCCGACCTCCGACCCGGTCGCGCTTCTCGTAGACCGTGACCCGGCATCCCCGCCGGGCCAGGATCATGGCCGCGGTCAGCCCGCCGGGTCCGGCGCCGACGACGGCGATCTGGGGTGCGTTCATCTCTGTCCTCCGCGCTCTTTAGCCCGCTCGCGGAGCGGGCCTACACACCCGCCGGCCAGCTTCCGCCAGCCGGTTCTCCGCCTCCGCCCCGCGGGCTACGGCAGACCGGTGTGAACCGGCGGACGGGCCGCGCGGCGTTGTTTTTACTTCCCGATCTCGCGCCCCTTTTCGGAGTCGCTGGCCTCGACGAGTTCCTCCGGATCGGGGCGGAAGCGGTCATGGCCATCCCCCGGGAAAGTATAGCATGCCCGCCAGGGAGCGGCCAAACGGGCGCCGGGAACCAGGGACGGGGTTTAATTGTTAAGTTCAACTTAACAATTAAACCCCGTCCCTCCTCCCTGGAATTAGATGATCCGCGGCCCCCTGGGGAACGGACTCCTGATATAATCGGCTTCGGCGCCCCACGGCTTGGCGGCCGTGCGTCCGGCGCGGTGGTTACGTGAAGACGAGCGCCCGGCTGACCAGGAAAACCGCCCAACCGCCGACCGCCCGCGGGACGGGCAACGGCGGCTCCCGCCAGATCGCCATCCTGGGCGGGATCGCCCGGGCGATCACCTCCAGCCTCGAGCTCAAGGAGGTCCTCGCGGTCATCTTCCGGGAGACGAAGAAGCTCGTCGCCTTCGACCGGGCCAGCGTCGACCTGGTCGACGAGACCGGGCGGGTCAACATCGTCTACTTCCTGGAGCCCCAGGCGAGCGACACGGTGGCCGAGGGCCAGGTCTTCCCGATGCCGGGGACGGGCATCGAGTGGGTGATCCAAAACCGCCGGCCCCTGATCCGGAGCCGCTACGGCCGGGGGCGGCGCTTCCGGGAGGATACCTACATCCTCGAGACCGGCGTCCGCTCCGGGATCGTCGTCCCCCTCACCTACCGCGACCGGGTGATCGGGACGCTCAACCTGGGGAGCCGCGTCGAGGGGGCCTTCGGACGCCGGGACGTCAAGATCCTCGGCCACATCTGCGACAGCATCGCCGTCGCCCTGGAGAACTCCCGCCTCTATCGCGAGCTCCGCGCCTACGCCCGGGACCTGGAGGGGCGGGTGGCCGGGCGGACGGCGGAGCTCTCCCGCTCGCTCGCCGACCTCAAGGCGACCCAGCTCAAGCTGGTCCAGACCGAGCGGCTCGCCGCCACCTCGAAGCTGGTCGCCGGCGTGGCCCACGCGATCAAGAACCCCCTCTCCTCGATCCTCCTCTCCGCCGCGGTGATCGAGAAGTCCCTGCGCCCGGAGGCGGACCGGGAGCGGGCCGCGAAATACTGCCGGGACTCCGCGGCGATCATCACCGCCGAGGTCCGGCGGCTGATCGGCCTGGTCGACCGCCTGATCACCTTCGGCCGGCCCGCCCCCGCCCGCTTCGAGACGGCCGACCTCAACGCCGTCGTCGCCGGGGCCGCCCGCAGCTTAAGCGAGGAGCTCGCGAAGAAGCGGATCCGGCTCGTCCTCGCGCTCGCGCCGGGACTCCCCCCGCTCCAGCTCGACCGGGACGAGATCCACGACGCCCTGCTCAACCTCTTCCGCAACTCGCTCGACGCGGTGGGGGAGAGCGGGACGATCCGGGTGGCCACCTCCCGGTCCGGCGGGGGGGTCGTCCTCGAGTTCGCGGACGATGGCTGCGGGATCGAGCCCGCCCTCCAAAAGAGCATCTTCGACATCTTCTTCACCACCAAGAGCGAGGGGGCCGGGATCGGACTCTCCCAGGTCCACCGCGCCGTGGAGACCCACCACGGGTCGATCTCGGTGCGGAGCGAGAAGGGCGCGGGCGCGACCTTCACGATCGAGCTTCCGGCCCGGGGGGAGCCATGAAAAAGCTGAAGATCCTGCTGGTGGACGACGAGGCGAACATCCTGCGGAGTTTGAGCGCCTTCCTCGAGATGTCGGGATACGAGACCGAGACCGCCGGAGGGGCCGACCGGGCCCTGAAGCTCCTCGCCGGCGGCGGCTTCCAGGTCCTCCTGAGCGACGTCCGGATGCCGGGGATGAGCGGGCACGAGCTGATGGACGCGGCCCGGGAGCGGTTCCCGGACGTGACCATCCTCCTGATGACCGCCTTCGGGACGATCAAGAACGCGGTCGCCGCCATGCGGAAGGGCGCCTTCGACTACCTCGCGAAGCCCGTGGACGGCGAGGAGCTCCTCGCCATCCTGGAGAAGATCGCCCGCCACCGGGAACTGGTCAGCGAGGTGGAGTCCCTCCGCCGGGAGCTCAAGTCCGACCGTCCCTACCCCGGCCTGGTGGGGAGAAGCGCGGCCATGCGCTCCGTCTACGACTTCATCGCCAAGGCCGCCGGGAGCGAGCTGAGCGCCACGATCGCGGGGGAGACCGGGACCGGGAAGTCGCTCGTCGCCCGGGCCATCCACCAGGCGAGCTCCCGGACGAAGGGCCCCTTCGTCCTGGTCAACTGCGGCGCCCTCCCCGAGACCCTGATCGAGAGCGAGCTCTTCGGCCACGAGAAGGGCGCCTTCACCGGCGCGGTCCAGGAGCGGAAGGGAAAGATCCTCTCCGCCCACGGGGGCACCCTCTTCCTCGACGAGGTGGCCAACTTAAGCCCCGCGGCTCAGGCCAAGCTTTTGCAGGCCCTCGAGGAGAGGCGCTTCGACCCCCTGGGCGGGGACCGGCCGGTCACGGCGGACATCCGGGTCATCGCCGCCACCAACGACGATCTCGGCGCGGCCGTCCAGGCCGGGAAGTTCCGCAAGGACCTCTACTACCGGCTCAACGTCCTCCACCTGCGCCTCCCCCCCCTCCGGGAGAGGAAGGAGGACATCGGCCTGCTCATCGACCACTTCCTCCGCCGGCCGGACGGCAGCGGGATCGGGGTGGCGCCGGAGGCGATGAACTGCCTCCTCGGCCACGACTGGCCCGGAAACGTCCGGGAGCTGGAGAACGTCCTCAAGGCGGCGGCCGCCGGGCTGAAGAACGGCGTCATCTCGCGCGCGGCGCTGCCCGAGAGCATCCGGGGGACCGCCCGCCCGGCCGACCTCTGTCTCGGCGGCGACACGCTGAAGGACAAGGTCGGGGTCTTCGAGAAATGCCTGATCGAGGAAGCGCTCCGCCGGACCGGCGGGAACGTGAACAAGGCCGCTCGGGAGCTCGCCTGCCCCCTGAGATCCCTGCAGAGAAAACTGGTTTCCTACCGGATCTCCTCGAAGTCCTTCTCCCTCCGCTCCCCCCCAAAATAGCGCCAGAATGGCGGTGTTTTCGGCTTCATCCCGCGCCGAAACCGCCAAAATGCCGGTGGCGGGGGTGGCGGGGGACAAATCCCCCTTTGGCGCATCGCCTTAAAAAGAAAGGAGTTATAGATATTGTTCCCGTGCTGATGCTCCTGGCACGCCATTTGCTATATTAAGAGGAGACAGTGTCGAGGCGCAGCCTCAACCGGTGATTCCACACCCAGGGAGGACGGCAATGAGATTCAAGCTGGCGGCGTTAGCGATGGCGGTTTCCCTGATCGCTGTTCTCGTCCCGGAGGCCCGGGCGACCATCTCCACATACTTCAACAACCCCCCGAGCTCCAATTCGATCGACACCCGGGTCTGCGAGGTGATCAACGCGGCCAAGAGCTACTGCTACGTCGCGATCTACTCCTTGAACCAGCCCTCGATCGTGAACGCCCTGATCGCCGCCAAGGGGCGGGGGGTGGACGTGCGGGTTGTGACCGACACCGACTACCGCTGGAAGTCCGGCTTCCAGCCCTCCTACGACTCCCTGGTCGCCGCCGGCATCCCGGTGGTCGAGGACAACCGCAGCGCCCTGATGCACAACAAGTTCATCGTGGTGGACGGGACCAAGGTGGTGACGGGATCCTACAACTTCACCACCGATCAGACCACGGCGGACAAGAACAACATCATCATCTTCTCCGGTTCCTCCACCCTGGCCGCCAAGTACAAGAGCGAGTTCCTCCAGATGTACTCCGGCGTCTTCGGGGCCAGCAAGGTCGACTACTCCGGCTCCACCACGGTGGACGGCTCGACCGTCTATGTCTACTTCTCCCCCAAGGCCGCCGTCCGCACCGCGGTCAGCTCCCACATCGCCACCGCCAACACCTCCGTTTACTTCGACATCTTCACCTTCACCGACAGCACCATCCAGAACGCGCTCAAGGCTCGCAAGGCCGCCGGGTGCACGGTCCAGGGGACCTTCGACAGCTGGCAGGCCGGCTCGACCTACACCACCCTGAAGAGCGCGGGCTGCGCGGTCCGCAAGGACGCCTACGCCGGCCTCCTCCACGACAAGTACCTCGCGATCGACGGCGGAACCTCGAGCTCCCCGCGCACCGTCACCGGCTCCTTCAACTGGACCGCGGCCGCCGACGACGCAAACGACGAGAACTGCGTGGCCATCCTCAACTCCACCGTCACCAGCGCTTACAAGGCCGACGCCATCTACGTCTACACCTACAAGTCCTCGTACTGAGGGGAGAGCGCGATTGCCCATCCGAGTCGTATGCGGGAGAGCAGGGCCGGCGTTGGCCCTGCTCTCCCTTTTTCTCTTCTCCGGGGGGTGCCGGAAACCGGACCGGTGGGAGTTTTACCTGGCCGATCCCGCCGGCAACCGCCTCGGGACCGCCCTGGCCGCCGGCCAGAAAGTCCGGGCGGTCTACCGGCCCGAGGAGCCCACGACCGACCAGATCGGCTTCCAGCTCTTCGTCCGGGACCGGACGGAACACTGGGAGGTGCTCTCCCTCGTCCTCGAGAAGCCCGACCTCCCCGCGCCCTTCGTCGGGAGCGATCTCCACGCCGAGGAGCTCCCCCCCGGCTCCTATCTGGTGGTCCTGATCCGGAACGACGAGGAGCTCGCCAAGCTCTCCTTCACGTTCTCGGCGCCCGCCGGGGAGGGCGAGGCCGCGCCGGCCGGGAAGACGCCGCCGCCGCCGGAGGCGGTGGGGACGGGACGAGCCCCCGCCCCCCCGCCGAGCCCGGACCGGCGGGCGCGCCCACCGCCTTCCTGGACCCGGAGGCGATGGCCACGCCGGAGTCTAACCTCGAGCCCACGCCGGAGGCCGACGCGGAGATTGGCCCCCGCCCCACGCCGGAGCCGGAAATCCTCGGCCCGGAGTCCTGGGACCTGGCCCCGGGGACCGAGATCCTGGTCTACCGCGAGGGCGACGGCTACTGGCGCCCCGCCGCCGTCGTCCGGGCGTACCAGCGGGTCTTCACCGTCCGCTACTTCGACCCGAACCTCCCCGAGGAGGACCTGGAGCGGGAGCGTTTCCGCGTCCGTTCGCTCGGGGAGGGGATGGAGGTCAAGATCAGCGAGGGGGACGAACTCCTCGAAGGCGTGATCGTGGAGCGCCGGGGGCGGACCTTCTCGGTCGCGCTCCGGGCCGACGGGTCGGTGCGAAGCGTCCCCGGCGGTAAGATCGTCCTGGAGGCCCCCTGAGGTCCCTTTTCCCGAATCGAGCGCGTCTCCTCCTCGCCGCCGTGCTCCTCGCCGGCGGGCTCCTCCGCGCCTTCTATCTCCGGGAGATCGCCTCCCGGCCCGAGTTCTCCCAGCCCACCGTCGACGCCGCCTACCACGACTACTGGGCGGGGGGAATCGCCCGGGGAGACTGGCGCGTCCCCCGCGACGAGGCGGACCCCCAGATCCGCGCCCGACCGTTCTTCCGCCCCCCGGGCTACGCCTACTGGCTCGCCCTCGTCTACCGGGCCTTCGGCCGCGGCCCGCTCGCCCCCCGCCTTCTGCAGATGGCGGCGGGCCTCCTGGCCGCGATCCTCGCCTATCGCTTCGCCCGAGGCCTCTTCGGGCCGGGGGCGGCGGTCGCCTACGCCGCCCTGATGGCGGTCTACTGGATCTTCATCTACTACGAGGGCGAGCTCCTCGGGACCTCGCTCGAGTCCCTCCTCTCCGTCCTCATCCTCTGGACCGTCGCCCGGAGCCGGGGCGCCTCCGGCCGGAAGCGGCCTCTCCTGGCGGGGCTCGTCCTCGGAGTCGCCGCCCTCTTCCGCCCCAACCTCCTCCTCTTCTGCCCCTTCGCCGCGGCCTGGCTCTGGCGGGGGACCCGCCGCCTCCTCCCGGCGGCCGCCCTCCTCCTCGGCGCGGCCTTGGCGATCGCCCCGGCCGCGCTGCGGAACTGCCTCGTCGCGGGCGAGTTCGTCCCGATCGCGGCCAACGGGGGGATGAGCCTCGCGGTCGGGAACAACCCGCTCGCCGACGGGACCAACCACCAGCTCCCCTACCACGGCGCCTTCGCCTCTCCCTTCGACTACCCCCGGGCAGTCCGGAATCTGGAGAAAGGGCTCTCCCTCCCGCCCGGTTCGGTCGGCTGGGCGCGCGCCTCGGCGCTCTACGCCCGGGAGGCCTTCCTCTTCATCCGCGCCCGCCCGCGCGACTTCCTCGGCCTGACCGCGCGTAAGGCCCTCCTCTTCTGGGGGCCGCGGGAGGTCTCCAACATCACGGAGATGGAGCTCGTCCGGGCGGACTCGCCCGTCCTCCGCGCCATCCCCCTCGACTTCCCCGCCGCCCTCGCCCTCGCCCTTCTCGGCGCGGCCGCCTTTCTCCTCGAGGCCCGGCGCCGGGACCCGGCGGGGGGTCCGGCGCGGGCCGGCGGGGCGCTCGTCTTCCTCTTCGTCGGCGTCTACTTCCTCTCGGCCCTCCCCTTCGTCGCCGCGGCCCGCTACCGCGTCCCCGCCCTCCCGGGCGTCCTCCTCTTCTCCGCCCTGGGGATCCGCCGGATCGCCGGGCTGGCCCTCCGCCGGCGCTGGCTCAAGGCCCTGGCCTGGGCCGCCGCCGCGCTCTTCCTCTTCCTCCTCTGCCGGCGGGATTTCTCCGGCTACCGCCCCTCGGAGTCGAAGTGGCGCTACGACCGCGCGCTCGCCCTGGCCAACTCCGGGAAGACCGAGGAGGCGATCCGGGAATACCGCTCCGCCCTCCTCGCGGACCCGCAGGACTTCCAGTCCCGCAACAACCTGGGGGCGCTCCTGGTCTCCCTCGGGCGCTTCCCCGAGGCCGTCCGGGAATACGAGGAGGCGCTGCGCTGGGAGCCGGGCAAAGCGGAGATCCTGAGCAACCTGGGCATCGCCCGCTTCCAGCTCGGAGAGACCGAAGCGGCGCTGCGGCTCTTCGCGGAGGCGCTCGCGATCGACCCGGAGTGCGTCCACGCCTACCACAACCGCGCCAGCGCCTGGAAACGGCTGGGGCGGGGCGAGGAGGCGATCGCCGACTACCGCCGGGCGGCTTCTCTCCGCCCCGACTCGGACGAGGCCCGTCTCAACCTCGGCCTCGCCCTGGCGGGGGCGGGCGCCTACGCGGAAGCGGCCGAGGAGTACCGGGAGGCGATCCGCCTTCGCCCCGGGGCGATCGAACCGCGGAACAACCTCGGCAATGCCCTGGCCGCGCTGGGCCGGAACGGGGAGGCGCTGAAGGAATACGAGCGCGCGCTCGCGATCGACCCCGGCCGCGCCGACGTCCACAACAACCTCGCCAACCTCCTCGTCCGGCAGGGGGACTACGCGGGCGCGATCGCCCTCTACAAACGGGCCCTCGCGCTTGATCCGGCCTACGCCGACGCCCATCTCAACCTGGGCGCCGCCTTGAGCCTCGCCGGCGACCCGGACGGAGCGCGCGCCCATTACGACCGGGCGATCGCCCTCGACCCCCGGAACGAGCGCGCCCGCTACGCCCTTGCCCTTCTCCTCATCGCGGAGGGGCGGGCGGCCGAGGCCCGGAAGCATCTGGAGGCCGCCCTCGCCCTGAAGCCGGACTTCCCGGCGGCCCGCGCCGCCTTGGAGAGCCTGGACAAAAAGTGATCAGTGATCAGTAACCAGTGATCAGTGACCAGTGATCGGCAAACAGTAAACAGCGATCATCGATCGAGTCGCGGGCAGGTTTGACGGTTTGCGGTTTACCGTTGGCTGTTTAGCGTTCACCCCCCGGCCGCATTTATCGCTTGACATCTCTTGCTCGATCCGTCAATATTTTAGCGGTGGGCGCGCTGACCGCGCCCCGAACCGGGAGGAGCGCTATGAAAACCTTATCCCGCGTCGCCGCGCTCGCCGCGGCCGTCCTCGCCCCCCTGTCGGCAATGGCTCAATACAGCCTCAAGTGGGAACAGCCGCCCAACTGCGTCGACGGCTTCAACGTCCCCTCCTACTGGAACCAGCAGACCCTTCCCCCCGTCTGTCTCACGGTTGCCGACGATTTCGCCTGCAACGACCCCCGGCCGATCGCCCACCTCCGCTGGTGGGGGTCGTTCGCCGGCTTCCAGGACGCGGTCCCGCTTCCCCTCGAGCCGCCACCGCCCGCGGACTTCCCCCCCGCCTTCGGAGTCAGCTGGCACTCCTACACCCACCCCGAGGGCTCCCATAGCCAGCCGGATCACCTCATGGTCGATCAGCAGATCGCCAGCTACAGCTGGGGCTACTGGTGCTCGCACACGGCCTGGAACAAGCCCGGCCACTTCGAGCACGAATACTATTTTGAATGCGACCTCGTTACCCCCCTCCCCCAGGTCCAAGGCTACTATTACTTCCTCAATATCGTCGCCTTGTACTCGGGCCCCGAGCCGCCGATCCACCTCTGGGGCTGGAAAAACTCGGCATTCCATTGGAACGACGACGCCGTTCTCAACGAGAGCTGCGAGGACGAAGATTGGACCGAGCTGACCTGGCCGGCGGGCCACCGCCTCTCGCCCCAGTCCATGGACATGGCCTTCGAGCTCTATGCGCTGACGACGCCCGTGCCCACGCCGACGCCTCTGACGCCGACGCCCACCGTCTACGCGCCCCCGACTCCGCCGCTCCCGGAGACGCCGACACCGAACGAGACCCCCACGCCCGTCCCGCCGACGCCGGCCAAGACACCCACGCCCCGGCCGACGGCGACCCTGCCCCCGCCCACCCCCACCCTCACCCCCACCCCCCTCCCCACCCCGGCCTACGCCGTCATTGAGTCCGGCGATTACGACGGCGACGGCACCGCTGACGCCGCCGTCTTCCGCCCCTCCGCCGCCCTCTGGTCGATCCGGAACCTTACCCGCGCCTACTTCGGCGCCTCCTCCGACCTCCCCGCGAGCGCGGATTACGATGGCGACGGGACAAGCGACCTCGCGGTCTTCCGGGCGACGGCCGGCCTCTGGTCGGTCCGAAACCTGACGCGGATCTACCTCGGATCGACCGGCGATCTTTCCGTCCCCGGCAATTACGCCGGCAGCGGCGGGGCCCGCGCGGCCGTCTTCCGCCCCGCCGCGGGGATGTGGTCGATCCGGGACCTCACCCGCTCCTACTTCGGCGGGACGGCCGATGTCCCGGTCCCGGCCGACTACAGCGCCGACGGCCTCTGCGACATCGCGGTTTTCCGGCCCGCCTCCGGCCTCTGGTCGGTCCTCGGCCTCACCCGCCTCTATCTCGGGAGCCCGGGCGACCAGGTCGCCCCGGCCGACTACGGAGGGGACGGCGGCGCCGAGCCGGCGATCTTCCGCTCCTCGAGCGGGATGTGGTCCGTCCGAAACCTCACCCGGGTCTTCTTCGGTCAAGCCGCCGACCAGGCGGTCCCCGCCGATTTCCTGGGCGCGGGCCTCTCCGAGATCGCGGTCTTCCGCGCCCAAGATTCCCTCTGGTCGGTCCGAAACGCCACGCGGATCTATCTCGGATCGACCGGGGACTGGCCGGTAACTAAATAAGGTTACGTAAGGGTTACGTAAAGTTACCGCAAGCGCGCCGGCCGTGTCTTTTCGCAACCTCACGTAACCCTTACGTAACTGAGCGTAACTTCACGTAACCTGCGGTTACGTAAGGTTACCGCCAGCGCGCCGGCCCTGTTCTTCCGTAACCTCACGTAACTTGCGGTTACGTGATTATCTGGCACCGCCTTGTCCTTTCCGCTATACTTCAGTCAGACCTTCCGATGGAAGCGCGCCCCATGCGGACAGGATGCCAACGGGGGATACCGCCCCTCCTCGCCCTTTTCCTTTGGCTCGCCCCCCCGGCCGCGGCCGAATACCTCGTCACTTGCGCCTTCGACAGCGAGACCCTGACCGCGGGCGAACTCCGCTACGGGATCGCCCACGACCCCGGCCCCATCTTCTTCTCCCAGACCGAGTTCCCCCCGGGGTCCCCCACCGTCATCACGCTCCACCCCGCCCGGGGGCCGCTCCTCATCGAGTCCAACCATCTTGAGATCGACGGCACCGGGGGTGGGCAGGGGACGGGGGACGTCGTCGTGGACGGGAACGGCCAGACCGTCTTCCGGATCGCGGCCGACGGCTGCGCGATCCGGGGGCTCGGCATCCGCAACGGCCTCTGCGGGATCGAGGTGGACGGCCTGGACGCGGCCATCGGGTCCGAGACCGCTCCCAACGAGATCTTCTCCAACCTAAGCCACGGGATCCTGGTCACGAGCGGATTCTCCACGCTGATCCGGGGAAACTTCATCGGCGTCCGCCTCGACGGGACCGCCGCCGGGAACGGCGGAGACGGGATCCGCGACGAGGGCGGAGTCGGCGACCGGATCGGGGGGGCGGGGGCGGAGCGCAACTGCATCGGCGCCAACTCGGGCTACGGGATCGCCATCAACCCGGGGCTCGGCGGCGCCGGCGGGGTCTTGGTCCGGAACAACTACGTCGGCCTGGCCCCCGACGGTTCCTCCGCCCGCCCCAACGCCCTGGGCGGGGTCTATGTCCGCGCCAGCGCCGAGAACGAGATCGGGGGATCGCAGGCGGCGGGCTGGGGCAACCTGGTCTCCGGCAATTCCGCGGGGGCCGGGGTGGAGTTCGCCGGCTGCACCTCCGGCCCCAACCTCGTCCTCGGCAACTCCATCGGGACCGACGCGGCCGGCCTCGCCGCCCGCCCCAACCAGTGGGGGGTCAGGATCTCCGACAGCGGCGGCGTGGAGGTGGGGGACTCCTCCGACACCGGGAACCTGGTCAGCGGGAACGCCTCTTGGGGGATCCGGATCACCCAGAGCGACGACTCACTCGCCCTCTCCCGACTCAACCGCGTCCGCTTCTCGGTCGTCGGTCTCGCCGCCAACGGGTCAGCGCTCGGGAACGGGACCGCCGCGGAGTCCGACGGGGGGATCCTGATCGAGGCGGGCGCGCGGGAGAACCAGGTCGGAGGGACCTCCCCCGGCGAGGGGAACGTGATCTCCGGGAACGTGGGCTGCGGGGTCCGGATCGCCCGGGGGGCGGCGAACCGGCTCGAGGGGAACCGCATCGGGACGGACGCCGCCGGAGCGGCCGCGATCGGGAACTCCCGGCACGGGGTCTTCATCGAAGGCGCGGAAGGGGTGGGCTGGGCGGCGGAGTCGAACGTCGTCGGCGGAGGAGATTCCTACTACCTGAACGTGATCTCCGGCAACGCCGGGGCCGGGATTCGGATCGAGGGGACCGCCGCGCGCCGCAACCAGATCGCCGGAAACGCGATCGGGACCGATCCCGGGGGGACGGCCCGCCTCCCCAATCTTGAAGGCGGGATCGCGATCGCCGGCGGCGCCTGCGGGAACCTGGTCGCCTCCAACCGGATCGCCTTCAACGGCCAGAGCGGGTCCGGAGACGGTTGCCGCCTCGAGGGGGCGGGGACCGACTACAACCTGGTCTCGGCCAACTCCCTGCGGGAGAACGCGGGACTGGGGATCGCGCTCTCCGGCGGTGCCAACGAGTCGGCCGCGGCCCCGGCGATCGCCGCCGTCACCTGGCTCTCCGACACCTCGGCCCGGGTCGCGGGGACGAAGAGCCCCGGCTCTTCCCTGGAGCTCTTCGCGGCCGACACCGACGCGGCGGGGCCCGGAGAGGGCTTCTCCCTCCTCGCCGCCCTCCCCCCCGACGGAGAGGGGGAGTGGGCTATCGAGACCCTCTCCGGGCTCGCGCTCGGGGAATGGCTCACCGCCGACGCCTCCACCGCGCTCGGCTCCACCTCCGAGTTTTCGGCGAACCTCCCCTTCGCGGTCGAGTCCCCCTCCCCCACCCCCACCCCCTCGGTCACGCCCACGCCGCCCACGCCCACCCCCTCGGCGAGCCCGACCGCGACCGCGACGCCGACCCCCTCGCCCACCGTCCCGCCCTCGCCCACGCCATCCCCGACGGCGAAGCTGCCGGAGGCGGTCTACGTCTTCGACTTTCAGACCGATCCCGGCTGGTCGACCGAATCGGATTGGGCCTTCGGCGTCCCCCTCGGCCAGGGGGGCTGCCCGGCGCCAACGCCGGAGGAAGGATGCGGCGACTCCTACGGCAACCCCGACCCCTCCTCCGGCTGTACGGGGGAGAACGTCTACGGCTACAACCTCGCCGGCGACTACCCCGACAACCTCCCGGCGACCTACTACCTGACCACCGCCCCCCTCGACCTCTCCCGCGCCCAGGGGACCTACCTCCGCTTCCGGCGCTGGCTGAACGTGGAGCAGGCGGCCAACGATCACGCCTATGTGCAGGCCTCGACCGACGGGACGACCTGGACGGTGCTCTGGGCCAACCCGGCCGGGCCGGGCGAGGCCGTCCTCGACGCCGCCTGGAACGACCTCTCCTACAACCTCGCCCCGATATACGACCGCGCGAGCGCCCTGCGCCTCCGCTGGGGGATGGGGCGCACCGACAACATCCGCCGCTACAGCGGCTGGAACCTCGACGACGTCGAGATCTGGGGCATTCTCGACCCCTCCCCCTCGCCCACCCCCCGCGTGATCACCCCCACGCCCACCGCGACGCCCACCCCGACGCCCCTTCCCTCCCCCAGCCCCTCGCCTTCCTCTTCGCCCTCGCCGGCCCCGACCCCTTCCTCCTCGCCCTCGCGCCCCCCGCCCACGCCGACCCCCGGCCGCTCGCCCTCGCCCTCCCCCTCGCCCGCCCCCCGCGCCGGGGACACCTTCGACTGGCCCTTCCCCGCTTCCTTGAGCTTCCAGACCGAAGCGGACACGACGGGCTTCTACGACCAGTACCGCCAATACAGTTGCTACCCCTACGCCCTGGAGTCGGGGCCCGACGTAGTCTACGCCTTCACGACGGAGGCGGGGACGATCAAGGTGGCGCTCGAGGCTTTCTCCGGCGACCTCGACCTTTTCCTCTGCGACGGCCCGAACCGCAACGACTGCGTCGCCAAAAGCACCTACGGCTACATGGAGGAGATCGAATACCCCGCCGCCCCGGGAACGTATTACCTGGTCGTCGACGGCTTCCAGGGCGCGCAGAGCGACTACCGCCTGGAGATCGCCTTCGCCGCCGCCACCCGGCGCATCCTTCAGAGCGGGGACTACGACGGCGATGGCACCGCCGAGATCGCCGTCTTCCGGCCCGCGGACGGGCTCTGGTCGGTCCGGGAGCTGACCCGGGCCTACCTCGGCAACTCGCTCGACCAGCCCGCCCCCGGCGACTACGACGGCGACGGCACGGCCGACCCGGCCATCTTCCGCCCCGAAGCCTCCCTCTGGTCGATCCGCTCGATCACCCGTGTCTACTTCGGCTCCTCCCTCGACCTCCCGGCCCCGGCCGACTACGACGGCGACGGCCGCTGCGAGATCGCCGGCTTCCGCGCCGAAGCCTCCCTCTGGTCGATCCGTTCCCTCACCCGGATCTACTTCGGGTCCTCCGACGACCAGGCGGTCCCGGCCGACTACGACGGCGACGGGACCGACGAGGCGGCGATCTACCGGCCCCTCCCGGGGTTGTGGGCGTCGCGGGACGGGTTCCGGGCCTACTTCGGCGTCGCGAGCGACCTCCCCCTCCCGGCCGACTACGACGGCGCAGGCCGCGACCGCGCCGCCATCTTCCGCCCCGGCCAGGGGATGTGGGGGGTGGCGGAACTCACCCGCCTCTACTTCGGGGCGGAGGGCGACGAACTCGTCCCGGCCGACTACGACGGCGACGGGGTCGACGACCCGGGGATCTTCCGGTCCGCGGACGGGCTATGGGGGGCCCGCCTCGTCACCCGGGCCTACTTTGGGACGGCGGGGGACATCCCGGTGACGAGGTAGTGATTGGTGAATAGTGAATGGTGAATGGCCCCGGCAGCGACGGGGGGGGAGATCCAGGGAAAAGCCCGGCGAAAGCCGGGCCTTTTCTTTATTGGTCCATACTGGCCATCCCGTCCCATCGCTACAGCGCTTTGAACTCCTCCCAGTAGCGCCGGGCGATCGCCGACCAGGAGTAGTTCTCCGCGACGAAGCGCCGGGCCGATTCCCCGAGCGCCCGGCGCTTTTCCGGATCGCCGACCAGGTCGAGGATCGTCCGGGCGAAGGCCCCGGCGTCCTCCCAGTCGACGAGGATCCCGTTCTTCCCGTCGACGATCGCCTCCTGGATCCCCTGCAGGCGGGAGGCGACCACCGGGAGGCCGGCCGCCCCCCCCTCCAGGGCCACGATCCCGAATCCCTCGATGTCCCCCGGGATGAGGACGTTGGGCATGACGAAGATATCGGCGGCGTTGTAGAAGGCCGGCAGGCGCCGGTCGGCCATGGGGACGTCGCCGGCGACAAGAACGCGGTCTTTAAGCCCCTTCTCCGCGACCAGGCGCTCGACCTCGCCGAGGCGCGGGCCGCCCCCCACGACAACGTAGAGGACATCCGGCGCAGCGGCCGCGACGGAGGGGAGGATGTCCCGGATGAAGCGGTCCACCCCCTTCTTGGTCACGAGCCTCCCGACCGTGATCAGGACCGTCCGGGGCTCCCCCCGCCAGCCCAGGAACTCCCGGGGCGGGACGGGCTCCCGCCAGGCGAAGTCCTCCACGTCCACGCCGTTGGGGATGGAGGTGAGAATCCGCTCCGGGACTCCGAAGCGGCGGCACTCCTCCTCAAGCTGGGAGGAGACGCAGATCACCCGGTCGAGGCGGCGGAGCGCCCAGGGGACGACGGTCAGGTAGCCGGGGAAGGCGAAGGCGATATCCCGGCCGTGGATCGCCACCGCGACCTTCAGCCCGAGGACCCGCTTGAAAAAGACGCCCAGGGGGGCCATCAGGCCGTCGGCGAGATAGACCCGGTCGACCTTCCCGGCCAGGCGGAGGAGGACGGTCTTGAGGAGGGCGAAGAAGAGGAAGAGGGGGAGGAGGGCCTGGGAGCGTCCCCAGGAGATGAGGCGGAAATCGCCCGCGGCGCGCAGGTGCTGGGCGAGCTTCCCGTTGAACCTCTGCATGCCCCCGATCGAGGGCGGAAATTTTCGCGTGATGTAGAGCAGCTTCAAACCAATGAACCCTTTATTCGTTTTCCTCCCCCGCCGGCGGCGGCGGGGGCTCGGTCGGAAAAGCGGGTTCGGTCTCCGAAGCCGGGAGCGGAGACGGCGGTTCCGCGGCCGCGGCCGGTTCCGGGACCAGCGGCCCGGTAACCCGGTAGAGGACGAGCGGATAGATGTCGGAGGGCATGAACTGGGCGGCAACCCTCAACAACCCGGACATCGCCGGGGGCCCCCGGATCTCCTCGCAGGCGAAGTTTTCCTGCAGGAAGACGAGGATCTTCTCGTCGTTGAAATGGGAGGTGGTGAAGACCGGCCGGCCGGTCTCGAGGACGCGGCGGAGCGCGACCTCGAAAGACTCCCCGGGGAAATGGGACCCGCCGGTGTGGATGATCCGCTCCGGGAAGACCGACTTGTCCCAGTAGTGGGAGAAGAGGACCCCGTCCTCCGGCACCTCCTGAAGGAGGAAGCCGCGGCAGGCGCGGTAGTAGAGGGACTGGAGCACCGTCTCGATCTCGCCGGAGGGGGCGAGGAAGGCGACCAGGAGGCTGAAGAGGCAGGCGACGACGAGGGGCCGGCTCGTGGGATGGGAGATCCGGGCCAGGGAGCGGGCGGCGAAGAGGGAGAGGAGGGCGACGGTCGGCGTCAGGTAGCGGAGAAAGGAGGAGTGGAGGGTGAACTCCCCCTTCTCGTAACCGAAGGTCCCGAAGTTGGCGAAGAAGGCGGCGGAGATCAGGATCTGGCAGAGGAAGAAGTTGCGGAACCCTTTCTCCTTCCCGCCGGGTCCCAGGAGGAAGAGGCCCACGGCGGCGAGCGGGAGGAGTGGGAAGCCCAGCGCGAGGGCGAGGGGCGCGTTCTTGAGATGGAGGAGCCAGATCGCGGGGTGAAAGCGGAGGTAGTCGGCGAGCTGGGCGACCGAGAGGGGGGCCTTCACGCCCATCACCTTCTCCGGGGGGACATGGGTGACGGTGTAGCCGAGCGAGAGGTAGCTCCCGAAGCAGGCCTTGTTGTAAAGGAGGATCCCGAGGACGAAGGCGGCGATCACCCCGAGCGCGAGGAGGAGGCCGCGGCGGCGGACGGCGCCCCGCTCGAAAAAGAGGAGGCAGGCGAGCGCGGCGAGATAGACCGGGTTGGTCGGGCGGATCCAGAGGAAGGCGCCGGCGGCGGCGCCGAAGAGGAGCCAGGCCCAGAGCGAACCCCGGCGGAGGGCGAGGAGGACGAAGAGGAGGGAGGCCAGGAAGAAGACCAGGTTGCAGAGGGTCGCGTTGTACATGTAGGCGCGGTGGATGAAGAGGGGGTTGACGGCGAGGATGACCGTCCCCCAGAGGGCCTCCTTCCCCCCGGGATAGACCGTCCGGCCGATCGCGTAGAGGAGGAGGAGCGCCGAGACCGCCAGGAGGGGGTTGACCAGACGGGAGACCGCCCAGGGGGCGAGGGCCCGGAGGCCGCCCCAGACGAAGATGAAGCCGGGGAACTTGCGGGGGAAGGTGTCGTCGGGGCGCGATCGGGAGCGGCTGTAGACGAAGTAGCGGGGGACGAACCCCCGGAGCCCGAAGACGGCGTCCCCTTCCGGGCGGTAGGCGAGGCTGCCGGTCCGGGCCAGGTGGCCGGAGAAGACCGCGAAGACCGCGTCGTCCGGAGAGATCAGCTCGTCGCTCGCGAAGAAGGGGAGCGCGTATCCGACCAAGGCCACGAGCAAGACCAACGGGAGACGTTTCATATGGTTTCCATGGATAATCCGGGCTAGGGGAGGATAACACACCATAGGGAGAAGGGAGAAGTCAGAAGGCAGAAGTCAGGAGGCGCGGGAAAGGGCAATGCTAGGTAAAGATCGGCCAACTCTTACTAATCCGACTGTTGTAATCCGTACATCGGGGAAGTCCGTCATCGTGAGCGTGTTCCGCCGCGCCGAGCGGATCCCGTGCCGTAAGCTGGCGACCAGTTCCTACTCGGCCGGGTTGTCTATGCTATCGTGAGTCGGCACCGGCAACCTACTTTCGGGTCAGATTGATTCGGTGCGTCTTGGCGATTTGCCTGATCAGCATAGTCGGCAAGCCGCATTCCCTGGCCAAGGCCGGCCAACGGGCTAGGGCGGCCGCCACTTCGTCCAGAATCGCCGGCGCGCCCTTGATGCCGAACTGTTCAGCGACAGCCAGGAGATCCTGGCGGGCAAATCCATCGCGTTTGCCGTTGACCGTCATCTGATGCCGGTTGGTCCATTTCCCGCGGGGGTTATATGCCCAGACCATATCGAAAGCGGGCGCCAGCGTCCAGGCGCCATGGCGATCCATCAGGAAAGCAATATTGCGAGTGTGGTCGTCCTGATTGCGTGCCAGCACATTGAACGCCATGCGCCGATACATCTCCGCTAGCGCCGGATAGCCGAGGTTGAGCTGCTGGATGACGGACAGAGCTTGCTCATAGCCATACTCTCCCGGTGCATTAAAGTCATAATGGGCCAATGCGCAAAGAGACTGTAGATGGATTTTGTCGCCCTGCTCGTCCCGATCGAATCGTTTGGTCATAAAGTGCGCTCGTCCATCTTCCTCCAGCAAACGACAGGAGCTCATCGCGATCCCCGCCGCGATCGCCATCCGGTGATAAGCGTATTCGACTCGTCCGAAACCCTGCGGATCTCCCAGTGCGCTATCTTCGATCCCGTCGAACTTCAGGATCCAGGGTTCGAAGCCGGGCGGAGACGCGACCTGGCCGGAGCGGACTTCCTGCGTTTTCGGGTTCCAGGCAATTACCGCTTTCGCTCGATTTCCCCCCGCTGATGTCCCGATCCGGATGATCGTGTTCAACGCCTCCGCCCGCCCCCCCTTGAGATTGACCACCCATTGTGTCCGATGCCGGAGAACTTCGTTAACGAGTCGCGTGAGTTCTGATACTTCGAGGGGGATGGCCTTCTCGGCGCGGGGCCCGATGGGCGGTTGAAATTCGAGGGCTCCCATGGAGCGGATGCCCATATAGCAGAGCCGCTCCACGGGAGTGAAATCGGCGGGACTCCGGCCCTGGCGCGCCAACCAAACGTCGATGAACCGGTTCCCGAAGCGGTCCGGAAGGGCATCGGCCAGGAGACCGGGAAGTCCGTGAAATGTATCGCGACTGAGCGTGGGGAATGAGAATACCCCCGCGCGCAATGGCATCATCAGCGGCGCGATATCCAGCCTCTGGCGCAAGAATGAAGGCTCATACTCGAACTCGCCCAGGCCACGCGCGTCATTCCAGGCCACGGCGCCCGCGTCCTGGCCCCAGAGACGGACCATTGCTACAATTACTCTGCGCGCGCGCGCCATGCGTCAATCCGTCCGTGGTGATGCACTCGGTCGGGGGCGGCCGGCGCGCTGGCGTTCACGCCCCTTCAGCCTGGCCAACTGGAGAGGACTCAAACCCGATTCCGGCAGAAAGGTATCCAGGGAGTCCAGCTTGCCTATCGCGCGCAACACCCGGATCAGCACCGCCAATGCCCCGCTATGGCCGCTCTCGAGGTTTTGCAGTGCCCTGCGCGAGATGCCCACTTTGGCGGCGAGGTCGGTTTGAGTCACGTTCAGATTCAGACGCTGGATCTGGAGCCGCCGCCCAATCTCTTCCATTGCCGCCCGGTCACTCATGGCATCGAAGTTCATGCTCGCAGGCTATCCTTCTCCCCTACGGCTGTCAATCTTATTGCGCATTATAATGCGCATTATTGGCAATATCGCCATTATGGCGCACTATATTGCGCCTTGAGTTGATATCCAGGATAGCCCAGTTGGATTTCGGCCCAGACGCCGGGCGGGGCAAGCGACAGTGTGCGAACCGTGCTCTCCGCCGAAATGCACGGCCTATCCACAACCCGTTGCCCACGGCAATGATAGCCCGGCTTATTTATGAAAACCGCTGGTTTTCATGAATAAGCCGGGCTATGCCGACGGGCCGAAACGCCCCCGGAGATAGTCCCGCACCCCCCGCCGCCAGGTGGGCAATCCCAGGCGGGAGGGCGTCCGGGTGGTGACCAGGGCAAAGAGCAGGTTGTAGAGCGCGATCAGGACGGTCCGCACCGAGGCGAGGGGGAAAGGCAGGGGGAGCCGCTCGCGGGCCAAGAGGAGCTGGTTGCGGGTCGAGTAGTAGATGATCGTCGATGAGCCCTCCCCCCCCATCGAGGCGCTCACCCGGTGCCGGACTCGGGCGGCGGGAACGGCGTAGACCTTGAACCCGGCGGCGCGGGCGCGCAGGCAGAGGTCGATATCCTCGTAGCAGAGGAAATATCTCTCGTCCATCAGGCCGGCCCGCTCGAAGACCTCCCGCCGGGCGAAGAGGCAGGCGGCGCTGACCGCGTCCTCCTCCGTTTCCCGGGAGCGGGCGCGGACCTCCGGGAGGTTGAAGTGGCGGGTGAGGACGCGGCCGGAGAGGCGGCGGACCCGGATCCCCTGGCTCCAGACGACGCGCGGCCGCTCCAGGTAGCAGACCCGGGCCCCGAAGATCCCCCCCTCGGGGTGACGGTCCGCCGCCGCCAGGAACTCAACGAGAAAAGCCGGATCGACCTCGGTGTCGTTGTTGAGGAGGCAGACGAAGTCCGCTCCCGCCTCCAGGGCCCGCCGGATCCCGACGTTGTTGCCGCCCGGGAAGCCGAGGTTTTTCCCCGTGGCGATCACCTCCACGGCGGGGTAGCGCTCCCGGACCGCCGCCGCCGTCCCGTCGCTGGACCCGTTGTCCACCAGGATGGTCCGGAAAGGGGGAGCGGCGACCCGGGAGAGGGAGGCGAGGCAGGAGAGGCTGTCCTCCCGCCCGTTCCAGGAGAGGATGACGACGTAGATCGACGGCTGCATGGCGGAAAAATATACTACCAAAAATCCCGACCGCGAATCTCGCGAATCTCCACGAATGGTGTGGGAGGGCCGTCCTCGGCCCGATCCCGGCTAGCCCGAATTATTCATGAAGATCTGCGATCTTCATGAAAAATTCGGGCGGTTG
>CAZOYW010000022.1:0-12059 GCA_964584165.1 uncultured bacterium
GCGTGGGTTGAGGCGTCGGCGTCGGGGGCGTCGCCGTCTTGACTGGAGTCAGCGTGGGTTGAGGCGTCGGCGTCAGTGGCGTCGCCGTCTTGACTGGAGTCAGCGTGGGTTGAGGCGTCGGCGTCAGGGGCGTCGCCGTCTTGACCGGCGTCAACGTGGGTTGAGGAGTAGGTGTCGCGGTCTTCTGGGGCGTCCGGGTGGGTGCCGGAGTGGGCGGCGCAAAGGTGGGCCCCGGCGTGGGCGGCGCAAAGGTGGGTGCCGGCGTCGGGGTCGGGGGCGTCTTGACCGGCGTAAGAGTGGGTTGAGGCGTAGGCGTGGCGGTCTTCTGCGGTGTCAGAGTCGGCTGAGGCGTCGGCGTCAGGGGTGTCGGCGTGGGCAGGTCGGTAGTGTAGCGGATGGCCAGTCCATCGGCGACCGGACCCGGATCCTCGACCGGTGAGCACCAGTATTGGAGGGCGTCGGTGCCGTCGCCGTTCTCGATCCCCAGCGTCGCGGAGCGGCCGTCGGCGTAGAGGGAGCCGCTGTTGCTCATCGTGTTGAACTGGACCGTGATGTCGTTGGTCCCCTCGGAGAGGATGACCTGGAAGGTGAGACGGGAACCGGGGTCGCTGATGTGGGGCACCCGATAATACTCGAGGATGAAATCCCGGTCGGGGGCTACCCCCTGGGTCTGGTAGTAAACCTTCGCCTCGGGGTAGTTGGCAGAGGGGTCGAGATCGTCCCAGAAGGCGCAGACGATGTCGTTGGGGTCGCTCGGGTCCGGGAGGCAGACATTGTTGTATTCCGAGCAACCCGCGGAGGCGAAGGTCAAGAAGCCGTTGGTGGAGACCACCACCTCGATGTAGGTGTTGCCGTAGAAATCGAAATCGAAGCCGATGGGAGCCCCGTCGCAGGCGTCGTCGTTCCAGGTCAGGTTCTCCAACTCGGTCCCCGATCCCCCCTGGGGCGGGGCGATCTCGATCCAGGAGTACATCTCCTGGGGGGCGGGGAGCTTGCCGTCGATCCACTGGTAGCCGTAGGTGTCGGGTCCGCCGGTGGCGGCGGGGGCGGAGGCGGAGAGGAAAAGAACGGGCAACAGACACAGGCGGGACACTAGTTTCAAGCTGATCTCCTTCAAGGTTCGGCGGGGAAGTAATCTTTTAAAATGATATCAAAATCGGGAGCCGGAGGCAATCTTTTTGGGCCATGATGGAAGGGGGACGGGGTTTAATTGTTAAGTTCAACTTAACAATTAAACCCCGTCCCTAGTCCCACGCGGGCGGCCGATTCGCGAAGATTCGCGTGGATTCGTGGTTAAAAAGCGACGGCCGCGAGCCATATCGGCTAGGAGCCGGAGAAGAAGGCGGCGACGCGGGGGTCGGCGGGGGCGAGGACGCGGGCGCGGGCGAACCATTTCCCGGCCGCCTCCTGATCGCCAGCTCGGCGCTTGAGCATCCCGAGGTTGATGAAGGCCTCGGGGTTCGCGGGAAAAGCGCGCGCGATCTCGAGAAAAAGCTCTTCCGCCCGATCGACTTCGCCCGTCCGGACGAGGAGGACGCCCAGCCCGTTGGCGGCGTCGAGGTTCCCCGGGTCGAGACGCCGGGCGGCCTCCAGCTCCCGCCGGGCTTCGGCATACCATCCCATCCGGGCGAGGAGGACGCCGAGATTGCCCCGGGCCGCCGAGGAGCGGGGAGCGAGCGCGACCGCCTTCTCGAAAGCCTCCCGGGCGCCCCGTTGATCGCCTTTGCGCTTCCGGACCACGCCGAGGTTGGACCAGAGGGAGGCCGAGGGGTGGAGCGCGAGCGCGCGGAGGTAAGCCTTCTCCGCCCGGTCGAACTCGCGCGAGCGCTTGCAAGCTTCGGCGAGATCGACCAGTATCTCCACTCGATCCGGGAGGCGCTGCAGCGCCTCCTCGAACTCCGCAATGGCTTCCCGCCCCCGGCCCATGGCCGCCAGCGTCTTGCCCCGGTTGTGGCGGACCGCCCCCGGCGGCGCGCCGGCGGCGAGTTCCTGCCCCAGGAGGGAGAGCGATTCCTCGAGGCGGCCGGCCTGGCGCAAGGCCGCCGCCAGGTTGACCTGGAGGCGGGGGACGGGGCCGGAGAGGGAGATGGCGCGCTCCAGACACTCCACCGCTTCGGCGTGCCGTCCCGAGCGGCTCAGGCAGACGCCGAGGTTGGACCAGAGCAGGGGGGCCCGCGGGCTTGACCGGAGAGCGTCGGCGAAGAGCCCCGCCTCGTCGCGCCAGACCGGGTTGCGGCGCACGGTCAGAACGGCCAGGACCAGGACGGCCAGGGCCGCGGCCGGACGGGCGCAACGCCCCCTGAGAACGGAGTGGAGGAGGGCGACGCCGACGGCGATCAGGGCGATCGAGGGTCCGTAGAGGAAACGCTCCGCGGCGGGGAAGCCCATGTCGGCCGGTCCGCTGATCCGGACCACGTTGGCCAGGGGGGCGAGGGAGAGGAGGGCGAAGGCCGCGGCGAAGGCAAGGGGGCGGTCGGACCGGCGCCAGGACCGGAAGAGCGCCGCCAGCATCAGGGCGAGGAGCGCGGCGCCGGCCGCGGCGCGCGGGTCGAGGAGGGAGCGCGCCAGCGGGTTGGTGATGTAGGCGGAGAGGCGGAAAGGGAAGACCATCTTCCCCGCGTAGAGGAAGAGCGTGGAGAGAGATGAGAAAAGCGTCTCCCCCGGGGTCAGGAGCGCGACCGAGCCGGCCTTGACGTCGGCAATCCCGAAGCGGCCAGCGAGGTAAAAACCGAGGCAGGTCCCGAAGAGGAGGGCCAGTTTCCAGGCCCGCTGACGGGACCAGGACGGCTCGAGCGCCGCGAGGTATGCGGCGGCGACGAGGGGGAGGATGAGCGAGGACTCCTTGGCGAAAAGGGAGAGCAGAAAGAAGAGGAGAGCCAGGGGGAGCCCTCCCCGCCAGCGCGGCGCCGCGGCAAGGGCGAGAAGGCTGGCGAGAAGGAAGAGGGTGGCGATGAGATCCGTCCGCCCCGAGATCCAGGAGACCGATTCGGCGTGGACGGGGTGGACGGCGAAGAGGAGAGCCGAGACGAGGGCGACGCCCTCCCGGCGGCGGAAGACGCGGGAGAGGAAGAGGAAGACCAGGACCGAGACCAGGGCGTGGAGCAAGATATTGGTCAGATGGTAGCCGAATGGGCTTACTCCCCAGAAAACAAAGTCGGCGAGGAAGGAAAGGCTGATCAGGGGGCGGTAGTAGCCGTATTTGATCTCCTCGTCGGCGTGCTCGAAGTAGTCGCGGAGGAAGAAGCGGGAGAAATACTTGGGGTGCTGGACCTGGTAGTCCTGAAGGATCAGCGTCCGGTCGTCCCAAACGAAGTCGCCCGGGAGGCTGTTCAGGAAGGGGAGGATGGCCGCGAGGGCGACCAGGAAGACGGCGCTTCTTCTGCTCGGAGGGGAGGTCGCCATGGCGGGAGGTCCCCGGAAGGATCAGTTCAGGTATCCCAACGAGCGGAGTTGCTTGGTCTCCCGCTCTCCGAGCGGACCGCCCGACGGGGGCGCGGCGAAGGCAGGGTGGGCCTTCCGCCATTCCTCCAGCTCCCCCTCCATCCGCGCGGCCCGGGAGGCCTCCTCCCGGGCCAGGTTCCGCTTCTCCTCCGGGTCCCGCACGAGGTCGTAGAGGGCGCACCCGTCAGCCTCCCCGGCCCCGCGCACGAACTTCCAGTCCCCCCGCCGCAGGGACGCCTGCCGCCGGTCGGGACCGGCCCGGTTGAGCTCGGCGAGGATCGCCCGGTCCCCCTCCGGGGGAGCTCCATCCATCAGGGGGAGGAGAGACCGCCCCTGAAGACCCGCGGGCGGCGCCACCCCCGCCGCCGCGCAGATCGTGGGGAAGATGTCCACCACCGAAACCGCCCCCGCGACCTCACCGACGGCCGGCGGCGCGCCGGGGGGGACGATGATCAGCGGAACCCGGACCTGCTCCTCGAAGAGCGAGCTGCCATGGCCGAGGCCGCCCCGCTCCAGGAACTCCTCGCCGTGGTCGGAGGTGACGATGAGGACCGTCCGATCGAGCCCGGGGAGGGCTTCCACCAGGGCGCGCAGATGGTCGTCGGTGTAATTGATCTCGCTGTCGTAGAGGTCGCGCAGGGCACTGAGCGCCCCCGGATCGGACTTGATCTCGTCGATCATCCCCAGGAGCTTCGGCATGGTCTTGCCGGCGTACCTCGACCAGGAAGCCTTCGCCGGGTTGTAGTTCGCGATCCAGGGCCGACAGGCGAAATAGGGGTCGTGGGGATCGAAGTAATGTATCCAGAGAAAATACGGCCGGCCACCGCCGATCTCCGGGAGCAGCTCCCGGAAGACCCGGTTCACCGCCGCGGCGCGGACAAAACCGAGACCGGAGAAGCGGAGGAAACCGCGGGAGAAGCCGGTGGCGGCGGTCATGTGGAGGTTGGATGAGATCCCGAAGGTGTCATAGCCGTTCCGCGCCAGGTGCTCGGCGATCACGGCCAATCCCGGAGCGAGCTGCTCCTGCCCCAGGACCTTCCCCCCGGCGGCGTCCACGTATCCGCGGTTGACGCCGTGGCTGCGGGGGTGGAGCGAGGTGAAGATCGAGGCCAGCGCGGGCGGCGTCCAGGGCGAGGTGGAGGAAGCCCGGCGGAAGAGCGTTCCCTTCGAGGCGAGCGAGTCGATGAACGGGGAGGTCGGGCGGGTGTATCCGTAGCAGGAGAGGTGGTCGGCGCGGAGCGTGTCGATGGTGACGAGGACGACGTTGCAGCCGGTGGGGGCGCTTCGGAGGCATCCGGCGAGAAGGGCCGCCGCGGCCGGAAGGAGGGCCCGGGAGAGAAAGGCCCGGCGGCCGGGACGGCCCGACCGCCAAATCCCCCGAAGCGATGGAGATAGAGGCGACGCCGCGGACAGCGGCCGTTTCATGTCTCCTCATTCGTGCCGGGACACTTCATGCTTTCCGCCTCTCAGTCGCAGGAGCCGGCGTCGACCAGCGTGCAGCTGTTGTAGGCGTCGCTGGTCGTCCCCTCCACGTGACAGGCCGAGACGTTGCTGCAGCTGTAGAATCCCCAGCCGGTGACCGAGTTGCCGTTCACCTCGCAGGCGCTGATCCGGTAACAGTCGTAGAAGCCGGTGTGGGTGCAGCCGAAGACCATGGAGGAGCTGATCCGGTGACAGGCGTAGAAGCCGTAGTCGGTGCTGGAGTAGCCGTCGACCCAGCAGTTGGAGAGGTTGCGGCAGCGGACGAAGCCGGAGGTGGAGCAGTTGCGGGCCGCGCAGTTGACGAGCCGGGAGGAGTTGCTGTCATGCCCGAGAAAACCCGTCTCCGCTCCGTCGACGATGCAGTCGATCAGGGAGACGTAGCCGGAGTCCGTGGAGTATTCGAAGCCCCGGGTCGCGGACGAATCGGAGCGGCACTCGCGCAACGTGACGTAATCCGCGTCGACGAAGAAGGAGCCGGCGGGGGCGCTGTCCGAGCCGCCCCCGGAGAGGTGGATCCTCTCGACATGGCAGTGGTTGACCTCGATCGACAGGTAGGCGTTGGCGGCCAGGCTGATCCCGGTTCCGTACATGTCCTCCCCGCTGATCAGGCGGACGTGGTCGACGTTGATAACCTCGGAGACGGAGTAGGTCCCGTTGGGGACGAAGACGGACCGGTAGGTGTCGCTCTCCAGTGCCCGGACCAGGTCGGCCCCGTCGCCGGGCTTCACGACGTAGTCGAAGGCCACGGCGTTGGGCTTGTAGCCGCCGTCGGCGAGGGCGATGTCCCCGATCTCGCCGAAGTAGACCCGGGTCAGGTTCCGGAAAGCCCAAAGGCCCTCCCCCGCCTTGAAGATGGCGATCTCGTCCTTCCGGTCGCCGTCGAGATCGATCGGGACGGGGACGTCGTTGCCGCCGCCGAAGTAGGCGCGGGTGACGTTCCGCACCGACCAGAGACCCAAGGACGGCCGGTAGATGGCGATGTCGCCCGTCCCGTCGCCGTTGAAGTCGGCGGCGGATGCCAACGATCCGATGCCCAAGCCCAGCACGACGAATGCGCCCAGTGCCCTTCTTTTCATCCTCCCCTCCTGGTCCAGTCTATGCCCGCCGGCGGGACGAAAAACCGGCCGGTGGGCCGGCCGGGATCGATATCGTCTCTGGACGCCATTATCCGCTTGCCTGCCGGCGCCGGTCAACCTCCTTGCGCGAGGCGGGACCGGGAGAAAGAGATCCCGGCGACTACTTGGCCCCGGGGAACAGGTGGTCATAGACCGCCGCGGCGATGATCTTGTGGGCATGGTAGGAGGGATGGAGGGCGGTGAAAAGGTCCACTCCGCGGTCGCGGTTCTCCTGGAAGGCCGCCTGGCAGTCCACGACCTCGACGCCCCCCTTTCGGAGGTTGTCCCGGAGGCGGATGAGATAGGAGTGGTAATAATCGACCTCCTTCGCGGTCGGGATGACGACGACGACGAAACGGCGGCCCTCCCCCTCCGCCTCCCGGCGCCACTGTTCGAGTATCTTCTGGGCGACGAAGGCCCCCCGCCCCCACTTGTTCGGCTCGACCCCGGCCGCCCGGTATTCCGCCTCGGTGATCTCGGGATAATACGGCCGGTTCAGGCAGGACCGCAGCAGTTTGAGGAGATGACAGGAACCGGCGTCGAAGAGCACCTCCGTCCAGACGACCTTCGTCGTGATACAGTCGGGGCGGAGGGGGACGGGGACATTCGTGAGCTTAAGCGCGCCCTGTTCCCAAACGAACAGCGGCTTCTCCCGGCCGCCCTCCCAGGAGGACCGCGCCGTCCGCGGGATGTCCCAGCTGATGATGGAGACCAGGACCACGGCGGGATCGAGCCGCGCCTTCTCCTCCCGGTAGAGGAGATACATCTGTCCCACGCCGTAGGCGCAGACCCCCATATTGGCCACCGAGTAGCCGCGCCCGGAAACCTTGTCCTCCAGGCGCGCCGCCCAGGCTTGGTGGCCCCGCACCTCTCCTCCGTAAGCGTAGGAGTCCCCCAGGACGGCGATCAGCGGGGATCCGTAGACGCGCTCCCGGGCGCTCATGCTCCTGGCCCGGAACCCCAGGCGATCGATGATTACCCTCCCGGTCACCCGCCCGGGGATGTGCCGCCAGCCCAGGAGAGGGTCGTACTTGGTCATCACGGTCTTGAGCTCCGGGTCGACGGAGGTGAGGAGGCGGTACACGAGGTAACCGCGGTAGGCGAACTCGGCGAGGAGGAGGGCGAGGACCGAGGCGGCGAGCGCGAGGAGGAGATTGGGGAGAAGGGCGGTTTTCCCGGGCGCGGTCATCGGGCGGGTCGTTCTCTTCCCTCCGGCCGCGGGATCGCGATCACCCGCCGCGGGCCGGAGGGGCGGGGATCGATCGCTCGTCACATGGCCGGGTGGTCCGCCGTCCGGACGATTCACGAGAACCGCCTGACTTCAGGAACCACCCGGACCGGGGTGGCGTGAGGTTCCCTCCGCCCGGAGCCGGTCAGTCGTTGCAGGAATCCCCGTCCACGTCGTGGCAGGCGGCAAAATTGCTGCTTGTCACGTTGTAGGCGTAGCAGGACGACAGGTACCAGCAGGCGGCGAAACCGTAGGTGGCGCGGCCGACGCCATCCGCCCGGCAGGCGCTCAGCTGCGAACAGGTCTCGAAGCCGGCCGTCGAGTCATCGTAGGCGTTGCACCCCGACAGGTTCTGGCAGTTGTAGAAACCGGAGACCGTATGGCCGTCGGCATCGGCCGTGCAGGCGGAGAGGTTGGAGCAGCCGCTGAAACCGTATTGGAGGGCGCCGGATGCCACGCAGGAGCTTAAGTTGCGGCATTCCACAAAGCCATCCTGGCCGTGGTCGGCGAGGCAGTTCGTGAGGCGGGACGTCCTCGAGGACCCGAAGGCCGACCGGAAGCCGGCGTAGGTGGCGTTCGCGGCGCGGCAGTTGAAGAAGCTCACGTTGAAGAGGCTAGCCGGGTATTCGAAACCGTCGTCCGCGCTGTTGAGCGAGGCGCAGTTGCTCACCGAGACCACGCTGGTGGCGATGTAGAAGTTGCCCTTGGCCTGCGCGGCCGAGCCGCCGTAGTTCACCGTGAGGCCGTCGATGGCGCAATACGCCGACTCGATGCTCAGGTAGGCCCCGGCGCCGAACTGGATCGTGGTGAAGCCCGGGTCCTCCGCCTGGATGCGGCGCACGCTGTCCACGTGGATGGTGTCGTTGACATAGTAAGTCCCGGCGGGGATGAAAACGCTCGCGTAAGCGTTGCTTTCCAGGGCCTGGACGAGATCGGCGGAGTTGTCCGGCCTCACGATGTAGTCGTAGGTTCTCCTCCCCCCGCCCCCCATGATAGGCATGGTCGCGCTCGAACCGAAGTAAAACCGGGTGACGTCCCGCGCCGACCACATCCCCGTGCTGGGACGGAAGATCGCGGCTTCGTCGATCCCGTCGCCGTTGTAGTCACCGGGCACGAGATAATCGTAATTGCTTCCGAAGTAGAACCGGGTGACGCCCATGACCGCCCAGAGAAAATCACTTGCCCGGACCACGGTCGGGTCGTCGTGGGAGTCCCCGTCAAAGTCGGCGGCCGGCGCCGGAGCTCCCAGCAACGCCAACGCCGTGACCGTAGCCGCTCCGAGTATCCTCATCCCGCACCTCTCAGTTCCTCGGTTCAACGGGAATATCATCGTAATCGATCGCCGGTGTCGGCGTGACCCGCTGTTTGAAGTTTACTTTTCCCGACCGGGAAGGGCAAGGGCAATCGCCGGATAAAGATAAACCGATTCGACCATGAGTGTAAGCATCCGGCGCCGAGTCGTCCCCCCGTCCCCTTCCAGAAAAAAGGGCGCCCATCCGCTTCCGGATGGGCGCCCGTTTGGAGGTTAACGCTCAGGGGTTACTTGCAGGCGCACGGCCGGCACCCGCAGCATTCGCACTTCTGGCAGGCGCACGGGTTGCACCGGCAGCATCCGCACATGACGGGCTGCGACTTCCCGGCGTCCTCGACCTTCGCGCAACAGGTCGGGGAAGAAGCCGGGGCGCCGGCCCGGGCGGAACCCGCCAGCGGAAGCAGGGTTAATCCGCAGGCGAGGATCCAGGCCGGAATCTTCATAATCATCCTCCTCCCTCCTTAGGGGGAACATGCTGGCTGCATTTCAGCCGGCAGACGCCGGCCGCGAAACCATGACTGTTCCGGCGGCGAGGCGGGGGGGAGGATGTTCGACATCCCGGGAGGGGATCGGGTGAACCGAGATCGCGCGCGCGGCCGGCCGCCGCCACTCGTCCGGGGCCGGAAGCGCCCGAGCCGGCAGCGGGAACGGGGAGACGGTCCCCGCGCCGCAGAGGCATCCCAAGCATCCCGAGCCGCCCGGGCGCGGGCCGGCCGCCGGCTGGTGGCCGGAGCAAGCAGGCTCGGGGGGGGCCGGATCAGCGCGTTCCCCGCGGCAACAGGAGCAGGGCTCCGAAGCGGCCAGGGAGAAACCGGGGCCGGCGGCCAAGACGATGGCCGCGGCCGCCGCCAGCAGCCAGGCGGCCGCCGGCCGGCTAGCGGCCAGAGCCGTCGGATCCGACCGATCCGTCCGATCGGAGCGGCACCGCGATCCGGGCTGTGATTTAGCCGCGCCCCAAGCGCGAATCAATCGCGAATCTGGCATATGCATTCGCCGTTTATAGTTTACCTATAAATCGTGTTTATATATACCACACGATCGGGAAACCCGCAAGTCGCTCCCCGGGAGAAACCGCCTATCGCCGGGCCGGAGTTGATTTCCCCCCCGGGGGGGGCGGAAAACGAAACCGCGCCGAAGCGGACGGCGGGTCAGACCGCCTCGCAGACCAGGATCTTGTAATCCAGGAAGATGAGGAAACCCTCCGGCGTCATCCGCCAGAGCGGGGAGCCCGCATAGGCTTCCGCGAGTTTCCCGCGGATCTCCGCCATTTCCGCCGGTTCGATCCCGTAGCGGTCCGCCAGGGTCGCTTCGTCCATGGGCAATCCAGGAGCGTCCTCCACCCGGGCGACCCGGAAACCGGCTTCCCGGCACAGGTTGAGAAGGGAGCCGAGGGGGGGCAGCCACTTGTCGGAATGCATCCGCTCCATTAGCTCATCGACCAGGAGGGCTTCCTCCGGCGTCGGGCTGCAGCCCGTCTGGTGGACGAAAACCTCCCCCGGCCGGAGTTGCTCGCGGAGGTGCCGCAGCACCGGCTTCTGTCCCATGAGCCCAGCGTAGTGGAGGGTGGAGCGGGTGATCAGCATCAACCGCTCCCCCTCGGCGGCGACCGCCGAGCGCCGGAATTCCAAAAAGGAGCTCTTCAGGGGGCGGAGGCGGGGATCGGAGAGGCTTCCGAGCTGCCGGTCGGAGAGCTCCAGGTCGTAGAGCTTCGCGGCGGGGGGGAGTTTCCCGCGCCGCAGCAGCTCGCCGAGGATGAAACCGGTTCCCCCGCCGAGGTCGACCAGGACGTCCGGCGGCCCGGCGCGGATGGCCTCCTCGATCACTTCCAGGAAGGGCGCGGCCACGGCCGGGTCGCTGAAATACCCCCCGAACTGCCCGGCCCATCGCGTCCCGTGGACGGCGGTCTCCCGGACCACCGCCTCTTCAAGCTCCCGCTCGACCTCCCGGTCACCGGGTCGTGGCGCGCTGGTCATGGTTCCGCCCTGCTCCCCTCGTTTGAGCCGTTTGTGAGGTCAGTCTTTCCCCCGGCCGGGGCCAGTCCGCCCGGAGAGCCGCGCTCCCTTATTTTATTATACTCCCTTCTCCCGAAGGCCTGTCCACTAGGGGACGATGCCGGATCCGGCCCAAAAGTGATACCATAGTCCCCGTGAAAAGAATCCTGCGCGGGTATACCGCCTTCCTGCTCGAGCACCACCCCGTCCGGCTGGTCACCCTCGGCTACCTGACCTACGTGGTGATCGGATGGATCCTCCTCTCTTGCCCCTTCACCCATGCCGGGAAAGGGGCCACCCCGCTCGATGCCCTCTTCACCGCCTGCTCCGCCGTCTCCACCACCGGCCTCGTCACCGTGAGCACGGGCAACGATTTCAACCTGCTGGGGCAGGTAGTCATTCTGGTCCTCATCCAGCTGGGTGGGATCGGGTACATGACCTTCGGATCCTTCGTGATCCTCTCCCGGACCGGGATCCTCCCCGAGCACTGCCGGAAGATCGGCCTGACCGTCTTCAGCCTCCCCCAGGAGTTCCGCATCGACAAGTTCATCCGCAGCGTCATGCTTTTTACCGTCCTCACCGAAGCCACCGGAACGCTGGCCCTCTATCCGGCGTTCGTCCGCGCGGGGCTCCCGACGCCCTTGTGGTCGGCGATCTTCCACAGCATCTCCGCGTTCTGCACCGCGGGTTTCAGCCTCTACGACACGAGCTTCGAGGCCCTGCGCGGCAACCTCGCCGTCAACGCGATCCTCGGCGCGCTGAGCTACCTCGGGGCCATGGGCTTCATCGTCTTCGTCGACGCCTGGCGACGCCTCACCGGCAAGACCAAGGCCATGACCCTGACCAGCCGCATCATCGTCATCACGACGACCTGGGTGAGCGCGCTCGCCCTGGTCCTCTTCTTCGTGGGCGAGCCGTCGATCCGGGCGCTCCCCGTCCACCAGCGGCTGCTCGCTTCGATCTTCCAGGTGATGGCGGCGATCACCACGGTGGGCTACAACACCATCCCGATCGCCCCCCTGACCCAGGCTTCTCTCTTCATCCTCCTCATGCTCATGATCATCGGGGCTTCGCCGGCGGGGACCGGGGGAGGATTGAAGACGACGACCTTCACGGCCGTCCTGGGGGTGATGAAAAGCGCCCTGCGGGGTCGAAAGAAGGTGATCTTCTGGGGCAAGGAGATCCCCCAGGACCGGGTCTGGGCGGCGATGGCCAGTCTCGGTTTCTACACGACGGTCCTGGTCATCGGCTGCTACCTGCTCTCTTTGATTGAATCTTTCCCCTTCGAAAACCTCTTTTTCGAATGCGCGTCGGCCCTGGGCACGGTGGGGCTGAGCACCGGGATCACCGCCCAGTTGACCCCGATCGGGAAACTCCTGATCACCCTGATCATGTTCGTGGGGCGGCTCGGGCCCCTGGGATTCGGGCTCGCCCTCTCCTTCCCCCAACGGACTCCGGAGAAGGAAGCGGCCGAGGACCTCGCCATCTGA
>CAZOYW010000022.1:12159-49467 GCA_964584165.1 uncultured bacterium
TGTAGGCCCGATCTGTGGTCGGGCGTCATGGCCGCCGGTTCGCACCTGTCCGCCGAAGCCTGGGCGGAGGCGGAGAACCGCCTACAAGCCGCCGGGTTAACCAGTCACCAGTCACTATCTCGTCACCGGCACATCCCCCGTCGACCCGAAGTACACCCGGGTCAGGTTCCGCACCGACCACATCCCCGATGAGCTCCGGAAGACGGCCGCTTCATCCACGCCGTCGCCGTTGTAGTCGGCCGGAAGGGCCCAGTCGCCCGCGCTTCCCAGGTATATCCGGGTAACGTTCCGGACCGACCAGAGGCCGGACGAGGGGCGAAAAATCCCGGCTTCCCATCTCCCCGCCCCGTTGTAGTCTCCGGGTACCAATGCGTCGGTCGAAGTGCCGAAGTAGAACCTGGTCAGGTTCCTCACCGACCATGTCCCCGAAGATCCCCGGAAGACGGCGATGTCCCGGGCGCGGTCGCTGTCGTAATAACCCGGGATCACGGTATCCCCGGTAGAGCCCAGGAAAACCCTCGTCAGATCCCGGATCGACCAGAGACCGGAGGGCCCGCGAAAGATGCCCCCCTCGGCGCTTCCGTCCCCGTTGTAATCCCCCGGAACGGGTGCGTCGCCCGCGCTCCCCAGGAAGAACCGGGTCAGGTCCTTGACCGACCAGAGTCCGGTGGCGGGCCGGAAGATCGCGATATCCGTCGTCCCGTTTCCGTTGTAATCGCCCGGGACGAGTTCGTCGGTCGAAGCGCCGAAATAGGCTCGCGTGACGTTCCTAACCGACCACAGCCCCGCATCCCCCCGGAAGACGGCGATGTCGCTCGTCCCGTCGCCGTTGTAGTCGTCGATCCAGGGCTTCCCCGATGGCACGGGAGTCGGCGCCGGCTGGAAAACGGCGTTCCAAGTCCAGGGTCCGCCGCTGAATTGGCTGCAGCCCGGGATCTCATAGTTAAGGAATCCCACGGTTCCGGAGGCCGCGGTGTCGGAAGTGAACGTCCCGGAGGCATAATAGCTTCCGGTGAAGGAGAAGAAATTCCCGCTGATCGGGACGGAGTTCATGTGCGTGATTTTGTATACGCCGCACCCCGAAACGGAAATATAGGAGGCAAAGTTCTGAACGCTCCCGGAGTCCTCGGAGACATAGAATTCGTCATCATCGGCTTTCCAGAATCCGGGACGGGGGGCAAACCACGCGGAGCGGCCGCCCGGAGCGCCTTCCCGGAGAGGAGTGGGGGAAAGGGAGTCCGGGAGCGTCTCGGCGAGCAGAGTCGGCGGCGAGAGCTGGAACACGAGGAGCCAGAGCAGGGATACGACCCAAGCCATTTTCATTTGCTCTCCCATTCCGAAACGACGCTTCGATAAGCGGCGTGGACGAACTGCCGGTCGAACTCGTTGGATTCGGCGAGCATGGCTTCTTTCTCGTCCGGGGTGAAATAAGCCATCGCCGGGAGGAAGAAATGCTTGTCCTCCTTCTCTATGTGCCGGGGATACATCTTCGCCAGTCGGCCCAGGGTCTCGGCCATCGCTTTCGCCGCGTCCTTATCCCCCGCCAGATAACGGTCCCGGGAATCGCCGAGCTCTTGGGTATGTTCCCGGCCCAGGAGATGTTCCCGGATCAGCTCGTCCATGATCCGCCCGTGCTCCGCGGACAACCGCTTCTTGGCCAGCTCCCGGAAGAGGATATTCTCCTCCTTCCCGTGGTGAAGCCGGTCGGCGTAGGTTTTGATGAAATCGACCGCCGCCCGGACAAAATCCGTGTCCGGCGGCGCCCCCCGACCGATCCTCTCCGCTTCCTGGCCCATGCGGGCGATCATCCGCTCTATCAGCCTGTGCTCGATCATCAGCGGTCCGATCGGCATCATCTCTCCGCCCTCCTTGGCGCCGATTATACCCCCATTCAATCAGATCGAACGACCCTTCTTCCGGCCAAAGGCGAAGACAGAGGAGCTCGCGGCGGAAGAGGAGAGCCGGCCAGGCCGGGCCCACCGGGCTCTGTAGGCCCGGACTATGTCCGGGCGGGACGGGGCTAACGCCGGTTCACAGAACCGGCCTACAACGGCCGATACAACCCGGCCGCCGTTTCCGGGCGGCGGCCCGTCACTTCGGCGGGGCCGCGGGAGGCGGCGGGGTGGGAGCCTCCCAACCCCGGACGAGCTTGGATACCTCGATGATCGGCATTAGCTTGACCGTATCCCGGGGTCCGTTGAATCGGATATGCGGCTCCTTGACATAGCCGTAAATGGTCATCCGGTCGCCGTTTTTAAACCCGGCGACCAGGGCTTCGGTGCCGGAATCGCGACGGAAGAAGCAGCGCATCCCCGACTGGGCCGCGCCGAAGGTAATGAAGCGATCCAGGGGGTAGCCCGCTTCATCCAGCCGCACCGGGCCGCCGGCCTTGAAATGGATGTAAACGTCGCTGATCTTGATGAAGGAATTCTTGTACCGAAGCGGGCTGATCTTGAGCTGCTGGGGATCGACCGCTTGCTGCGCCCGCCCGACCGCGGCGGCGCCGGCCCACGCGGCCAGCATTCCGGCGGCAATCCAGGCTATCTTCATCGGCCCCTCCCGCCGCGTTCGACGCGGCTATTCGGCCAGTTATAGGATTCCGGCCATTTCGCACGCTCCTGTCCAGGGATCGCGATAAGGCGAATCAGATGCCCAACCTGCGAGCATTCGCAATTAGTATCCTCTCCGGACGAGACCGGCTATTGGCAGGAATCGGGATCGACCTTGACGCAGCTGTCGTAGCCGGTGGTGCAGTTGCTGAAGCTGGCGCTGGAAACGTACCAGCAGTTGGAGAAAATGGATATCTCCTCCTACCTCGTTGCCGCGAAGTCGCCCGGGGCTCCGAAATAGACCCCGGTCAGGTCCTGGAGCGTCCAGAGTCCCGTGGAGTCGCGGAAGATCGCGATGTCGTCCGCCCCGTTCCCGTTGTAGTCGGCGGGGGCGGGCTGGTCGGCGCCGCCGCCGAAACAGACCGCCGTCACGCCGCGCAGGGCCCAGAGGCCCGCGGACGGCCGGAAGACACCCGCCTCCCAACGGCCGTCCCCATCGTAGTCTCCGGGGACCGGCCAATCGGCTAGACGCCCAAAGTAAATCCTGGTCAAACCCTGCAGCGCCCAGAGACCCGATGAGGGCCGATAGATGCCCATACCCTTTCTCCCGGTTCCGTCATAATAACCCGGAACGGCGATCTCCGCCCCGGACCCGAAACAAGCTCGGCTGACGCCCCGGATCGCCCAGAGGCCCGAAGAGGCGCGGTAAATCCCCATTTCGCATCTTCCGTCCCCGTTGTAATCGCCGGGGACGGGAAGGTCCGCGGCCGAGCCGAGGTGGACGCGGGTGAGATCCCTCAGCGCCCACCGGCCGGAGTTCTCATCGAAGACCCCGAGCACGGCGGTGCCGTCTCCGCCGTAGTCCCCGGGAACGGGAATGGAAAATGAATTTCCAAAATACACTCGGGTCAGATCCCTCACCGCCCAGAGACCGGAGCTTGGCCGGAAGACGGCGATGTCGCTGGTCCCGTCGCCGTTGTAATCGCCCTTTTCCAGGACCAGGGGCGGCTTGGCCTTCAGAACGCTGACGAAGGCGTCGCAGGTACCCCCGGCGAATCTCCCCTGGTAAGGCGAGCGGACCGGAAAATCGGTGGAATCGGTCCAGCCGGCGAGGCCGACCGCGCCGCTTGCGCCATCGAGAACGATCCCGGCGCTCCAGTCCCGGCCGCCGCCCCCGAGGTAGGAGGAGTAGATCAGGAAAGAGCCGCCAGGGCTCAAGGCGCTGACGAACGCGTCGCCTCCTCCGCCGCCGAAGGTCCCCTGGTAGGGCGAGAGAAGCGGGAAATCCGCCGACGCGGTGACGCCGCCGACATAGGCTCCTCCGCTCGAGTCCAAGGCGACGCCGGAGCAGGAGTCCTGGCCGCTTCCTCCCAGGTAGGTCGAATAGGAGAGCTCCGTCGGGGAAGAGAACTCGCTCACGAAACCATCCGAAGGGCCGGCCAATTCCTTCTGGCAGGGGCGGAGGGTGGGGAAATCCTCGGACCAGGTGTTTCCGGAGACGTGGAACCGGCCTTCCCCGGCGAGAGCGATACCCGTGGCGCCGTCGCTGTCTCCCCCTCCGAAGAAGGTCGAGGAGACGAGCCCGGATCCATCGGGTGTCACAATGGCGACGAAGGCGTCATACTCGTATCGGTTCTCGGTGGGCTTCGAGGCTTGGTAGGGCTGATGAGTCGGAAAATCGAACGATCCCGTATAGCCCGCCAGGTAGAGCGCGCCGTCGGATCGGATCGCCAGGGCCGAACCTGAATCGCTATGCGTCCCGCCCAGATAGGTCGAGAAGACCAGGGACGACCCGCCGGCCGAGAGCCGCGTGACGAACGCGTCGCCCAGACCGCCATGCATCGAGCCGTACCATCCACCGTAGCTGCTCTGATAGGCGTTGAGGGTGGGGAAGGTTTCCGACTCGGTCAGGCCGGTGACCGCGGCGCCGCCGGCGGAATCAACAGCGATCGCCTCCGCGAAATCGTACTCGAGCCCTCCTAAATACGTCGAATAGAGCAGGAGCGACCCCCCGGAGGAAAGCTTGCAGACAAAGACGTCTCCGTCGTCGCCGGAGCCGACGATCCCCGAGTAGCTCGGCTGGTAGGGGCTTAGGGTGGGAAAATCGACGGAAACGGTCCATCCGGCCACGTAAAGGCAACGGTCGCCGTCGACGGCGACGGCGTTTCCGGCGTCCCGGTTCGAGCCCCCGAAGTAGGTGGAGAAGAGCGGTTGTCCGCCGGAGGCCGGCAGCTTGCTGATGAAAACATCCTCTTCCCTGCCTCCGGCCTGATACGCGTTGCTCGCCTGGTAGGCATCGAGAGTCGGGAAATCGAACGACGCGGTCTCGCCCGTGATATAGAGAGCGCCGGAAGCATCGCGGGCTACGCCGTGCGCCTGATCGTACCCGACGCCACCCAGGTAGCTGGAGTAACCGAGGTCCAGTCTTCCGGCGAACGTTCCGGAGCAGAAGAACAAAACCGCCCCAATCAGAGACGCCCCGGCAAGCGCTGATTTCATGTCCCTTCCCCTGATTATCCGGATTGAGAAAAAGCCCGGCCGGATATCTCTATCCGGGCCGGGTCAGAACCGCCGATCCTCGCGTCCCCAGCCTGCGCTCATGAAACCTCCCGGGGCTAAGCTGGTTGAAATACGGCCGGCAGTATTCACCTGCCGCTGGAATTTGTCAAGAAGATTCGCCCCGGATTCGCCCGGGAAGTAAATCGCGCTTTAAACGGGAAAGTCGCTGGTAATTGCGGTAGGATGCCCCAGGATCCACCCCAACAAGGAGGCGGGAGATTGAAAACGAAAGGCGTGGCGATCATCACCCGGACTCTGCGGGAGGGAAAAACCTTCGATGATTACCGGAAGGCCTGGTACCACACCCGCGGCTTCGGCACGCCGACCAAGATGCTCACGGTGGTCAACCTGCACAACCCCCGGGAGATCATCTCGATCGGGATCATGGAGCTCGACGACCTCGCAAAATTGCGGCCGGTCCTCCAGATCGACATCGCGGAAAGGCTCGCCAACCCGCTCGATGAAGTCGTCGAGGATAAGATCGAACGGACCTTCGGGGTCATCGCCTCGGAGGACGATTTCTCGGCGGCCGGGGAGCTCTCTCCCCAGCCGATGACGATCGACGGCGAGAAGGTGACGTATCCCGAGATAGAAAAGGTGATCGGCGCCGCCGATAGGATGTTCAGCGCCGCCGCCGCGGAACGGGACCGGCTCCACCGGGAAAAATTCGGCAAATAGCCGGGAGAGGGCGGCGGACGGCTAGTTGCCGTCTGCTCCGAGACCCCAGGAAAGCCCGCCGGTCCGCAGAACCGGCCTACAGCCGGGTTAACCATTCACCATTCACTATCTTGTCACCGGAATATCCCCGCTCCCCCCGAAGTAAACCCGCGTGAAGGCCCTCACCGACCACAGACCCGCGGCATCCCGGAAGACGCCGGAGATGTCCCAGCCGTCCCCGTTGTAATCGCCCGGGACCGCCCGGTCGCCCGAGCTCCCCAGATAGAACCGGCTCAACCCCCGGATCGCCCAGAGGCCGGACGAGAGGTTGAAGACCGCCGCCTCCCAGCTGGCGTCGAGGCCGTAATCCCCCGGGACAGCGGTATCGGAAGCGGCGCCGAAATTGAAGCGGGTCAGGTTCCTTATCGACCATAGCCCCGAGCCCGCCCGGAAGATGGCCATGTCCGCGCGGTCGTCGGAGTCGTAGTAGCCGGGGCAGGCGGCGTCCCCGTAGGTCCCGAAATATGCCCGGGTCACGTCGCGCACCGCCCAGACCCCGCCGTCGGGGCGGAAGAGGCCGAAGTCGGCCCGGCCGTCGCCGTTGTAGTCGGCGGGACGGGCCTGGTCCCAGGCGCTCCCGAAATAAACCCGGGTGAGGCCCAGCACCGCCCACATCCCCGCGCTGGGGCGGTAGGTAGCGATCTCGGCGACCCCGTCGCCGTCGTAGTCGGCCGGAACGGGGGCGTCGAGGCTGTTGCCGAGATAAGCCCGGGTCACGGACCGGACGGACCAGAGGCCCTCCGCGGCCCGGAAGATGGCGATGTCGGAGACCCCGTCGCCGTCGAAGTCGGTGTGATACTGGTTGCGCGCGGAGGCGGATCCCCAGTCCAGGCCGGTGACGAAGGCGTCGGTGATGCCTCCCCCGTGGGTCGGCTGGAACGGCCAGCGCACGGGGAAATCCTGCGAATTGGTCTCCCCCACCAGCCACGCCCGCTGGCCCGCATAGTCGAGGGCGAGGTCGTGGGGCAGATCGTCGGCCGTTCCTCCCAGGTAGGTGGAAGAGTGGGGGCGGAGAATATCCCCGTCGGGAGCGAGATGGGCGAAGAAGGCGTCGCCGTAGGGGGCGCCGCCGCTGAAGGTCGCCTGGTAGGGGAGGAGCGCGGGAAAATCGTAGGACATGGTGGCGCCGCAGAGGAAGGCTTCGCTGTAGTCGCCTTCGGCCTCGACGGCCAGGCCGTAATCGTTTCCCGACCCGCCGAAATAGCTCGAGTAGATCAGGGTGAACCCCGGCGACCCCAGGCAGGTGACGAAAGCGTCGTAGCCGCCCGCGTGGCTGGCCTGGTAGGCATTAAAGGTGGGGAAATCCGGGGAGAGGGTGAAGCCGGCGACGTAAGCGGCGTCGTAGGAGTCGACAAAGATGCCACCGGCGCCGTCGTCGCCGCTTCCGCCGAGATAGGTGGAGTAGTGAAGATACGAGCCGGAGGCCGCGAATTTCGAGACGAAGGCGGACTCGCCGGCGTTGTTCCCCTGGTAGGCGTTGACCTCCGGGAAATCGCCCGACTTGGTGGTTCCCGCGACGAAGGCGAAGCCGGCCGGGCGGACGGCGAGGCCGGACGGATAGTCATCCGCGCTCCCCCCGAGATAGGTGGAGTAATAGAGGCTCGAACCGGCCGGGAAGAGTTCGGCGAGGAAACCATCGACGCCGCCTTGCCGGCTGCCCTGGTAGCAGCTCAGCGTGGGGAAGTCATCCGAGGAGGTCTCGCCGGCCACGTAGACATAGCCGTATTGATCGATCCCTATCCCCCGGCCCTTGTCGTCCGCCTCCCCTCCCAGATAAGACGAGACGATCAGGGACGAGCCGCTCGTGGGGAGAGCGGCGACGAAGGCGTCGCCGTTGCCCCCGCAGGTCGACTGAAAACCGTTGAGGACGGGGAAGTTGCAGGAAAGCGTCCGCCCGGTGACGAGAAGCTGGCCGTGGGGAGGATCGACGGCGATCGCGTAGCCGTAGTCGCTGGAGGCGCCGCCCAGAAAGGTGGAGAAGACTAGTCCCGTCCCCGAGGAGGAGAACTTGCTGACGAAGGCATCCGCGTCCCAATCCCTGGTCGATTGATAGGCGCCGACCACGGGGAAATCCGAGGAATAGGTGTAGCCGACGACGTAGATATTCTTCTCGTCGTCCAGATCGATCCCCCAGCCGACATCGGCGCCTCCGGCGCCGCCGAGGAAGGTGGAGGCGGCCAGCCAAAGGTCGCCGGAGGGGAAAAGCGTCCGCGGCAACGCGGATACGAGAGCGCCCGCGAGGGCGGTGATCAGGACCGTTCTGCGCATCGTAGCCTCCCTGTCGTCAGTCCGCCCGTTCGGCCCCCGGACCTATCCCGACACAGCCTTACGGTATCTCAAACCCGTAGGCGCGGGTCTTTGATCCACCTCGATATGTTTCCAAATGATCATCCCGACGCTTACGTCGGGATAGACCCGCGCGCGGGCGGTCAGTCCGTTCTCTCGAAGGTCCCGCAGCCGTCGGTGTTCAGCATCTCCAGGACCACCGCCTGCGCCGTTCCGGACGCATCCATCCGGAAGCGGACGAAGGTCTCGCTCTCCTGGTCGCCCAGGGAGGGGTAGGAGAGTGTGAAGATGTCCCGGTCCCGGTGGGCAAGGGGGAAGCGCATCTTCCTCGGGCCGAGGACCGCGGCGAGAGAACCGCCAGAGACTTCGATCCGGATGGATTCGTAGACGTCGTTCCGGTAGGTCCCGGCGTATTTCTCCAGGGGGAGGTGGGGGAGTGGCGCCGCCGGACGGGCCGGCTTCTTCTTCTCCTCCTCCGCCGCCCGCGCCCGGAACTGTTCGAGCCCTTCCTGGCTCCAGTCGCGCAGCTCCTTCCCGAAATAGAGGTCGCCGAAGCGCCGGGCCAGCGCTTCCGGGAGCTGGGACTCCGCCTGGTTGGAGAGGATGGCGATCCCGACACGGGCCGTGGGCCAGAAGGCGATCATCGCGTGAAAGCCGCTCGTCTCTCCGTTGTGCCAGATCAGGGGGGAGGGAGTCCCCTCTTCGTAGACCCAGGAGAGGCAGTAGAAGGTGTGATGGCCGGGGTCGGCGGCGGCGCCGATGGTCTTGGGAGAGTGGGTGAAGTCCATGTTCTTCGCGCTCACCAGCTCCTTCCCGTCCACTGTCCCGTCGTTGATCTGGAGCCTGACCCACTGGGCCAGGTCGAGGACGTTGGAGTTGATCCCCCCCGCCGGGCCGTAGATGTAGTGCCAGTCCAGCTCCCGGGGCAGGGGCGCGGGCTGGCCGCCCTGGATGTTGTGCGGCGTCGCCGCGTCGGGCGCGGAGAGATAGCCCTTGAGTGTCGCGCTGGTCGAAGCCATCCCGAGCGGCTGGAAGATCCGCTCCGAGAGGAGTTCCTCCCAGGTCTTGCCGGAGACCTTCTCCACCGCTCTCCCGGCGACCAAAAAGAGGTTGTTGACGTAGGCGAAGCGGGAGCGGAAGGAGGAGACGGGAGGGATGAAACGCAGAGAGCGGACGATGTGGTCGCGGTCGAAGCCGAGGAAGGACTGGCCGTCGCCGGAATAGGCGGGGAGCCCGCTGTGCTGGGAGAGGAGGTCGTAAACCATGAACTCCCGCGTCACCCAGGGATCATACATGCGGAAGTCCGGGAGATGGTCGACGACCCGGTCTTCCCAGGCGAGCTTGCCCTCGTCCGCCATCATCGCCACCAGCGCCGCCGTGAAGGCCTTGCTGGTGGAGCCGATCTGGAAGACGGTGGAGGTGGTCACGGGGTCGGTCCCGCCCGCCGTCTTGACGCCGAAACCCCGGCTGTAGATCAGCTTGTCACCCCCGACGACGGAGAGCGCCAGACCGGGGACCTGCCAGTCCCCCATCCCCGCCTCCGCGTATTTCCCGAGCTCGGCGAATATCGCCTCCAATCGTTCCGCATCCGGGACCGGCGTCGCTGCCTCCGCGGTGAAGGCATTGCCCGGTGACAGGACGAAGAGTCCGACAACAGCCATCAATCCCAAGCGGTTTCTGGTCATGCGTTTTTTTCCTTCCGCCTTATGGCACAATTCCCCGCGGCCATGGGTTGCCATAAAGAAAGAACCCGGCTGGACCTCCTCGTCCAGAGCCGGGTTGGAACCGCAGGTTTATGTAGTCCTGATCTGAGCCCACGACCATGCCTCCAGGGTTCAGGCTGAACCGCCGAAGGCAATCATCTCCATCTCGATCGCGGAAGTCAAGCCGCCTCGCGCCTGAAAGTGTCAAGCAATTATCCGCTCTACTGCGCCTTTAAGTCAGCAATCTCCTGTTTGAGGGCTTTGATCTCCTCTTGGAGCGCCTCCACCATTCCGACCAGGCTCGCCTTTTCTCCGCGCTTCGAGAAGATGAGGTAATCGTCGGCCAGCGCGGCGCCGTGCACATCCAGCCTTTCTTCCGGCGCCGCCGTGCCGATCCCGACGAACCCATTGCCGGGATCGACAAAGAATTGGCTGGGGGCGTAGCTCTGGCCGATCCCGGTCAGGGGCACGTCTCCCAAGCTCCCGAAATAAAAGCGGGAAACGTCCCGGATCGACCAGAGCCCATCCGCCGGCCGGAAGGTGGCGATTTCGTCGGCGCGGTCGCCGTCGTAGTCCCCGGGCGCCGGACTGTCCCCGGCCGTCCCCAGGTACACCACGGTGAAGTCGCGGACGGCCCACATCCCGGTGGCGGGACGGAAGACGGCTACGTCATCCCTTCCGTCGCCGTTGAAGTCCGCCGCCGGCGCCCCACCGGCCATCCCCCCGAGAGCGATCATAAGTCCGAGCAGCGTTCTCATGGCCCTTCTCCTTCCGGCCCATGGCCTTGGGCCTGACCAGCGATAATCCCGCCTCCCGGCGGCGGCGACCGGCAACCGCCCGGAGGGGGCCGAATCTGCACTCATCGGCCGCGCCCCAGGTCAGGAAACCGCCGGCGCGCCTCCTTGCCAATCGCATCTACGTAAACAATCCGCCGCTCGTTCAAAATGCCGGTTATGCCTGATCCGGCGGTTCCGCCAGCGATCCGGAGCGCTTTTCGGGAATGCGCGATCATTCCCAAGAAGGCCAGGCGGGGGAGGACGTGCCGCCGGGCGTATTCCCGAAGCATGTCGAAGCCGCCGGCGAGCCCCCGGGCCGATTCTCAAGGTTGGTCGCGCGAGCGTCTTGGAGTGCGGTGTCGCGAAACCGCTTTGTTCTCGCTTCGACCCATCGGAACGATTCAGAGCGGCGTCATGCCGCCGCACTCCCAAAGGCGCCGAGACGAAGGTGGAAGGCGGGCGAATAGGCAGTTGATGGCCAGGTCTCCGTAATTGTCGCCCTCGAAAGCATGGTAGGGAAGGAAATGCCCGTCGCTTTTTTGGAATTGATAACAAGGTCCCGGTCTGATATGTATCCACTGTTTCCGCGCTCATGGACCAGATGGGGATAATCTGTGCGCAGCCATCCCACACACCACCGTTGGCAAGAAGTGTATGACAAAGGCGCCTTGTCCCCGGTTGTTTCCAGGGTTCGGGGGCGGCAGTGCTGGGAGCGATTATTGCGCGAACTGCCGGTGGCGAAGGATTGGATCGGGCTGGATTTCGGTTGCGGGCATGCCCATTTGATTCAGCTCATGGCATCCCGGATGCGCCTGGTTTTCGGGTTCGATTCCGGGCCGAATCAAATCGGGATTGCCGAAAACAATACATCCGGAATGCCCAATGTGATCATCCGGCGGCTATCCGCGCCCCCGCCGTCTTTCCACGTTCCGCGCTTTGATTTAATCTTCGTGAACAGCGTTGTCGAACTGATGAACGATGACGAGCTGGATCGATGGCTGCAGTGGTGGACGGGAAGCTTGTCCGGGCGGGGCGCGCTGGTCATTTCGGATGTGATGCCCCAAAAAAACGACCGCCTTCGGAGCTTTATCGAGTCGCTTAGCTGGGGATTCCGGCAAGGATGTTTGCTGGGCTATTGCTACGAGTACTTTCTAATGATGAAGGCCGGATTTTTCCGCGAGCAGGCGTTCTGTCGCGATTCCGACGAACTCCTCCTCCGGATCAGCCGCAGCGGGGGGCGAGGCCGTCTCCTGCGGCGCAACTTGGATTTCCTGACCACCCGCTACGCGGTGATGGCCGTTAAGGATAGCCGGAGTCCCGTGCCATGAAGAAAGGCGCGCGGCGATTTCTGCCCGTAATCCTACGGAGCTCGCTGGCGGCCATCGCCTTTCTGTATATTGCCGTTTACCTAGCCCTGGCCACGGCCCGTGTCCGTTATCCATTCCACCTGGAGTGGGAAGAAGGCGTTTTCGTCGATCACATCGGAAGAATATTGAACGGCGAGAGTATTTATCGCAGACCGGCCCTGGAATTCGTCCCCGATATATATCCCCCTTTTTATGCGTATCTTTCATCCGTCCTGGCGATGGTCTTGGGTCCCGGCTTCCTTCCCCTGCGGCTGGTGTCATTCCTCTCGTCGCTGGGCTGTTTTCTCCTCTTGTTCCTCATCGTTAAAAGGGAAACCGGGGACAGGTTAGCCGCGATCTATTCTTCCGGACTGTTCGCCGCCACCTTCCGCCTGAGCGGCGCCTGGTTTGACATTGTCCGGCCGGATTCGCTGTTGCTGGTTCTTCTTTTGGGATCCATTTACCTGATCAAGTGCAGCAGCACGCCGGCCGCGTTTGTTTGGGCGGGGGCGCTGACCGCGTTGTCCCTCGCCACCAAGCAATCCGCCATCGTGTCTTCCCTGGCGATTATGCTCGCCGCCCTGCTCTGGAATTGGCGCCGCGCGCTATACTCCATGGCCACGGCGGCCGCCCTGGCCGGGATCGGCTTCTCCCTGCTGGGATACCGAACCGGCGGCTGGTCGAATTACTATATTTTCCACCTCCCCGGGCTTTACTTCTCCCCGGCGAGCGGATTGGCCCGGGAAAACCTGTTCGCTTTCTGGTCCCGAAATTGTATCGGCAAACTGCCGCTGGCCCTGGCCCTGGCGGCCTTATTCCTCGTCTCGCTGATGTTCGGCCGGGCCCGGAGATCTGCTGCCTTCTATCTAATGGCGGCCGCGGGAATGATCGGGGGAGCCTGGATATCCTGGATGCCGCTGTCCTCGTATGACAACGTTTTGATCCCCGCCCATGCCGCGCTGGCTCTTCTTGCCGGCCTGGGAATGCACACCCTGTTCAGCTCGATCGGACGGAGGGAAACGGGGAGCGGTCAACCGGTCGCTAGCCTGGCTTGCCTGGCCTGCATTGCGCAGCTCGCGGCGCTTTATTATGACCCTTTCCAACAGCTGCCCCGGCCGGATGATTTCCGGGCGGGGCAAGACCTTCTGGCCAGCTTCGCCGCCGTGCAGGGCGATATTCTTTGCCCCTATCACAGCTATTTGCCGTCCCTGGTCGGCAAAAAGGTTTATCCCCATGATTGCGTGGTCCGCAACGTCTTCGATTTTGCCTCAACCGAGGTCAAGGACTCATTGCGGGGCGAATTCTTGGCGGCGATTCGAGGACGGGAATTCGGCGCGATTATCCTCGACGCGGCCGGCTGGTATTTCCAGGATGAGATCGAAAAATATTATAGGCCGGAGCGCGCCGCCTTCGGAGACGAAAGGGTGTTTTGGCCGGTCACCGGGAAGAGAACCAGGCCCGCATCGATCTACCTGCCCCGGGCCCGGAACCAGCCGGAGGAGGGGGGGAGCAGCGGGTGATACCGATCGGCGCCAGGATAAATGTCACGCGGCGGGCCGGTCACTTCGTAGCCCTGGGCCTGATCATCGGCCTGACTTTATTCGTGGCCGGACGGAACTGGGGCGTTTCCTTCGACGACGCCTTTATTACCTACCGCTACGCTAAGAATCTGCTGGAAGGTAGAGGCTTCGTCTATAACCCCGGAGAGAGGCATTTGGGAACCACCTCCCCTCTTTTCGCCTTGTTGCTCGCGTTTTTCGGCATGTTTTATCCCGACATCCCCTTCTGGGGGAGTCTCCTCGGCTTGCTCGCCCTGGGGGGGGTGGCCGCTTTCACCTACCTGTTGCTCTCCGGAAGCGTGAATTACTGGGCTGGAGTGGTTTCGATCCCCCTGGTCTTGTTGAACCGGGCGTTGATCAGCACCCTGGGCAATGAGTCGCTCCTCCTGCTTGGGCTCCTGGTCTCCCAGTACTATTTTTACACGACCCGCCGCTTAAAGACCTTCGCCGTTCTGGCCGGGCTGGGGGTGCTAACCCGGGGAGAAGGCGCCTTGCTGCCGGCTATCATCTTCTTGTTCGAGTGCGCGAGGTGGCGGAGGGAGGGGAAGGAGGACATTATTCCCTGGCTGATTGTCATCGCGGTAACCGCGCCCTGGTTTCTCTTCTGCAAATGCTACTTCGGGTATTTCCTCCCCGCGACCCTGAAGGTAAAGATGCTGGCCAGCCAGAATCCCCGCTATGACTTTGGAGCCTCCTTTTTCAACGGCATAGCGACAAACTTTATCTCTCAGAATGTCGACATGAACTTCTGGAGCAATTACTCTTTCAACACGTACTCCCGGATTGTCCTGGCGATAACTTTCCTGTTCGGCCTGCTGAAATCCTGGATGGACCATAAATTCGTCCCCCTCACCCTGAGCATTGCCGGTTATTGCGTCGGTTATTCTTTGCTCGGCGTCGGGTTTTTTCACTGGTACGCGGCGCCGATTGCCTATGCTCTTTCCTTGGGCCTGGCCTACGCCGTTTATTCTCTTGCGGGCATGGCGCAAGCTGCTCCGGATATCCTGCGCCTCCCTCCCGGAAAACGCCGCGGGCCGGACGGCTGTTCCCCCGGCTCCTCGTCGAATTGGATTCCTCTGCTTCGATTGCTGGCCCTGCTGGCCCTGATCATGGTGCTATTTACGATTCATCCGCTGCAATTCAGCGAATTCCGGAGAAGCATCTATGCCAAAGCCGGATGGTGGATCAAGGCCAATACCAGTCCGGACGCGACCATCGGCCTGGACGAAATCGGGATAGTGGGGTACTACGCCGACCGCCGGATGGTGGATTTATGGGGACTGGCCGCCCCGGAGATGGGGCAAGCGGAAACACAATACGACTTCAGCTACCTAGTCGGGACCTTCCGCCCCGAGTATATCATCACTCAGAAGAGAAACCCCCAGCTGGCTCCGGAAATCGGGATGCCCCACCCTCGGTTCGGCGATTACGCTCTGGTCAAAAAATTCGTCTCCCCCCAGATCAAGGTCGGGATCTGGAAGCGGCAGGATGTCCGTCTCCGGGGCTCTCCTGATCTAGAGGATGCGAACCTGCCGGCGGCGCCGTAGGCCGAATCCTTTCCGCATCCCCGGGATACGCTCCCACACGAAAACCTGCTCCAGGTCGGCTTCCCGCTGCCTATCTAGTCGCCAGGATATCCCCCGTGCCGCCGAAATAAACCCGGGTCAGGTCGCGGACCGACCACAGCCCCGTCGCGGGGCGGAAGACTCCGATGTCATCGATCCCGTCGCCGTCGAAGTCGCCGGGGGAGACCGACGACGTCCGGTAGACCTCAGTGTCCCCGAGGCAGGTCTGCCCGTCCCAGCCCCCGAAGACGTAGATCTTCCCGTCGCAGGCGGCGGCGGCGTGCTCGGCGCGGGCGGGGGCAGAGACGGGGGGGACCACGAGCTCCCAGTCATGGTTTTCTCCGTCGAACCTCCAGAGGTCGTTCGAGGGCAAGGCGAGGATATGTTCGCGTCCCTCCCAAGGGCATCCGGATTGACCTGCCCCAGTTGGTCGGGCCGCTGGGGAGGCTAAGCCTTTGCAACTACTTCAAACTCTCCTCCAACCTCGCCACCTTGACTTCCAGGGCAGCGATCGTCTTCTGCTGCGCTTTGACCATCGACTGCTGCTCCTTGACCACGGCGAGAAGGAATCCGATGCAGTCGCCGGTGGCCATGCTGTTCTTTCCCTTCCCCGTTAGCAGTTCCGGCGCCTCCTCGGCGATGAAGCCGATGTGGAAGGGAGCGGCCTCCGCGCGCGTCCCCTCGCTCTTGAAACGGTAGTTGACGATCTTCACCTCGTCCAGCACCTTGAGAACGTCCAGCTCGTTCGGCCGGATATCGTCCTTGATCTTCCGGCTGGAGCCGTTGTGCCAGGAGTGGTCGGTGGAACTGTAATACCCGCCGCCGCTCGCCTCCATGGTCAGGAGAGCGCCGGGATCTTCATTGCCGATCCCGACATTCCCGTCGCCCCGGACGGTCATCAGGTTCCCGCCGTCATAGTAAAAGATGTTCAGGCGGGCATCCGTGTTCACCCCGGCCGCCTTCGCCGCCAGGGTGAAAAACCCTCCGCTGGAGTTGGTGAAGTTCATCCGGGCGTAGTCGTTGCCGGTTTCGTCAAGCTGCAGCTGGGGATACGTCGGATCGCTGTCATAGGCGACGGCGAGGCGCGCGTATTGGAACGCCTCTCCGATCGCCACGTTCCCGGGGTAGTGGATGCCCTGCCCCCCGATATTCCTGAGCCAAAACCCGCCGCCGCCGCCCAGGCCGCCCAGCGGCGCGTCGCCGGCGCTCCCCAGGTACGCCCGGGTCACGTCCTGGACCGCCCAGAGACCGTTGCCGGGGCGGAAGACCGCGATCTCATCCACTCCGTCCCCGTTGTAATCTCCCGGGACGGGTTCATCGTTCGCGCTCCCGAGGTATTGCCGGGTCAGGCCCGGGACCGCCCAAAGGCCGCTCTCGGGACGGAAGACAGCGATGTCGTTGGTCCCATCCCCGTTGAAGTCGGCGGCCATCACGGCAGTCCCGAGCGCCGCCAACGACACGGCAATTGCCGCACCGAGCATCCTCATTTCGCCCCTCCCGCGTTCTTGGTCTCCCGATCCGTGTTTCCGGAGAAGCGGTCAGTCCGGATTCGTCCTCCGCTTCAGCAGATACATGTTCGGGATCAGGTATGGCCATTGGAGTCTGGCGCCGTTGCTGATGCTGAAAACGATCGCCTGGCCGTCCGGTCCCCAATCCAATTCGAGGCAGGCATTGGTGAACCGATTAGACTGATATCTCTTCCGATGCGAATGCCCAACCTTATTAAAAAACGTCAGCTGGACGGCGCCGCTCCCGTCGCTGCGCATCAGCCAGATCTCCACTTTCTTGCCCGGCTCCGGGTTATCGTGATACGACCAAGCGATGTACTTCCCGTCCGGCGAGTATTCCATGTTTTCATTGCCCTGATGCAGGGGCGCTGTTCGGGTCAGCCGCTGCAATGCTCCTCCCTTCAGGTCGCTCACGTAAACATCGCCCCACCACATCTGTCCTGATGTCTCTTGCGTGTTGGCCGCTTCCCAAATCAAATGCTTGTCATCCCGGGTGAAACCCGAGCCCTCGATCAGGCGAAAACCGGCATGAATATCGTTAATATTGACTGTTCGCAGACCAGTGAGGCGCGGGCCACCCGCAGCAAAGGCGACGTCCGCCAGTTTGATCCGCCACAGCCCCCACTCCTCGCCCTTCGGATTCTTCTCTTTTTTCCACGGCGAGCCGACGCCCGGATGGGCTTCCATCGAATACTCCTCATTCCAGTAAACCAGCTTGCCGTCGTGAGAGAAACTGGGGCGAATGACGCCCCAATTGGCCGGATTATTCGTAATGCGCCAGTATCGTTCGCCGTCGCTCGACATGATCCAGACATCGTGGTTGTGACCGATGCCGGGGAAAGAATCCATGTTGTACTCGGTTGGCCTCGTGTGCTCGTTCTGCGCGGTGAATATGATGTACTGGCCGCTGGGATGCCAGTACGGCTGGCACTTGTGAAATCCCGACAGCTCCGCCGGCGCCTTCTCGGTCAAGCACCGCCCGCCCGTTCCGTCTGGCTTCATGGTGAATATTTCGTATGTTCCGTCGATCTTGTCGGTGAAAGCCCTCCCGGGACGCAACTCGTTGAAGACGATCAGGTTGTTCGCTTGCGACCACTTCGGATAGAGGCCTCCCGGGCGGACAAGTTGCAGCTCGAAGTTTCCATCGAGCAGGCTTTGCGCAAGACCGGCTGGCGGCCAAGCGAGCGTCAGCCCAGACACGATCAACATTGGCGCCGGGAGAACCCAACTCGCTGTAAACCGAACTGCCTTATGGAAAGGCGTTTTCATCTTCCCCGCTCCTATCGGCAACCGGGTTCAGCGGCGCGGCGGAGCCGCGTCCGCGGGAGCGCCTTGTTGGGCGGACTGGTTGGCTCCGGACGCATCGGGAAGCGGATCGCCCAGGCAGCGCGTGAGCATTGCCTGCCCCCGTCCCAGCGCCTCATCGAAGCCCGGCCTTCCGGCAACGTAGCTCTCCAGAAACGCGATGGAGTATCGTCGGATAACCTCGAACTGCTCCTCAGTGCCGCACAGGGGCCTCCTCCGGGGGCTGTTCGCGAGGCAACTGTTGAACGAAAAATGGTTTGCGCCCCTGACCTCCAGGAAGTACTTCGGCGACGATACGTTCCTGTATATTTTCTCCGAAAGCTCGGCCATCGTATGGGAACCGCGCGGCTGACCTCTCTCTCTTTCCCCCATGAATAGCAGGGAAGGGATCCTGACTCCCTCCAGTTCGTCTTCCCCGAACAAATAACCGCCCGCCCCCGGCGAGAACAGCAAGACGGCCCGGAGGCGGGTATCCCGGCGCTCCTGGATAGTCCCGCAGAGCCCAAGTGCCGTGAAGGCGCCGAGCGAGTGCCCCCCGACGGCTACCCGATTCCGGTCGATCAGTTTTCCGAATGGAACGGAAGTCAACATGCTGTCCAGCGCGAGTTTCATCTCGTCCACGCGGTACAGGTACTTGCCGCGGTCACCGGGACCGGAACCCGCTATCTCCCGGCCGTGCTGCAGAAGGCCGCGGCGGTCGAAATCTTCCGCGGCGCCGGTCCGGATTCGGGCGGCCGAATGCCGGTCGTGATGGTCCGGGCAGGCCACGATCCAACCGCGAGCCGCGAGAGCTTCCGTGAAGAACACCGCGCCGAGTCCGCTGCCCCCGTACCCATGCGAGAAGACAAGGAAAGGGAAGGGGCCGCCTTCCGCACGGGGCGTGGCCTCGGCAGCCACGTAGCCGCTGGTCGGTCCCCCGTAGTGGTGCGATTTCGGTTGCGCGTCGGTCGGATACCAGACGGCCACCGTAAGTGCTTGTTCGCGCGCGTCCTTCTGGTAGTTGAAATCGAGAACCTGATAGCCGACGTTGAACCGGGTCCGGGCCTCTCCCTCTCCGGATTCCGAGCCCGCCAGGAGCGTGCGACTCGGGATACTCAGGACCAGGAAGAGGCCGGCGGAATGCGCCAGCGGGGGGCAGATCTTTCGCAATCGCCAGATCATCGTTCCAGGCCCGAAGGCCAACCCGGCGGAATGTTAAACCCGGCCGGATATCGCTATCCCAGCCGGGTCAGAATCTTATTCCCTCATGTCCCCAGTCTGTACTCACAAAGGCTCCCGGGACAAGGTATTCGAGCTGCGGAAATATGATTCAGTTTCCGCTGGAGATTGTCAAAGACATTTCTCCGTCAAAGCGGCTCTGGTCCAACATTGCGTTGAGCGAAGCAGGAGGCCGCCAATCGGGTGCTGGCCCCCCCGGCTCACAGCGGCGACGCCTTGAGCCGGGCCAGCCGCCCGCGGGTCTTGAGGTTGAAGAACTCCTTTCAGACTCCCCGGCGGTAGCGGATGAGTGAGTTAAAAAGGGCGATACAGTCGAAAGAACCCACACGAAACGGAAGAGAACCAGAAAAGGCGACTCCCCCAATGCTGGAGAAGTCGCCCTCTCTCACCCAAAATCGCGCTCAGTAAATTCTCCCCACCACCGGCTGGTCGACATTCGTGCCATAGCTGATCGCCGTCACGCCGTAGATGTACCATCTGCCTTCCGACGGACGGTAGAGGGCACGATCTTGGGTGCCATCACCCTCGCAATCGATCACGACCGGGATGTCGCCAGACCGGCCGAATACCACCGATCCGCTGCCCAGTGTGTACCAGCGCCCGACGGCGCTCCGAAACAAGGAAATCTCCGTCGTTCCGTCACCATCGTAATCTCCCGGTGCCACACAGTCGCCAGCCAGACCCCAAGCCTTCTGCGAAATGCCTCGGATGTACCAGACTCCGCTGGAGGAGGAGGAACGGAAAACGGCCGGATCAGCCCGTCCGTCTCCATTGTAGTCGCCCGGGACGGGGCGGTCGCCCACTAGCCCGAAGAAGAAGCGGGTCCGACCGCTGATATACCAGCCGCCGGTGGAGCAGCGAAAGACGGCGGTGTCGGTACGAAAGTCGCCGCTGTAATCGGCCGGGACGGGCATATCCCCCTTCTGGCCGTAGTACACCTTGGCCAGCGTTCCGCCAGACGGATTTCGAATATACCACTGACCAGAAGAAGGGCGGAAGACGGCGATATCGGCGGTTCCATCTCCGTTGTAATCCCCGCATACGGGAATATCGCCGTCCAAGCCGTAGTAGAGCAGGCTGACATTTCTGATTCTCCAACTGCCGTCGATAGTGCGCCACAACCCGAGGTCCGTGCATCCGTCGCCGTCGTAGTCGTCGGCATCGATCACCAGCCGCCGCGGGGTAGGCGTGGCCGGTCTGGAGGTGGGAGTCGGCGATGGGCTCGGAGAGGGGGTCGTCGTGGAAGCGGGGCTGGGCGAGGGGGTCGTCACCCGAGGAGTAGGACTCGGGCTCGATGTCGTCGAGGGTGCGGGGGTGGGAGACGGGGTAGATACGGCCGATGGCGTCGGGGCCGCGCTTGGGCTGGCCATGGTGAAGATCAATTTTGTCACGAAAGCGTCTTCATTGCCCCCGTAACTTGCCTGGTAAGGATTTTTCGTGGGGAAATTCCTGGAGATGGCGATACCGGTGATATACGCCTCGCCTCCCGTCCCCAGCGCGATTCCACGCCCATAATCTTCATCATTCCCCCCGAGGTAAGTGGAGTAGATGAGAGCAGATCCGCTTGAGAAGAGCATGGTTACAAATGCGTCATGCATAGTTTCTTCTTCCAAACTTGCCTGATAAGTATTAATCGTAGGAAAGTCCGTGGACCCCGTTTCCCCGGCGATATATGTTTCGCCTCCTGAACCTATCGCGATTCCGTATCCGCATTCTTCGTCATTTCCCCCGAGGTAGGTGGAATATATGAGACCAGAACCGCTTGAGGAAAGCCTACTGACGAAAACGTCTGCATTCCCTCCAAAACCTGCCTGGTATGGATTTATCGTGGGGAAATTCAAGGAGTAGGTGCCACCAGTGACATGCGCCTCGTCTCCCGCTCCCAGCATTATCCCACCCCCGCTATCGGCATCATTTCCTCCGAGATAAGTAGAGTAGATGAGAGCAGAGCCGCCCGAGGAGAGCTTGCTCACGAAAGCGTCACTTGCTCCGCCAGAACTTGTCTGGTAGGGATTTTTCCTGGGGAAGTTCGCGGACCAAGTCATTCCGGTGACATACGCCTCGCTTCCCGTCCCCAATGTGATTCCATATCCCTCATCGTCATCACTCCCCCCGAGATAGGTTGAATAGATAAGAGATGAGCCGCTCGAAGAAAGTCTGCTCACAAAAACGTTTCGATTCCCCGCCGAACTTGCCTGGTAGGGATTTATCGTGGGGAAATCCGCGGAGTAAGTGCCGCCGGTGATATACGCCTCGCCCGCCGTTCCCAGTGCGATTCCGGACCCGTCATCCAACCCATTCCCCCCGAGGTAGGTGGAGTAGATGAGAGCCGAACCGCTTGAGAAAAGCTTAATCACGAAAACATCCCCAAGCCCCGCCCAACTCGCCTGATAAGGATTCTTCGTGGGGAAGTTTGTGGAGTATGTATCCCCCGCGATGTACGCTTCGCCTCCCGATCCTAGTATGATTCCAAATCCATAATCATTACCGCTCCCCCCGAGGTAAGTGGAATATATGAGGCCAGAACCGCTTGAGGAAAGCTTGCCGACGAAAACGTCTGCATTCCCCGCCGAACCTGCCTGGTAGGGATTTTTTATGGGGAAATTCGAGGAATAGGCTAGGCCGGTTACATGCGCCTCGCCTCCCGTCCCCAATGCTATTCCAAACCCATGATCCTCATTACTCCCTCCGAGATAAGTGGAATAGTCGAGCTCAAGAATTCCGCCAGAAACCGGAACGGGGGTAGGAGTCGCCGTGAGAACGAAGATTAGCTTGCTCACGAAAGCGTTTTGATTCCCTGCCAAACTTGCCTGGTAGGGATTTTTCGTGGGGAAATTCGTGGATGGTGTGTCTCCTGTTACATATACCTCGTTTCCCGTCCCCAGCGCGATTCCGTGGCCATAATCTTCGTCATTCCCCCCGAGATAAGTGGAGTAGACGAGAGCAGATCCGCTTGGGGAGAGCATGCTTATAAATACATCAGACATATATATTTCTCCCAAGCTTGCCTGATAGGGATTTTTCGTGGGGAAATTCAGGGAGCAGGTGCCACCGGTAACATATGCTTCGCCTCCCGTCCCCAGTGCAATTCCATCGCCCCACTCAGTCTCATCTCCTCCCAGATATGTGGAGTAGATGAGAGCAGAGCCGGCTGAGGAGAGCTTGCTCACGAAAGCGTTTTGATTCCCTGTCAAACTTGCCTGGTAGGGATTTTTCGTGGGGAAATTCGGGGATGATGTGTCTCCTGCTACATATACCTCGTTTCCCGTCCCCAGCGCGATTCCATGGCCATGATCTTCCTCATTCCCCCCGAGATAAGTGGAGTAGATGAGAGCAGAGCCGTCCGAGGAGAGCTTGCTCACGAAAACGTTTTCACCCCTTGACAAAGTTGCCTGGTAGGGATTTTTCGTGGGGAAATTCGGGGAGAGAGTGCTGCCTGTGACGAAAGCCTCGCCTCCCGTTCCCAGTGCGATTCCGGACCCGCCATCAAAACCATTGCCCCCGAGATAAGTCGAGAAAATAAGAGACGACCCGTTCGATGAGATGCTGCTCATAAAAACATCCTTCTCTCCATCGAAACTTGCTTGGAAGGGATTTTTCGTCGGAAAGTCCGTGGATGACGTTTGCCCGGTGATATAAGCCTCTCCTCCTGACCCTAGTGCGATTCCATCCCCCCATTCTTCGGTATTTCCCCCGAGGTAGGTGGAGTAGATGAGAATAGATCCACTTGAGGAAAGCATGCTTACAAATACGTTAACCAAATCGTCCCCCCCAGCTAGACTTTCCTGATAAGGATTATTCGTGGGGAAATTCAGGGAGAGAGTGCCACCGGTGACATAAGCCTCTCCTCCCGTTCCCAGTGTGATTCCTTCCCCCCACTCACCACTATCTCCTCCAAGATACGTGGAATAGCCGAGTATTAAAATTCCGCCAGAAAAGGATGCGGGCGTTGGAGGCGGTGTGGATAGGACTGGCGGCGTCGGGGACATAGGGGCCGACGGCGAAGGTGAAGCGCTCGCCGCGGGAGTTGGCGTTGCTAAGCGAGGGGGGCTTATTGAGGCGGTCGGGGAAGGAGTTGGCGTGGGAACGAAGATCAGCTTGCTCACGAAAGCGTCTTCATAACCTCCAAACCCTGCCTGGTAGGGATTGTTCGTAGGGAAGTTCGCGGAGTTGGTATACCCGGTGACGTGCGCCTCGCCTCCCGTCCCCAGCGCGATCCCATACCCTTGATCCGAACCCATCCCCCCGAGGTAAGTGGAGTAAACCAGTGACGAACCGCTCGAGGAGAGACCGCTCACGGAAACGTCATCCCATCCTCCTCCTGAACCCGCCTGCCAGGGATGGTTTGTGGGAAAATTCAGGGACCTTGTATACCCGACGACATACGCCTCCCCTCCCGCCCCCAGTGCGATCCCATATCCCCGATCAAAATCATCCCCCCCCAGGTAGGTGGAGTAGATGAGACCAGCCCCGCTCGAAAAGAGCTTGCTCACGAAAACGTCGTATGCTCCTTTACAACTGGCCTGGTAGGGATTGTTCGTGGGGAAGTTCGGGGAACCGGTATGTCCGGCGACATACACCTCGCCTCCCGTTCCCAGTGCGATCCCCTCCCCGTAATCGACAGAATTCCCTCCGAGATAGGTGGAGAAGACGAGACCAGAGCCAGAAGAGGAGAGCCTGCTCACGAAAACATCCCTGTCCCCTCCCCCAGAACTTGCCTGATAGGGAATATTCGTGGGGAAGTCCGTGGAACCGGTATATCCGGCGATATACGCCTCGCCTCCCGTTCCCAGTGCGATCCCCTCCCCGTAATCGACAGAATTCCCTCCGAGATAAGTGGAGAAGACAAGGCCAGATCCGGAAGAGGAGAGCCTGCTCACGAAAGCGTCTTCATACACCCCATGACCGGCCTGGAAGGGATTGTTCGTGGGGAAGTTCGGGGATTCCGTTGCTCCGGTGACATACGCCCCGCCTCCCGTCCCCAATGTGATTCCCCTCCCCTCATCCACTTTGCTCCCCCCGAGATAGGTTGAGTAGATAAGAAAAGAGCCGCTAGGTGAGATGCTGCATACGAAAGCGTCCCAAGATCCTCCAGAAACCGCCTGGTAGGGATTGTTCGTGGGAAAATTCGGTGAGTTGGTATACCCGGTGACATGCGCCTCTCCTCCCGCCCCCAGCGCAATTCCAAACCCGTACTCATCACCACTCCCTCCGAGATATGTGGAGTAGATGAGAGCAGAGCCGCTGGAGGAGAGCCTGGTTACAAATGCGTCAATCAGATACGCTTCTCCCCAGCTGGCCTGATAAGGATTGTTCGTGGGAAAATCCGGAGAGTTGGTGCCACCGGTGACATAAGCCTCGCCTCCCGTCCCTAGCGCGATTCCATACCCCCAATCTTCACCATTCCCCCCAAGGTAGGTGGAGTAATCGAGCTGAAGCGTTTCCGCCTGAAGCCGAACGGGATAAACGGCGAACCAGGCGCCCATGAACAGAACGGCAGTCGTCGATTTCATCTCTACTTCTCTCGGTAAATACCCTCGAAATAGCCCGGCCGGACATCGCTGTCCATAGCCGGGTCAATCTTGCCGAGGCTCATGTCCCCAGTCCCACTTTTGCTTGTGCATGCTCCAGATTTATAAGACCAAAAGCGAAGGATCCGGGGTAACACTTCCTCCTTATTCGATGGCAATGATGCCTTCCTGAGGTAACCAGGCTTCCACCGCCCGGCGCCAGGCGCGGGCGGCGGATCTTTTGATCGAAGCTACCTCTTGCCGGGTGATCTGCGCGCTCATCTTTTCGATATGCTCAAGCGCGGCTTTCCGCCTACTGTAAGTATACCAGCCCATTCTTTCCTGTCCAGAACAAAGGGTTTCCTCCGCCGTACGGCCAGCCAGGCAGGGCCGTCGGCGATGAAGCAGCGTGAGATCCCTTGATCCAGCGGGAGAAACGTGCTAAAAATCGCGATGTGCTGGAGCGACTTAAATCGCTGGGCGATGAGCGATAATCGACCTTAATCCGCAAAACCCCAGAAGTTAGCGATAAACCCGACGGCCACGATGAAGACTTCAGGGCAAGAGCCGCCGATTGTACTTGTCGGCGGTACTCTGTGGGATGGCCAAGCCGATAGGCCGCTCGGCAGGATGGAGATCCTGGCCAAAGACGGCAAGATCGCCGAGATGGGTAAAACCGTGAGCCGACCCTCCGCGGCGAATATCCTCGATTTCGCCGGGCATGTCATCGTGCCGGGCTTCATCGATGGCCATGTCCATGTGACCTTAGACCCGCAGCGCCCTCTCGAATCGATCACGGGCTACTCCGATGTCTTCAAGGCCCTTTTTGCGCTCGGTCCGTTGAAGGTTCTGCTGATGAACGGATTTACCACAATCCGGGATCTGAGTGCCTTCGATCATGGATATGTGACTGTCGATCTGAAACGCGCCATCCAACAGGGTATGATCGTTGGACCCCGGATGTTCGTCGCGCCACACATGGTTTCGCCTTCCGGCGGGCACGGGGACCTCGCCGGCCTGATGGCTTCCGAATTCGCCCCCGCCCTGAGGGTAAAGAACATCGCCGATGGCCCGGACGAACTCAAAAGGGTAGTGCGCGAGGAAATCCGCGGAGGCGCCGACTGGATCAAGTTCGCCGGCTCGGGTGGCTTTGGGGACCCCTACGCCGATCCCAGCCAAGCCACGTACACTCAGGAGGAGATGAATGCCCTCGTCCAGACCGCGCACGACCTCGGCATCCCTGTCTGCACGCACGTCTACGGCGCCGAAGGGGTCCGGCGGGCCGTTGCCGCCGGGGTGGATTCCATCGAGCACGGCAACCTCGCTTCCGCAGAGGATTTAACCCTGATGGAGCAGAAGGGGATCTATCTCGTGCCCACGCTGTCCGCCTTCGCGGATCTGGATGAGCTCAACGATCCAGCTTATACGGCGTCAATTCCCCCTTTCCTCGTCAAGAAGAAGCTCCAATACGCCGATGATCTGCGTGCCATGGCAAAGAATGCGGCGAGGAGCGGGGTCAAGATCGTCTTCGGAACCGACGCGGGGTGTTTCGCTCACAAGGATAACTGGAAGGAATTCCTCGCCATGACCAAGAATGGCATCACACCCCTGCGCGCCCTGAAAGCCGCGACAAGCGCGGCGGCGGAAATGCTGAAACGGCCCGATCTGGGGACGCTGGCGGTCGGGAAAACGGCGGACATCATCGCCATGCCGGGCGATCCGTTCCAGGATATCAGCATGACGGGCAAGGTGGACTGTGTGATCAAGGAAGGGAAAATCTACAAGCAACCCAACCTTTAAAGCAGGAACGTCGGCAAAGCTCCCCGAACGTCTCCCTTCGTAACCTCAGGTCAGGCATCCCATCAGCCAGATGCTCCGACCGCTGATACTTCCCCTTGCCATCCAGCAATCGGTAATCCAGATGGGTGATCCCCTCCCCTTCCGGAAGATGACCGAACGTAAGCCGCGGGCACTACTCGCTTCACACAAGCCAGAATAGAGAAAAGGCGGCTCCTCCAGATGAGAGCCGCCCATCCCTTGGCAATCCTATCCGCAACTATTCACATGTTGGTCCCGGATTGCACCGAGTTGGACTTGAGGGGTGGTTTCTGCTAGTTTGGAATGGAATTCCCCAACCGGAGATCCTCCATGGACACGAGACGCTGGCGGCAGTCTCTCGCCATCCCCGTGGCTCTGGCCCTTCTCAACCTGGCCGGCATGAACCGGGGCGGGGCGGAACCCGGGGATTATCCCGCCGGGGCGGTATCCCCCCGCCGTGTCCGCGCGGTCGCGGGCGACGAGAAGTGGGTCAGCACGGGTTGCATCCCGGGGACCGACCACATGGTGGCGGCCCTCCTCGCCGACGGGGAGGGCGGTCTTTATATCGGGGGGTTCTTCGATCGGGCGGGGGACGTATACTCGCAGGGTGTCGTCCGCTGGGACGGTGTCTCCTGGTCGCCGCTGGGAAGCGGCCTCGTCGGGCGGGTCTATGCGCTCGCCCGGAACGGATCCGACCTCTACGCGGGGGGATACTTCCCGGGTGCGCCGGGCGTGTCAGCGACAAATGTCGCCCGGTGGGACGGTTCCTCCTGGTCGGCCCTGAGCTCGGGCCTGAACGGCTTCGTCTTCGACCTGGCCTGGGCCGGGACGACGCTCTATGCTGGAGGCTATTTCACCAAGGCCGGGACCGCGGAGACCTACTACATCGCCGCCTGGGACGGCTCCTCCTGGTCGGCGGTTGGGAGCGGGTTCAACGACTACGTCCACGCCCTCTCCTGGGACGGCGCGACGCTCTACGCCGGGGGCAACTTCACGCGGGCGGGGAGCGCCGAGACGTATTACATCGCGGCCTGGGACGGCTCCTCCTGGTCCACGCTCTCCTCCGGCCTGAACGGGACCGTCTACGACCTGGCCTGGGACGGGGCGCGGCTCTACGCGGGGGGAGGCTTCACCCGTGCCGGCGGCGGCGACGCGCGCCGCGTCGCCGCCTGGGACGGTTCCTCCTGGTCACCCCTCTCCTCCGGGATGAACTACAGCGTCCTCTCGCTCTGCTCTGACGGGTCGTCCCTCTACGCGGGGGGAGACTTCTCCATCGCCGGCGGCGAGGCCGCGGCCGGCGTAGCCCGTTGGGATGGGACGGGATGGTCGGCCCTGAGCACCGGCATCGACGGGAACGCCGCCGCTCTGGCCTGGGACGGGACCTCCCTCTTCGCGGGGGGAGACTTCACGAAAGCGGGAGGGGGAGGCGCGGCCCATCTCGCCCGCTGGGACGGTTCTTCCTGGTCGTCCCTCACCACCGGCGTGGACAGGGACGTTCTCGCCCTCTCCTGGTCGGGCTCGAACCTCTTCGCGGGGGGATACTTCGATGTCGTCGAGAGCGTGTCCGCGAAGAGGATCGCCCGCTGGGACGGCTCCCGGTGGTCTTCGCTGGGCCGGGGAACGCACCTCATGGTCACGGCCCTGGCGGGGGAAGGGTCGGTCTGCTACGCGGGCGGGGATTTCGCGTTCATGGGGGAATCCGCCGCCCGCTCCGTAGCGCGCTGGGACGGATCATCCTGGTCGGCACTCTCCTCGGGGATCGAGGGCCGTGTCCTGGCACTGGCCTGGACGGGATCAGGCCTCTACGCCGGGGGCAACTTCGTCGCGGCGGGGGGCGCCGAGACCTACTACATCGCGTCCTGGGACGGCGCCGCCTGGTCGCCTCTCGGTTCCGGCATGGACAGGCCGGTCTACGCGCTGGCCTGGGACGGCTCGCGGCTCTACGCGGGGGGAGACTTCACGCGGGCGGGCGCGGTCGACACATACTACATCGCGTCCTGGGACGGATCATCCTGGTCTTCGCTCGGGAGCGGGATGAACAGCCCGGTCTACGCGCTCTCCTGGGACGGATCTTACCTCTACGCCGGGGGCGCGTTCACGGAGGCCGGGGCGGCGATAGCGAACCGCGTGGCCCGCTGGGACGGATCATCCTGGTCGGCCCTCTCCTCCGGGATGAACTATCCCGTCCTCTCGCTCTGCTCCGGCGGCTCCTCCCTCTACGCCGGGGGTGACTTCTGGATGGCGGGGGGGATTGCGGCGAGCCGGATCGCCCGCTGGGACGGATCCTCCTGGTCTCCGCTCGGGTCTGGGACGAGCGGCCGGGTCGCCGCCCTGGCCTGGGACGGGGTCCGCCTCCACGTCGGGGGGAATTTCTTCCGAGCCGGCGACCGGGCCTCGGCCTTCCTCGCCGTCTATGACACGTCGCTGACCACGCCGACCCCCGTCCCCTCGCCGACCTGCGGTCCGACGCTCCCTCCCGAAAAGGCGCTCATCGCCTCCGGCGACTACGACGGCGACGGGACGGCCGATCCGGCCGTCTTCCGGCCCGCCAGCGGACTCTGGTCGGTCCGCGGTCTCACCTCGGCCTATTTCGGGGTTTCCGCCGACCAGCCGGTCCCGGGCGACTATGCCGGGGACGGGTCCGCGGACCTCGCCGTCTTCCGCCCGTCATCGGGACAGTGGTTCGTCCGGGGCTTCACCCGCTTCTCGCACGGGACAAGCGGCGACATCGCCGTCCCGGAAGACTACGACGGGGATAACGCCGACGACTTCGGCGTCTTCCGCCCCTCGACCGGCCTCTGGTCGGTGAGAGACCAGACGGCGGAGATCTTCGGGAGGGACGGCGACTGGCCCGTCCCGGGCGACTACGACGCCGGGGGATCGGCGCTGCTGGCCGTCTACCGCCCGGATCGGGGCTACTGGGCCGTCTCGGGTCTCACCCGCTTCTACTTCGGTGAGGCGGAGGACTGGCCCCTCTCCCTCGATTACGACGGGGACGGGAGTCGCGAGGCGGCGGTCTTCCGCCCCTGCTCCGGGATGTGGGCGATCCGCTCCGTCACCCGCCAACACTTCGGCAACTGCTTCGACTGGCCCCGCCCCGCCGATTACGACGGCGACGGGGCGGAGGACCCGGCAATCTTCCACGACGAAAGGGGCCTCTGGGCCGTCCGCGAACTGACGCGCCTCTATCTCGGGGCAACGGGGGATGTGCCGGCGGCGAGGTAGTTTCACCCCGGCCAGAATAGGGAGAAGGCGGCTCCTCCATCGCTGGAGAAACCGCCCCTTTGCTGCCAGGCTATTCGCAGCTAGTCACCAGTCACTAGTCCCCAGTCACTACCTCGTCACCGGCACTTCCAGCGTTCCGCCAAAGTATACCCGGCTTATCCACCGGATCGACCACCGCCCGGGAGAAGAGCGGAACCCGCCGATCCCGTCCCGCGCCGCATCACGAACATACCACTGATCCGGCGCCGGCCACAGGACATCGCCCCGGCGGGCGGGCGCCAGAAATATTGTCCACTCCCCGATCGCTTCCAGCGGAGTGATCGACGGCAGAGCGCGCAGGTTTCGGATGAGGTCTGGACTCATGACCGCGATCAGCCGGATATTGTGACGGGCAAGAAAATTGTATACGCCGGTCGGGTTCTTGGCGAGAGACGACCTTTCGTGTCGGGGTTGCGGGCGGTCGAATATCATGGGAACTCCGGATCCGGCTCCGAGCCTGACGAGGAAGTGCTTCCAGGACGAGGCTTCCAGCAGGATGTTGCCCGAACCGCCAGCCGGATCATGAAGACGCAGGTGCGCCAGTCTTTCTCCGGTCTTGATCCCGCCCGTGCGCGCGGGGAGCGCGGTGTAGGCCGCATATATCTGATAGGAGGCCATCGCCGCCACTCCCGCCGCGACGATGATCGATCCCGGCGCGCGTCTCCTCTTCAGCGCCTCGGCGATCGCGGCGAGGAAATAGCCGAACGCCGGATAGATGAGAGCGAGAAAGGGGAAAAGATAACGAAGATAATTCCGGCTCCAGGCCGGCCGCCCGCCCTGGGTGCCGGCGAACATGAGGAGGGGAAGAAGACAGAAAGCGGCGTAGGACCTTACCCCGGGCTTATCCCTCCGTTGGGCCACAAGAAGCGCCAGGCCCGCGCCTCCCCCCGCCAGCGCGAACGGATCGATCGCGAGAAAAGCGCGCAGGTATCCCTGGAAGGAGCGCCCGGCGATAATCCGGGCTGCTTCGAATTCCCGGGTGGCATGAAGAAAGCCGAGCGCGTCCCCGTTCGCCAGGTAATTCCCCGCCATCCAGAACGCCGGGAATATCCAGGGGATGAGCGCGGCGACGGCATGATGAGCCAGACGGACGGTATTCAATCGGCCTCGGAGGGCGGCGAGGATCTCGCCCCCGACGAGAATGCCGGAATAGAGGAGAGCGAAAGCCCACGCCTCGAAGCGGATCCCGCCCCCCAGGGCGATCGCGGCCGAACCGAGATAGAGAAACCGCCGCCCGCCCGATTGTTGATAGGCCACGAAAAAAAACATGAACGCGGCCAGGGTCGCGAATTGGAACGATTCGCTCAAGGGGACCGAACTCAGCCACACATGAACCGGGTTCACGGTTATCAGGAGGGCGCCGAGCAGGGCGGCGGCGCGATCCGCCAGGAGCCGTCGGGTGAGACAGTAGATAAAAATAATCCCGACCCATCCGGCGACAATGGAGAGCAATCGGGGCGCGAAGAGGAGATGGTCCCAGATCATCAAGCCAAGGCCGATGATATAGGAGTGAAAAGGCGGCCAGTAGGGGCTCTCCCGGGGGAGGATGAGATGAGGACGTCTTGCCCATCCGTAGGCCATCTCGACCCGGATAGAGTCATCGGCGCAGAATTCTTCGAAACCCGTCCGGTAAAGGCGGGCATGGATCGTGGCCCGGAGGGAGACCAAAGCGATTATGCCGGCGATAACCGCGACGCCGGAACGCCGACCGATAAGAGTTCTCACCCGCCGCATTCTTCCCGGCGGTAGTCCGTCCCGAAGGCCAGGTCGACCGGGTCGCGCCGGGTGCCCGAGAGGCAGTTGAACTCCTGGATCAGGACTACGTCGGGTTCTAGCCCCTGGAAGATCCGGATGCCGGGGTCTTCGTAGGCCTGGTTCGTCCCGCTGGTCAGATTGGCCGCCAGGATCTTCACCTCGATGGCGGAAGCGGGATCGGGCCAGCCGAGCGAGGGGAGCACCGTCGTAAGGCCCGCCCGTATGAGTCTCATGGAGGGAATCATATCAGATCCCCGCCCGCTCCCGTCAAACGAAGGTGTCCTAACAACCAGATCCTGAGACCGGGGATTTGAAGGAAAGGAGGATATCAGCTCACCTTGGACGAAGCTATTTCTCGATCGTGGCTGGGGGAGGGGGTAATCGCGACCTCTCCCGGCGCCCACAATGTTGAAAAGGCCCGCGGCATCCGGCGCGGGCCTTTTCAACGTCCCGGACAGGCCCTGTAGCGCTGTCGCCGCCGCTGTTTCACGCGGCGGCGCGCCTGCGGGTTGGCTGACCGGGAGGGATTTAATTTTTAGAAAAAGTAACGCAGCCCCCAGTGAACGGCCACATCGCTGTCGGCCATCTTCCCATCCTTCTCGTACCAGAGTTCCTCAGATGACCAGTCGGCGTCCACGGAAAGGGAAAGCGCAACGTTGGTGGCCAGGAAATATTTCACGCCGCCCTCGATGCCGTAAACGAAGGCATCGATGTTGTCGGCGCCGTCGATGTTCCAGATGCCCCAGCCGATGTTCCCGCCGACGAAGGGTACGGTTTTGCGGAGCAGGTCGGAGTCGCCCAGCCCCAGCTCGACTAGGTTGAAGTTGTACTGGACGCCGAGGGCGGGATGGTAGCCGTCAGTGTAATCATCGTGATAATAATAGAAAGCGGCGGCGGCTTCCAGGTTATCGATCAGGAAGTAACCAAAACCGGCCCCGGTCTGGAATTGGCTTCCTCCCGCGCCTTTGGAGTCATAACTCCCGAAGACGTCCAGCTCCATCGTTCCCTCGTTCAGCATCTGGCCGTAGGCACTGACCCCCGCGCAGGCGGTAACAACGACAATAAGAAGCGCCAGCTTCTTCATTAATCGCCCTCCTTTTTCGGCAATTATTGCCCCGCTTCTTGTCATGCCCGACGACGGTTCCCTTCCCGCTGTCCGGCCAACTCGTCATCACCTCCTTATCTGGCCGCAACCGATGATGGAACCACGGATTCGGGCGAAATAACCTCGTCTCCCCGAGATGATCTCCTCTTAGCCGAAATTATCCTCCTTTTGGTTTTGGGAATCAAGGCGTTCCCCGGTATGAGTCGTCCATCAAGTTCTGGGGGAACTTGAAGGACATCGATCTCCGGGCCATAACGAAGAACTCCCAAACGGAAACCTATTTCAGGTCCGGTTCCCCCTCTATCTTCGCCACATTTGCCGGGGCGAACAACGTATCACCTTGGTCCCAATAGAAATACCCACAATACCAGATAAAACCAGATCCTCCGGCTCCTCAAACTTCCCCCTGCTATCCAGCAATCCGTGATCAGGATGGGTGATCCGCTACCCTCACCGAAGATGACCGAACGCAGATTGAGGGCTCTGCTCGTTTCATCCCACCACGAATAGAAAAAGGCGGCTCCCCATAGAAGAACCGCCCTTCTTCCCTATTCAGCCCGATTTACCTTGTAACCGGGATGTCTCCCGTCGCTCCGAAATACACCCTGGTCAGGCTCCGGACTGACCAGAGGTTGGCGGAGTCGCGGAAGATGCCAGCGTCATCCAGTCCGTCCCCATTGTAGTCGGCCGGCAAAGCCCGATCCCCCGTGCTGCCCAGGTAGATCCGGGTCACGTTCCTGATCGACCACAAGCCGGTTGTGGGGCGGAAGATCCCCCCCTCCCACTGCCGGTCTCCGGTATAGTCGCCAGGGACCAGGGTGTCCCCAAAGGATCCGAGGTAGAACCTGGTCAGGTTCCTGACCGACCACAAACCCGACGACCCCCGGAAGACGGCGATGTCCATCGCCTCGTCGTCGTTGTAGTAGCCGGGGATGGCGAGGTCGTTCGCTGCCCCCAGATAGGCCCGGGTCAGGGCGCGGATGGACCAGAGAGACTCCGCCGGGCGGAAAATCCCGCCCTCGGCGGTTCCGTCGCCGTCGTAGTCTCCCGGTACGGGCTGATCGGCCGCGGCGCCCAGGTAGAAGCGGGTCAGATCCCGGACCGACCACAGGCCGGTGGACCCCCGGAAGACGGCGGCGTCGGTGGTCCCGTCGCCGTCATAGTCATCGGGCACCACCTCGTCGTCCGCGCTCCCCAGGTACACCCGGGTGAGTTCGCGGATCGACCACATCCCCGCGCTCCCCCGGAAAACCGCGATGTCGCTGGTACCGTTCCCGTCGTAATCGTGGATCCAGGGGGGCGCGCAGTCATAGGTGCAGCCGGAGGCCCCCGTGTCGTCATACCCATCCGTCGTGCCGCAGATGTTGTAATCGCCCGTGTTCGAGGTCCCGGCGTTCTCGATGTCGTGGTCCCCGCTCCCGCAAATCGTATTCGCCTCGAGGACGGTTCCGGTGGCCTCCAAGCCGAGGCGGATCCCGTCGCCGTCGCTGTTGGTCACCCGGTTGCGCGCGATCGTGGTGTTCTCGACGGCCGTGGTCAGGATGATGCCGTTACCGCTCGCGTCCAGGGTGTTGTCGGTGATGGCGGTGCCCGAGGCGCTGCCCAGGAGGATCGCCCGGCCGTTGGTGCCCTGGCCGTTTCCGACCATGGTGTTGCCGGCGATGGTGCAATGGTCGCAACTGTGCAGGTCGATCCCCGTCCACCATCCGTTGTCGGAGATCACGCTGTCGCTGATCTCGATGTAGTAGGAGTCCGCCAGGTTGATTCCGGAGGAGAACCGGGAGATCCCGATGTTCCTGATGGTCACGTTGCTTCGGCCGGTCACGTCGATCCCGTAATAGTGATTGTCCCCAGAGATGGTGAATCCTCCGCCGTCGATCGTGATGCCGTCCGTTCCGACCGTGAAGCAGGTGCCGTCGGAGACCGCCTCGAGGTCGCAGTTCAGCGTGCAAGACTCGGTGATCACGTCCCCCCAACGGAAGGTCCGGGTCGCCCCCACGCAGCCGCAGTCCTGGGCCGCCGCCGGCCCGACGGAGGCCAGGAGGGCCAGCCCCAGCACGGTTTCCGCTACGATCGTTCTCATCCCTGACTCCTTTGGTTTTTAGCCGTCGAAAACTCCGCCATACCCGGGAGTCCAAAGCGAAAGCTTCGCCCCCAGCGTCAAGCTCTAGCTTGACGCTCCGGCCCGTCGGCCGCCAAACTCTACCCTCCATTCCCTACCTCGTTACCGGAATATCGCCAGTGCTGCCGAAATACACCCTCGTTAGGTTCCGCACCGACCACATCCCGGCCGAATCGCGGAAGATGCCGAAGTCGTCCTCGCCGTCCCCGTTGAAATCCCCGGGTCGCGGATAGTCGAAGCAGTTCCCGAAGTAGATCCGCGTAAGGTCGCGGAGCGCCCACTGTCCGGAGCAGGGGCGGAAGATCGCGAAGACCTTCTCGCTCGAGCCGAAGTAGCCACCGGGGACGGGCCAGTCGTCGGAGTTCCCGAAGTAGAAACGGGTGAGGTCGCGGACCATCCACTGCCCAGATTCTACGCGATACAGGGTCGCTTCCGCCGTTCCGTCATCCGAATAGTCGCCCGGTATCGCCCAGTCCCCGGTCGCCCCGAAGTAGAAGCGGGTGAGGGAGCGGACCGACCACATCCCGCCGTTCTCGCGGAAGACGGCGACCTCGCAGGTGCCGTCGCCGTTGTAGTCTGCCGGGGCGGCTCTGTCCTCGGCCCCGCCGAAGAAAGCGCGGGTCACGCCCGAGATCGACCAGAGACCCGTAGCGGGACGGTAGATCGCGATTCTCGCCGTGCCATCCCCGTTAAAGTCGCCCGGCGCCGGCTGGTCGTCGGAGTTCCCGAAGTTCAGCCGCGTGACGTTCCGGACCGACCAGAGCCCCTCCGGGGGGCGGAAGACGGCGACGTCGGCCGTCCCGTCGCCGTTGTAGTCTCCGGACTCTATCACCGCCCGCTCCGGAACGACCGAGGGCCCACAGGACGGCGTGGGGGAGGGCTCGCCCTGGGGCGTGGCGGTCCTGACGGGCGTCAGCGTCGGGACCGGCGTCGGCGGGACGGTCTGGGCCGGAGTGGGTGTCGGGGTGCGGACGGGCGCCGCGGTCGTTGTCGCGGTGGGGGCAGGAGTGAGGCTGGGAGCCGGCGTCGGCGTCACCGGAACGAAGATGGTCAGGAAAGCGTCCCAGTCCCCGGCCAAGGTCCCCTGGTATGGATCGAGTGTGGGGAAATTGTCGGAGGCGGTGTCTCCGGCCAGGATCAGGCGGCCGGACTTCCGGGCGATCTGATAGCCGTAATCGTGCATCCTCCCACCCAGGTAGGTGGAGAAGACCGGATTCCCGTCGGAGCTGAAGGAGGCGGCGAAGGCGTCGAAGTTGACAAAATTCCGCGCGGGGTAGACGGGGTTCACGGTGGGGAAATCGTCCGAGGAGGTATACCCGGCGATGGAAGCCTCGTCCTCTTCCAAGTCTATCCCGATACCTTCGTCATCGCTGGTCCCGCCGAAGTAGGTGGAGAAGCTTAAGGACGGGCTGGGGTCTATGCGGCAGACGAAGGCGTCGCTGTCCCCGCCGGCGTAAGACGGCTGAAAGGCGGAGACGGTGGGGAAATCCTGGGATGTGGTGTAGCCGGTCAGCCAGACGGAATCCGCACCCACCGCCAGTGCTGTCCTGCCCTCGTTTGAACTTCCGCCGAGATAGGTGGAGAAACCGAGCGCCCGGTCGTCGTCGATGCGGCAGAGGAAGGAGTCGAGGTTGCCGGCGTTGCCCGCCTGGATGGGGTCGACCGTGGGGAAATTGACCGAATTGGAATCGCCCGACGCCCAGATCTCGCCGTTGATCACGCCGACATCGTAGCAGTAATCGCTCGACTGCCCCCCCAGGTAGCTGGAGAACTGGAGGCCCCCGCCGGATCCGAAGGAACTGACAAAGACATCGTATAAACCCCCGGCATAACCCGCCTGGAAGGGCTGGACCGTGGGGAAATCCAGGGAAGTGGTATATCCCGCCACCACCATTTCCCCCAGCTCCCAGGCGGCTGCAAGGCCGTTCTCCGCTCCGGTCCCCCCCAGGTAGGTCGAGGAGGAGAGGTTCCCCGAACTGTCCAGGAGGCAGACGAAGGCGTCGTAGCCGCCGGCGCGGCTGGCCTGCCACGAGTTGAGTGTGGGGAAATCATCGGAGCTCGTCTGCCCGGCGACGTATATCCCGCCCAGGCGCAGACCGACGGCCCAAGCCGCATCACTGTCGGCCCCGCCCAGGTAGGTGGAGAAGGCCAGGTCCCCGGAGGAGTCGAAGCCGGAGACGAAGGCGTCGTATGAACCCCCGGCGTAGGACGGCTGAAAGGCGGACGCGGTGGGGAAATCGGCGGAGTTAGTGGTTCCCGCCAGCACAGTCAAACCCGGAGCAGCCGCGACTCCATTGGCCTGGTCGTAGCCGCTCCCGCCCAGGTAGGTGGAGTAAACCAGTTTCATCGCCCCGGCCCTGGCTCCTCCGGCCGGCGACAGGAAGACGATCAGGGAAAACCCCATAAGGCAGCCCTTTCCTATCCTCATATCCTCACCTCCCTCGGCGCGAAACCCGGTTTGTTTTCAACCATTTTGGCTGTGCGGCGCAACGATGTCCAGAAAAGATCCCGCACAATTTGCGCTCCGTAATCCGACCTACAACCCGGACCGGTTTCCGGGGGACAGGTCACAACTCCGGGGATTGTTCGCTGTCCTAACAACCAGATCCTGAGACTGGGGATTTGAAGGAAAGGGGTAACACT
>CAZOYW010000023.1:0-48665 GCA_964584165.1 uncultured bacterium
CGCGGTTAGGACTCCCCGACACCGCTTTTCAAGCGGCGTCGGGACAGCACGGGTTTCCCGATCTCCGATCGGGATCGGGGGCGTAGCGCGGTTAGGACTCCCCGATCCCGCCTTCCCGGCGGGATCGGGATCAACCACGCCGGAGAGGGCGTCCGCGTTTTGCTTGCCATCGAACAAAGCTCTGCGGCCGAGGGCATGGAATCCTCGCAGTGGCATCCGATCCCCGGGTCTCACTCCGCGGAGGTCTATCCCTATCTCCTCAAACCGAGCGTGTTCTCCTGCAACTCGTTCCTGATCCGTACGCCGCAGAGCCTGGCGGTCATCGATCCCGGAGGGTTGCCGGAGCAGACGGAAGCGCTGATCGGACTGATCCGGGATGAGCTCCAGGCCAAGCCGCGGCCAATCCACGTTCTGCTCACGCACTGTCACGCCGACCATTCCCTGGAAATAGCCCGGGGCGGTCCCTGGCGGGAGCTCCCCGATCTCAGGACGATCATCCACGCGAGGGGAGCGGATGCGCTCCGGGAAGCGGACCGCGAGATCACGCAGGCGGAGATCCTGGGCTGCGCGCTGCCTCCGTTCACCCCCGATATCGCCCTTTTCTCCCCGCCGCTGGACCCCAACGGGGCGGGAGCGTCCTGCCGCCGGGAGACGATCCCCTTGTCCACTCGGGACGCGCTGGAAGCGTACCCGGTCCCCGGTCACAGCCCGGACGCCGTCTGCTACCGGTTGGGCGGCGCCATCTTCGTCGGCGACCTGCTGGCTGCGGTCTCTCCCCTGATCGCCGGTGTTCCCGGCTGGAACCGGGAGAGCCTGATCGCGTCGATGCAGGGCCTCCTCCAGTTCCTCGAAGCGGAGACTATCCTCGTCGCCTTCCCCGGCCACGGCCCCCCGCTCTACCGGGAGCAGATCAAAGCCGCCCTCCAGCGCTCGCTTCAAGAAGCCGTCTCCCTGGCCGGGATCGAGACCGCCGACGCCGGCCGAATTAAGTATATCTCCGGCTACGCCCAGGACCTCTTCGAGGAGCTGGGGGCGGTTTTCATGCGCATCCACGGGAAGATCGACCGGCTCTCCGAGCGCCTGCACAACCTCGAGGAGTGGTCCGCCGCCGCAGATATCGCCGGCATCCTGGCCTCGGAGCAGGTCTGCTGCCTTCTGACCGACTTCAGGAATTTCCAGGAGAGCTTCCAGTCCGGAAAGGTGGTCGAGGTCCAGGTGGCCATGAAGGCGGCGCAGCTCGTCCGCAAGATCGCCGGACTGCTCGACTACGCGAGATTGGGCGAGATCATCGACCCCGCCCTCCTGCACCTGGCGAAGACTCTGCTCAACGATTTCCTCACCGCCTGCCGGGGGCTCCGGACGGCGGAAGGGGAGCAGGAGGTGGATCTGAACGAACTGGCGGCTACCCTGGCCGGGGAGATAGGGCTCCCCCCTGGAGCCGCCCGGTCCCTGGCGGAAATTCCCGACGATCCCGACGGTTTTCGGGAATACCTCATCCGCACGCTGGCCCGGGGATCGGCCGCCCGGGGGTTGAAGGTCAAGGTCGAAGCCGCGACCTCCACTGCGGCGGTCCGGGCGAGGCGGGAAAGGCTGCGGAGCGGACTGAAGCTGCTTTTGGAAGAGCTGGCGGAGGAGGGGGCGAACTCGGTCGCCTTTTCCGTCCTGGCCGGCGAAGGCCGGCCGGCCCTTTCCCTCCGGCTCGAGTTCGCCCGGCCGATCTACCGGCTGGGCGACCAGCATTTCAAGCCCCACCGCCGCCGGCTCGGCCTCGCCGGCGCCCGGCTGTCCGTTCGCTACTCGAGCCGGGCGCTGGATTGCATCCTGGAGTTTTGAGCCGCGCGCCCCCTATTCTCCTTCCCCCGCCACGCAGCTCAGGAGCTTCTTAACTTGCTCCACCCTCTCCCCCGGCACCCAGAGCGAGGCGCCCCAGACGCTTGATCCGGCGGCGGTCGGACCGAAAAAGCCGATGTCCTCGCTCTTGACCAGGAAGGGGATGCCGTACTGGTCGAGGGCGTGGCCGACCGTCTCCGCCTCCAGGCGGGAAGGGAACTCGGCGATCTTCCGGAAATCCATCGCGTTGCCTTTTTTAGTTCCAGGCAGGGTCGCCTCTCCCAAGGCGACGCGATCCGAGCCAACTTGGATCGGGCCGAGGACGGCCCTCCCACATCAATAGCAGAGCGAATCCCCGGCGACACCGCGTAATTCGTTAGGGGGCGACGAGTCCCCGAAGCGCCGACTCGTAGACCTGGAGATCGGCATCGGAGAAAAGTACGAAACGGACGAGTTCGATCTCCGGGTGATCTTTCAGGTAGTCGATGGCCGTGGAGAGGGCGATCCGGCTCGCATTTTCGATCGGATAACCGTAGGCGCCCGTGCTGATCGAGGGGAAGGCGACGGTCTTCAGGCCGTGCTCGGAGGCGAGGCGGAGGCTCTCCCGGTAGGCGCTCGCCAGAAGCCTGTCCTCTCCGCCGCACCCGCCCCGCCAGACCGGTCCGACGGCGTGGATGACGTAGCGGGCCTTGAGCTTCCCGCCCGGCGTGATCACCGCCATCCCGGTCGGGCAGGACCCGATCTTCCGGCAGGATGCCATGATCGACGGACCCCCCGCCCGGTGGATCGCCCCATCCACCCCCCCTCCCCCTCTCAGCCCGGAGTTGGCGGCGTTGACGATGGCGTCGGTCGCCTGGAGCGTGATATCCCCTCTGATCAGATCCAAGGCGGAACGGTGGACGGCGATTTTCATGGCTCCTTCCTTTGCGCTTCTTCTCTGAGGGTTGATTCCGGAATCGATATTATCTATCCTCGGCGATGGGAGGGGAAGTGAAACCCGCCCCGGAAAAGATGAGACGGACTCCCTATCTCCGCCTGGACTCCGACCGCCTCACCCTGCGCGACGAGCTCGCCCTCGACCGGACGCTCCTGGCCAACGAGCGGACGCTGATGGCCTACCTGCGCTCGGGGGTTGCCTTGATGATCGCGGGGGTGACCATCATGCACTTCGCCAGCCGGGGGTGGTTCTGGGCGATCGGCCTCGCCTGCCTCCCGATCGGGGTCCTCGCCGCCCTGATCGGCGCGCTGCGCTACCGGGCGATGAACCGGAAGATCAAGCGGGTGCGGCGACGGCCGGAGCCCGAAACAATAACCGACCGTTGACCCGATGACGCCATTCGAGCGCGCACTCCTGCGGTCGGCGAACCCCTCGCTCGCCTACCGGGCGCGGATCCTGCTCGCCGGGGAGAACCCCCGGTCCCCCGCGCTGCTCTCGCTGCGCCGGAGGATCGCCTCCTCCCCCGACGCCCGCAGATTGCTCTCCCACCGCGAGAAGGACGGGACGATCCGGGGCGGCCCCTATAGGAAATGGCAGGGCCCCCACTGGACCCTGCACAGCCTGACGCTGATCTCCTACCCTCCCGGAGACGAGTCGCTCCTCCCCCTGCGCGAACAGGTCTACGACTGGCTCTTCGCTCCCCGGCACCTGAAGTTCCCCAGTTCGTTGATCATACCGGGGCAGGAGGATCGTCCCCGGCGGTGCGGATCCCAGGAAGGGAACGCCGTCCTCTATTTGATGGAGCTTGGGCTGGAGGACGGGCGAACGGAGAAGCTGGTGGACCGCCTGATCGAGTTCCAGTGGCCGGACGGGGGTTGGAACTGCGACCGCCGGCCCGAGGCGCGGACCTCGTCCTTCGTCGAGACGCTCATCCCCTTGAGGGCGCTCTTCCGCTACGGCCGCGAGCGCGGCCACGGCAGGGCGCGCGCGGCGGCGGAGAGGGCGGCCGAATTTCTGCTCCAGCGCCGTCTCCTCTTCCGCCTCCGGGACGGCGCGATGGTCCGGATCGCCTGGGGCGGGGACATCGCGAAGATCCACTACCCCCTCCAGTTCTACGATGTCCTCTTCGCCTTGCAGGTGATGGCCGAGATCGGGAAGATCGGGGATCCCCGCTGCCGGGAGGCGCTCGAGCTGCTCCGGTCCAAGCAGCTGCCGGACGGGGGTTTCCCCCTGGAGGCGAAAAACGCCGTGACCGCCGATGCGATCACGTCCCGCGGCAGCTTTGCCGACTGGGGCCCCTCGGGGAAGCGGCGGTCCAACCCCTTCGTCAGCGTCGAGGCGCTCTGGGTGCTGGGGCGGGCGAGAGAAACGCGGACCTGCCCCGACGTATCCGTCGGGATGATTATTGGAAATGCAATGCAGTGAATCAAAGGTCCGCGTCTACGGATACCGATATTCGGCCGGCGGCGCGCACGCGGACCTCAAAGGTCCGCGTCTACGGCAGCGGAGTCCCGTCTGTTTCCGTAGGCGCGGACCTTTGAGGTCCGCGCGCCTTTCAGTCCAGGGAGAGGGGCGAGATGTAGTCGCCGAAGCGCGAGCGCGCGGCGAGAAGGCGCTCCTTCTGCCCGGCCAGGACCCGGAAGAGTTCCTCCGGCGCCCCCTCCACCTGCTCGCGGTGGAACTTCTCCACCCGCTCGAGCTTGGCGAGGTTCTCCGGCACCCGGACGGTGAACTGGCGGACGTAGTCGTCCCGCGGGTAGTCCTTCTTCAGAACCTCCCGGAAGAGGCGGGCGAGATCCTCGTGCTTCGGGATCCAGCCGGTGGGGGACCGGAGCGCATCGGCGTCCCCGTGGATCCTAAGCTCCATCCACTTCACCCAGACGTGCTTGTCCCGGACAGCGTTCAGGAACTTCCCGTCCTGGAGGTCGCGCAGGAAATAATTCACGCCGAAGACCAGGGGCGGGCTCTTGAGCTGCCGGGCGAAAACCAGGTTGTTCCGAACGTATTTCCCGAGCGGGATGGCCACGAAATCCTGGATGGACATCAGGTTGATCTCGATGACCCCCTCCTTCCCGATGATGGCGAAGGTGGTCTCGGTCTCGAGCGAGGCCCCATAGGAGACGATCCCGTGGGCCCAGTCGAACCCCTGCTGGACGGGGACGGAGGCTTTGGCGTCGCGGCCGCCGTAGACGATCCCGCCGAGCTCGATCCCTTCAGGGTTGTTGAGCTCGGGGTCCATGTTCTCGAGCGCGGAGAGGGAGATGGTGTAGCGGGCGTTCTTGTGGGCGGGGGGGACGGGGTTCCCCTTGGCGTCCTTCTTTCCCGAGAACCATTTCCCGGTGAAGTTGACCCCCTCCTTGGGGAGGTCTCTCCCCATCCCCAGCCAGTAGGGTTTCCCGTCCTTGACCAGGATGTTGGAGAAGATCACCTCGCCCGGGGTGGAGAGGGACTTGTAGATCGCCGGGTCGCCGACGGGGTTCACGTCCTGGATGATCCCGAAGATCCCGGACTCGGCGTTTACCGCGCGGAGCTTCCCGCCGAGGGCGCGGAAGTAGGCGATGTCGTCGCCGAGGATCGTCTCCCCCGGGAGCATGGCGGTCGAGGTCTTCCCGCAGGCGCTGGGGAAGGCCCCGGCCAGGTAGGTCTTCCTCCCCTGAGGCCCCTTCACTCCCATCAGGAACATGTGCTCGGCGAGCCAGCCCTCCCGGTCCGCCTTGCGGATGGCGAGCCGCAGGGCGAGCTTCTTCAAGCCAACGGTGTTCCCGGCGTACTGGGTGTTGACGCTGTAGACGACGTCGCGGGTGTGGTCGATGTAGATCCGCTTCTTGTCCGCCTCCTGGCTCACCATCTCCGCGCTCAGCTTCCCCGCGGAGTGGAGGAAACAGAAGAGCGGGTCCTTCTCCCGGAGGGCGAGGAACTGCGGGTGGGCGGGGCGGTAGAGAAGCCCCTCGCTGTGGGCGACGTACCAGGAGTCGGTGCACTGCACGCAGTTGATGGCGAAGGGCGAGCCGGCGGGGCCGAGCGAGAGGAAGCGGACGATCAGCGTCCTCCCCCGCATCGAATCCTTGAGCAGACCGCGCACCTCCTCGAGCCCCTGCTCCCGCTCGACCTGGTTGAGCGAAGCACTTAAGGTCTCGCCATGGGGGACGAGGTAGCGGGTGACCTCGCGGTCGCGCCCCTGGTCCAAAGGCCCGTCGAAGTGGACGGTGTGGCCCGAGACGGCCAGCGGCGTCTCCTCCCCGCTCGCCACGGCCTCCGAGCGGATGAAGGCGGCGTCGGCCTCCGAATCGTCGCAGATGAAAACCCGGTCCGGCGCGCAGAGGCGCACGGCGTCGGCGAGAAAGAGGTGGAAAGCGCGGTTCTTGATCCCGGCGATCTTGGAGAGGTTTTTCGCGTCGCAGGTCTTCCGGATGGCGTCGTCAGTCTGTTTCATACGCGGTTCCATGTGTTTCGCATTGTCTTTCCCGCCGGTTCACAGAACCGGCCTACAGCACCCGGCCCGGCCGGGAGAAAAGTGAGAGGATACCGGGGAAGATGGGAAAAAGCAAAGCAGAAATCAGAGAGGAAAATCGACGAGAGAAACCGGGGGATATTTCGCCGGGGGCAGTTTCCAGTCACCAGTCACTATCTTTTCGCATACGGCCAGGCGAGGAGGCCGCCGTCCAGGGCCCAGACCCTCCCGAAGCCCTCGGCCTGGAGGATGAGCGCGGCCTCGTAGGCGCGGATGCCGGAGGAGCAGATGACGACGATCTCCTTCCCGGCGGGGAGCTCCTCCATCCGCCCGCGCAGGGTCCCGAGCGGGATATGGAGGCTGCCGGCAAGCTTCTCGGCCGCGACCTCCTCGGGGGTGCGGACGTCGATCAGGAGGACCTCCTCGCCCGCGTCGAGCTTCCGTTTCAGCTCGACCGGGGAGATGCCCCGATAGGTCCCGGCCAGCTTGTTCTTGATCACGTTGGCGGCGTGGGCGATGGCGTCGATCGCCTCGGAGTAGGGCGGGGCGTAGGCGAGATCGAGCTTGGCTAGGTCGTCCACCGTCCCCCCCTTGGCGATGAGCGCCGCGGCGATGTCGGCCCGCTTGGAGACGTCGCCCGGTCCAGCGATCTGGGCCCCGAGGAGGCGCTCGGTCGCCCGGTCCACGGTCAGCTTGACCAGGATCATGGCGGCGCCGGGATAGTAGTGGGCCTTGTCCAGGGCGGGGCAGAGGCAGGTCTCCACCTGGTAGCCGAGTTCCGTCGCCTCCCGCTCGGAGAGGCCCGCCTTGGCCACGTTGCAGTCGAAGACCTTGAGGATGGTCGTGGCGGCGATCCCCGGGAAGGTCTCGGCCCCCCCGGTGACGTTGATCCCGATCACCCGCCCGTGCTTGTTGGCGGTGGAGCCGAGCGGCACGTAGACCTTTTGCCCGGTGACCAGGCCCACGTTCTCGACGCAGTCGCCCCCGGCGTAGATGTCGGGGTCGGAGGTGCGCAGATACTTGTCCACCCGGATCGCCCCGGTGGCGCCGAGGGAGAGGCCGGCCATCCGGGCCAGGTCGACGTTGGGGATCACGCCGGTGGCGAGGAGGACGAAGTCGGCCGGAAGCTCGCGGGCGGCGGTGACCACCGCCGACACCTTCCCCTCCCCCTGGAAGCGAACCAGCTGCTCCCCGGGGAAAACCTTGACCCCCCGGACATGCATATGCCGGACCACCAGGGCCGCGATCTCGGGGTCGAACATGGTCAGGATCTGGCTGCGCGCCTCGACCAGGGTCACCCGCGCCCCGCCCTCGGTCAGGGCCTCCGCGGTCTCGACCCCGATCAGGCCGCCGCCGATGACGACCGCGTCCTTGGCCCGATCCTGCTTCAGGACGGCGCGCAGCCCCTCGGCGTCGCGGATGCGGTGGAGGGTGAAGATGTTCTCCAGGTTGACGCCGGGGACGGAAGGGATGCGGGCGGTCGCCCCGGTGGTGAGGACGAGCTTGTCGTAGGGGAGGGTGAACTCCCGGGCGGAGGCGAGGTCGCGGACGAGGACCGTCTTCCCCTTCCGGTCGATGGAGAGGGCCTCGGTCTTGTTCAGAACGGTGATGTTCTTGAGCTTCCGGAAATAGTCGGGATCGCGGTAGACGCCGACCGAGGTGGACATCAGGTCCTTCTGGTCGTCGACCTTGCCGGAGATGTAGTAGGGGAGCCCGCAGCCGCTGTAGGAGAGAAACTCGCCCCGCTCCACGATGGTGATGGAGGCGCGCTGGTCGCTCCGCCGGGCCTTGGCCGCCGCCTTGGGGCCGGCGGCCACCCCGCCGATCACCACCACCTTGAGCCGGGGCTCTTCCTGCCGTTCGGGCGCTTCCGGGGCGGCCCGGGCGAGCTTCATCTCGAAGTCCGCCGTCGTCCCCTGCCCTCCCCCGCTTTTGATGGAAAGCGTCCCCCGGTGGAGGGTGATCGCGCTCATCACGATCGACATCCCCATCCCGGAGCCGGAGCGGGAGAACTTGACCGCGTTGGGGGAGCGGTAGAACTCATCGAAGATCCGCTCCCGGTCCTTCTCCGGGATCCCGATCCCGCTGTCGCTCACCTTCCCGGCCAGGGTCTCCCGGCCGGCGTCGTAGGAGAGGGAGAAGTGGACCTTCCCGTCGCGGGGGGTGTACTTGAAGGCGTTGTCGAGGAGGTTGACCAGGGCCAGCCGGATCCCCGGGCCGTAGCCGCGGACCAGGGGGAGCTTCTGGGGGATGCGGACCTCGAAGGCGAGGCCGCGGGAGCGGGAGACCTCGTCGAAGGAGGAGAGGACGTCCTCGACCAGGCGCTTCAGGTCGACCGGGAGGAAGTCGTCCTCCGAGAGCCGCCGCATGCGGACCAGCTCGAAGACGTAGTTGACGAGCTTGAGCGACTCCCGGGTCTTGCGCTCCGCCCCCTCCAGGATCGCCTGCTGTCCGGCCGAGAGCGGATCGGCGAACCCCTCGAGGAGCGTGCGCAGGGAGGTCTGGATGGTGGCCAGCGGGGACTTGAGCTGGTGGGCGGCGATCTTGAGGAGATCGAGCTGTTGCCGCCGGAGGTCCTCGCGGCCGCTCTTTTCCTTCTCGGTCATGCCGCTACCCGATCAGGGAACGGATTTCTTCGATCAGCTTCTTGGGATCGACCGGCTTGTCCAGGAAGCGGTCGACCGGGAGAAACTCCTGGTCCTCCCGGGGGTTGAAGGCGAACCCGGTCTCCTCCTTGACCGCCGTGACCATGATGATCGGGATGGCGGCGAGTCCGGCGTCCGCCTTCAGGGCCTGGGCGGCGGAGAAGCCCTCGCCGGCCGTCCGCATCATCACGTCGAGGATGATGAGGTCCGGGCGGACGGCCCGGGCCAGGGCGATCCCCTCCTCGCTGTCCTCGGCCAGGTGGACGGCGAAGCCCTGCCCCTCCAGCACCGCCCGCAGGGTGCGGGAGAGCTCGATGTCGTCGTCGATGATCAGGATTTTATTCTTCTGCATGGAGCCCCCTTTTCTGCCGACGAAAGTGTATAAGAGCGATCCGGGGAAAGCAACCCCCTTCAGCCGCGCCATCATTCCCTGGTCCCCCCTCCCCCCGTGGTGTATCATGTCGGGCAGGGGGAATGGCGATGACTCTGGAAGAACTGCTGGTCTTCGGGGTGGGGCTCCTCTCCATCGTCAACCCCCTCGCCAACATCGGCGCCTTCGCGGCGGTCACCGGCCACTACCCCCGCTTGATCCAGAAACAGATCGCCCTCCGGACCACGCTCGCGGTCACGATCGTGATGGTGGGGGCGGCCTGGGCGGGGCTCAAGGTCTTGAAGCTCCTCGGCATCTCCGTCCCCATGCTCCAGACCGCGGGCGGGCTCATCCTCCTGATCAACGCCCTCAAGATGGTTACCGGGACCCTCGCCCGCTCCGAGGAGGGGACCGGGGGATGGCGCGACGACTGGCGGGCGATGGCGGTGGTCCCCCTGGGGATCCCCCTGACCGTGGGGGGGGCGACGGTGGCCCTGATCATCGCCACCTCGAGCGCGGCCGGCGGACTGATCGACCTGCTCAAGATCTCGGGGGTCTGCCTCCTGGTGGCCTTGATCTCGGGGGTGCTCTACGCCTTCGCCCAGAAGCTCAGCCGCCATCTCGGGCCGACGGGGTTGGAGATCGTCACCCGTCTCTCCGGGATCATCCTCGCCTCGATCGCGATCGGCGTCTTCGCGACGGGGATGCGGGGACTATTTCCGGGCCTGGCGGGCTGACGGGCGGGAGGAAATAAATGCCCGCGCCGGCATCGGCCAGGGGCGCGCGCTAGTCCGTAGGCGCGGACATCTGAGGTCCGCGCGCCCCCGCCCGGATCGGGGCAGGAATGCCCCTCCCACCGACTCGCCCGATCGCACCTGCCCCGACATCCGCTTCCCTCTTGGAAGAGCGGGGTCGGGGGAACGGGGCCGACAAGCAGCGTATACGATCCTTCGGCGAGATTGCAGGCCGCTTCTGCGAAGCGGCGGCCAGGCAGACCTTGTAGGCCGCTTCTCCGCCGGCGCACCGGCGGTGCTTTGGCGGACAAGTGCGAAGCGGCGCTTCCCCCGTTCGGATTTCCCCGGGGTCGAGCAAAACCGTCCGTTTATGAACGGGCGGTTTTGTCTTCCTTCGCCCGCTTCTCGACGATCTCCTCGGCCAGGGCGAAGGGAACGGCGGCGTAGTGCTCGAAGTGCATCGAGAAGGTCCCTCGCCCGCTGGTGATGGTGCGGAGCTCCGAGGAGTAGCCAAACATGTTGGCCAGGGGGACCTCCCCCTCGAGGATGCAGAGGTTCCCCTTGTGGGTCATGTTCAGCACCTTCCCCCGCTTCGAGCAGATCGAGCCGGTGAGGACGCCGATATACTCGTCGGGGGCGGTGATCTCCACGGACATCAGCGGCTCCAGGAGCTGAAGCCCCGCCTTCCGGCAGGCCTCCTTGAAGCCGTGGAGGGCGCAGGTCCTAAAGGCCATGTCCGAGGAGTCGACCTCGTGGGCGGAGCCGTCGAGGACGGTGTAGGTGACGTCGACCATCGGGAAGCCGGCATAGGGCCCCTTGGCCATGGCATCGATCACCCCGCGCTCGATCGGGGCGATGTACTCCTGGGGGATGTTCCCCCCTCTGACCTCGTTGAAGAACTGGAATCCGGAGCCGGGGCCGCCGGGCTCGATCTGGAAGATGATGTCCGCGTACTGCCCGTGTCCGCCGGTCTGCTTGATGTGGCGGTAGCGGTGCTTGACCGGGGAGAGGATGGTCTCCCGGTAGGCGACCTGGGGGCGCCCGACCTCGACGTCGACGTTGAACTCGCGCTGGAGGCGGTCGACGATGATCTCCAGGTGGAGCTCCCCCATCCCGGAGATGATCACCTCGGACGTCTCCTCGTCCACCCGGACGGTGAAGGTGGGGTCCTCGTCGGTGAGCCGGGCGAGAGCCTGGGAGAGGCGGTCGCGGTCGGCCCGGCTTTTCGGCGTGATGGAGACCCCGATCACCGGGGCGGGGAATTCGATGTCCTCGAGGACGATGGGATGGTTCTCGTCGCAGAGGGTGTCGCCGGTGCGGGTCTCGGTGAGCCCGACCACCGCCCCCACCTCCCCCGCCTTGAGCGCCTCCACCGCCTGCTGCTTGTTGGCGTGCATCAGGAAGAGGCGGCCGATCCGCTGGGCGATCTCCAAGTTGGAGTTGTGGACGAAGGTCCCGCTATTGAGCGCCCCGGAGTAGACCCGGACGTAGGTGAGCTTGCCCAGGTGGCGGTCGGCCGTGATCTTGAAGGCGAGCGCGGCCAGGGGGGCCTGCTCGGAGGGGTGGCGGATGATCTCCTTCTCCTCCTCCTTGAGGGTCCCGATCACCGGGGGGAGATCGACCGGCGAGGGGAGGTAGGCGACCACCGCGTCGAGCAGGCGGCGGATCCCCTTGTTCTTGGCGGCGGCCCCGCAGAGGACCGGGATGGCGGTCCCCCGGATGCAGGCCTTGCGCAGGGCGGCGATCAGCTCGGAGGTCTCCGGCGTCTTCCCCTGGACGTACTTCTCCAGGAGGGCGTCGTCCTGCTCGCTCGCCTTCTCGATCAGGTGGGCGCGGGCGGCGGCGGCGGCGGAGCGCATCGCCTCCGGGATCTCCTCGATCCGCTGGTCCGTTCCCCCCCCCGCGACCTCCTCGTAGAAGACCGCCTTCATCTCCATCAGGTCGACGATCCCCTTGAACTCCGGCCCGGAACCGATCGGGATGACCAGGGGGACGGGGTTGGCCATGAGGATCTTCTCGATCTCGGCCACCACCCCGGGAAAGTCGGCCCCGATCCGGTCCATCTTGTTGACGAAGGCGATCCGGGGGACCTGGTACTTGTCGGCCTGCCTCCAGACCGCCTCGGACTGGATCTGGACCCCGCCCACCGCGCAAAAAAGGGCGACCGTCCCATCCAGCACCCGCAAGGAGCGCTCCACCTCGGCGGTGAAGTCCACGTGACCGGGGGTGTCGATGATGTTGATCCGGTGCCCCTTCCAGAAGGTGGTGGTGGCGGCGGAGGTGATGGTGATCCCCCGCTCCTGCTCCTGGACCATCCAGTCCATGGTCGCCGACCCCTCGTCCACATCGCCGATCTTATGGCTCTTGCCGGTGAAGAAGAGGATCCGCTCGGTGACCGTGGTCTTGCCCGCGTCGATGTGGGCGACCACCCCGATGTTTCTCAGCTTGTCGATGGCAAATCCGTTCATGTCCGTTTCGGCTTTCTCCCCGACCGGATCAGCCGGGTCGGGGAGGGCGGGGAATGATAGACCGGCCGGGCCGGAATGCAAGAACTATATTCACCGCGCCCGGGAGGCGGCGGGCTGGAGTGTCAAGCGAGAGCTTGACCGCCGGGAGCGAAACTATCGCTTCGCACTCCCCCCGCATGGACGCCTTGAAGCGGGAGAGAAAAAGCGTAGAATGTCCTCCGGGAGGGACTATGAAAAAGACCTTCGCGTTGTTGGCTCTGGCCGCCCTGGCCGCCGCGCCCGCGGGCGCGGCCGCCGCGCTCCTCTTCGAGTACCCGACCGGCGTCGATTCGGGAGATTACGACGGGAACGGCTCGGACGACATCGCCGTCTTCAACCCGAACGAGGGGAAATGGTCCGTCCGCGGCCTGACCCGGCTTTATTTCGGGAACTCGCAGGACTTGCCGGTCTCGGGGGACTTCAACGGCGACGGGACAAGCGAGGTCGCCGTCTTCCGCGGCATGGAAAGCCTCTGGTCGGTCCGCAACCTCACCCGAATCTACTTCGGCGCGCCCGGGGACAAGCCCGTACCGGGGGACTACCTGGGCGACGGGACCTGCCGCCCCGGCGTCTTCCGCTCCTACACCGGCCTCTGGTCCGTTCTCAACTGCACCCGGGCCTACTTCGGCAACTCCTTCGACAAGCCCGCCTGGGGATACGTCGAAGGCCAGAAGGTCATGGCCACCTTCCGCCCCTCGGAGAACCTCTGGGCGGTCCGCGGGATCACCCGCATCTACTTCGGCGCCAGCGGGGACTACCCCGCGGCGGGCGACTACGGCGGGGACGCCTCGCCCGAGGTCGTCATCTTCCGCCCCTCGAACGGCCTCTGGTCCTTCCGCGAGGGCACCCGGATCTACTTCGGCGGGTCCGACGACCTTCCCGTCCCGGCCGACTACGACGGAAGCCTGAAGGACGACGTCTGCACCTTCCGGACCACGAACGGGATGTGGTCGATCCGCAACCTGACCCGCCTCTACTTCGGGGCGAGCGGGGACTTGCCAGCGACGAGGTAGTGAATGGTGAATAGTGAATGGTGACTGGTGACTAGTAGAAGCACTCGTAGCCGCGGACCTTCAGGTCCGCGGGGCATGACCGGTTCAGCAAGAACCAGCTACTATGCAAAGTGAGCCATTCGAGCCGTTGAGATATCGAACTCAACCAAGGAGAGCCTGATGAAAATCCGTCTGCTTGTCTTATCAACGCTCGTGCTCGCCCTGGCCGGCTGCAGCTCGGCCTACTACGGGGCGATGGAAAAGATGGGAGTGCACAAGCGGGACATCATGGTGGACCGGGTGAAGGACGCCCGCGACAGTCAGAACGAGGCGAAGCAGCAGTTCGTCTCGGCCATGGAGCAGTTCAAGAGCGTGGTCAACTTCTCGGGCGGCGACCTGGAGAAGGAGTACGACAAGCTCAACGCCACCCTGAAGAAGAGCGAGGCCCGGGCGGATGAGGTGCGCGACCGGATCGCGGCGGTGGAGGACGTCTCCGAGGCCCTCTTCGACGAGTGGAAGAAGGAGATCAAGCAGTACTCGAGCGACACGCTCCGCCAGGCGAGCCAGAAGAAATACGACTACACCAAGGACAAGTACGAGGACTTGATCGAGGCGATGAAGCTCGCCGAGTCGAAGCTGGAGCCGGCGCTCTCCCCCCTGCGCGACCAGGTTCTCTTCATGAAGCACAACCTCAACGCCAAGGCCATCGCCGGCCTCTCGAGCGAGCTCGCCAGCGTCCAGACCAACGTGGACACCCTGGTCCGGGACATGGAGGCCGCGGTCGCCGAGGCCGACAAGTTCATCGCCGCCCTGAAGGAGGAATAACCCTCCCGCGGAAACGCCCCCGGCGGGTTTATCGGCCGCTTCTGTGAAGCGGCGGCCAAGCAGACCTTGTAGGCCGCTTCTCCGCCGGCGCACCGGCGGTGCTTTGGCGGACAAGTGCGAAGCGGCGGCCAGCAGACCTTGTAGGCCGCTTCTGCGAAGCGGCGGCCAGGCCCGCGGCGCCGCCTAGACCAAAAGACATGCCCCGGATCGCCCTTTCCCTCACCATCCCGATCGCCCTCCTGATCCTGGCCGTCCCCTCCCTCCCCGGTGAGGGGGGGCTCTTCTCCGTCTCCGGCGAAGTCGCCTTCAGCGGGACCGCGCCGCTCTATCTTGAGCTCGTCGAACGCAACGAGTTCGACGGCAACCTCCGCTCCCCCTTCGGCCTGGTCCTCCGCCCGACGGCCGAAGATGCCTCTCGGGGGAGGGCCGCCTTCTCTTTCCAGAGCGTCCCCCCGGGTATCTACGGGATCCGCTCCTTCCAGGACACGAACGGGACGGGGAAGCTGGAGACCGGCCTCTTCGGCCCGAAGGAGCCCTGGGGAATGTACCGCCCCTGCCGCCCGGCCCTTCGCGGCCCCCGCTTCGACGAGATCTCCTTCATCGTCGACCGCGACCTCTCCGGCCTCTCCTTCCCGGTGGAGTGACCTCCGGCCCTCCCCGCCGACCGTCTGGGATCAGGGCCCCGACAAACAGCAATCGGGGCAAGCAGGAATTCCCTCCCGCAAATCCCGCGCGCACTCCGAACCTGCGGGAACGAGCCTGACCGAAGCGGAGATTCGATCGGGACCGCGATCAACCCGTCTTTCGATCGACACCCCGCCAACTTCTCATAACGGCGCCGCATTGCCTTGGCCCGCAAGGCGTTGCGCGCGTCGATTTGCGAGACAACTTTTTCCGATCGGAAGGAAAGTGTCGGATTTCCAGAACCGGCCGGCGGGGCGGGGGATCAAAGCTTGCCGAGCAGGCGCAGGGAGAAAAAGGAAAGATCGAGCAGAGTCCGCATGATCTCGGGATACCAGCTGTAGCTCCCCCGCTCCGTCCGCCGTTCCACGAAACGGTAGGGGACGGACATCAGCTTAAGCCAGCGCCCATAGATCGTCCGGCGGAAGGCGCGGTCGTAGGCGTGGGCGAGGTCAGCGGCCCGGAAGGAGCGGGCGGACAGGGCGGAGAGCGCGGCCGCCGCGGCGGTCTTCCCGGAGACGATGGCGTAGACCAGCCCCCCGCCGGTCAAGGGGTCGACGAGTCCCGCGGCGTCGCCCAGGAGCATGACCCCCTCACCCGAGAGGCGGCGAGCCGCGCGCGAGGGGACCAAGCCGGCCTGTCTCCGCAGGACCGGCTTCCCCGAAAGGCGCGGATGGCGCGCGATGAATTTGTCGAGCTCCTCCCGGAGGGGCCGCCGGACGAAGCGCTTGATCCGCCCCAGGCCGACGCTGATCCGCTCCTTCTTCGGGAAGATCCAGAAGTAGCCGGAATCCCCCCTCTCCCCCCCGAGGTGGAACTCGAAGGCCTCCCCCCCGCCGCCGGGATCGGCGAGCTCGTAAACCAGAGCGGCCACCATCTCCCGGGGCGAGCAGCCCAGTCCGTGGGAGACCCGCGCGCGGGTGAGCGGCCCGTCCGCGAAGAGGACGAGGGGGGCGCGGAAGCGCGTCTTCTCCCCCCGTTCGAGATCGAGAGCGGTGACAACGTTGGCCCCGCGCTCGACGCCGGTCACCAGGCGGCGGGTGAGAAGCTCCGCGCCCGCAGCGCGGGCGCGGTCGGCAAGGAAGCGGTCGAAGACGCTCCGTCGGACGGAGACGAAGTGGGGGCGCTCCGTGCGGTACTCCTTCGCCTTCCCCCGCGCGACCAGCCGGGTGACGCGGATCTCCTTCTCGATCACCCCGTCGGGGAGATCGAGCCGCCGCTGCGCCGGGTAGGGGAGCCCCCCCGCGCAGACGTTCCTCTCGCCGGGGAAACGGTCCTTTTCCAGAAGAAGAGGGCGGACGCCCCGGCGGGCGAGCTCGTAGGCCGCGGCGGAACCGGCCGGCCCGGCCCCGACGATGATGACGTCCCTGTCTGGGATTGAGCTCATAGATCCGGATGTCGATATTCTGCGCTGGGAGCAATTATGTATTTGATTTTAGCAATACGTTAATGATATTACATAATTATGAACTGGTCGCCCCTGCAGAAGCGAGAAATATTTCACCTCGAGTTTCTCCGGGAACTCGTCGTCAAAGTCCCCTCCTCTTCCATTATTCTCAAGGGCGGGAGCAATTTGAGGTTTTTCTTCGGCTCGGACCGTTACTCGGAAGATATGGACCTGGATGCCGATGGCCTTCCGCTCTTCACCCTGCGCGACAAGGTGATGGCTATCCTGCGCTCAAAAACCCTCGCCGGACGATTGAGAACGTTCGGGATCGAAGAGCTGGTCCCTCCCGATCTGGCATCGGCCAAACAAACCGAGACGGTCCAGCGCTTCAAAATCCACCTCCTGACCGCCGCGAAGGAGAACCTCTTCACCAAGGTGGAATTTTCCCGAAGAGGCTTCGACTCGCCCGCCGGACCGGAGGCGGTGGACGCGTCGGTCGTTTCCCGCTATCTGATCCCGCCCCTGATCGTCCCCCATTATCTGGCTGAGGCGGCGATCCGCCAGAAAATCCGGGCGCTGGGCGCTCGCGCCCAGCCCCAGGCCCGGGACATCTTCGATCTCTATATCCTCAGCGCCCGGCCGTTTTCCGAGTCGAAGAGCCCCTCTCTCGACGCGGACAGGGGGAAAGCAGCCGAGGCGCGGCGGAGGATTTTCGAAGTCGATTACAACCGATTCCGCGATACCGTGGTCACGTACCTCGACGCGCAAAGCCAGGAACGCTATTCCCAGGCGAGCGTGTGGGACGAAATCCGTCTTAACGCCGCCAGCGTAATCGAGAGGATGGCGGGACTTGAGCGGAAAAACAGCGATTGAAGCGATCCACCGCCTGGGCAGACCGGTCTTCACGACGCAGGAGATCGCCCTGCTGAGAAGGGCGTCGCTTTCCTCCACCAGCCAAGCGCTGTCCCGGCTGGCGCAGAAGGCCGTCGTGGAAAGGATCGTCCCGGGGTTATGGCGTCTGCCGCACGATGCCGCTTTCTCTCCGTTCGCCGTCGTTCCCTTTCTGGCTTTGGGAAACCGGGCCTATATTTCCTTCCTCTCGGCCTTGCACTTGCATGGGATGATCGAACAGATTCCCCAGGTGATCTACGCCGCCACCACCGGTCACGGCCGCGCGATCCGCACTCCCGTGGGGACATATTCACTGCATAGGATCCATCCCCGTTTTTTCTCCGGTTTCGGTTGGTATGGGCCGCGCCATGATTTCTTGATTTCCGGCCCGGAAAAAGCGCTGGTGGACAGCCTCTACCTGTCCAGCCGGAAGGGAAATAGATTCGGCTTCTTCCCCGAACTTCATTTCCCGAAGACCTTCAGCTTCCGCCGGGCTTTCCAATGGGTGTCGAGGATTCCCGACCGGCGAATACGGGGCCATGTCCGCCGGAAGCTGGAGATACTGCGCAGCGAAGGCCGATTGTAAGCCGGCGGCGGCGCCTCTCTCTACCGGACTGAGGTCATGTGCTGGAGATACGGCGCCCGATTCAACTGTGGTCCTTCCAGCCAACGGAAGGCCCAAACCAGGGCGTGGTGCGCTACCTCGCGTCCGTGGCGGGCGCTCGGAGGCACACGCCGGGCGTTCGGGCGCTTGAAGAACGCCGCTTGACATATTTACAAATCGTATATACATTAATACCATGACCTATGAATGGGATGAGTGGAAGAACCGACTGAACATCCGGCGGCACGGGATTGACTTCCTGGATGTGCCCGCGATGTTCCAGCATCCCATGGTCACGTTTCTCGATCAACGGGCAGATTACGGCGAGGAACGATGGATTGGGATTGGCGTGCTCAAGACGGTCATGGCCGTGATCGTGTTCACCGAGCCGAAAGAAGACACCGTACGCATCATCTCAGCCCGAAAGGCGACACGACATGAAGAACGCATCTACAGAGATGAAGTCTAGGACCAACTGGAATCGGCTGGGGAAGATGAGGAATGACGAGATTGACGTCTCGGACATCCCCGAAATCGACCGAGAAATCTTCAAGACGATGGTCGTCCGCATGCCCAAGCCAAAGGAATTGGTTTCCATCCGGATCGACCCGGATGTGCTTGTTTGGTTCAGGCAGCAGGGGGGCCGATATCAAACTCGGATCAATGCCGTGCTGCGATCCTACGTCGAAGCGCATTCCCATTGAACTGCTGCCCGAACCACCGGCTGGTGGCGACGGGAAGCGCGCGCCACAGCCGTGACGATGAGCCGACGCGCAAGCGCGTCGGCTCATCGCGCGGCGGCTGTGCCCATCCCCTTCCGGGCCGCGCGGGCGCGCGGCCCATCAGCGGCTGGAGCCCGCGGCCTTCCGGCGGGCAACCCCCTTCGCTCCGATAAGTCAGGGGCTACGGCGGTCAAGAGCCCGCCTCCCGGCCGACGCTCAACCGCCGCCCGTTAGCCGGACCGAGATGAAAACAGTTGCCTCCACGGCAGAAAGCATGCTTCCCTTTGACCCTGGAGATCTCCAGCGTTGCGCTGCCAAAGCCGACGTGGGTGAAGATCAGCCAGATTCGCGCGCTCTCGGTGGAACGACTCGGTAAACGCATGGGACACGCATCGGTCAAGGATAACCCGAGCGCGGGATATGACTGAGATCGACGAACGGATCGTGACCAAGGCGATCGTGGAACGCTTCTATCGGAAGCTCCTGGATCACCTGGAGGTCGAGGTGGCGATTGTCGGCGGCGGACCGGCGGGATTGGTCGCCGGGCACGCCCTGGCCCGGGCGGGGCGCCGGGTCGCCCTGTACGAGCGGAAGCTGAGCGTCGGCGGGGGGATGTGGGGCGGGGGCATGATGTTCAACGAGATCGTCGTCCAGGATGCCGCCCTCCCCGTCCTCGACGAGTTCGGGATCCGCCACCGCCCGCACGAGCCGGGCTACCACACGGCGGACTCGGTGGAGGCCGTCTCCACGCTGATCTCCGGGGCGGCGCGCGCCGGCGTGGCGTTTTTCAACTGCATGACGGTGGAGGACGTGCTGATGCGCCCCGAGCGGGTGATCGGCGTCGTCCTCAACTGGTCGGCCGTCGAAATCGCCAGGCTCCATGTCGATCCGCTCGCCGTCCGCGCCTCCTTCGTCGTCGACGCCACCGGCCACGCGACGGAGGTCGTCAAGGTCGTGCAGCGGAAGGTCCCGGGCCAGCTCCGCACCGAAAGCGGCGGGATCGAAGGCGAGAAGTCGCTGTGGGCGGAAAGAGCCGAGACCTTGACGCTCGAGAACACGCGCGAGGTCTTCCCGGGGCTTTTCGTCGCGGGGATGGCGGCCAACGCCACCTTCGGAGGGCCGCGCATGGGTCCCATCTTCGGGGGCATGCTGCTGTCCGGGAAGAAGGCGGCCGAAGCGATCGAGGCCGAGCTCAAGGCCGCCCGAGGCTAGCCAGGTTTATTCATGGAATCCTTGTGGACGCACTACGAGTAAGGGCGGATCAGCTCTCCCCGTGAAGGCGCTCCGCTTCCTGCCCCTCCTGGTCTTCGCGGTGGCCGTCGCCACCTACCTCCCGACGATGACCCCGGAGGTCGACTTCATCGACAGCGGAGAGCTCGCGGCGGCGGCCTGCACGCTCGGGATCACCCACCCCACGGGCTACCCCCTCTTCACCCTGATCGCGCACCTCTGGGCCCAGCTCCCGATCGCGGCGCGGCCGATCGTCCGCCTCAACCTCCTCAGTCTTTTTTTTGCCGCCTCCGCCGCGGGTATTTTCACTCTTCTGACCAAAGAATTTCTAAACGTCGTCGCCTTTCCCGTTCTCGCCCGCGGCGGCGGCGGCAAAAAAAAGAAAATCCGCGGACAGAAGGGCGACCCAGAAGGTTCGCCAGTCCTCCCCCATCCCACGGGAACGCCGGAAGCGCTCCGATGGCTCGCGGCGGGGACGGCGGGGTTGATCCTCACCTGGACCTCGACCTTCTGGATGACCGCGACCACGCTCGAGGTCTACTCCCTCCACGGCCTCTTCACCGCCTCCCTCCTCCTCCTCGCCTTCCGCTATTACGGAGAGGCCGATCCGGAGGCCGCCTTCCGCCGGGGGCTCCTCTTCTCCCTCGTCCTCGGCCTCTCCTTCGCCAACCACCTGACCACCGGACTCCTCCTCCCTCCCCTCCTCGTCCTCTTCGGGGCAAAGTGGCGCCAGGAGCGGACGCCGCTCCGGCGGATCGTTTTGATGGCCCTCCCGGTCCTGATCGGCCCTCTCTTCTACCTCTACCTCCCCTGGCGGACGGCGGCCCATGCCAAGATCATCTGGGGGATGCCGGACACGCCGAAAGCGATCTGGGACTTCCTCACCGTCTCCGACTTCCGCGCCCGCCTCTTCGCCCGCCAGGCGGACGGGGAACAGTGGTGGAAGTTCCTCCTCCGCCTCCCCGCTCGGACGGGCTACGCGGCGATCCCCCTGATCCTGTGGGGGATCGCCGGAACCTTCCGGAAGGCGCGTCTCCACTGCCTCGTCCTCCTCCTCGCCGCCCTCCTTCCCGGCATCTACGCCTCCACCTACAACGTCCCGGACAACATCTTCTACTTCAACCCCGGGCTCATCGCCGGCCTCCCCTTCGCCGGAGTCGGGGCTTACCTCCTCGCCTCGCGCCTGGGGCGCCAGGCCCCGCCCCTCCTCGCCGGGGCGCTCCTCCTCCCGCTCGCCGCCCTCCCCGCTTTCTTCTCCAACCTCCCCGCGGCCGACCGCTCCGGGAACTATTTCGTCCGCGACTTCGTGGAGAACCTCTTCAGCGCGATCAAGCCGAACGCCATCCTCTTCGCCCTCGACAACCACGTCATCCTCCACCCTCTCTACTACTACCAGAACGTGGAGGGCTTCCGGCCAGACGTGATCGTCCTCTCCAACCACGGCCTCCAGAAGGGGTGGTTCGGGCGGCAGCTCAGCTACCTCCACCCCGAGATCTACCGCTCCGCGCGCCGGGAGATCGAGGAATATCGCTTGTATCTGGAGGCGATCGAATCCGGGCGAACCCGCGACTACCGCCTCCTCGACGAGAAATACTACCGGATGCTCGGCGCGATCGTAGCGGCGAACTGCGACCGGCATCCCATCTACATCACCTCCGAATTCGACCCCGAGCAGCACCGGTCCTTCCACCCCGGTTTTCAGCGGATACCGGAGGGGCTGGCTTGGCGCCTCTACCGCGCGGGCGAGACCCCGGAGGAGTTCCCCTACCGCGAGTTCGCCTACCGGAACCTCCCCTACCCCCACTCCGACGCCGACGCCGGACGCCACGCCTACCTCTACATGCTCAAGGAGCGCGCGCTCTTCGAGGCGAGCCGGGGGAAACCGGAACTGGCCCTCCAGTGGCTCGACCAGGCGGCGCGGTCCTTCCCGGGGGAGAAGCTCCTCTCCGATACCCACAACGGGAGGTGGGTGGTGCCCAACCGTTATCGGGAGGTGCTGGCCACGAGAACCAAACTGCTCCAGGCGATGAAGAATAAGTGACGCGGCCGGGAAGCCGCGGGATCGCTCAGCTTGTAGTATCGCTTCGCTTGTAGGATCGCCCTTTGCCCGCTGTCGCGGGCAAAGGGCTTGCGGTATCTCCTTCCCGGTTCGCCAGCGAACCGGGAAGGATTGCTTCTCCAGCCTTCGGCCGATGGCGTGTAGGCCCTCTCCGCGAGCGGGCGCGACGGGGGCCAGGCCGCCGGTTCACAGAACCGGCCTACAAAACAAAGCGCCGCCCCGGGGACGGCGCTGGAGAAAAAAACCGCGGACCCGAAGGGTCCGCGGCTACGAGGCGACCGACAAGCAATCCGGCGAGTTGAATAAAAACCGGGCTTGACCCGGTTTTTATACTTCCAGTAACTCCTTCTCCTTCTTCGCCAGGCAGGACTCGATCTCGCCGATGTACTCGTCGGTCTTGTCCTGGACCACCTTGAGGAGGCGGAACTTCTCGTCCTCGGGGACCTCGCCCTTCTTGTGGATCTCGTCGATCTGGTGGTTGGCGTCCCGGCGGACGTTGCGCAGCGCCACCCGCCCGTCCTCGGCGACCTTTTTCACCACCTTGGCCAGGTCCTGGCGGCGCTCCTCGCTCATCTCCGGGATGGGGATGCGGATGATCTTCCCGTCGTTGATCGGGTTCAGGCCGATATTCGCCCGCTGGATTGCCTTCTCCACCTCGGAGAGGGCCGTGGGGTCCCAGGGGTGGACGACGAGGAGGCGGGGCTCCGGGGCGTTGATCCCGGCGAGGTCCCGGAGCCGGGTCTTGGTCCCGTAGTAGTCGACCAGGATGTTCTCGACCAGGGCCGGCGAGGCCTTGCCGGTGCGGATGGAGGCGAACTCGGTCTCCACCAGCTCCACCGACTTCATCATCTTGAGTTCCAGTTCGTCGAGGACTTCGTCCGCTGTCATGCTTCCCTCCTTGGCCCTCAATGCCACGAAGGCACAAAGACACGAAGAAAGAATTTATTGGCTGGCCACATCCCGGGCGAAAGTATGGTCTCGCGACGCGATGATCCCGGCGGCGGAGAGGCAGGAAGACAAACCCTGCCGGTTTCTCTTGGTGCCTTTGTGTCTTGGTGGCAAAAGCGGTCAGGCCCGAACGATGGTGCCAAGCTTCTCGCCCCGGACCGCGCGGCGGAGAGCGTGCTCGGCCCAGAAGTCGAAGACCAGGAGGGGGACGCCGTTCTCCTTGGCCAGGCCGATCGCGGAGAAGTCCATGATCTTGAGCCCCCGCTTGATCGCCTCGTCGTAGGTGATGGCGTCGAACTTGACGGCCGAGGGGTCCTTGACCGGGTCGGCGGTGTAGATGCCGTCCACCTTGGTCGCCTTGAGGACCGCGTCGGCACCGACGTCGCAGGCCCGCAAGACCGCCGCGGTGTCGGTGGAGACAAAGGGGTTGCCGGTCCCCCCGGAGAAGATCCCCACCTCCCCCCGGTCCAGGGCCGCGCGGGCGCGGCCCGGATGGTAGAACTCGGCGACCGGGCCGACCTCCACCGAGGAGAAGAGGCGGGCGGAAAGCCCCGCCTTGAGGAGGGCCTCGCGCAGGGCCAGGCCGTTGATCACGGTGGCGAGCATCCCCATCTGGTCGGCGACCGTCCGCTCCAGGCCGAGCCGGCTCGCGGTCGCCCCCCGGACGATGTTGCCCCCGCCGCCCACGATCCCGACGGCGGCGCCGGCGGCGACCGCCTCCTTGACGTTGCGGGCGACGAAGTCGAGAGCGGCGAGGTCGAAGATCTCGGCGCCCTTCTTGCCCAGGGTCTCGCCGCTGAGCTTGATGATCACCCTCTTATACTTCGGGGAAGTCTTAGCCATAGCCGGTCAAACTGACGGATCGGGGCACCGATCTTTTCATGCAACATATGGTAATCGGGGCAGGCAGGGACGCCCCTTCCATATTTGCGCTTTTGATCGCTCTCAGTTCACATCCGTGGGAGCGGCGTCTCGCCGCGATCCGAGCTGGACTGGATCGGGGCAAGAATGCCCCTCCCACGGGGGTAATCCTCGACGCCGCGCCGGCGCCAACCCTTAGTAACCTTTCGTAACCCCTAGTAACCTTTCTTAACCTGCTTCTTACTCCCCCAGCCGCCAGCGGACGAAGCCTTTCACGACGATCGCCGGGTTTTTCTGCTTCAGGTAGTCCTGGACGGTCATCTTGGGGTCGCGGAGGTAGGGCTGGCCCATCAGGCAGATCTCGGCCTGGCGGGCGCGCCATTTCCCCTCCACCACCTTCTCCCGGATCTTCTCCGGCTTGTCCGCCGCCTGCTCCCGGAAGATCGCCTTCTCCCGCTCCGCCACCGTGGCGGGGATCTCGGCCTCGCAGACGAAATCGGGGTTGGTGCTCGCCACCTGCATGGCGAGCTCGCGCCCGACCTCGGCGTCGGGGTGGGTGATCTCGACCAGGACCGCCAGGCGCTGGTTGTGGTGGAGGTAGCCCCCGATGAAGCTGTCGCGGGTCCAGGTGAGGGCGCGCCGGAGGGCCACCTTCTCCCCGGTCTTGCCCGAGACCAGGGCCACCTTTTCCACGATCTCGGGGTGGTCCTTGGCGGCCTCCCCGCGCTGGAAGATGTCCTCGATCAGGGCGTCGGCCAGCTTCTGGAAATCGGCCGTGCGGGAGACGAAGTCCGTCTCCGAGTTGAGCTCCACCAGCGCGGCCTTCTTGCCGTCCGAGGCGACCTTGAGCCGGAGCGCCCCTTCCTTGGCGGCGCGGGTCTCCCGGGTGGCGGCGCGGGCCAGACCCTCCGCCCGGAGGCGGTCGACCGCCTTCTCGAAATCCCCCCCGGTCTCGGCCAGGGCCTCCTTGCAGGCGAGGATCCCGGCCCCGGTTTTCTCCCTCAGCTTCTTGACCGTCTCGGAATCAACCTTCATGCGGCTTCTCTCCCTCCACGCGCTTGCGGCGCGGTGTCTTGCCCGGAACCTCGGGGACCGGCACCTTGACCGCCTCCTCCAGATCCGGAATGATCGTTACTTCCTTGGTCTCCACCGGCGGCGGGGGCGGCGTCTCCTTCTTCTCCGGGGGCGGCCGGCTCCCCCGCTTCGCCAAGCCGGACGCCACCGACTGCTCGAGCAGCGACATGATGAGCTTGGTGGAGCGGATGCCGTCGTCGTTCCCCGGGATGGGATAGGCGACCAGGGTGGGGTCGCAGTTGGTGTCCACCACCGCCACCACCGGGATCCCGATCCGGCGGGCCTCGCGCACCGCGTTCCCCTCCCGCATGATGTCGACCACGACCAGGAGTCCGGGGAGGCGCTCCATCGTGCGGATGCCGTCGAGGTTGCGGTGGAGCTTGGTCTCCTCGCGCCGGAGCTGGGCCAGCTCCTTCTTCGAGCGGCCGGCCGACCCCTCGGGGGAGAGCATCTTCTCGAGCTCCTCCAGGCGGCGCATCGACGAGCGGATGGTGGAGAAGTTGGTGAGGGTCCCGCCCAGCCAGCGGTCGATCACGTAGTGCATCTTGATCCGCTGGGCGGTCTCCTTGATCATCTCCCGGCACTGCTTCTTGGTCCCGACCAGCAGGATGTCGCGGCCGGACTTGACCTGCGCCTCGATGAACTCCAGGGCGGCGGAGAGCGCCCGGACGGTTTTGCGGAGATCAATGATGTGGACGCCGTTGCGGGCCTCGAAGATGAACTCCTCCATCTTGGGGTTCCATCTCTTGGTCTGGTGGCCGAAATGAACCCCGGCGTTGAGCAGATCCTGGATGTTGGCCTGAATCACGTCTCCTCCTTTAAAAAATTTCTGCGAAATTTTTTAAAAGCCGCAGAAACGCGGCTCCTCCTGAAGCGGAAGCCGATAACTATAGCAAAGCTCCTTCGGCGGGCAAGGGAAATCTGGCCGCGGGGTCTCCTCCCCTTGCCGGGCCCGACGCCTCGCCCTAACCATCGGACGGCCATGCGCTTGGAGCGCCTCATCCCGGCGGGATTTCACTTCAGGGCGACCCGCGCATCGCATTCCAACAGCATCTTCTCCAGGCGTAGCGCCGTCTGGGCCCGTTTCTCTCCGTCCGTCTCCGGGGGGACCAGGAGGGGCGGACCGAACACCATCCGTATCCTCCCGCCCGGCAAGGGGATGCGCATCTGGTCCCAGGTCCGGGAGAAGACCGCCTGGAGGGAGGAAGCGGCGGAGACCGGAAAGATGGGGGCGCCGGTCAGGGCGGCCAGGGTGACGATCCCCGGCTGGGCCCGGTAGCGGGGGCCCCGGGGGCCGTCCGGAGTGACGGCGGCGTTCCAGCCGCCCTTGACCGCCCGGGCCAGGCTCAGGAAGGCCGCCTGGCCGCCCCGGTTGGTCGAGCCCCGGACCGGGAGGAATCCGAAGCGGGAGATGAACTCGCTGACCAGGGATCCGTCCCGGGAGCGGCTCACGATCACCGCGATCCGGCGCCGGCGAAAATGGGCGGTGTAGACGTAGGGCATGAGGAAGAAGCGGTTGTGCCAGAAGGCGAAGATCGCCGGGCGATCCCGCCGCAGGCATTCCCAGACCGGACCTTCGTCCTCGAAGGACCAGCGGGAGGACGCCCCGACCAGGCGGACGAAGCCGGCGGCGAGGGAGGCGAAGAGGCGGGTGGAGCGGGGGGTCAGTATCTTCTTGGCCTTCACGGGGAAGGAAAGTTGGAATCTCAAATATCAGATCTCGAATCTCAGATTCGAGATCCCAGATCGGCTTGATCGATCGCCGAAGGAAAAACCGGGCCGCCCGGATCGGTCGGTATCGGGCCCTGACCGGATTTGTTGGCGCGGCCCACGCTTTTTAATCTCTGAACCCTGTCCCGGTTTTTGCCGGGACAGGGTTCAGGGATTAAATTGCATGTCGTAGAGCCGCTTGTAGGGTCCGCCCTGCGCGAGCAGGTCTTCGTGCTTCCCCTCCTGGATGATCTTCCGGTCGTCCAGGACGATGATCCGGTCGGCGTGGCGGATGGTGGAGAGGCGGTGGGCGATCACGAAGACCGTGCGGCGGGCCATCAGGCGGTTCAAGGCGTCCTGGACCAGCGCCTCGGATTCGGTGTCCAGGGCCGAGGTCGCCTCGTCCAGGATCAGGATCGGCGAGTCTTTGAGGATGGCGCGGGCGAGCGCGATCCGCTGGCGCTCGCCCCCAGAGATGGTGTAGCCGCGCTCGCCGATCACCGTGTCGAAGCCGTGGGGGAGGGCCGAGATGAATTCGTAGGCGTTGGCGTTGCGGGCGGCCTCGATGATCTTCTCCCGGGGGGTCTCCTTCTTCCCGTAGGCGATGTTGCGGGCCACGGTGTCGTTGAAGAGGAGGATCTCCTGGGTGACGATCCCGATCTGGTCGCGCAGCGACTTCATGGTGACTTCCCGGACGTCGATCCCGTCGATCTCGATCCGCCCCGCGGTCGGATCGTAGAAGCGGGGGATCATGTTGACCAGGGTGGACTTGCCCGCCCCGCTCGCCCCCACGACGGCGATGATCTCGCAGCGGCGGGCCTCCAGGTTGATCCCCTCCAGGACCGGCTCCTTGCCGTTGTAGCTGAAGGAGACGTCGACGAAGCGGACCGAGCGGGTGATCGGGGGGAGGACGCGGGCGGAGGGCTTCTCCACCACCGTCGACACCATTTTTAGGACCTCGTCCATCCGATCGAGCGCGGCGGTGGAACGCTGGATCTTGTTGTTGGCCCGCCCGATCAGCTTGATCGGGCGGGGGATGGCGGCGAGGCAGGCGATGTAGATGATGAAGATTCCCCCGTCCACCCGCCCCTGGAGGAGGGCCTTGCCCATGACCAGGACCACGCAGGCCGTGACCAGGACCACCACGAGCTCCGTCACCGGGGAGATCAGGGCGTCCCGGCGGGCCATGGACATCATCAGGCGGTAGAATCGGTTGTTGTGGTGGTTGAAGCGCTTGTTCTCGTACTCCTCCATCGAGAAGGCCTTGACCACCCGCACCCCGGTGATCGTCTCCTGGAGCATGGAGTTCAGGTCGGCTATCCGCTCCTGGGAGTGGGCGGAGAGCCGCCGGATCTTGTTCCCGATCAGGACGATCGGGGGCATGACCAGGAAGAAAAGGCCGAAGACGATCAGGGTGAGCTTCCAGTCGATGATCACCGGGATGGTGACGAAGCCCAGGATGTCGAAAACGGAGCGAAGGAGCATCTCGAAACCCTCGGAGACGCCGTTGTGGAGCTGCTCGGCGTCGAAGGTGATCCGGGACATCAGCTCCCCGGTCCGCTTCCCGGTGAAGTAATCCACCGAGAGGGTCTGCATGTGCTCGTAGAGGCGGGAGCGGGAGGTGCGGACCACGTGGTTCCCGATGAACTGGAGGGTGATGTCGCTTAAGTACATGAAGATCCCGCGCAGGGAGTAGATCACGACGATGAAGACCAGCAGGTAGTAGAGGAGGCGCTGGTTGGGCAGGCCGTTGATCCAGTCGGCGAAAGCGTCGATCTGCGCCCGCAGCGCGGGGGAGAGCGGGATCGAGATCTGGGGGTTGAAGGGATCGCCCTGGGCGATCTTCGACCAGAAGGGCATCACCGAGAGGAGGCTGATCGGCTGGATCAGGGAGATGAGGAGGGAGAGGACGACGGTGATGACGAGGAAGAGCCAGTAGGCCCGGAGGATTCTCAGGATTTTCAGGTAGGACTTCATTCGGCGCGGCTCTCCGCTCCGGTTGGGTCAACGGCCCCGCCCGGACGCGGGGAGGCGAGGGCATCCAGCACCGCCCGGGCCGCCCGAGTGCTCGCGCCCGGGCCGCCCAGCTTTTGGCGGACCTCGGCCAGGCGGGAGGACATCTCCCCCCTCAGCCGCGCGTCCGCGAGGAGGGCGGTCGCCCGGCGGGCGATCGGACCCGGGCGGGCGGCGAACTGCACGAACTCGGGGACAATCTTCCCGCCGTAGACCACGTTGGCCAGACCGACATAGGGAATGGTAATCAAAAATCGGGCGATCAGCCAGCTGAAAAAAGCCAGCCGGTAGACGATGATCATCGGGGTCCCGATCACCGCCGCCTCCAGGGTCGCCGTCCCGGAGACGGCGAGCGCGAGGTCGGCCGCGGCCAGGAGAGCCGGGTTCCTCCCGACGATCGCGGAAGCCGGCAGGCCGGCGCGGGAGAGGAAGGATTGGACGGTGGGCAAGAGGTCGGCCGAGGCGACCGAGACCGCGAACGCCGCCGCCGGGAAGCGGCGCCGGACGAGTTCTCCGGAACGGAGGAGGAGGGGGAGGTGGCGGGCGATCTCGCCGGGGCGCGAGCCGGGGAGGAGGGCGATCACGGGGGAGCCCGAGAGGCCGAGCTCCCGGCGCGCCTCCTCCTGGCCGGGGAGGGCGGGGAGGGCGTCCAGAAGGGGATGCCCGACGAAGCGGGCCGCCACCCCCTCCCGGCGGAAGAACTCCCGCTCGAAGTCGAAGATCACCAGCAGATCGTTGACGCACTCCCGGATCGTCTTCACCCTCCCCTTCCCCCAGGCCCAGACCTGGGGGCTGATGTAGTAGATCACCCGGACCCCCCGCTCGCGGGCGGCCCGGGCGAAGCGGAGATTGAAGCCCGGGTAGTCGATGAGGATGACCGCGGCGGGGCGGCGCGCCGCCAGGAGAGCGAGGAGGCGGCGGAAGATCGCCCGGAAGCGCTTCATCCCCTTGAAGGCCTCCCAGAAACCGACCACGCCGGTCTCCCCGATCCCCTGGACGATCTCCACCCCCTCCGCCGCCATCCGCTCCCCGCCCATCCCGAAGATTTTAAGCCCGGGGGAGAGGCGGAGGAGCTCGCGGCAGAGGGAAGCCCCGTGGAGGTCGCCCGAGGGCTCCCCGGCGACGATCATGATGCTTCTCGCTGTGTTCATTCCCGAATCCGGCTCGGCCCGACCCGACGAAAAGAAAGCCGCGGATTACGCGGATTTCGCGGATTATTGAACTGGGGGGGAAACCCAGATGCGAATGCCCTTTATCCTGACCAGAAACACTCCAGTGATATGCCCGTGACCGGTCTTGGGGCGATATTCATATCAGTTATTATAATCCGCGACAATCCGCGTAATCCGCGGCTAGTGTTTGCTGTCGGCCGGCCTCTAACCGCCGAGACTTTCTTCCCACTCCTCCTTCGACTTGGCCTGGAGGTCGGCCAGGCGGCGGCGGTATCGGTCCACCTCGTCGGTGATCTCCATCGCCACCCGGAGCGCCTCCAGGCCGTGCTCGGCCGGCACCTGGGGGATCCCCCCCAGCTTGACGGACTCGACGAAGGAGCGGAGCTCCATCCGCAGGGGCTCCCCGGGGGAGACCGGGATCTGCTCGGCGACGATCCCCCCCTTCTCCCGGCGCAGGACCTTGATCTTCTGGGCCATGTAGTCGAGCGAGATATAGGCGTCGTCCTGGTAGACGCGGATCTTGCGCATCCGCTCGGGGGAGACGCGGCTGGCGGAGACGCTAGCCACGCAGCCGTTCTTGAAGACGATCCGGGCGTTGGCGATGTCGTCGTGCTCGGTCAGGATCGGCGAGCCCAGGGCGACCAGGCTCTCCACCTCCGAGGCGACCAGGTGGAGGATGATGTCGAGATCGTGGATCATCAGGTCGAGGACCACGCTCACGTCCGTCCCCCGCGGCTGGAAGGGGGCCTGGCGGGTGCACTCGATGTAGCGCGGCTCCCGGAGGATCTTCTCCAGGACCAGGACCGCCGGGTTGAAGCGCTCGACGTGGCCGACCTGGACGAGGATGCCGTTCTTTTCGGCGTGGCGGAGGAGGAGCTTGGCCTGGCGGACGGTCTCGGTGAAGGGCTTCTCCACCATCAGGTGAAAACCCCGCTTCAGGAGACGGTGGGCGACCGAGAAATGCTGGCGGGTGGGGACGACCACGCTCACCCCCTCGACGGCGTCGGGGAGGTCGTCCACGGTCGCGACCGCCCGGGTCCGGCAGGCGTTCGCCACCTCCTCGGCCCGGCGGAGGTCGGAGTCCACCACCGCCAGGAGATCCACGTCGGCCATCTCCGAGTAGATCTTGGCGTGGCGGGAGCCCAGCGAGCCGACGCCGACCACCGCGATCTTCACCTTGTCCATAGCGTCCTCACTCTAAACAATCGCATCTTAGGAACCCAGGAAGCCAGGAGAGCATTCCTGGATTCCTGGCTTTCTAAGCTAATTGTCATTCTACGAGCTGGAACATCAGGTCCGCCTCGGTCGCCACCTTGCCGTCCACGAGCGCCTTGGCCCGGACCTTGAGAAGGCGGCTCTTCATGGTGAGGACCTCGGACTCCAGGCGGAGCTGGTCGCCCGGGCGGACCGCCCGGCGGAAGCGGGCGCCGTCGATGGCCAGGAAGTAGGCGATCTTGCCGGGCTTTCCCACCTGCTTCAGGAGGAGGATCCCGGAGAGCTGGGCCAGGGCCTCCAGGATGAGCACCCCCGGCATCACCGGGGAGGCCGGGAAGTGCCCGGTGAAGAAATGCTCGTTGTAGGTGACGTTCTTGATCCCCGCCACCCTTTTCCCCTCCTCCAGCTCCAGGACGCGGTCGACCAGGAGAAAGGGATAGCGATGGGGCATGATCGCGATGATCTGGTCGATGTCCATCACGGCAACGGGGGGTTTCTTCTCATCCATGGCACACCTCCATGAGCGCGGCGATGAAACGCGCGTGCAGTTCGTGGCCGGCTTTGAGGGCGACCACCGCGGCCTTGAGCCTTCTTCCCAGGAGGACCAGGTCGCCCGTGAGGTCGAGGATCTTGTGGCGGACGCATTCGTCGGGGAAGCGCAGCCCCTCCCGGCTGAAGACGGCCTCTTCCCCGATGACCACGGTGTTGTCGAGGCTGGTCCCCCGGATCAGCCCCCGCTCGATCAGGGGCAGGGCGTCCCGGAGGAAGCCGAAGGTCCGGGCCGGGGCGACCTCCTCGGCGAAGGTCTCCTCCGCGATCCGGAGCGAGAGGTACTGCGAGCGCAGGAGCGGGTGGCCGAAATGGACGGCGTAGTGGATGGTGAGGTCCGGCGCCGGAAAGGCCGCGACCATCCCCCCGCCGGCTTCGACCCGGAGCGGGGCGTCGAGCGAGCAGTAGGACCGCTCCCGCTCCTGCTCCGCCCAGCCCGCCGCGCGCAGGGCGCGGGCGAAGGGGAGGGCCGAGCCGTCCAGGATCGGGAGTTCGGGGCCGTCCACCTCGGCCCGGAGGTTGTCGACGCCCAGGCCGGCGGCGGCGGCCAGGAGGTGCTCCACCACCCGCACCTCGGCCCCGTTCGCCCGCAGGGCGGTCCCCCGGTTGGTCCCGGCGAGGCAGGCGAGCCGGGCCGGGATCTCCGGCCGACCGGGAAGGTCGGACCGGGCGAAGACCACGCCGCTTCCGGGCGCGGACGGGGAAAGGATCAGCGTGGCGGGGCGGCCGGAGTGGACCCCCACCCCGCTCAGCGCCACCCGCTCCCGGATTGTCCGCTCCCGATCGAGCATCCCGTTCCCTTCGCTCAAGCCCGCTTTCAGCCCCCAACCCTCAGTCGTTCTTGTTCAATTCGGCCAGGATTTCCTTGGTGATATCGAGGGCGGGATCCTTGTAGAGGAGCATCTCGCCCATCAGGACCAGGTGATAGCCCAGCGCCTTGGCCTTGGCCTGGACCGACTCGCGGATCTCCTTCTCCAGCTTCTTGCGCTCGGTCGCGAGCTTCACCTCCACGCTCTGTTCGGCCTCCTGCTGGACCCGCTTCAGGGCGAGGGTCTTCTCCATCAGCTCCTCCTCCTTGGCCAGGCGGGCGTCGGAGGAGAGCAGGTCCATCTCGGCCTTGAGCTTCTTGATCTCGGCCCGCATCTGGTCGGTCTCGGCCTCCTTCTCCTTCATATCCCTCTCCAGGCGCGCCAGCACCTTCTCCGCCTTGCCGTAGCCGCGCATCACCTCTTCGAGGTTGACGTAGCCGATCTTGAGGACGCCGGGGGCGGCCGCGGCCGCCGGGGCATCCTCGCCCCGGGCGGCCAGGGGAACGATCAGGGCGGACAGCGCCGCCAGCCAGAACACTCTTTTCATGCCAAACCCTCCTATCGCGGATTGGGCTTATGCTTTTTCGAACCGGCCCCCGGCTCTAGAAAGCATAACCGATGTTGAAGTTGAACCGCCCACCGGCGTCGTTCCAACCGTCGGGGCCCCAGCGCAGCGGCCAAGCGTAGTCGAGCTTGATCGGCCCGATGGGCAGGTAGAGGCGGATCCCGAAGCCGGCGTCCGAGTTCAGGGACTTCAGCCAGTCGCCGCCGAAAACCGAGAGCGGCTCGTCGCCGGGCTGGACGACCCGCCAGGAGTCGTCCACCCAGACGTTACCGATGTCGAAGAAGAAGGCGCCCCGGACGGTGTTCTCCCAGATGGGATAGGTGTACTCCACCGTGCCCATGAGCAGGGAGTCCCCCCCGATCGGGTCGTCGGTCGCGGTGTCGTAGGGGCCCACCTCGCGGTAGCGGAAGCCGCGGAGCGAGTTGGCGCCCCCCAGGAAGAAGCGCTCGTAGACCGGCACGATGTCGGTGTCTCCGTAGGCCTGGGCCGTGCCGGCCTTGAGCAGGAAGCTCATGATGTGCCCCTTGAAAACCGAGTAGTGCAGGGAGCCGGAAAAGATGGTCTTCACGAAGTCCTTGTCCCCGCCCAGGATCCCCCCGGCGATCTCGCAGGTAATCCCGGCGTTCACCCCCCGGCTGGGGATGAGATAGCTGTCGCGGGTGTCGTAGCTCAAGCCCGGGGTGATGCTGGAGAGCCAGTTCTTCCCCTCCTCGCTCTGGATCGACCAGTAGGCGTCCGGCTCGACGTCGTAGATTTCCACCTGCTCCAGCTTGTAAGTCAGGTTGGCCTCGAGGAAATCCACGATCCGCCGGCGGAAGCGGAGATCTCCGCCCTTGCGCCGCTCGTTGTAGTCCTCCCAGGACCAGTCGCGCCGGTAGAGGTCGACGCCGAAGGAGAGAGGGATCCCGAACAGCCAGGGCTCGGTGAAGGAGAGCTCGTAGTTCTCCCGGGTCGTCCCGAACTCGCCCCGGAGGCGGATCTTCTGGCCGGCCCCCAGGAAGCTCGGCCAGTGAAAGAGATCGAAGTTCCCCAGGCCGATCTCGGCGAAGCCGATCAGGTCGTCGATCGAGCTGTAGCCGACGCCGAACTGGAACTCGCCGGTCTTCTTCTCCTCCACCCGGATCAGGAGGTCCTTCCGCCCCGGCTCCTCGCTCGCCACCGGATCGATCGTCGCTTTCTGGAAGAAGCCCAGGTTGGAGAGCCGCTCCTCGCTCCGGCGGATCTTGATCCCGTCGCAGACCTCGCCGGGGCGGACCGCCAGCTCGCGCCGGATCACCGTGTCCTTGGTCACGGTGTTGCCGGTGATGTCGATCCGGTTGATGTAGGAAAGCCCGTTCTCCCGGATGGCGTAGGAGACGTCCATCCGGTCCGAGGCGGAATCGTAAACGCTGGAGGGGCGGACCACGGCGTCGATGTACCCCTTGGAGGAGTAGAAATCCTGGAGGGCGCGGACGTCGGTCCGGACCGCCTGGTAGGAGAAGACGGACTCGGACTTGAGCTGGAGCAGGGAGCGGAGCTCGGCCTCCGCGAAGACCTCGTTCCCGGAGATGCTGATCGACCCGGCCGAGTAGCGCTTCCCCTCCTCGATCGCGATCGTGATGAAGATCGACCCCTTGTCCGGGCTGAAGGTCTGTTCCGTCTTCAACACCTTCATGTCCAAATAGCCCAGGTTGTGGCAGTACTGGGCGATCTTCTCCAGGTCGGCGGCGAACTCGTCCCGGCGGAAGATCCCGGTGTGCAGGATGCCGAAGAGGGAGCGGGCGTGGGTCTCCATCTGGCCCAAAAGGTCGTCGGGATCGAGCTCCTTGGCCCCGACGATCGTGATCTTCTTGATCCGGGCCTCGTGCCCCTCGGCGATGACAAAGATCACGGTCGCCTCCCCGCTCTCCGGATGCGGCTTGATCTGGTAATCGACCTGGGCCTGGAGGTAGCCGTCCTTCTCGTAGAGCTCGAAGATCTTGGCGGAGTCGTCCCGCAGGGTAGGCTCGGAGAGGGGCTCCCCGGCCGAGGAGGCGATCTCCTCCAGGAGCTTCTCGCTGGAGAACTCCCGGTTCCCCTCGAAGAGGATCTTGGAGACGGTGGGCTTCTCCTCCACCCGGAAGACGACCAGGAAGCCGCCCGTCTCCAGGTCCTTCACGTCCACGGAGACCGTGGCCAGGGGGCCCCAGTCGTAGAGCCGCTTCAGGTCAGCGTTGAGCGTCTCCTGGGAGTAGGGCTGGCCGGGCTTGGTCTTGATCCGGTTCAGCACCGCGTCCGAGGAGAGCCGGGTGTTGCCCTCCACCCGGACCTCCGCCACCTCGGTGTCCCGCGCGGCGGCGGCCGGGAAGGCAAGAGCGAGGGCCAGGGCGAAAACCCCGAGAAGGGCGGCCGGCAATGGTCGACCGCGTCGCGACAGGCGAAACGGTCCCCCGGGGCGCAGCGTAGTTAGTAGGCAGTCCATGATCGCGTGGATGCTTTAAAGGTCGGATTAGCAATCCGTGCCATCCGTGGTTTCAACGCTGGCTTCTCAGGCCCCGGCCGGCGAGAACTCCGCGTAGTCTTCGAAACGGGTGTACTCCTCCAGGAAGGTAAGCTTGAGGTCGCCGGTGGGGCCGTTCCGCTGCTTGGCCACGTTGAGGTAGACCAGGTTGCGCAGGGCGGTCTTGTCCTCGGCCTTGTCCAGGAGATCGGGGTAGGCGGCCGGGCGCATGATCAGGAGGACCAGGTCCGCGTCCTGCTCGATCGCGCCCGACTCGCGGAGGTCCGCGAGGAGCGGGCGCTTGTCGTTGCGCGACTCCACCGCGCGGTTGAGCTGGGAGAGGACCAGGACCGGGATCTTGAGCTCGCGGGCGAGCGACTTCAGGGCCCGGGAGATGTCGGAGACCTCCTGCTGGCGGGAATCGGGGCGGGCCACCGCCGAGTTGACCAGTTGGAGGTAGTCGACGACCAGGAGCTTGACGTCGAACTTGGCCTTCATCGAGCGGGCGCGGGCTCGGATGTCGAGCGTGGTCTGGGCCGGCGTGTCGTCGATAAAGATGGGGGCCTCGGCCAGCTGGCTCGCCGCCTGGACCAGCTTGGCGTGGTCCTTCTGGCCGAGGAAGCCGCGCCGGAGGTTCTGGGCGTTGACCCGGGCCCGGGAGCAGAGCATGCGGAAGACCAGCTGCTCCCGGCTCATCTCCAGGGAGAAGATCCCGACCGCGCGCGGCTCCTTCTTGTCCTTGAGCGCGGCGTGCTCGGCCATGGTCAGGGCGAGCGCGGTCTTCCCCATCGAGGGCCGGCCGGCCAGGATAACCAGGTCCGAGGGGTGCAGTCCGCAGGTGATGTTGTCCAGGTCCTTGAAGCCGGTGGGGACGCCGGTCACCAGCCCCCCCGCCGCCTGCATGTCCTCGACCCGCTCCAGCGCCTCCTTGATCAGGTCCTTCATCGGGCGGATCTCGCCCTTGACCCGGCGCTGGGTGATCCCGAAGATCACCCGCTCCGCCTCGTCGAGGAGCCCCGCGGTGTCCCCCTCCTCGTAGCAGCGGGTGACGATCGCGGTGGCCGAGGAGATCAAGCTGCGCACCACCGCCTTCTCGGCCACGATGGAGAGATAGGAGTCGAGGTGGGCGGTGGTGGGCAGGTAGTTGACGAGCGTGGTCAAGTAGGCCGCCCCGCCCACCGCCTCCAGGGCGCCGGCGGCTTTGAGCGCCTCGGTCAGGGTGACCAGGTCCACCGGCCGGCCGGAGTCGGCCAGGCGGACGATCGCCTCGAAGATCCGCCGGTGGGGGGGGTGGAAGAAGCAGGAGCCATCCACCCGCTCCACCACCCGGGGGGCGACGCTGGGGTCGAGGAGCATCGCCCCCAGGACGGACATCTCCGCCTCCGGGCTGTGAGGGACGGCGCGGGCTTGACCGGCAGGGGCGTTGGTCGTCTGGTCCATGATTCATCCAGGGGAGCAGGAAACGGAGCAACATCACAGGCAGTCATTGCGAGCGAAGCGAAGCAATCTCCCTTCGCCCACAGAGTCGCGTTTGCTTCGCCGCAATGACCAGTTGCTCTATTTTTAGCTCCGGGCAATAAGCGAAAGGGACGACGTTATTCCTTCACCACCCAGACCTTGATCTGGGCCGTGACCGAGGGGAGCAGGGTGACGCCGACCGGGTAGATCCCGAGCTTCTTGATCGGCTCGGGGAGGTCGATGTGCTTCTTGTCGAGCTTGTAGCCTTCCTTGGCCAGGGCCTCGGCGATGTCGGAGGCGGTGACCGAGCCGTAGAGCTTGTCCTCCTCTCCGGCGGCGGCGGTGATCGTGCAGGAGATCCCGCTCAGGGTCTTGGCCAGCTCCTGGGCCGAGGCGACCTCCTTGGCGGCCTGCTTCTTCTTCTTGTCCAGGGCGATCTGGTGCATCCGGACGTGATGGTCGGTGGCGGGGAGGGCTATCTGGCGCGGGATGAGGTAGTTGCGGGCGTAGCCCGCCGACACCTCCGCGATCGACCCCTCGGCCCCGAGCTGGGGGTGGTCCTTGATCAGGATTATCTTCATCGCGTGTCCTTCCTTTAGTCTTCCGCGCTCATTCCCCAACGTAGGGGAGAAGAGCGACGAACCGCGCCCGCTTGATCGCCCGGCCGAGGAGGCGCTGGTGGCGGGAACAGGTTCCGGTGTAGCGGCAGTTCAGGATCTTGCCCTTCTCGGTGGTGAACTGCCGGAGCAGGTCCGGGTTCTTGTAGTCGATCGTGTCCTGCTTCCGGGTGCAGAAGAAGCAGCGCTTCCGCACCAGGGGGCGGCGCGGGCGGCCGCCCGGGCGCTTGTCGCCCGGTTTCCGGCGCGCCCCGAATGGCTTGCGGGCGCCGAACACCTTTTTGGCTCCGAACGATTTCCGTCCTCCAAACGATTGCATGTCCGCTTGCTCCTCTCTTTCCCGGCGCGGCTTCCCGCCGCGCCGAAATTGTATGCTATTGATTGATCTCTGTTCCGCTTCGGATCGAACCGCCGGCCGGAGAATATTCTCCGGCCTTCGATTTTTTTAATCTCGCGGCCACGCAAAGCGGGGCCGCGAGATTAAAAGGGAAGGTCCTCCCCGCCCTTCTCCCCTCCCTTCCCGGCGGGCGGGGCGGGGGGTTCATCGGAGGAGAAATCCTCCTCGAACGAGTTGGTGGGCGGGGCCACCTCCCCCGCGCCCGGTCCCGGTTCGCGCGCCGGGCCGGCCTGGCCGCCCTGGCCGCCCTGGCCGCGGGAGCCGAGGAACTGGACCCGCATCGCCGTGACCTTGTGGCGGGTCCGCTTCTGGCCGTCCTTCCCTTCCCAGGAGTCCATCACCAGCCGGCCTTCGACCAGGACCGGGCGGCCCTTCTTCAGGTATTCGCCCACGGTCTCGGCCTGCCGTCCCCAGGTCTCGACGTCCACGAAGCAGACCTCCTCCTTCTGGCCGCCGTCCTTGGTCTTAAAGGAGCGGTTCACCGCCAGGCCGAAGCTGGCCACGGCGCTGCCCTGGGGCGTGTAGCGCACCTCGGGGTCGCGGGTGAGATTGCCGCCCAGGATCACGATATTGATGCTGACCATGGCGTCCCTCCTTTTTCATCCTCTCCCGCTTCGCGGGAGAGGATGAAAAAAATACGTTGTCGCAAATCTTCGGTTCCGGTTGCCGGGTCTTCGTTTACGCGCCCGCGGGGGCGGGGGTGGGGGCGGGGCTGGCCGGGGCCGCCGGCTCGGCCGGAACGGCGGACGCCGGGTCCGGCGGGATCGGGTCCGAGGCGTCCCGCTTCAGGATCAGGATCCGGAGGACGAACTCGTTCATGCGGAGGTTGGCCCTCAGAACGGGCGCCGAGGCCGGCGGCTGGGAGAAGTAGACCAGGAGATAGAGCCCCTCCTGCTGGCGGGCGATGGGGTAGGCGAGGCGCTTGCGCCCCATCACCTGCAGGGACTGGATCTGGCCGGAGGCCTTCGCGATCTCACCGGCGATCATCTCCTGGGCCGCGGCGGGATTCCCTTCGGCCAGGCGGGTGCTGACGATGCAGAGCATTTCGTAGTGATTCAAATCTCCTCCTCCTCCAGTTGCGTGATCGTTCTGGCGTTGGCGTTGAAATCATTCATCGTTTTCTCCAGACCATCGGACAGGATCGAGCAGACCGCCTTCAGGGCGTTCTCCACCGCCTCCCGGTAGACGAGCTCTTCCTCGGCGGAGGCCCGCGAGAGAACGTGGCCGGTCAGGTCGTCCCGCTCCGCCCCCCCGATCCCGATCCGCAGGCGGGGGAAGTCGGCCGATCCGACCTCCCGGATGATCGACTCCAGGCCGTGGTGGCCGCCCGCGCCGCCCCGCGGCCGGATGCGCACCTTCCCCGGGTCCAGGGATACGTCGTCCACCACCACCAGCATCTCCCCGGAGGGGATCCGGTAGTAGTCGAGAAGGCGGCGGGCCGCCCGGCCCGACTCGTTCATGAAGGTCGCGGGCTTGCAGAGTGCGAGCGGGCGGCCCCGGCACTCCCCTTTCCCGTACCAGGAGAGCAGGTTCCGGCTGCGCTTGAGCGCGATACCGCACTCCCGGCTCAGGGCGTCCACCACCCGGAAACCGAGGTTGTGGCGGCTCAAGGCGTATTCGCGGCCCGGGTTCCCCAGGCCGAGGACGGCCTGCACGCTCACTTCCCTTTTGCCCCCTCCTTGCCCTTGGCTCCCGGAGCCTCCTTGCCCTTGGCCCCCGGAGCTTCCTTGCCCTTGGCTCCCGGGGCTTCCTTGCCCTTGGCTCCCGGAGCTTCCTTGCCCTTGGCTCCCGGGGCTTCCTTGCCCTTGGCCCCCGGAGCTTCCTTGCCCTTGGCTCCCGGGGCTTCCTTGCCCTTGGCCGCCGCCCCCTCCGGTTTCTCGCCCTCCGCCGCTCCCTCCTCGCCTTCCTTCGCCTCGCCGATGACCTCCGGGGCCGCCGCTTCCGCTTCGGCCGGGGCCGCTTCCTCCTCGGCCTTGGGCACGCTGACCGTGAAGATGATCAGCGACGGGTCGCTTAAGACCTCGATGCCGGGGGCGAACTTGACGTCCTTGACCTGGACCGAATCGCCGATCTTCAAGGCCGAGACGTCCACCTCGATCTTCTCGGGGAGCTCGGCGGGAAGGCAGCGAACGGAGATCTCGCGGACGACCTGTTCCAGGATCCCGCCGTCGCGCACGCCGGCCGCCTCGCCCAGCCGCAGGATGGGAACGTCGGCGGTCAGCTTCTCGGTCAGGGAGATCTCCTCGAAATCGATGTGGATGACGGCGTCGGTGAGATGGTTGCGCTGGATCTCCTTGACGATCGCCAGCCGGGGCTTCTTCTGGTCGGCGACGAGGAGGGAGAGGATCTGGTTCTCGTTGATCCCCCCGATCTCCTGCTCGAGGTACTTCCGTTCGACGCTGACCGTGAAGGCTCCTCCCTCGCCGCCGTATACGATGCCCGGGATCTGTCCCCGGCGGCGAAGCCGGGACGGGCGCTTCCCGCCGACCGCGGTCCGCGGGGCGATTTTCAGTTCGATCTGTGCCATGTCGCTTCTCCTTCGTGGTTATGCGCTGTGCCGTTGCGTCCGCGAACTCGACTCTCGCCGACGCCGGCCGCAATCGGCCTCGCGGCCATCATAATTTTTGCTCCCGGCGGTCCGAGAGAAAAAATTATTCGTGGTGGTCGAACAAGATGCTGACCGGAGTGTTCTTGTGGATCCGCCGGATCGCCTCCCCCAGGAATTCGGCGACCGAGATCACCTTGATCTTCTTCGAGCGGGCGGCCGCGGCCGAGAGGGGGACGGTGTCGGTCACCCAGAGCGTGGTGAGCGGGCAGGCCTCGATCAGGGGAACCGCCTCGCCGCAGAGGATGGGGTGGGTGATCGCGGCCTGGATTTCCCTCGCCCCTTTCTCCCTGAGGAGGTTGATCGCCGAGACCAGGGAGGTGCCGGTAGAGACGAGGTCGTCCACGATCAGGACCGACCGTCCCGCGACGTCGCCGATCACGTTGCGGACCTCGGTCTTGGTGTCGTGGATCCGGCGCTTGTCCACGATCGCCAGGGGCACGTTCATGTGCTTGGCGAAATGGTTGGCGATCTTGATCCCGCCCACGTCCGGAGAGACCACGGTCATGTTCTTGAGAAACCCGGCGGGCAGGGCTTTAAGCAGGTAGCCGATCAAAAGCGGGGCGGCGTAGAGATGGTCCACCGGGATGCCGAAGAAACCCTGGATCTGGGCGGCATGGAGGTCGACCGTGAGCACCCGGTCGGCGCCGGCGACAGTGATCAGGTCGGCGACCAGGCGGGCGGTGATCGGAACCCGCGGGCGGTCCTTGCGGTCTTGGCGCCCGTATCCGTAATAAGGCAGGACCGCCGTGATCCGGCCGGCCGAGGCCCGGCGCAGGGCGTCGATCATCGCGAGGAGCTCCATCATGTTCTCGTTGGGGGGGGGCGACGTCCCCTGGATCAGGAAGACATCGGCGCCCCGCACCGGCTCCTCGATCCGGATCGCCACCTCCCCTTCCGGGAAGCGCCCCACCTTGGCCCCCGAGAGCTCCAGGCCGAGATAGGCGGCGATCTTCTTCGCCAGCTCGGGGTTGGCGTTCCCGGTGAACAGCATCAGCGTGTGGTCGATCATGTCCGTGGTCACCTTCTGGCTTTTCATGGCTTAGTCCATTCTAACCATAAGTCGTCGGCCGGGAAAAAATATTCCCGGATTTCCGGATCTTCAGTTGCCCCCGCCGCGGACCTCGGTCCCGTCCGGCACTACCTCGCCGCCGCGGATGTGGGCGAAGGGCCCGATCCGGCAGGAGGAGCCCACTCTCGCCCCCCGCTCGATCAGAGTAAAGGGTAAAATAACGGAATCCTCGCCGATCGCGGCCCCGGCCTGGAAGTAGGTCAGGGCGGGGCTGACCACGGTGATCCCGCGGCGGCTGAGCTCCCCGACGATCCGCCCCTGGAGGACGGCCTCCGCCCGGGCGAGGTCGGCGCGGGTGTTGATCCCGAGGATGTCGTCGGGATCGGCGGCCAGGCAGCCGTCGACCGCGGCGCCGCTCTCCGCCAGGAGGTGGACGGCGTCGGTGAGGTAATATTCGCCCTGCCGGTTGGCGCGGCCGATCCGGTCGAGCGCGGACCAGACCTCCGGGGCGCGGAAGCAATAGGTGCCGGAGTTCACCTCCTCCACCGCCTTCTGGAATACGTCGGCGTCGGTCTCCTCCACGATCCTCCCCACCCGTCCCGAGGCCTTGCGGACGACCCGGCCATAGCCGCTGGGGTCCTCCAGGCGCGCGGTCAAAACCGTGGCGGTAAGCTTCTCCGCCCGGTGGAAGGCGAGCAGGCGCTCCAGGGACTCGCCGCTCAGGAGCGGGGCGTCGCCGCAGAGAACGAGTAGGTCGCCGGTGAAATTTTGGAGGAGAGGCCGGGCCTGCATCAGGGCGTGGCCGGTCCCCAGCTGTTCCGGCTGGGGAACGCAGCGGGCAGCGGATCCCACCAGACCGCTCACCGTCGCGTCGTTCGGAGGCACGATGACCACGACCGGATCGGGGCCGAGCGGGCGGACGGACTCGAGGACGTGGACCACCAGGGGGAGACCGGCGAGCTCGTGGGCGACCTTGGGGAGGGCGGACTTCATCCGCGTCCCCTCGCCCGCGGCCAGGATCACGCACGCCAGCGAACTCATGGGAAAACTCTGCCTCGATGATCGTTGTTCACGGTCTATTCAATAGCGCGGTTCACGGTTCCAGGTTCACGGTTCAACGGTTGAACGGGCCAGCCAAGAACCGCTGAACCGTGAACCGTTGAACCCGGAACCGGTATGTTTGAAAGGCACCAGACCGGAGAGGCAGCAGGCGAGAAACCGCGGGGGGGAGTCATTCCGGCCCGGACGGGCGGGAAACGGTCCTTGGGCCCTTCCTGGGGGAGGGCCAAGGCCGATCGCGGCGGAATGACTGCCCGGCGAGGACTCGAACCTCGAAACTCGGCTCCAAAGGCCGATGTGTTACCATTACACCACCGGGCAATGACCCGGAATCAGCCGGCCGACGCAGGTTCGGCTCGCATCGCGATGCGCGGAAGCCTCTGGGGGCAGTGCGATGTCTATGCGGATCATTAAAATATAGCCCGAGGGGACCCGTCAAGGGAAAAGCCAATAAAAAGGATCGGCCGGTCGGGCAGGAACAACAGTAACAACAGGAATGGCAGGAATGGCAGGACCGGCAGGAATGGCAGAGAAAGATACCTCGCGCCAGATCGGAGATCTGGCCTACAGAACCGGTCATCTCTACGCTTCTGTAGGCCGGTTCTGCGAACCGGCGGCTTAGGCCCGGCAGGCCCGATCGCACCTGCCCCGACATTCCTTGGCGCTAATTTAATAACCCGGTCAGGGGTCCGGATCTGTAACCGGCGACGCCCCTACCCCAGGGCTTCCCGCACCGCCCGGGCGACCTCTCCGGCGATCCGCCGGACGGACGCGGCGGATTGCCCCTCGACCATCACCCGGCAGAGGGGCTGCGTGCCGGAGTAGCGGACCAGGACCCGGCCCGCTCCCCCGAGCTCCCCCTGCGCCCTCCGGATCGCCGCGACGACCCCCGGCAAGGATGATATCTCTTCCTTCCTCCCGACCTCCACGTTGACCAGGGCCTGGGGAAAGACGCGCATCGCCTTCGCCAGCTCGGAGAGGGGTTGGCCCGTCCGCTTCAATACGGTGAGGAGACGGACGGCGGAGAGGACCCCGTCGCCCGTGGTGTGGCGGTCGAGGAAGATGATGTGGCCGGAGTCCTCGCCGCCGAGGATCGCCCCGCGGGCGCGCATTTCTTCCAGAACCAAGCGGTCGCCGACCTTCGTCTCCGCCCGGCGGATCTTGAGCGCCTGCAGGGCGAGCGCGAGCCCCAGGTTGGACATCACGGTGGTGACGACGAGCTGGCGGGCGAGCTTTCCCCCGTCGCGAAGGCTCCGGGCGAAGACGGCGATGAGCTGGTCGCCGGTGAGGAGCCGCCCCTTTTCATCGACCGCCCTGATGCGGTCGGCGTCCCCGTCGAAGGCGAGGCCAAGGTCGGCTTTTCTCCGGCGCACCTCGCGGGCCAGCCCTTGGGGGTGCTCCGAGCCGCAGTTCCGGTTGATATTGGTCCCGTCCGGAGAGACGCCGAGCGCCCAGACCTCCGCCCCCAGCCGCCGGAAGAGACCGGGGGCGACGGCGGCGGAGGCGCCCTGCGCGCAGTCCAGGACCAGGGCGAGCCCCCGGAAGGGCCTCCCCGGGGGAGCGGCGCGGGCGAGGAAGGCGACGTAGCGCTCGATCGCGTCGGGTAGGGGCGCGATCCTCCCCATCCCCGGGGCGGTGGCGGCGGCCAACGCGGCCGGCGCCAGGATCGTCCGCTCGATCGCCTTCTCCTCGGCCTCGGAAAGCTTGAAGCCGCCCCCCCCGAAGACCTTGATCCCGTTGTCCCGGTAGGGGTTGTGGGAGGCGGAGATGACGACGCCCGCGGCGGCCCGTCCATCCCGGACCAGGAAGGCGACGCCGGGCGTGGGGATCACTCCGGCGAGAAGGACGTCCGCCCCGCCCGAAGCGAGGCCGGCGGCGAGGGCCGACTCCAACATCGGCCCGGAGAGGCGGGTGTCGCGGCCGACGACCACGCGGACGCGCGACCGAGCTCGGCGGAAATGGAGGGCGAGGGCCCGGCCGACCTGCAGTGCCATCTCCGCGGTCATCGGGTATTCGCCCGCGCGACCGCGGATGCCGTCGGTGCCAAAAAGTCTGGTCATAGAAGATACCAAGAAACAGGGATCAGTAATCAGTGATCAGTTATCAGTAATCAGTGATCAGGACGTTGGTTACTGATAACTGATCACTGATTACTAATCGCTGTTTTCCCCGAAGCTGGGGACCCGCGCCAGGGCGCCCCGCACGATCTCGTCCACGATCCCCTGGAGCCAGCGCGCGCCCTCCTCCGCCGCGGCCGCTGGGAGCGACTGGACGGCCGTCAGATAGGCCCCGCCCCTCTCGCTCCTCGCCTTCTCCAGCCGCTTAAGGAACGCGTCGCGCAGCGCGCCGTCACCGGAGTGGTCGCGAGCGGCGGAGAGCGCCTGGGCGATGGCGGGCCAGCGCTCGGCGAGCTCCTTCTGCTGGGCGCGGAGGAGGGGCGAGCCCGGCGCGGCCTGGGCCGCGGAGGCCGGGAGCTTCTCCACGAAATCGCCCAGGCGCTTGATCCGTTCGGCGAAGGCCTCCTCCAGGCGCTTCAGGGCCCCGTGATAGAGGAGGCGGCCGGGCGCGCCGGCGAAGAAGGGCCGCCGGGCCTCGCGATACCACTGGCGCAGGGCGAGGAGGTTGGCGATATAGACGACGTTGTTCAAAAACTTTTTCCGGACCTCGCGGTAGCAGCCGGGGCGGAAGGTGCGCGCGACGAAACGGTGGGATGCGCCGGAGATGAGCTTGCCCTCCTCCGCGCAGCCGCCCCGGAGAATCGTTCCGGCGGAGACCACGACCCCGTAGCCGATCCGGGCGGGGCCGACCAGACCGCCCTGCCCGCCCAGGAAGATCGGCCTCTCCCGGAGCATCACGCCCCGGGGGACGTCGCCCAGGAGCGAGGGGGTGGCCTTGTCCTGCTGGGGGGTGTAGTTGAAATGGATGTAGGACGAGCCGACCTCGCTGTGGTTCTTCGCGCCCGTCCCGCCGGCGAGGAGGCAGTCGCAGAAGTTGACCAGCGACCCCAGCGTGGCGAAGGGGAAGAGGATGGTCTGCTTCGTCCCCACGGAGTGGGCGATCCGGGCGGATTCCTCGAAGAGCGAGCCCTCCCGGACCTCGGCGGCGGACCCCGCGGAGACGCCCGCGAGGAGGGTCGCCCGCCGGAAGGAGCCGCCCGCCAGGGTCGCCCCCTCACCGACCTGGCAGTCCTCGAGGGAGACCGGCCCCGACCGGCCGAGCTCGACGCGGGGGGAGACGAGCGTCTCCCGTCCGAAGATCCGGCAGCCGGCGTGGATGACCACGCCCTCGCCGGAGATCCGGTCGGGTTCCACCTCCGGACCGATCTCGACCGAACCGGGGACGGGGATCGCGACCCCCTTCCTCAGAAGGATCTCGAGGGGGGTTCGTGAGGATTTTGTCTTCCGGAGCGACGGCATGGCCTTTCTGACCCGCGACGGGCGGCGGAGAAAAGATTATACCATCGCTTGGGATTTGTGAACCCCATAACCGCCGGGAAGGAGCTTCGGAGAGCCCGTAGGGGCGAACTTACCTGCCCCGATCCATCGGGGATGTTCGCCCGGTCATTGCGAGTCCCGATACAAGCGTTCAGCTTTTATCGGGGAACCCCGTCCCTCCTTCTTATCCTTTTGAACACACGGCAGATCGCCAGGGACACCCATAGTCTCGTCTCCCTCGTCTTGGCATTGTCCCCTTCCTGGCCGCCCGCGTACGTGGCTTTCCATAAACCGTCTTTCCCCTGATGGCCGACGAGCCAGTCAAGCGCCGCTTCCATTGGTTCGTCCCTCGCAGGGCAGATAAGCGAAATGGAGTCGAGCGCGGCTACAAGATTGTTCCACCAGAAAGGATATTGAAACCTCACCCAGTAGCTGGCCGCCCGGTAAGACGTGTAGCAATCCGGCTGAAAGAACCTCGATTTGAGCAGCTCCGCCCCTATCCGGGCCGCCTCCGTCCGGCGATACGCGCTATGGGCGGCGAAACCCCGCAGGACCATACCCGTCCAATTGTGAGAAAACGGTTTTGACCGGTCGGGCGGGACTGGTTCGGCATGCTCGCTGGTCAGCCGGCACATCGTTTCTCGGTCGAAATTACGAGTGATGATCGGCACCGACCAGCCCATATCATCCTGGCGCATCGACAGAAGCCACTGGAATCCCTTCTCGATGCGCCGATCGTCTTGATACCCGGCCTGGATGAGCAGCGACATGACCGCGCCCGTGTAGTAGGTGGCATACTGGTTGGCGATAAAGCCGCGGATGTCTCCCTCCTCCGTCTGGCACGAGAAGAGATACTCGGCCGCCCGCTCCGCGGATGGGTCCTCCCGGGTGAAGCCGAACTGCTCTACCAAGAACCTGAACTGCTTCCATGTCTCGATCAGGTTGTAGTTGATAGCCTCGTGCTGCTTCCTGCTGATGGAGCGATCCCACGAGCCATCGGGCAGTTGCTTCCGGAGAATCTTCCGGGCCGCCGGCAGTTGCCACAAGCGAGAGACGGGACCCGCCTCTTCCCCCATGAGATCCCGTCTCACGAAGTACCGCAGCGCCTCATCCCCGGAGCCGAGGAGCGCCGGTAGGGGGTCGAACCTCAATTGTCTCCGCCAATTCTCCATAGTCTGATCATGTCGGGGATACGCGGTTGAATCGGCGGCGAGGCTGACCGGCGGCTGGCATCGAGCTGAATCGCCGCAGGCCGTCCGGTCGAGACGCTGGTAGGAGCACGCAGGGGAGGGACGGTGTCAACTTGTCAACTATCGAGTTGACAAGTTGACACCGTCCCTCCTCTGAGCGCTTTTGGCCGCCACACGGAGGATAAAAGTCGCGTGGATCGAGCGGAGCGAGTGGTGAGGTCTATCGTCCTCCGTGGATGTCGAGAGCCACCGACTTGGGATTGTCGGGATCGAATCGTACCGGCACGATGGCGCCGGGTTGGAATTGGCTGAGGTGAACGATCGAGATGACATTTTTGGCCTCGGCTTGATAGGGAGATCCATCCTTGGGGGTCACGAGCAGGCGAAAGCCGACCACCGGATCATCGTTGTATTTCACTCCGGTATCCCAGATCTCGAGGATTTTCGCCGAAGCCGGGATCCCGGTTTCTCGAATCGGCCTATTGATGTCTTCCCCGGTGTAGTGGTCGACCATTGTGCACGAGCAAAGAAGCGCCGCGCAGAGGACGAGTGAACATATGATTTCTGGTTTGTGCATTCTGGTTCTCTCCATGGTTTACGGTCCAACGCCAAAGGGAGACCAGGGACGGGGTTTAATTGTTAAGTTCAACTTAACAATTAAACCCCGTCCCTCCTTTCTCCTGTTTCTACGAATCCGCAATTACCTGCCCAGGGAATATTCGACAGCGGCTTCGGAATGTATCGCCGTAGTGTCGAATACCGTTATGGGAACATCCTCCTGTTTAATAAGCAATGGAATTTCAGTGCAACCCAAAATGACGCCCTCTGCGCCTTCCTCTTTCCGGAGGCGGTCAATGATCTTCATGAATCCATCTTTGGATTCCTTGCTTATCCGGTTGGCGCACAACTCATCGAAAATCACGGCATTGATGTAATCCCGCTCTTTCTTGTCGGGTATGACAACCTTGATCCCGTATTTCCCGAGACGCTCCTGATAAAAAGGCTGCTCCATGGTGTATCTTGTCCCAAGCAACGCGACCGTCTCCAATCCGCTTTTGCGGACCGCTTTCCCCGTAGCATCGGCGATATGGAGAACGGGAAGGCCCACTTTCTCCTCGATGGTGTCCGCGAGTGAATTGAGCGTATTGGAAGCAATCACAATGAAATCCGCACCGCCTTGCTTCAAACGTTGCGCGCCATCAAGGATGGTTTGGCTTATCAATGTCCAGTCGCCCTTCTCGGCCATTCTTTCCTGTTTGGAAAATTCACCGAACTCGATGGAGAACATCAGGATCTGGGCGGAGTTCACTCCCCCCAGCCTGTCACGCACCATTTCATTCATCAGGCGGTAGTATTCTATGGAAGACGCCCAGCTAACCCCGCCTATGATGCCGATTGTTTTAACCGGGCGCTTTTCTGGAGCGGCCTCAATCGAAGGGCCCTGCTTGCCGTCATCGCCTTTAGGTAAATCCGGCGCCGGAGCCACGGCGCAGCCGCTAAAAATAACCGCCGCCATAAGAGCAACATAAAAGGGACCGCGCATCAGCTTGATATCCATGATCTTTCCTCCTTCCGCCCAACGGGCGGTAACCGAGCCCCCGTCCGCGACCGAAAGCCCGTAGGGGCGAACTTCATGTTCGCCCGGTCATTGCGA
>CAZOYW010000024.1:0-47751 GCA_964584165.1 uncultured bacterium
CTAGCCCGAATTATTCATGAAGATCTGCGATCTTCATGAAAAATTCGGGCGGTTGCTCCCTAGCGTAAGTTGGGAGGGCCGCTTACGACGATATCCGCATTCGGGATGCCTTCTCAATCCAGCCCGGCGAGGGAGCAGCGTGAAAATCCGTTTCGGCAGAGTGCGTTGTCGCCGCAACCGCCGCCTGTATTCATAACCCCGCGGACACGATGATCCTAGCCCGGATTATTCGTGAAAACTGAAGGTTTTCACGAATAATCCGGGCTAGTGGTCAATCTTTGGTCAGGCCGGTGAACCAGCCGCGGACGGCCGCCGGGGAATAATCCTCGGGGCATAGCCAAGCCGCGACGGCGGAGATCGGGACCGTCCGCGCCGCCTGGATCCTCCGCCGCTCGGCCAGGATCCGCCGGAGGTTCCGCGCCAGGAAGAGCTCGCCCCGCCAGGCCTCCCGGCCGTAACCCCGGAGGGCGAGGTAGGCGAGCGCGCGGAGGTGGGCGAAGAGGATGGAGCCGCCGTGGCGGCGGAGAAGCGGACCGGGGAAGTCCTTGAGCGCGACCATGAAGGCGTTGCGGAAGATGAGGGACGCCCCCAGGCGCGGGAGCTGCCCGCCGGTCGCCCCCCCCACGTGCCAGCCGACCGCCTCCGGGAGGTAGAGGCAGCGGTAGCCCCGGAGGCGGGCGCGCAGGCCGAGATCGATGTCCTCGAAGTAGGCGAAGAAGGATTCGTCCCAGCCGCCGATCTCGGCGAAGAGGCGGCGGGGGACGAGGCAGGCCGCGCCGCTCGCCCAGAAGACCTCCTCCCGCCGGTCGAACTGGCCGCGGTCCTCCTCCCCGTAGCCCCGGTCCCGCCCGAAGCCGCTCCGGAGGACGAGGTTCCCCGCGGAAGCGATCCGGGGCGCTGGCGGAGAGGACGCCCGCTCGCGCCTGTCCGCCGAACCGTCCAGCAGAAGCTTGCCGGCGCAGGCCCCGAGGGAAGGATCGCTCGCGAGCCCCTTCCGCATCCGCTCGAGCCAGTCCGGGCGAAGGCGGACGTCGTTGTTGACGAAGGCGATCTCGGCCGCGCGGGAGGCGGCGATCCCCCGGTTGGCGGCGGCGGCGAAGCCTCTGTTCCGGTCCAGCCGGAGGACGGAGACGGAGGGAAAATCGCGGGCGGCGAGATCGGCGGAGCCGTCGGTCGAGCCGTTGTCCACCACCAGCACGGCGAAATCCCGCGCGGTCTGGGCGAGCAGGGAGGCGAGGCAGCGGGCGAGGAGGCGGCGGCCGTTCCAGTGGGGGACGATGAAGACGGTCTGTGACACCAGACAATGGGCCAGGGTCAGGAAGTGGGCCTGGTGATAGGTTGGGGTTATGGCGGAGCCGGCTGAACCTTTCCCTTACCCATGGACTAAACCCGCTGCCTGACCTTTACCCATCCCCCTTCGGTTTCTTGGCCAGCGCGATCTCCTGGGTCAGCCGCTTGACCTGATTGGTGAGGTGCGAGATCTTGACCGAGAAGTGCAGGTTGATGAAGATCATGAACATCAGGCCGAAGAAGAAGACGGTGTTGGCGGGGATCTGGATCCCGAAGAGGCTGGTCAAGGAGTCGAGAAGGCGCTCCCAGAGGGAGAGGAGAAGGACGACCACGCCGACCAGGATCCAGAGCCAGGCGTACTCCTCCCGGAGCTTGCGGCGGCGGACCACCTCGACGATGAAGACGAGGAGCCCGATCGCCATCAGGGCGACAATGAGCTTTTGTTTAGGCGGCATGGCCGTTCGCCTCCCCGGGCGAGGCCCGGCGCAGGCGCAGGCTGCAGACGAAGGTGGAGAGGAGCATCTTGTAGATGTAGTAGAGGATGGTCAGCCCCCGGTGGAGGCCGAGCGACTCCGAGGCGGACATCGTCACCGGGACCTCGCGGATCGTGAGCCCCTGGAAGTGGGAGGAGATGATCACGTCGGCGTCGGGGAAGTGCTGGGGGTAATAGCCCTCGGTGAAGGCCGCGAGCGCCCGCCGGTTCAGCGCCCGGAAGCCCGATGTGGGGTCGGTGATCTTCTGGCGGATCACCGTCGAGCAGATCAGGCTGAAGACCTTCATCCCGATCTTCTTCGCCAGACCGAGGCGGTAGGTGCAGGCCCCGAGGAAGCGCGACCCCACCACCAGGTCCGCCTCTCCCCTCCGGAGCTCGTCGAGGAGGCGAGGGATCTCGGCCGGGGAGTGCTGGCGATCTCCGTCGAGGTGGACGAGGTAGTCGTAGCCCTCCCGGAAGGCGTAGAGAAATCCGGTCTGGCGGGCGGCGCCGTCGCCCAGGTTGAAGGGGTGGACGAGGACCTGGCAGCCGAGGGCGCGGGCGATCCGGTCGGAGCCGTCGCGGGAGCCGTCGTCCACCACCATCACCTCCACCCCCAGGCGGAGGGAGCGAATCTCCCCGATCAGCTCCGGGAGAGAGCGGGACTCGTTGAAGACCGGGATGAGGACGAGCGTCCTCTCCGCTCGGGGAACCGCGCCGTTCATCGCCGTCCCGCCGCCGCGTAGATCTCGTCTATCCGCCGACGCGACCGCTCGGGATCGCAGCGGTCCCGGACGAAGCGGCGGCCCGCCTCGCCCACCGCCGCCGCCCGGGCGCGGTCGCGGAGCAGCCCGATCACCTTCCGGGCGAAGTCCTCCGGCCGGTCGGCGACCAGGATCTCCTTCTCCTCCTCCGCCCCGATCCCGGCGTTGGCCGCCCGGGTCGCCACCACCGGCTTACCGGCCGCCATCGCTTGCAGGACCTTGACGATCACCCCCCCGGCCACCCGCAAGGGGGCCGCGAAGACCGCGGCCCTTCCCAGGAAGGGGCCGAGGCTCTCCACCGCGCCGGTCACGCGGAAGTCCGGCGCCGCGAGCGCGCGCAGGCTCGCCGGCGGGCGGTCCCCGACCACCGTGGCGCGCGCGCCAGGGCATTCCCTGACCACCAGAGGCATGATCTTTTCCTTGAGGAGGCGGGCGGCGTCGATGTTGACCCACCGGTGCATCGCCCCCACGAAGAGGACGTTCCCCGCCTCCGTCTCTCCCGCCGGGGGGTCGAAGAAGCCTTCGCCGAAGAGCGGCGGGAGGACGGCGCAGCGCGCGCCCACGTCCCAGGATTCTACCACCCGCTGATCCTTGCGGGAAAGGACGAAGACGTTGCCGGCGGCGGCGGCGTATCGCTTCTCCCAGTAGCGGCTCCGGTCCCACTCCCGGTAGAGGAGCCATTTCCGCATCCCCCCGGAGATCCGGACCTGCTGGCGGAGGACGGAGCTGGCCACGTCCTGGAAAAGGAGGACCCGGGGCAGCCCGGCCGGGAGGCCGGCGGCGTATTGCCCGAGAGGGAGGTGCTCCAGCTGGACCAGGTCGATCCCCCGGCGGGCGACCAGCTCCGAGATGCCGTCGCGGATCTCGGGGGCGGAGTAGGTGACCACCGCATAGGGATAGCGGGCGAGGAGGGGGAGCCGCCGCAGGCGGCTTAAGGCGCCCCGGTAGACCGGGACGGTCCGGATCTCCCGGAAGAGGGCGCGCGCCTCCGGGAGGAAGGGCCGGTCCTCCTCCGGGAGGATCGTGACCAGGAAGAGGGAGTGCCGGCGGGAGAGGTGGCGGAGCCATTCATAGCTGAGCTGGCCGCCGCCGTGGCGGGCGCGGGCGTGGGGGAGGCTCAAGGTGACGAAGAGTATGTTCATCCGCGCGGGGGTGAGGAGGGTCGGAGAATGCCGTCGGCGGCGCCGCGGGCGGCGCCCTTGAGATAGGCGATCTTCTCCCGGAGCGGGAGGCGGGAGAGGGAGACCCGGGCCAGGTTCCCCGGGACGTAGAAGAGGAGCGTCCGGGGAAGCCAAGCGGGGAAGTGCTCCCGCTGGAAGAGGATCAGGTTCCGGTAGTGATAATACATGTGCCGGCGCAGGGAGGAGCTCTCTCCCGGCGCGAGGTGGCTGGCCAGGGGATCGGCGAAGGCGCAGACCCGGGCCCCTCCTCTCGTCCGGGCCCGGTAGGAGAGCTCCACGTCTTCATGATACATGACGTACCGCCGCCGGAAAAATCCGATCGCGTCGAGGAGGCGGCGGCGGTAGCAGGCCGCGGTGCCGGCGATCCAGTCCACGTCCCTGACCCCCGCGAAATCGTCGGTCAGGATCTGGGGGATGCCTTTCCGGATCCTCCCCCCGCAAAACCAGTTGCGGCCGGCGGCGTCGAGCACCCGGCAGCCCAGGATGCCGATCGACGGATCGGCGTCGAGGATGCGCCGGTTCGCCTCCAGGAAGGACGGACGGAGGCGGAGGTCCTGGTTGAGGAGGCAGACGTAGTCGCCCCGGGATTCTGCGAGCCCCCGGTAGCAGCTCTCGATGAAACCGAGGTTGCGCTCGTGGCGCACCGCTTTCCAGGCGCCGGAGGCCGCCCGCTCGGCGATCGCCGCCGAGCCGTCGCGGGAGGCGTCGTCCACCAGGATGACCTCGAAGTCGCCCGCGCTCTGGCCGCGGAGGTCCTCGAGGAGGCCGGGCAGGTGCTTCTCCCCGTCGTGGACGGGGACGATGACGCTGATGCTCGTCATGTTGCCCGGCGCCGGGAGAGGTCGCGGTGAGGGCCTTCTGCGGGCGGAAGTATCGGCATGCTTGCGGCCTCTTCCGATCCCGAGCGGCGCCGGGCCGCTCGGGATCAGGTGGCGATCGGAGAGGGGGCGTCCCAGTCGCTCGGGGGCTGCGGGAGCTCGTAGAGCGCGTTGTGAGGGGTGCGGACCAGGACCTTCGCCCGGTCGAGGTTGAGGATGTAATTGGGGCCGAGCGGGACCTTCCCCCCGCCGCCGGGAGCGTCGACGACGTAGGCGGGCACGGAGAGTCCGGAGGAGGCGCGGCGGAGCGACTCCATGATCTTCAAGCCCGCCTGGACGGTGGTCTGGAAATGGCTGAGGCCGGGAGCGGGGCGGCAGTGGTAGAGCACGTAGGGGCGCAGCCGGAGGGCGAGGAGGCGGTCGAAGAGGGCCTTCAGGACCCTCGGATCGTCGTTGACCCCCTTCAGGAGGACCGTCTGGGCGACGAGCGGGACGCCGGCGTCGGCGAGCCGTCCGATCGCGGCGGCGAACTCGGCGCCGACCTCCCGGGGATGGTTGACGTGCACGACGACCCAGACTGGCTGGTGGCGGCGGAGGAGCGCGGCCAGCCCCTCGGTCGCCCGCCGCGGCAGGACGGTGGGGATCCGCGTCTCGGCCCGGATGACCGCGATCCGGGGAAGTGAGCGCAGGGCGGAGAGGAGGGCGTCGAGCGCGGCGTCGTCGAGGAGGAAGGGATCCCCCCCGGAGAGGATCACCTCGGCGATCTCGGGATGGCGGCGAAGGTAGTCGAGGGCGAGCCGGAGGCGGGCCCCCCGGACCCCGCCCCCCCGCTCCTCGCCCCAGCGCCGCCAGGAGCAGAAACGGCAGTAGGCGGCGCAGTCCGGCCCGGCGAAGAGGAGGGCGCGGGAGGGGTAGCGGTGGAAGAGCCAGGGGAAAATCTTGCCCTTCTCCTCCTCGCCGTAGGCGGGCAGGGCGCAGGGGAAGGCGTTCCTCTCCCGGGCGGAGGGGATGAACTGACGGCGGACGGGGCAGGCGGGATCGGCGGGATCGATCAGGGAGAGGAGATGGCCCGTGACGGCGAAGGGGAACTCGTCGTCCGGCGCGGCCCCCTCCCATTCCTCGGGGGCGAGGCGGAGACGGCGGCCGAGCTCCTCCCGGTCCGTGATCCGCTCCGCGAGCTCGCGGCGCCAGTCCTCGGAAGGGGCGCGCTGCTCCTTCGCCGGGCGAATCATCGCTTCCCCGCCTCGACGGGGAACTCGAGCGGGATGGTCAGCTGCGCTCCCCTCCCCCTCTGATCCCGGAGCCAGGCCAGGACCTCGGCGCGTAGGTAGAGGTACTTTCTCCCCACCTTGGTGTAGGGGAGATTGCCCCTTTCCCTGAGCTTCCAGAGAGTGGTGCGGGAGACGTGGAGGAGGCTCTCCACCTCCGGACCGGTCAGTATGTCCTTGCCGGACGGCGGTGGAGGCGGGGCGTGTTCCATGGGCGCGATCCCTAGGGTTCTCTGAACGTATCTTGTCGTACTTTAACGTTCTTTGACCGTTCCTGTCAATGCCAAATAATGCCGATGGAAAACCATCGGCATTATTTGGCAAAACTCTTGTCAAAACGCTCCGGGCCGCCTATATTCTCTCCCGGAACCAGCGGACCGGCGGAAAACTGTCGTCGCCCGGCAGCGGCGGTGATTCTCAAGCTGCATTTTTCCTTCCGTCCGGCTCCGCCGGACGGGAAGAAAAGAGATGTTCTCCGACAGATACCGCGTCCTTAAGATCGTTCTGCTGGCTCTCGGGATCCCCGCGCTCGCCTTCTCCGCCCGCTTCTGGGAGTCCTCCGGTCCGGATTACCGGCGGTGCCTCGCCGATCCCGAATCCCATGACGGCCTGGCCATCCCCTTCTTCATCGACGCCCGGATCCTCCGGATCGAGCCGGACCGGCTCGTCATCAGCCAGCCGGAGGGAGAGGTGGAGATCCGCGTCCCCGGTGGGACCGAGTCGATCCGGGGGAAGCCGGGGGACTACCTGGAGGCGCGCGCGATCTTCCACCGGGAAGGCTGGCTCGAGCTCGACGCGATCCAGGTCGCGCCCCTGCGCCGTCTCAAGATCGCCGTCTCTCTCCTCCCCGTTCTCGCGGTCGCCTATCTCCTCTCCAAGACGATCGGATGGAAGGACAAGAGACTATTAATAAAGGTTACGTAACCTTATTTGCGTAACTTTTGCTCATGCCCGATCTCGTGACACACGTCGCCGGAGCCTACCTCGCCAAGCGGGGGCTTAGGATCGCGGGCCAGGCGAGCCTCTTCTACCTCGGCGCCATCCTCCCCGACCTCCTCTCCCGTCCGATCCACCTCCTCCGCCCCGCCCTCTTCCCCTCCACCCAGCCCCTCCACAGCCCGGCCGGCGTCTTCCTCGCCTGCTGGCTGATCGCCCTTCTCTTCCGCTCCGACCAGCGCCGGAGAGTCTTCTGGCTCCTCTGGGGGGGCTCGATCGTCCACTTCCTCCTCGACCTCCTCCAGAAGCACCTGGTCGGTGGCTACGCCTGGTTCTACCCCTTCTCCTTCCGCTTCTACTCCTTCGGCTTCATCCGCCCCGAGGACCCGCTCTATGTCCTCCCCCTGACGCTCGCCGCGGCGGCGGCCGTCTACCTCCACCACCGGAGAGCGCGAAAACGGGCGTGAAGATTTACGACGCCATCGTCGTCGGGGCGGGGCCGGCCGGGGCCGCGGCGGCCTATTTCCTCGCCCGGGCCGGACGCAGCGTTCTCCTCCTGGAGAAGCGGGCCTTCCCCCGTCCCAAGTCCTGCGCCGGCGGACTCCCCCGCAAGGCCGCCCAAATCTTCGACTTCGACCTCTCCCCCTGTTTCGAGGTCGCGGTCAAGGGGGCGGTCTTCTCCTGGCTCTCTTCCGAGCGGCGCTACCAGGAGGGCGACCGGGTCCTGGGCTGGGTGACCCGGCGCGAAGTCTTCGACGAGTTCCTCGTCCGGCGGGCGGTCGCGGCGGGGGCGGTCCTCCAGGAGAGAACGGAGGCGATCGGCTTGGTCCAGGACCGGGAGCGGGCGGTCGTCTACACGGAACGGGAGAGCCTGCCCGCCCGTTCCGTCGTGGGAGCCGACGGCGCCCGCAGCCCGGTCGCCCGGATGCTCTCCCTGAAGGCCTTCAAGCGCGTGGGCTTCGGCCTGGAGGCGCGACTGGCCGTTTCCGAGCGGGTGCGCAAGGACTATGGCTCGTACCTCTACTTCGACTTCGGCGGCGTCCCCCGCGGCTACGCCTGGATCTTCCCCCGGCGCGACCATCTCTGTGCGGGCGTGGCGAGCTACTCCCCCTCTCACTTCTTCCTGAAAAACGAGCTCCGTTCCTTCCTGGAGCGGGAGGGGCTTTCGGCGGAGCTCGCCGCCGCCCGGGTGACCGGGGCGCCGATCTCCTTCAGCGTCTGGCCGGGCGGCTGGGGGCGCGGGCGGGTCCTCCTCGCGGGGGACGCCGCGGGCCTCACCGACCGACTGACCGGCGAGGGGATATACCAGGCCCTGAAGAGCGGGGAGCTCGCGGCTTGTGCGATCAACCGCTTCCTCGCCGGGGAGGCGCCGCTTAGGGACTACTCCGGGATGGTCCGGAAGAACCTCTGGGAGAACCTCGCCTGGGCCTGGCTCTTCTCCCGCCTCCTCAACCGGCTCCCCCGCTGGGCCTTCCGGAAAGTGATCTCCGACCCCCGGCGGGCGCGGAAAGGGATGGAGGTGGCGACGGGGGCGATGGACTACCGCGATCTACTGGTTAAAAAGGGCGAGGGCTAGCCCGATATATTCATGAAAACCGTCGGTTTTCATGAATATATCGGGCTAGCCCTTGCCCATTTACCGTCTTTACTCCTTCTTCTCCCCTTCGGCGGGCGGGGGCGTCTCCGTCTTCTTCGCCCGGGGCTTGCGGGGCGCGGGCGGAGCGACGGGCTCGGCGGCGGCCGCCGCGGGGGCTTCCTCCTTCTTCTCCTCCGCCGGGCCGGTCAGCCCCAGGTAGGAGAGGGTCCCGGCGACGTTGAAGTCCACCAGGATGAAGCCCCAGATCGACATCTGGATGAGCCACATCAGGATCCCGTAGACGAAGCCGGCCAGGACCAGCGTCCAGCGCTCGGCCTTGGCGTCGTAGACCGGGCCCTCGTCGTAGGAGATCGGCGCCACGCAGGCCAAGCCCGAGCCGCACTCCGTGGCCCGGACGCAGGTGGAGAAGCCGGGAACATGGCGGACCCAGTTCGGTACGTGGCTCTGCACGTATTGATACTTCCCGCCCATGATCGTGGAGGAGATCTGGGAGCTCCGCTTGATGGCGGCGCCCATGACCACGAAGGCGATCGCCGCGACCAGGAGAGCGATCAGGAAGTGGCCGACGAACTTGATCGTGTTCCGGCGCAGGAACTCGATCAGCTCGGCCACCGGGCCTTCCTTCTCCAGGACGATCAGGATGGGGAGGAGCATGATCCCGAAGAAGAGGACGAGGACGGTGCCGACCATCGCCAGCCCCAGGGGGAAGGTGACCAGGGGGGAGAACATCCAGCCCAACTCGCCGAGAAAGGGGATCTTCCCGCAGAGGTCGATAACGGCATGGAAGAGGACGAGGCCGACCAGGATGCCCACGATCTTCAGGGGGGCCTTGACCACCTCACCGATCCGCCCGAAGGCGGCGCCCAGGGCGGCGCGGGCGGACACCTCCTCGTTTCCGCGCACCTCGGCCAGGGTGATCTTCGCCACCGCCGTCATCACGAAGAGGACGACAAAGTAGGAGAGGACTTTGCCGACGAAGACGATGGCCTGGAAGAGCCAGAGCGCCCCCTCGCCGGCGATCGCCCAGGCGAGCTTGCCGAAGACCAGGAACACGAAATAGGCCGCGATCAAGCCCGCCGTCTGGAGCACGATCTTTCCGGGCTTGCCGGAGAGCTCGAAGAGCCTTAGGATCAGCTCCTTCCCCGCCGCTTTTTCCGCCATGGCTTCCCTCCCTTCTTTTTCCCCGCCCCCGGGATCTCCGATCCCGGGGGCGGGTAAAAAGTTGCTGTTGGACCACGTCCTTCCCGCGAGCGAGGGCCTACGGAGGGCCGGGGAGGTCTTCCGCCTGCGAAGGGGCGGCCACCCGCTCCGCTGATCAGTATCCCCGAGATCGCGGGGGCGGGTCAAGGAAGTTTTCCGCCTTGAGTCCGGCGGGGAAAGGGCTACACTAGTCCCTGGACTGCGGCGAAAGGGGGGAAGGGCGATGGAGAGCCAGGACCTGGTCCCGGTGAGGATCAAGAAGCTCGCCGCTTCGCCCAGCGGCTTCGCCCTCTTCCTGGGAACGGAGGAGAAGACCTTCGTCATCTATCTGGGACCGGACGTCGGGGCGGCGATCCTGATGTTCCAGGAGGGGGTGAGGAAGCCCCGGCCGCTGACCCACGACCTGATCCTCCGGATCTTCGCGGCCCTCGAGGTCGCCTTGGAGCGGGTGGTGATCAACGACCTCAAGGAGAACACCTTCTTCGCCCAGCTCCACCTCCGGCAGGAGAACGAGCTGGGGGTGAAGCTGGCGGTGATCGACGCCCGGCCGAGCGATTGCATCGCGCTCGCCGTGGAGCGGGGGGCGCCGATCTTCGTGAGCCGGAGCGTGCTCGACCGGGTCGAGAACGCCGAGATGGGGTAACCCCGGATCGGGCATTTTACTAATCCGGCCGTTGTCGTCCGGACATCAACGCGGACGGTCGTTCCACCAAGGAGGGACGCCATGCAGGAGATCGCCGTAGGCAAGGTGAGCAAGTACTTCGGCCACGTGGGCGTGGCCGCGCTGGAGATCACCGGGGCCGGGTTCAAGACCGGTGATACCCTGCGCTTCAAGGGGCACACCACCGATTTCACCCAGACGGTGGAATCGATGCAGGTCGAGCACCAGTCCGTCGTCGAGGCCAAGCCCGGCGACTCCATCGGTCTCAAGGTGAAGGACCGGGTGCGGCCGCACGACCAGGTCTTCAAGGTGGTAGGAGACTAAACAGAGATGACCGCCCAGCGCGTGACCAAGAAGAACACCGGCCTCCCCCTCCGCCTCGGCCTCCCCAAGGGCTCGCTCCAGGAGGCCACCTTCGAGCTCTTCCGCCGGGCCGGCTTCGCCCTCTCGGTGGGGGCGCGCTCCTACTACCCCCAGACCGACGACCCCGAGCTTTCCGCCATCCTGATCCGGGCCCAGGAGATCCCCCGCTACGTCAACAACGGGGCCATCGACGCCGGGATCACCGGCCTCGACTGGGTGACCGAGAGCCACCTTGCGGTGACCGAGGTCTCCCGCCTCCTCTACTCCAAGGCCGGCTTCCGCCCGGTCCGCTGGGTCCTGGCCGTTCCCAACGACTCCGCCTTCCGGAAGGCGGAAGACCTCGCCGGGAAACGGATCGCGACCGAGCTCGTGGAGACCACCCGGCGCTTCTTCGCCGCCAGAAAGATCCCCTGCGCGGTGGAGTTCTCCTGGGGGGCGACCGAGGTCAAGCCCCCCGACCTCGCCGACGCCATCGTCGAGCTCACCGAGACCGGGTCCAGCCTCCGGGCGAACAACTTAAGGATCATCGAAACCATCCTCGAATCCTGCACCCTCCTCGTCGCCAACGCCGCCGCCTGGGGGGACGCGGCCAAGCGGGCCAAGCTCGAGAAGATCGCCCTCCTGCTCCAGGGAGCGATCGCCGCCCAGGGCAAGGTCGGCCTGAAGATGAACGTCCGGCGGGACCGCCTGGACGGCGTGGTCCGGCTCCTCTCCGCCCTCCACTCCCCCACCATCTCCGACCAGGCCGACACCGGCTGGGCGGCGGTGGAGGTGGTCACCGACGAGAAGACCGTGCGCGACCTCATCCCGACCCTCAAGGAGGCCGGCGCCCAGGGGATCATCGAGTATCCCCTGAACAAGCTCATCGTCTGATTCCCGAAAGGGCGCGTCGCGCCCTTTCGGGAATCAGAGGTTTAGTCTTGCATCCCGGGCGCGGCGAGAAGAGAATAGCGCCCGGTCAAACAGCGGAACGCGGTTTCGCAACCAGCTTCTTTTTCGGGCGCGAACCAACAAGGTTCGCGCCCGAAAAAGAACAGGAGGGGCCACCCATGCCCTGCGGACGCAAACGCCGGAAGTCGAAGATCAACCGGCACAAGCGCAAGAAAAGACTGAGAAGGGATCGGCACAAGAAGAAGAATCGGTGAAGAGTCTCCGCTCGTTCATCCCGACGAGCCTCTTCCTCTGTCCGCTCCTCGCCGGTTGCCTGGCCGGGCCGGTGGGGTCCGTCCGCCCGCAGGGGCCCGGCGAGGAGCCGGACGAGGCCCGGGTCGCGGCTTACGCTCATTTCTGTCTCGGCGTCTCCTACGAACTCAACTCCCGCATCCCCGAGGCGGTGGAAGAGTTCCGGACGGTTCTCCGCTACGACCCCGCCAGCCTGGAAGCAGCTCTCAAGCTCGGCGCCCTCCTCCTCAGCCGGGAGCAGGCGGATGAGGCCGTGGCCTGGCTCCGCCGCGCCCGGGACCTCGCCCCCGGCTCCTACCGCGCCCGCTTCGTGCTGGGGACCGCCTACTACAAGGCGGGGAAGCCCGCGGAGGCGATTGAGGAGTTCCGCGCCGCCCTCGCCGTCTCGCCCGACGAGCTCAGCCCCTGGCTCCTGATCGGGGCCATCCACACCGAGGACGGCCAGATCGACGACGCCCTCGCCGTCTACCGGGAGGCGCTCCTCCGCCATCCCGACGAGGCGGTCCTCCCCTTCCGGATCGGCCTCCTCCTGGTCAAGCAGGAGAAGCTCTCCGAAGCGATCCCGTTCTTCGAGAAGGCGATCGCGCTCGCCCCCGAACTCCTGGAGGCGCGGCTCGCCCTGGCCGTCGCCTATGACCTCTCCGACCAGGACCAGCTCGCGATCGACCAATACGAGGAGGCGCTGAAGATGGCCCCGTCCAACGCCGCGATCTACCAGTCGCTGGGGACGCTCTACTACAGCACCGGGCAGACGGCCAAGGCGGCCGACGTCTTCTCGCTCCTCCTGAAGCTCCAGCCGAAGTCCCCCAAGGCCTACCTCCTCCTGGGAGCGATCCGGATGGGGGCGAAACAGTACGACCAGGCGATCGAGGCCTTCCGCCGGGCCCGGGAGCTGGGGGGGGAGAACGATCTGGTCTACTTCCAGCTCGGGGCGGCCTACGAGCGGAGCGGGCGCTTCGACGAGGCGGCGGAGAACTTCGAGCGCGCGATCCGGCTGAACCCCCGGAATGCCGAGGCCTTCAACTACCTGGGCTACATGTACGCCGAGAGAGGGGTCAAGCTCGACGAGGCGGTCGAGCTGATCGAGAAGGCCCTGGAGCTGGAACCGCGGAACGGGGCCTACCTCGACAGCCTGGGCTGGGCCTACTACCAGAAGGGGATGATCGGGGAGGCGGTGGAGAAGCTCGAGGAGGCCGCCGGCCTCATCTCCGACGACCCCGTGATCCGCGACCACCTGGGCGACGCCTATCGGAAGCAGGGGGAGACCGAGAAGGCGGTCGGGGAGTGGCGCAAGGCGCTCGAGCTCGAGCCGGACGAGCCCTCAACGATCGAGGAGAAGATCCGGGGGAGCGAAAAACCACCGGAAGGGAAAAGCCCCGCGCCCAGCCAGACGCCGGGGGAGGGCCAGGGAAAGATGGCAGATTAGAGACTGCGGATTAGCGGATATCGTCGTAAGCGGCCCTCCCAGCTTACGCTAGGGAGCAACCGCCCGAATTTTTCATGAAGATCGCAGATCCTCATGAAAAATTCGGGCTAGGGCCTGACGTCTGAAGCGCTCGACCCGCGGACCCGCGCGTTTCGCCGATCCTCCGATGACTCAGCCTGCCCCCTTCGCCCGCCTCTCCCCCTGCAAGATCAACCTCTATCTCGACGTCCGCTCCCCCCGCCCCGACGGCTTCCACGAGGTCGTCACGGTGATGGAGCCGGTCGCCCTCTGCGACCGGCTCGTCTTCCGGGTCCTCCCGGAAGAGCTCGCGGTCTCCTGCGACCGGCCGGAGATCCCCCAGGGGAAGGAAAACATCGTCTACCGGGCGGCGGTCCTCCTCCGGGAACGGTCGGGGTCGCGGCGGGGGGCCTCGGTCAGGATCGAGAAGCGAGTCCCCTCCGGCGCCGGCCTCGGCGGCGGATCGGCCGACGCCGCGACCGCCCTCCGGGCCCTGGACGAGCTCTGGGGGACCGGCCTCGCGGAGGGCGCCCTCCGCGAGCTTGCCTTGAACCTCGGCTCCGACGTCCCCTTCTTCCTCGCCCCCCGAACCTCCCTCTGCCGGGGGCGGGGAGAGAAGATCGCCCCCCTCCCCCCCGCTCCCCCCTTCTGGGCCCTCCTCATCCATCCCGGCGTGGCCGTCTCCACCCGCTGGGCCTACGCGGAGCTCGACCGGGCCGGACGCCCGGAGCCTCCCCCGCTCGAGCCCCTGATCGAAGCCCTGCGCCGTGGCGACCTCCGCGCCCTCGCCCCCCTCCTCTTCAACGCCTTCGAGGAAGCGGTGATCAGGCGCCATCCCGAGATCGGGCGCGCCTTGAGCTTCCTTAAGGGAGCGGGCGCGCTCAAGGCCCTGATGTCCGGCTCGGGATCGACGGCGGTGGGGGTGATGGCCAGCCGCTCCGAGGCGGAGAGCGCCGAAGCGCTGGCCCGGGAGTCCCTCCCCGCCCACTGGACGATCGCGGCCGTCCCCAACCTCTCGGCCCGGCCCGCGGCCAGCAAACCGATTTGCGGCTAATCCACGCGTAGAAAGTGCGCGCAAAACGGGGGCGGGCCGTTCCGGCCCGCCCTCGGGTTCCCACCGGCGGCTGAGTCCATATCGTCCATCTAGTCCATACCGTCCATACCGCTACTTCAGCATCGCCTCGACCGCCTTCTCCAGCTCCGTCCCCCGGAGTCCCACCTTGCGGACCACGCCCGAGCGGTCGATGAGGACGGTGAAGGGGATGGCATGGACGCCGTAGAGGACGGCGATCCGGTTCTTCCAGCCCTTGCCGTCGAAGACGATCGGCCAAGCGATCCCGTTCTTCCGCAGGTAAGCGTTGAGGGCGCTGCGGTCGGTGTCCAGGCTGATCCCGAGCAGGACGAAGTCCTTCCCCCGGAAGCGCTCGAAGAGCTTCTTGACCTTCGGCATCTCCGCGACGCAGGGCCCGCACCAGGTGGCCCAGAAATCGAGAAGAACGACCTTGCCCCGGTAGCTATCCAGCGACTGGAAACCCTTGTTCACCGAGGACTCGGAGAAGCGGGGCGGCGGCTTCCCGAGGAGTTCTTCGCCGCGCCCGAGGGCGGCGGGAGACCTCCCGAGCATGACGGCGAGGGCGAGACCCGCCGCCGGCAGAAAACGTTTCGAAACCTGCGCTCTCATCGTTCCACCCCCCGGGTTAGCAGTAAACAGTGGTCAGTCATCAGTAAACAGCGGACAGTGATCAGTAACTGACCACTGCTCCCCGATCACTGTTTACTCGGTTGCTAAGGTTTGTAGGCCCGGTCTGCGCCCGGGCGACCGGCCGGCCGCCCCGCTACCTTGCCTCGCTGCCGGACAATGCCTTTTCCACGAACCCCCCGATCTCCTTTTCGATCATCTCCCGGAGGGGGCGGAGAAAGAAACCCGGGCCCGAGATCGCGACCTTCGCCTCCGAGCCCTTCCGGGCGGGGGCCACCCGGAACTCGATCTTCATGCCCATGTACTCCCCCCGGGCCGTTAGCTCCCCCCAGGTGATGTCGTGGGCGCGCGACTCCGGCTGGTCCTCGATCGCCCGGCGGAGGACCGTGAAGGCCTCCCGGGGGGAGAGGGGGTTCAGGCGGGTGACGGTGATGGTCATGGGCGGCATGGGCTAGGCCTTCAGTATAGCGGATCGGCCACAAGTATGATTAAATTTCGCCTGGCCCCGCAGGGGCCAGGCGGAATTTAAATGAAGCGACTCCTCCAACTCCTCGGGATCATCCTCTTCATCGCCGTCGTCGCCTCCTGGATCGTCTTCCACTTCATCCTGAGGCAGCGCCCCTTCGGCCGGGCGGAGGTCTACTTCCGCCAGGCCGAGCGGCACGCGCTCGCCGCCGACTCGCTGGGCCACTGGAAGCACGCCCTGGGATCGCTCGACGCCCTCTCCCGCTCCCACCAGCCCTTCTTCCCCCTTTCCGGAGGCTATGACCCCGCCATGTATCGCGCCTGGTGCGAGCAGGCCAAGGAGCGCGCCCGCCCCCTCGACCCGCTTTACCCCGCCTTCACGCGCAACGAAGACTACGGCTGGCCGGCCGCCCTCCAGGGGCGGGGCTGGACTCTCTACGCCCTCGATCCGATCATCTGGGCCGCCCCTTCGATCGCGATCATCGAGCCGGGGCGGTCGGCCGAGGCGGCCGACGCCGTCCGCCGGGCGATCGAGATCCTCCGCGGCCCCGGCGCCTGGAAGGACCAGGTCTTCGACGAAAACGGCGGCGACCCGATGGTCGACAACCTGCTCTGGAAAGCCTCCCTCCTGATCGCCGAGGGGATCTACGGCCTGATGACCGGCGACCGGGAGGCCTGCCGGCCCGAGATGGAGTTCCTGGCCCGGTCCCTGGCCCGGGCCCAGCGGGAAAATCTCTTACGGCCGATCGGGAGCGGATACGCGGGGGGGGAATGCTGCCGGAGCGGCTGGTGGTTCGCCCAGTGCAACGCTCTCTCCGCCCTGGGGCTCGAGTTCTACGATCGCCTCTACGGGCGCGACGCCGAGACGGGGGAGAAGATCGGCGAGTCCTTCCGCCGCGACCTCCTCGCCTTCCTGAAGAAGGAGATGATCGACCCCGAGACCCGCCTCCCCTACCGGGCCTGGCACACGGTCGGCCCGATGCAGGCGGAGCGGGAGACCTCGCCCTTCGCCGGCCTCCTCGCCGCCTTCGCCTTAAGCCCCCTCGACCGGGACTTCGCCGACGACCTCTACCGGCGCTCCCGCCCCCACCACCTGAAGTCGTCGCCCCTGGGAAGGGGTGAGTTCCTCTCCGAGGCGGAGATCGCGGACATCCTCCCCGGCGAGGGGGCGGACTGTTTAGGCCCCGGGACCAGGACCGGCGCGTCCTTCTTCGTCGCCTGGGCGGCGACCCGGGAGTTCGAGGACAAGCGGATCTTCAACGCCGTCAACCAGTGGTTCACCGACGAGGCCCGCCCCTACTTCAGCGGGGGCGAGATCCGCTTCGACGAGACGAACCGTTCCCCCTCGCCCCTCCCCGGCTACAGCGCGGGGAACCTCCTCAACATGATGAGCGGCTGGTGGCTCCTGGGCAAGGTCCACGTCGGATGGAAAACGATCCTCGACCACGACTGGTCGCGGAATCGCGACCCCGCCGGCCGCCTCCGCAACCACTAGAAGAGGAGGGACGGTGTCAACTTGTCAACTTGATAGTTGACAAGTTGACACCGTCCCTTCTACTCCCCTATCTTGTCGCCGGCGCATCCCCCGCCCCGCCGAAATGCGCCCGGGTCAAGTTCCGGATCGCCCAGAGTCCGTTCGGGGCGCGGAAGATCGCGGCCGCGTCGCGGCCGGATCCGGCGAAGTCCGCCGGCGCCGCCCAATCGTCCGCGCTCCCCAGGCGGAACCGGGTCGTTTCCCGGATTGCCCAGAGGCCGGAAGCCGGGCGGAAGATCCCGATCTCGGCCGTCCCGTCCCCGTCGTAATCGCCGGCCGCGGGGAGGTCGCCCGGCCCGCCGAAGGCCGCCCTCGTGATCCCCCGGACGGCCCACTCCCCCCGATCGGGTCCGAAGACGCCGGGATCGTCCGCGCCGTCGCCGTCATAGTCCCCCGGGACCGGCGCATCCCCCGGCCCTCCGAGAAAGGCCAGGGTGAGCCCGCGGACCGACCAGAGCCCTGAAGATCCCCGGAAGACGGCGGCCTCGCAGGTCCCGTCCCCGTCATAGTCCCCGGGGACGGGGGCGTCCTCCGGGGAGCCGAAACTGAAGCGGGTCGCGGAGCGGACCGCCCAGAGACCTCCGGCGGAGCGGAAGACGGCGAGAGAGGCCGTGCCGTCCCCGTCGTAGTCCCCCGGGACTGGGACGTCGCCTGGCCCTCCGAAGGAGGCCCGGCCGAGGCCGCGGGCCGCCCACATCCCCGTGGCCGGACGGAAGACGGCGATCTCGTCCCTTCCGTCCCCGTCGTAGTCGCCGGAGCGGGCCGCCACCGTCCGCGGGGAAGGGGCGGGGGTCGGCGAAGGCGGCGGGGTGGGCGCGCCCCCTAAGACCTTCCAGACGTGGACCAGGGGCCGGTCGGAGTCGACGAGCGGCTCGAAGACGTAGAGGATGCCGCCGGCCCGGTCGAAGGAGGCGGCCTTGACGTGGTGGCGCATCTGGGGCGAGACGACGTGGTAGAGCAGATGGTCCAGGTTCATCACCGCGTAGGGCTGCGGCTCGTACGGTTGCATCGTCCCCGCCGCCACCGCGGCCAGGTCCGCCGGGTCGTAGAAGATCATCTCGGCGTCGAAATAGGTGGACCACCAGCCCCGGTCCTCGCAGTCCAGGCAGGGGCCGTCCTGGTTTCCGTACCAGCACTCCCCCCTTCCCTTCGTCCCCACGAAGACCACCGCCGAGTCGTCTCCCGCGGTCAGCCAGGCCGCCCCCGCCCACATGTCGGAGTGGTGGTAGCGGTCCATGGCGTAGGCCCCGCCGTGGGGGTCGTCCCAGTAAGCCGTCGAGTAGAGGAGGAGGGGGACGGCGGAGAGAACCGCCTGGGCGGGGGGAGGGTCGCCGTGCTGCCAGGGGGCGAGGGCGAAGATGCACGGCCCCTGCCCGCCCTGCCCGCCGTCCCGGAACCTCCCCGTCGCGAGCGACCTCCCCCCGACGTGCGCGGCGGCCCAGTCCTCGGGGACGGCGAAGAGGTAGTCGGTGGTGCTGTAGGTGTCGTAGGCGCCGACGTACCAGGGACCGGCCGATTGGGGCGCCAAGAGGTCGGTCTCGCACCAGCCGTGGGTCGGGAAGGAGGCGGCGATCTGGAGATGATCGTGCCAGCAGAAGTAGAGCTTGCCGGATCCCTGGCCCCCCCGGGGAGGAAGATATTCCAAATCGCAATAAGGGATCTCGAAGGCCGGGAAGAGGCCGCCCTTGATGTCCGCGAACGGCTGGAGGGTTATGGCGGTGTTGAGTTCTTCGAGGTTCTTCCCCGCGGAGACGACCGGGACGGGGATGGAGACCTCGGAGACCTGCTGGTACCAGTCGTGGCCGGTCCCGAAGAGCGAGCCGGGGTAGCCGTCGGCGGGGCCGCCGGGGTCGCCGCCGGGGTAATAGGCGAGACCGTGACCTCCCCATTCCCAGCCGTAGTCGCCGGGAGCGTCCGGGAGGCGGAAGGCGCCCCGGTATTCCAGGTCGTCCGGCTGGAGGAGACCGGCCGGGGCCCGCCCGGGGAGGAGAAGGAGCATCCCCAGGCACGCTCCCGCCGCTGGCCACCGTGCCGATCTATTCATGGACGGGCCGGTACGGATTTATTTCACGCCGACCGAGACCTCGATCAGTCCGGAGGCCCCCGCGAAATCCTCGCGCGCCTTCCCGATCACGGAGGCGGCCTCCGCGAAGGATTGCGGGTCGCCCCGCATCCCCACGCCGGGCGCCGAGGACGGGACGATCGGATCCCCGCTCGCGATCGGCCCGCCCTCGTCGTTCACCTTGACTTTGACGTTCCCGAGGTAGGCCACGGGGACCAGCGGGAAATCCTTCATCGATTTTCCCCCTTCCGTGATCTCCCGTTTCAGCTCGGTGGGGATGGAGATGAAACCCTCGGGCGGGCAGACCACGCCGACCGCGGCCCGGTCGTAGGCGCCCCGCGTCTTCACCGCCCGCCGGTTGACCGCGGAAACGACTTCCCCGACCGCGTAGGCTTTCGGATCCTGGCCTTCAGGGACGAAATGCATGGCGATATATGGAGAGAAGGTGCCCCAGCTCCCCTTGGCGCCGGCGTCCCCCGCTCCGCTGAACCAGAACTGTTGGGCCCCGGCGCCGTTCAGGAATGTCGCCAGGTCGCATTCGAGCGGGACCGTTGAATCTCCTCCGCGGACGATCAGCCCCGGCTTGGTGGTGTCGCCGGAAACGTACAGAGTCGCGGTCGGGTTGTCCGTGCCGATGCCGAAGTCGCCCGACCGGGTGAAGGTGAAACGCTCCTCGTTGACGGTGGCGTCCTTGATGTAGAGCTCGTTGTTGTAGCCGTTGTAATAGAGGCTCATCGCGATCGCGTTGTTCTCGTAGAAGTCGATCGCGCTGTTCGAGTTGGCCCCGGAGCCGTGGAGGGCGAGGATGGCGGTGGAGTTCGAGGAGTCGGAGCTGTCGAAGACGTCGAGTTCGGCGACGGGGCTGGCGGTCCCGATCCCGACGTAGCCGGTCCCGGCGTAGCGCAGTCCGCCGGTGGTGAGCGCCCAGTGGCTCGGGCCGCCCCCGATCACCGCGGCATCCCCGGTGGAGCCGAACCAGACCCGGGTGAGGTTCCGCACCGTCCACATCGACTCGGACGGGCGGTAGACCGCGGCGTCGCTGATTCCGTCCCCGTTGTAGTCATCGCAGAGGACCTGGTCGGCGGAGTTCCCGAAGTAGAAGTTGGTCACCCCGTAGGCCACCCACTTGCACTGGGAGCGCCTAAAGATCGTCGGCTCCCCCCGCCCGTCGCCGTTGAAGTCGGCCGCGCCGGCCGCCGGCGACCCGCTGGCCCAAGCCATGGCCAATCCCACCGCGATGGCGATAATTTTCATAACACTCCTCCTTTCCTCTGCCTGCCGGGAGCGGCATTTTTTAAGCCGACCGCGGCAGTCGCGTTGCCCCGATAGTCCCGGCAGCGGTTCGGCACGCTCCGGGCGGCGATCCGCTCCCTCTATCTTCGGGGTCGGACGCCTTCCCCGCTCAATCCGCCTGCCCTCCGACCGGGAGGTCGCCCGCTCCGCCGAAGTTGACCTGGGTGACGCCGTAGATGTACCAGCGCCCGTAGGAGGGGCGGTAGAGCGCGCGGTCCGTGGTGCTGTCGCCGTCGTAGTCGAGGGCGACGGGGATGTCGCCGGCCTGGCCGAACTCCACGTAGGGCGATCCCGCGACATACCAGCGCCCGTAGGAGGGGCGGAAGACGGAGAACTCGACCGTCCCGTCGCCGGAGTAGTCGCCGGGGACGGGGAGGTCGCCGGGCTGGCCGTAGAAGACGCGGGTGAGGTGGCGGACATACCAGGCGCCGCCGGCGCCGTTGGCGGGGCCGGTGAAGTGGCGGTAGAGGGAGGCGTCGTCGGCGCCGTCGCCGTCGTAGTCGGCCGGGACGGGGATGTCGCCGTTGAGCCCGTAGTTGAAGCGCGTGATCCCCTGGATATACCAGCCCCCGTTGGCCGGCCGCCAGACCGCGGTGTCGGAGCGGAAGTTGCCGTCGTAGTCGGCCGGGACGGGCTGGTCTCCGCTGATCCCGTAGTAGGCGGTGATCGAGGGGCCGGAGGGGTTGCGCCACCACCAGCGCCCGTTCGCGGGGCGGAAGACGGCATAGTCGGCGATCCCGTCGGCGTTGAAGTCGCCGGTGGCCGGGACGTCGGCCCAGAGGCCGTAGTAGACCAAGCTCACCTCGTAGACGTGCCAGCTCGTCGCGCCCGATCGCCAGAGGGCGAGGTCGGCCGAACCGTCGCCGTCGAAGTCGTCGGCGTCGAGGACGAGCTTCCGCGGCGTCGGCGAGGGCGTCTCGATGACGGCCGTCGGCGACGGGGGAACGGGGGTCGGGGTCGGCGTCTCCGGGACCGGCGAGGGCGTTTCGGGGATCGGGGTCGGAGTTTCCGGGACCGGCGTCGGAGTTTCCGGGAGAGGCGACGGTGTCGCCGGCGCCGGTGTCGGGGTTTCGGCGACCGCAGAGGGGGAGGGCGAAGCCGAGGGAAGGGGCGTGGGCGTGGGGGGCGGCGTGGGCGTGGGCGTGGTGTAGGAGAGGCGGGCGATGAAGGCGTCGAGCGTTCCCACACCGCCCTGAGAGGACTGGAAGGCGTCGCGGGTGGGGAAGTTTTGGGCGTAGGTGCCGCCGGCGAGATAGATCAGGCCGGCGGTGTCCACGTCGATGTCGAAGGCGACATCTTCAAACCCTCCCCCGAAGTAGGAGGAGAAGACCAGGGAGGCTCCGGACGAGCCGAGCAGGGCGACCACGGCGTCGCCGCCGATCGACCCCAGCGAGGCCTGATAGGGGTTGAGCGTCGGGAAGTCGGCGGCCTCGCTCGTCCCCGCGACGCAGACCCGTCCCTGAGGATCCAGGTCGATCCCGTAAAGGATGTCCCGGCCATATCCCCCCAGGAAGGTCGCGAAGAGGAGGACCGACCCGCTCGAGGAGAGGCAGGCGACGGCGCCGTCGGCGTCCTTCTCGGAGAGGCTCGCCTGGTAGGGGTTGACGGTGGGGAAGTTCTTCGACTCGGTCTGGCCGGCTATATACGCCGCTCCAGTCGTGGAGAGCGCGATCCGCCTTCCCCAATCCGCGCCGTCCCCCCCCAGGTAGGTGGAGTAGACGAGCGCGGAGCCCGTGGAGTCGAGGAGGAAGACGAACATGTCGTTCGTGTCGTTGCTGAAGGTGGCCTGGTAGGCGTTGAGCGTCGGGAAGTCGGGCGAGGAGGTCTGGCCGGTCGCGCCGACGCGGCCGAGCGAGTCCAGCTTGACGTCGAGGACGCCCTCGTCCCCGTAGCCGCCGAAAAAGGTCGAGAAGACGAGCGTCGAGCCCAGTGTCGAGAGGCAGGAGACGAAGCCGTCGGCGGTCCCGCCCCCCTTGCTCGCCTGGTAGGGGTTGAGCGTGGGAAAGGACGAGGACCAGGTGTAGCCGGAGACGACGACCTGGCGGGCGGAGTCAATCGCGATCCCCTCCCCGAAGTCCTCGGAGAGGCCGCCCAGGTAGGTCGAGAAGAAGAGGGCGGAGCCCAGGGGGGAGAGGCAGGAGACGAAGGCGTCATCAAATCCGCTCCCGCCGCCGCTCGCCTGGAAGGCGCTGTGGGTCGGGAAATCGGCGGAATCGGTGCGCCCGGTCACGTATAGCCAGTTCAGGGAGTTGAGCGCCAGGGCCGACCCGTAATCGTTTGCGCTCCCGCCCAGGTAGGTGGAGTAGAAGAGGGCGGAGCCGGAGGTGGAGAGGCAGGCGACGAAGGCGTCCTCCTCGCTCCCGTTCAGGGCCGCCTGGTAGACCGAGGCGGTCGGGAAGTCGGGTGACTGGGTGAAGCCGGCGACGTAGGCCCGGCCGAGCGAGATGACTCCGAGCGCGTAGGCTACATCATCCCCGCTTCCCCCCAGGTAGGTCGAGTATTCGACGTTGAGAGCGGCCTCCGCCGTCCCGGCGCACGTGAGCAGAACCGCGCACGCGAAACCTGCCAGCGCCATCCATTTAGTTCCCATAACCACCCCTCCGGGTTTGGGACCGCGCGCGAGACGCTGCGGTCGATTCGCCATGACAGCATCGGGGGAAAAAGACATCCGTCACATTCAGTAGTCCAGTTCGCCCTCCAGGCAGTTGTAGTAGAACCTCCCCAGGACCAGACCCGCGGCCAGGAGACCGTAGAGGCCCAGAGCCGAGCCGAGGAAGGAGACGACGATCCCCCCGGCGAGCGGGAGCCGGGAGGGAGAGGGGAGAAGACCTCCCAGGCGGCTCAGGACGAGGAGCGCGAGAAGGCACATCGCCACCGTCGCGAGATAGGGGCCGAGCACCCGCCCGATCGCCCGCACCGCGGTCGAGAGGTTGATCGCCCGGAAAAGGCTGCCCGTGACCGCTCCGACCAGAAGCATCATGGGGAGGAAAAAGAAGCCGGCGAGCGCCAGCGCCGCCCCCCCCGCCAGGCGGAAGCCGGAAAGAAAGCCTCGGGAGACGGAGACCCAGGCCACGGCGGGGAGGAAGACGGCCGCGTTCAAGATGATGAATATGAAGCTCAGGCGAAGGTCATTCTCCAGGTCCTCCATCGTCCACCAGGGGAGCCCCGCCCGCCCCCGCGCGGCGTGGACGATCGCGTGCATCACGTAGGAGGAGACGAGGAAGCGGAACAGGACGCCCAAACCGGGTATGAAACCCGCCCCGAAGTAGACACAAACCGCCATGACGAAGGGCCCGCGCCCCTCCGGGAGAAAGGGCGCGGCGAAGGCGCGGGAGATCCGGGCGAACTCGCGGGGCGGCTCCGCTTCTTTCTGCCGGATCTGGGCCTCCAGCTTGCTCCGCCACTTCCATTCTTCGGTCCTGGAGGATGTTTCGCTCATGGTTATCCTCGTCTCCGGCTCCCGGCTCGGAGCGGTTATGCTCGCCTATCTCTGAAATAAGCAAGAATCGTTCCCATTCGCCGATTCATTCGGTCCGGGATCGCAACACGCTGGGGCGCAGGAGGATAAAAGAATAGCCCGCCGGGACGGCGGTCCGGGCGGGGAGAACAGTACGATGCAGCCGTGCAACGGCTTTCAGTCCATTGGAGCGGAAAACATAATGTCTAATAAGCATCCACTATTTATAACCCTTTCCTTCGGCGATAGTTGGCGACCCCGAGCGGACTGTTCCCCCCGCCGGCTGCCCAAATTCTGAACGTTGCAAATCTGCAGAGGGGGGCATTCACCCTTCACTATTCGCCATCCACTACCTCGTCACCGGGATGTCGTCCGTCGAACCGAAATACACCCGGGTCAGATTGCGGACCGACCACAAACCCGCCGAGTCCCGGAAGATCGCGGCGTCGTCGATCCCGTCACCGTCGTAATCCGCCGGCAAAGCCCAGTCGCCGGAGGAACCCAGGTAGATCCGCGTCACGTTCCGGATAGACCACATGGAGGAAGATGGGCGGAATATCCCGGCTTCCCAGAAACCCGCGCCGGCGTAGTCGCCGGGGACGAGATCGTCGGTCGAGGATCCGAAGTAGAACCTCGTCAGGTTCCTCACCGACCACATCCCGGTCTCGCCCCGGAAGACGGCGATGTCCTTGGCCGTATCGTCGTCATACCAGCCGGGGACCACCGCGTCGTCGGACGAGCCGAGGTAGACCCGGGTCAGGTTCCTGATCGACCAGAGGCCGGAGGAGGGGCGGAAGATCCCCGCCTCGGCCGCTCCGTCGCCATCGTAATCGCCGGGGACCGGCCGGTCATCTGTGGACCCCAGGTAGAAACGGCTCAAGTTCCGGACCGACCACAGGCCTCCGTTCTCCCGGAAGATCGCCAGGTCCGTCGTCCCATCCCCGTCGTAGTCCGCCGGGACCAGGTCGTCGGTCGAGTTCCCGAGGTAGGCGCGGGTGAGGTCACGGACCGACCACATCCCCGAGGCGGGCCGGAAGATGGCGATGTCGCTCGTCCCGTCGCCGTCGTAGTCGTTGACCCAGGGCGCCGCCGCCGGGCCGGGAGTGGGCGTCGGCACCGGCGTCGCCGGCGGGGTCGAGACCGGAGTGGGGGTGGAGAAAGCGCCGCCCCGGTAGCGCAGGAGGGCGCCGTAGTCCCCCCCGACATAGACGTCGGTCCCCGACGATCCCCAGACGCAGCCCAGGCTGTTCTCGCAGGGGATGCCGGTGTCGACCCAGGAGGAGCCGTCGAAGCGATGGACCCTGCCCCAGACCTGGTCGCCCGACCCGGTGCGCTGGTTGACGACGTAGATGTCGTCGGCGGCCGCGCCCCAGATCCCGGCGTAGTTGTCGTACTGGACGCCGGGCGCGACGGCGGACCAGGAGGATCCGTCGTAATGGAGAATGTGGTCCCCGCCCACGGCGTAGACGTTGCTTCCGGAGGAACCCCAGAGGTAGGCGTTGTAGAGCGAGGTGTCGGTCATCAGCTCCCAGGCGGTCCCGTCGTAGTGGTAGATCTGGCCCTGGACGGCCCCGGCGAAGACGTCGGTCCCGGAGCTGCCCCAGAGCGATTCGAAGCTCGAGTCCGGCACCCGGGTCATCACGGCCCACTCCGCGCCGCTGTAGTGGGAGATGTGGTAGTACGGGTAGCTGTCGTCCCCGGCCGCGAAGACGTCGGAGGGCCCGCTCCCCCAGAGCGCCTTGATCGACTGATATCCGATCTGGGTCATCGCGGACCAGCCGGCGCCGGCGTAATGGAAGATGCTGCCGGCCGCGCCGCCCACGAAGACGTCGGAGGGACCGCTCCCCCAAACCGCGGTGGACATCTCCGGGAGGGTGAAGCTGGACCAGGAGGATCCGTCGAAGTGGAGGACGGGGTAGCTGACGCCGACGCCGTACTCGTTGGGCGTCCAGGGATCGTAGCCCCCGGTGGCGTAGACGTCGGAGGCGGAGCTGCCCCAGATCCCGGTCAGCCGGTAGTCGTCGTTGTAGCGGTTGACCCGCTCCCAGGCGCTCCCGTCCCAGGAGCGGATGGCGCCGTTGTCGCCGAAGACGTGGACGCGGCCGGCGGCCCCCGCCACCGCGTAGAGAAACCTTTTATAAGGAACGGACAGATCGGCCCAGGCGGCGCCGTCCCAGCGGTAGACCCGCGCGTCGATAAAGCCGCCCGCGACATAGACGTCGTTGGAGGCCGTCCCCCAGACCCCGTGGAGGTCGTACTGGGAGGAGCCGTCGCCGAAGGTGCTCACCGTCCACTCGCTCCCGTTGTAGTGGTAGGCCTTGCCCCCGGGACGGACGGCGAAGATGTCGCTCAGCGAGGTCCCCCAGATCCCGCGCAGGTCGCCGCCGGGGCCGAGATCCGTCATCGTGAACCAGTCCGAGCCGGTGAACTTCAGGATGTAGGGGCCGGCCACCGCGTAGATGTCGCTGGAAGACGCGCCCCAGATCCCCCGGACGGTGTAGGTGAGGCCGGGGGGCGAGCGGTCGACCCAGGAGTAGCCGTTGTAATAGAGCACCTTGCCCCCGTCGCCCCCGGCGTAGACGTCGTCGGCGGCGGCGCCCCAGACCGAGTAGAGGTCGAAGCCGGTGATCTCGGTCAGGGACCAGGACGAGCCGTCATAGCGGTAGATCCCGCCGTCGCTGATCGGGTCCGGGTCCCCCCCGACCACGAAGAGGGCTGAGGCGGAGCTTCCCCAGACCCCCCGGAGGGGCGACTTCCAGGGGAAGGACATCAAGGACCAGGAGGACCCGTCGTAGCGGACCACGGTCCCGGCCTCCCCGACCGCGTAGACCTCGCTCCCGACCGCGGCGGCGCCGTTGAACCCGTTTCCCTGGGGAAGGGGGTTCACCCATTTCCAGGGCGAGACGGCGGCGGAAGCGAGCGCGGGGACGGCGAGCAGGCCGAGCAGGGCGGCGATCATTTTCTTCATGTCCTTCTCCTTTCTCGGTTCGCTATTTGAAGCCCTCGAGTTCGTCGCTCAAGAGCAGGTCGATGTTATCCGGGGCCGGGGAAATCCGCAAGCGCGATCGGCCTTTGACATCCGCCTCCGCTTCTGCTTCCCTGGCGGCGGAGGAAGCCCGGCCGGGGCCGGGCCGGCTGGGATGAACTTCGCCACGGCAGAGTTCGGTGTGTTTTTCGCCGTCGTCCTGGCGGTCTACTTCCTCCTCGACCACCGTCGCCAGAACTGGTTCCTCCTCCTCGCCAGCTATGTCTTCTACGGCTGGTGGGACTGGCGGTTCCTCGGCCTCCTCTTCTTCTCCTCCGCGCTCGACTACGCCTGCGCGCTCGGCGTCGACCGCGGCCTCCATCCCGACCGCCCGGAGAAGCTCCGCCGCCTGATCCTGGCCGCGTCCGTCGCCGGCAACCTGGCCGTCCTTGGCTTCTTCAAATACTACGACTTCTTCGCGGAGTCCCTGGCCGCCCTCGCCGGCGCCGGCGGGATCGTTCTCCATCTCCCCATCCTCAGGATCGTCCTCCCGGTCGGGATCTCCTTTTACACCTTCCAGACGATGAGCTACACGCTCGACGTCTACCGGGGGGACCTCCGGGCCACCCGGAATTTCCCGGACCTGATGCTCTACGTCAGCTTCTTCCCCCAGCTGGTCGCCGGGCCGATCGAGCGGGGCGCCCACCTCCTCCCCCAGATCCTGAACCCGCGGACGCCGTCCCTGGACGGTTTTTACGGCGGGGCCCGTCTCGCTTTCGTCGGCCTCTTCAAGAAGATGGTGATCGCCGACAACATGGCCGTCCTGGTCAACAGCGTCTATGGGGCCGCTCACCCCGGCGGGGGGGCGGTGGCGCTCGGGACCTATGCCTTCGCCCTCCAGATCTACTGCGACTTCTCGGGCTACTCGGACATCGCCCGCGGGACCGCCCGCATGCTCGGCTTCAACCTCTGCGAGAACTTCCGCCTCCCCTATCTCGCCGCCGACCCCGCCGACTTCTGGCGGAGATGGCACGTCAGCCTCTCCTCCTGGCTCCGGGACTACCTCTACATCCCGCTGGGAGGAAACCGGCGCGGGCGGGCGCGGACGCTCGCCAACCTGACGATCGTGATGCTGCTCGGCGGGCTCTGGCACGGCGCGGCCTGGCATTTCGTCGCCTGGGGCGCCTTCCATGGCCTTCTCCTCGTCCTCTACCGCCTCCGCCCGGCCGCGGGCGGAGAGGCCCGCCGGGGGGCGCGCTTCTGGCTCTCGGTCCTTTTTTTCTTCCACCTGACCTGCTTCGGCTGGCTCCTCTTCCGCGCGACCGACCTTGCCCACGCCGGACGTCTGATCGCGGCGCTCGGCGCGCGGCCGTTCTGGGACCCGTCCTGCGGGCCGTTGGCCCTGACCCTCTCCGCGGCCGCCCTGCCCCTGGCCGCCTTCCAGATCTACCAGTACCGCCGCCGGGAGAGCGAGGTCTGGTCGTCCTGGCCGGTTTGGGGTCGGGCCCTTTTCTATCTCGCCCTCTTCTACGGCATCGTCCTTTTGGGCGCTCCGGACATCAATGAATTCATCTACTTCCAATTCTGACGCCGGCCGGCCGGCGGGACGGAGCGGGCGGTGGCCCGGCGCTCTCTTCCTGGCCGCCGCGCTCGCGGCGGCGATCGAGGCGCTGGTCGCGGCCTGGCCCCGCCCCCTCCGCAAGGACCTCGTCCGCCACCGGCTTTACAGCCCCGCCGTCGCCCCCGACATCGCCGAGTCGATCGTGCAGTGGCAGGTGGCCCACGCGACGCTGATGAGAGAACGCCAGGACCTCCTCCTCCTGGGGGACAGCGCCTGCCTGATCGGCCTCGACGCCCCCCTTTTGATGGAGCGGACGGGGTTCCTGACCTGGAACCTGGGGACCTTCGGCTTCATCTACACCACCGGCCAGGCCGACATCCTCGAACTCTTCATCGAGCGCTGCGGTCCTCCCCGCTTCCTCGTGTACCACAGCTCCCACTATTCCTTTACGGCGGGCCGGCGGAAGAAGGCGGTCCGGACCTGGGTCTCCCGTTTGCGGAGATGGCTCGCCCCTCCGGAGAGCGTCCGCCACGTCCTCCCCAGCCTCCGCTTCCGGCAGGAGATCCGCGACGCCCTCTTCGCCCTGGGCCGGGAGGCTCCCGCTTACGCCGGCCTCGACCAGCCCCGCGGCCGCTGGGCTTCGGACAACGAGATCCGGCGGCAGCTCTGGGAGAACCGCGGCTCCCTCCTGGACGCGCAGGAGGTCGACATCGGGGAGAGGCTGGGGGATGACATCGTCTGGGAACCCAGATTCAACCCGGACTGCGGGGAAGGGCTGAAGCGGATCTTCGAAGCGGCGCGAATACACGGTTTCCCCGTCCTCATCCTCTTCAACCCTCTCCCCGTCCAGGCGGACAACCCGGTGGTGAGAAAAGCGATGGCGAGGCTGGAAGCCGAGATCGAGAAGACGATCCGCCCCTACCCCGGGGTGAGCGTCTATAAGCCCTTCCTCCGCTTCTACCCCAACGACCTCTGCTCGGATATGCGCCACGTGAACTATCGCGGCGCCCTCCACAACACCGAGGAGCTCGCCGCCTGGATCCGGTCCCATTGGCCGGCCCGCGAGGACTGATCCCTCCCCCCAAAGAATCAGCCCGACCCCGAAGGGTCGGGCTGACGAACCCGCGAGCGGAGGCTGGAAGCCGCTATATGTCGCGTCCCTTCTTACTCGATGAGCGGGATTATAGGTTCTTCGCGAGAAAGGCGAGCAGGCCGTCCCAGGCCCGGATCAGCGCCCGGGAGCTCTTTTCGAGACCGGAGGAGGCAAAAACCAGGTTCCGGCAGACCTCCGCGGCGGGGAAGTAGGGGAGGCCGACGAGGTGGCCCGCGCCCTCCTCCCGGAGATACTCGCAGGCCCGCCCCTCGCCCCGCCTTTCCAAGCGCTCCGCGATCGCGTCGGAGTACTCGGCCGACGGCCAGACCCGGTCGTCCGTCCCGGCGACGAGGAAGACCGGACCGGCGATCTTCTCCACGGGGATAAGCGCGGGGAGGGGGTCGCGGGCGCAGCGGAGCCCCCGCTCGTAGCTCTCCCGGAAAGAGACCGGGCGCCCGCGCAGGAGTTTGAGCATGGTCAGGAGCGGCACCTTCATCCGCAGGAAAGGCAGGGGCTTCCCTCCCCGGCTCCAGGAGCTCCCGGGACGGCGGAAGTCCAAGCCCTGCCAGACGTGCGCGGCCCCGGAGACGGCCGCCACCGCCCGGATCCGCGGGTAAAGCGATCCGAGGAGGAGGGCGAGCTCGCCTCCCTTCGAGAAGCCATAGACGGCCAACCGCCGGGAGTCCACCTCGGACCGGCCCTCCAGCCAGCCGATCCCCTTCTCCAGGAACTCCAGCGGGACCTCGCGCAGGACCCGGGGGAGGGAGCCGGCGTTGAAATAGGCCAGCGCGAAGGCGGCGTAGCCCCGGGAGGCGAGGAGGGCGGCTCTCGGCTCGCTGAACCCCCCGCCCGATCCGGAGAGGCAGATGACGACGGGGAAGGGACCTTTCCCCGCCGGGAGGAAGAGGGCGCCGGCGAACCCTTCCCGGTCGACCGCCTCGCGTCTTACCGAGCCACCCGGCGGGAGAAAATGCCTCCGGACGCCCGCCCGGGCGAGCGTCCCCCCGCCGGACTCGACGGAGACTTCCACCTCGAGCGGGGCGGCCGTGTTCTTCTCGAAAAGGGGGACGGGGCGGGACGGGTCGCCGACCGGGCGCATCGCCCAGAGGAGGGCGGAGGGATCGGAGGCGGCAAAGGTCCCCTCCGCGGGCGCCTGCCGGGAGAGGTCCACCGTCCCCGAAGAGTCGGCGCGGAAGACCCCCCGGGAGGCCCACTCGACCCCGGCCTCGTCCCGCGTCCGGGCCCGCAGGGTGACCCTCCCGCCCGGTTTAAGACCGAGCGCGATTACGGACTCGAGCGGCCGGTCGGCCGGAGACTCCTCCGGCCTGATCGTCAGCGCGACAGCCTCCATACCTTCCTCCCTTTCCCCTTGAAGCCGCCGGGGGTGTCGTCCCGGCGCCTTTTGGAGCGCGGCGGCACGACGCCGCTCTCCACCGAGATGCCCTGCCTAACCATAAACCGTTGTCCACTGCAATTCTAGCCCGGCTGATTCATGGAAACCGTCGGTTTTCATGAATCAGCCGGCCTAGAGCCTCTCTTTTCCGGGCGAGGGCGCGGGCGGGGAGAGCCGCGCCTGGGCCCGGGCGAGGTTGAGCTTCGCCTCGGGATAGTCCGGGCGGATCCGCAGCGCCTCCCGGAACTCCGCGGCGGCCTCGGCCGTCCTCCCCAGCCGGAAGAGGGTGACGCCGAGGTTGGCGTGGGCCTCGGCGTAGGACGGGCGGATCTCGAGCGCCCGCCGGTAGCGTTCCTCCGCCTCGGCGAGGCGCCCCAGGCCGTCGAGGTCGATCCCCGCGTTGTAGTGCGCCTCGGCATAGTCCGGGCGGAGGCGGATCGCCTCGTCGTACTCCCGGATCGCCGCCTCGAGAAGCCCCATCCGGGAGAAGGCGATCCCCCGGTTGTTGTGGGCCTCGGGGTAGGCGGGGCGGAGGCGGATCGCCCGCTCGAGATAGGGGGCCGCCTCCGCTGTCCGCCCCCGGGCGATCAGCGCCTCGGCGAGGTCGTTCAGGGCCTCCCCGTTACGAGGGTCGAGGCGGACCGCTTCCTCATATTCCCGGATCGCCTCCTCCGGGCGCCCTCCCTCGAAAAAGAGGAGGCCGAGGAGGTGACGGGCGGGGGCGAAGGCGGGGTCGGCCGTGATCGCCTCCCGGAGGCGTTGCTCCGCCTCGCCGATCCGGCCGGTCCGGAGGAGGGCGTGGCCGAGGTTGGAGAGGATGCGGGGGTCGCCGGGGCGCGCGGAAAGGGCCGCCGCGAGCTCGGCGAGGGCCTCCTCGGTTTTCCCCTCCGCGAAGAGCTCGTTGGCGAGGTTGTTGCGGGCCAGCCAGCAGGACGGATTTTTCTCGAGCACGTCCCGGAAGAGGATCTGGGAGGAGCGGTACCTCCCCGCCTGGCGCGCGGTGAGGAAAAAGAGGACGGCGAGGAGGGCCGCGCCCGCCGGGCGCGCGAACCGCGCCGGGAGCCCCCGGACGAGCCAGGCGGCCGCGGCCAGGGGGGCGGCGGAGGCGAGGTAGGCGTAGTGATCGGCGACGAAGGAGTAGATCTGGGCGAAGAAGCTGACAAAGCCGAGGGAGGGGGCGAGGAGAACCGCGTAGAGCGCCGCGGCGGCCAGGGGCCCCCGCCTTGCCCGCCGGAGAAGCCAGAGGAGGGCGAAAAGGGCCGCGGCCAGTCCCGGGAAGAGCCAGGCGGAGGCGGCCCCGGTGGAGATCTCCCAGCGGGGGTAGACGAAGGAGAGGCGGGCCGGGAAGACTATCTGGGCGAGGTAGAACCAGAAGGCCCGCCCGGCGACGAGGAGGCGCTCGGCGAAGGAGAGGGCCCACGCCTCCCCTCTCGCCCCGACGTGGACAACCTCGAGGCGCCAGGTATACGCCCCGGCGATAAGGGAGAGGAGGAGGAAGGGGGAGACCGCCGCGACGGTCCGCCGGCCGAGCCGCTCCCCCCGGTACCAGCGCAGGACGAAAAGGGCAAAAGGGAAAACGGCGACGAAGGTCTTGGCGGAGAGGGCCAGGAGGTAGAGCGCGAGGGAGGCCGGGTACCATCCTCTCCTCCCCCCTTCCGCCCAGCGCAGGAAGGCGAGGAGGGAGAGGAGGAGGAAGAAGGCGGAGAGGACGTTCTTCGCCTCCGTCACCCAGGCGACCGACTCGACGTTGATCGGGTGGAGGCCGAAGAAGGCGGCCGCGAGCCACGCCCCCCTGAGCTTCAGCCGGCGGAGGACGAGCCAGAGGAGGGCGGCGTCGGCGGAATGGAGGAGGACGTTGAGGAGGTGGTAGCCGAAGGGGCCAAACCCCCAGAGGCGGGCCTGGGCCCAGAAGAAGGTGGAGGTGAGCGGGTAGTTCTGGCCGGGCGCTTCGTCGGTGTGCCAGACCCGGAGGATCGGACGCTCGCCCCGGACGTGGGGGTTGGCCCAGACCCAGGAGTCGTCGTCCCAGACGAACCCCGCCCGGAAGACGGGGAGATAGGCGGCGAGGATGAGAAGGAAGAGGCAGCCCGCGGCCAGAACTTTTCTTCGGCCCGCCATAGGTTCAGGTTATAAGTCAGTCCAGGATAGGCCTGTCATTGCAAGAACCCCGAGCTTAAGCGAGGGGGACGAAGCAATCTCTCGACGAAAGAGGGCCGGATTAGTAACAGGTAAACCCCCAACCATTCACTATGTCTTCAGATCCAGGACCGCCCGGACCCGGAGGGCGAGCTCCTTGAGCGAGAAGGGCTTCTGGATGAAGTGGACCCCCTCCTCCAAGATGCCCGGAGGGGCGATGGCGCCCGCCGCGTAGCCCGACATGTAGAGGCACCGGATCCCCGGACGGGAGCGGGCGATCCGCTCCTTGAGCTCCCGGCCGTTCAGGTCGGGCATCACCACGTCGGTCATCAGGAGCTGGATTTCGCCATCGTGCTCCCCAGCCAGGCGGATCGCCTCGTGCGGGGAGGCGGCGGTGAGGACGGTGTAGTTCAGCTCGCCGAGGATAATCCGGGCGAGCTTGCGGATGGAGGGCTCGTCCTCGACCAGCAGGATCGTCTCCCCGCGCCCGCGGGGGACCTCCCCCTTGATCCTGATCCTCTCCGGCTCCGCCGGGCCGAGGTAGCGGGGGAGATAGATCTTGAAGGTGGTGCCCTGGGCCGGCTCGCTGGAGACGTGGATGAACCCCCGGTTCTGCTGGACGATCCCGAAGACCGTGGCCAGGCCCAGTCCGGACCCCTTGCCCGTTCCCTTGGTCGTGAAGAAGGGCTCGAAGATCTTCGCTTGCGTCGTCCGGTCCATCCCGCAGCCGTTGTCGTTCACGGCCAGCAGGATGTAGTCGCCGGGGGCGAAATCGGGGTGGGTGTCGCAGTAGGCGCGGTCGAAGGAGACGTTGCCGGTCTCGATCACGATCCGGCCCACGTCCTTGATCGCGTCCCGGGCGTTGACGCAGAGGTTGGCCAGGATCTGGTCGATCTGGACGGGGTCGATCCGGACCGACCAGGGGTTGCGGGCGGGCTGCCAGGAGAGGTCGATGTTCTCGCCGATCAGGCGGCGGAGCAGCTTCAGCATCCCCTCCACGACGTCGTTCAGGTCCAGGACCCGGGGGGAGAGCGACTCCTTGCGGGAGAAGGCGAGGAGTTGGCGGGTGATGCCCGCGCTGCGCCGGGCCGCGTTGAGGATCTCCTCGAGGTCTCCCCGCAGCGGCTCGTCCGCCCGGGCCCGGCCCAGGGCCAGCTCCGCGTAGCCGAGGATGGCGGAAAGCATGTTGTTGAAGTCGTGGGCCACCCCGCCCGCCAGCCTCCCCACCAGCTCCATCTTCTGGGCCAGGATCAGCTGGTCCTCGAGCTTCCGCTTCTCCGCCTCGGCCTGCTTGCTCGCGGTGATGTCCATGATGGTGCCGTTCAGCCGCTTCACTTGGCCGTTCTCCCGCACCGCCCGGGCGGTGGAGCGAACCCAGATCCGCTCCCCGTTCGCCCGCACCATCGCGAGCTCCAGGTCGTAAGGCTCCCCCCTCTCCAGGGCGGCCAGGAAGGCCTGCTCGATCGCGGGGGCCGAGGCGGGGGCGTAGAAGGAGAGGTCGCGGCTGAGCCGGTCGGGGTCCTGTTCCCGGCCGACGCCGTAGATGCGGTAGACCTCGTCGGTCCACATGATCCGCTTCGTCGCGACGTCGTATTCCCAGCCGCCCAGGCCGGCGACGGACTGGGTATCGGCGAGAAGGCGGTGGGCCCGGCCGAGATCGGCGTTCGCCTCCCTAAGCTCCCGCGTGCGGGCGGCCACCTGCCGGCGGAGGAGGAAGCTGAAGAGACCGACCGCGGCGAGGAGAAAGGCGGCGATCGCCAGGATCAGCTTGATGTAGGGCGGGATGATCGGCCGCGGCCCGATGTCGAGCCAGCGCTGGAGCGAGCGGTAGTAGACCGAGCCGGGATCGTTCTTCATCGACACGATCCGGCGGTCGACGGCCGCGACCACGGCGGGGTCGATGTCCTGGCGGAAGGCGAAGAAAAGGTTCTCGGGGCGGAAGATGACGTGCGAGGGCACGATGGACGCGTCCCGGGCCGGGGAGAAGGTGAAGAAGCGGGTGGCCACGATCGCGTCGGCCGCCCCCGACTTCACCGCCCGGATCCCGGCGGGGTAGTCGGGATGGGTAAGGAGGGTGAAGTCGATCCCGAAGACGGGCTTGATCTCCTCCCGCAGGTACCTCTCCTGGACCGACCCGTCCAGGACGGCGATCGTCTTCCCGTCGAGGTCGCGGATCGACCCGATCTTCTTCTCGGAGGGGGAGTAGACGTCGAGCCAGGACTCGAGGACGAAGTTGCGGTTGAAGACGAACCGCCGCGCCCGATCCGGGGAGAAGGAGACGTCCGGCACCAGGTCGATCTCGCCGTCGGCCAGCCGGCCCAGGTTCTCCGACCAGGTCCCGTAGACGTACTCGATCGTCCAGTTCTCCCGGCGCGCGATGTCGTCGAGGATGTCGACGAAGATCCCCTGCGGCGCCCCCTGCCCGTCGACGAAGACCTTGGGCTGGTTCTGGTAGATCCCGGCCTTCAGGGTCAGCCCTTGGGCGGGGGGGGCTCCCGCCAGGAGGAGGGCGGCGAGAAAGAGAAATCCCGGCCGGATGCTCCTATCCCTGCCGGGATGGCCGAGCCGAGACCCCATGTCCCCGTGTCGCCTCATGGTGTCCGCCGACGGGAATGGCGCGCCGCCGGCTGTTAAAAATTGTGAGCCCCCCGCCGGAGGGCGTCAAGGCGAATCTCGGCGCGGCGGCCAGGCCCGAGTTGCGCGGCGGCCGGCCGCGCCCCGAAAATTTTCGGGGCGCTTTGGAGTGCGGCGCCTGGGCGCCGCTTTAGTATCGCGTTGACGCCTCGGAGAGATCACCGCGGCGGCGGGCCGCCGCATTCCCAAAGGCGCCGGGACGACGATCGGAGGAGAAGGGCTTGACGGGAGCGGGGAAGGCGAGGATGCTTTTATACGTCAGTTCAGTCGAATCCGGGCGCCGGTGACCGAAATGCCCACGACTCGAACCATTCACGCGGCCGTCGGACTCGCGGCGTGCCTCCTCGCCGCCGTTGCCCGCCTCCTCGGAGCCCAGGAAGCGGCCGCTCTCGCCGATCCCACCCTCGACCCCAAGTATCGCGGCTTCATCGCCGTCCCCCATACCCCGGTCTTGATCAAGCTCAACCTGAAGCCCCGGGCCGACCTCACCTGGGACCCCCAGAACACCGGCAACGACGACCGCTTCATCCCCGCCCAGATCCCGGTGGAGGGCGACCCGGAGAAGGGCGGGGGGGCACGCTTCAACCTCAACGGGAAGGGATCGCAGATCAGCCTCGACGTCCGCGCCCCCACGGAGCCGGGGGAGGGGCGCTTCTACTACCGGAACGACTTCTTCGGGTCGTCCGGCGGCTCTTTCCCCTACCGCCTCCGGGACCTCTATGGCCAGTATTACGGCTTCCTCGCCGGGATGACCCAGTCCGTCTTCGCCGACTCCTCGCTGCGCTTCGACACCGTCGACTACCGGGGTCCGAACGCCCTGGTCACCGACCGCAAGCCCCTGGTCAGCTACGACCTCCCGCTCGGAGAGGAGTGGCGGCTGAAGCTCGGCCTGGAGCAGCCGGACGGCGACGCCGACGGGGCGAGCGAAGACCTCCACCCCGCGCCGGATTCGACCGCCCACCTCCGCTGGGAGCGGGCGGGGGCCGGCCACGCCCAGGCGAGCGCGGTCGCCCGCGCGATCGGCGCCCGCGACGCCGCGGACGACCGCCAGGTCGTCTTCGGCTGGGGCGTGAACTTATCCGCCGAGATCGAGCTCTCAGCGCGCGACGCCCTCCGCGGCCAGCTGGTTTACGGCGAGGGGATCGGCACGCTCGGGAACGACGCCGCCTACTACGACGGGATCGACGCGGCCTACGACGGGACGGGCGACCTGGAGCCCCTCCCCTACGCGAGCGCGCTCGCCGGCCTCACCCACCGCTGGTCGGAGGAGTTCCGCTCCAGCGCGAGCTACGGCTTCGTGAACGTGGGGAACGAGGAGGCCCAGGCGGGGGACGCCTACCACCGCACCCAGTACGCCTCCGCCAACCTGGTCTGGCGGGTCTCGCCGATCCTCCAGGCCGGCCTGGAGGGGCTCTTCGGCTCCCGCGAGACCAAGGACGGCTCCCGGGGCCAGGCCTGGCGGACCCAGCTCTCCTTCGTCTACTCCCTCTTCGAGTGACTTATTAGTCAGTCCGGTCATCGTGGCCGAATGCGCCTACCCTTCGAGCCCGGAGATGATATATTTTCCCATCTGGCGTTCTTTCAGCCTCTTCACGCCGGAAGGCGAGGCCAAGCCGGGCCTGGGGGCCTTCCGGGCGTCGCGATGAAACCCGAATGAAACCGCTCAAGGGAAACCAGTATTTCTTCCGCCACCAGCAGATGGACTTCGAGACCCAGTGCGCGCTCGGGGGGTGCTGCTACGGCGCCGCCGAAGCCGGTGAGATCCTCGCCGCGGCCAAGCGGATCCGCGACGGCGACTTCGAGTCCTGGTTCCGCGAGTACTTCGCCCTGGCCGAGCGAACGCGGGCCGCCGCCGAGTTGTGCGCCGCGGCGGGAAACGCGGTCAGCGCGCGGGAGGCCTATCTCCGCGCCTCCGCCTATTACGCCCTGGCCAACGTGATGGTGGACGGCTCGGACGACCCCTCCCGCCTGCTGGCGACCTTCGAGCTCCACCGCTCCTGCTGGGACGGCTTCTGCTCCCGTCTCGAGCCGCCGGCGGAACGGGTGGAGGTCCCCTTCTCTCCCGTCCCCCTCCCCGGCTACTTCTTCCGCCCGGCGGCGGTCCGCGGCTCCTTTCCCGCCGTCATCTTCAACAACGGCTCCGACGGTCCGATCAGCGGGATGTGGGGGTGCGGGATCGCCGGGGCCCTCCGGCGCGGCTACGCCGCCTTCACCTTCGACGGCCCCGGCCAGAACACCCTCCTCTGGCGCCACGGAGTCCCCTTCCGCCCGGACTGGGAGAAGGTGATCGCCCCCGTCGTGGATTACCTGGCCGGGCGGCCGGACGTGGACGCCGGGCGGATCGCCCTCTCCGGGATCAGCCAGGGGGGGTACTGGGTCTTGCGGGCCGCCGCCTTCGAGCGGAGGATCGCCGCGGTGATCGCCGACCCCGGCGTGATGGACGTCTCGCGCGCGATCACGGCGAACGTCCCCGCCCCGATGCTCAAGCTCCTCGAGGCCGGCCGGGAGGAGGCCTTCAACCGGGAGATGCGCCTCGCGCTCCGGGTCATGGGGAAGGCGGTCCGCCAGAACATAGCCTTCCGGATGAAGCCCTACGGGACGGACAACTACTTCCGCTGGATCACCGAGGCGCGCAAGTACCACCTCCGCGACGTGATCAGCCAGATCCGCTGCCCCGCCTTCATCGCCGACCCCGAGGACGAGCAGTTCTGGCCGGGCCAGCCCCGCGAGGTCTACGAGGCCCTCGCCTGCCCCAAGACCCTCGTCCCCTTCACCGCCGCCGAGGGGGCGAACTGGCACTGCGAGCCGCTGGCCCGCGCCCTCTACGACCAGCGCCTCTTCGACTGGCTCGCCTCCGTTCTGCCGGTTTCGTAAATGTAGGCCGGTTCTGCGAACCGGCGGCGAGGCCCCATCGCGCCTTGTAGGCCGGTTCTGCGAACCGGCGTTCCCGCCGGTTTCAATCCACGCCCCCGCGCGGGGGGCGACTGCGATTGTCGGCGAGCTCCAAGCACAGAGGATAGGATGCTGGCCGTGACCCCTTAAGGTCACATTTTGTGACCTTAAGTTCGCAACTTCATGCCATTCAAGTGGAACCCGCCGGCCCCTAGGTTGCTCCCCTCTGCCGTCAGTATCCCGGATGCTCCTTTCACCAGGACCGGACCCGCTCCACCTGGTGTTCCCCCCGAAAGTAGCTCGGGTCCTTTCGGGACCATTTACCCCGGCTCGCCTGCTTGCTGGCCTCCTGGCAAGGCGGGTCCGTGCAGAAGCACAGGTGGTTGGCGTTGCGTGGGTGCGGCTTGAACCAAAGATTGCCGCCCGATCGATTAGAGAGGCCCTATCCCCGCGGGTTGGCCAGGGCTCGGATAACTCCTTCCAGGCCCTTCACCACCTCCGCCATCGAGCGGTAGTCCAGCGTCGCCGGCGTGTCGCTCGAGCGGTGGTAGTGCGGGTTGCGGAAGAAGGCGGTGTCGGTGACCATCACCGCGGGGATTCCCTCCCGCCAGAAGGAGCGGTGGTCGGAGAGGTCCAGGCCGGGGATGAACCCCGGCCCGGCTATCGACTCAACCGGGAAGGGGGCGGCGGCGGCAAAAGCTCCGACCACGCTCTTCACCAGGCGGCGCGACGAGATATTCCCGACCACCGCGATGAAGTTCCCCGCCGAGGGATAGCCGAAGCCGAGCGGGGGCGGGTAGCGCTGGGAGCGGGGGGAGTCGGTGAAGTAGCCGATCATCTCCAATACGACGGCGCCGACGACGGTCTCCCGGGGGTCAAGCCCTTCACGGACGTACACCCGGCTCCCCTGATCCTCGGTCCGGAAAAAGGGCGGCTCCTCGTTGACGAAGGCGACAAAACGGAGGGTCCGCCGGGTCGGCTCGCCGGCAAACGCCCGGGCGAGTTCCAGCATCCCCGCCACACCGCTCGCGTTGTCGTCCGCTCCGGGCGTGTCGGCGGTGTCGTAATGAGCCCCGACGACCACTACTTCTTCCGGAAGGGTTTCCCCGGTCTTGGTGGCGATCAGATTGGAATAGATCTTCTTCCCAATCCGATATCCCTGGGTCTGGACGGAGAAGCCGGCGACCTCGAACTGGCGGACGATATAATCCTCGGCCCGGAGCAGGTTCGAGTGATGGACGGCGTTCCTCTCGCCGAGCTCCCCGGCCAGGAACTCGACGTGGGAACGCAGGGCGGAAACCAGCCGGGAGTCGGGCGGAGGAAGGGCGGGCGGATGTTTCCGGCGCCACCCGTAGAGACCGAGGAGGAGGATCAGGGCGACCAAAACGACGATGAGGGTTATCGTCACGGCCCGCTTCATCTCGCAACCGTTCCGCGGAGAACAGAGTGCCCAGGAGAGGCGGGGCGCTTTGCTCTTTGCGCTCTGCGCTTTGCGTTCCGCCCTAGCCCTTTCCCGCCCGGTCCGCGATAAAGAAGCCGGTCTCGGTCTTGTCCAGGATCTCGGACCGGGTGGGGCGGGTGAGGAGGCTCACCGCCACCAGGACGACCAGGGCGACGAGGAAGGCGTAGAAGCTGAAGTGGACGGGGAGCGGGCGGTAGCAGAGATAATGGATCCAGGTGTGCGGCCCCTCCTTGGGGAAGGCCGGGCCGTACTTGTGGAGGGCGCCGAAGACGAGCGAGGAGACGAATCCCGCCGCCATCGAGGCGATCGCCCCCGCCTTGGTCGCCCTCCGCCAGTAGAGGCCGGCGAGGAGCGGGAGGACGAAGGTGGAGAGCATCACCCCGATCCCCACCCAGATCAGCCAGGCGAGGAGCTCGGGGGGCTTGATCGCCAGGGCCGCCGTCGCGAGCGCCGCGATCACGATCGCGATCTGGCTCAAGCGGGTGATCTTCCGGTCGGAGGCCCCCGGCCGGAGGAGGTTGGCGTAGATGTCCCAGCCGAAGGCCGTCCCGATCGTCAGCATCAGGCGGTCGGTGGTGGACATCACCGCGGCGAGCACGATCACCGCGAAAAAGGGCCAGATGTAGGCGGGAAGCGCCTTCTGGACGGCCGCGACGAAGGACATGTCGGGGTTGGCCACCGCGAGCGTCCCCTCCGCCACCATCGCCCGGGCGGCGAAGCCGACGATCTTGATCATGAACATCACGACAAGGTACATCGCGAAGGCGACGAACGGGGCCCACTTGAAGTAGTGGACCTTGCGGGCGGTGAGGACGTTGTTGACGATGTGGGGGGCGGCGGAGAGGCCGAAGGCGAGGAGGAGGCCGAAGGAGAAGAGAAAGGCCGGTGTGCTGAAGGCGTAGGGGGCGTAGGGCGGATGAACCGGGGGGTAGGCGAGGCGGAGGAAGTTGGGGTCGATCCGGGCGATCACCGCGTTGACGTGGGCGAGACCCCCGGCGGCGGAGAGGATGGGGAAGAAGACGACGACCACGCCGAAGACGATGAGGAGCCCCTGGAAGAGGGTGGTCCAGGCGACCGCGAACATCCCCCCCATCACCACGTAGGCCATCACCACCACCGCCCCGATCGCGAGCGCGTAGACGTGCGGGATCTTCATCGTCCAGCCGAGGATGATGCTGATCGCGGTGTACTGCCCGACCAGGTAGATGACGGAGACCACGAGGACCGCGAGGGCCGAGAGCCCCCGCATCAGCTTGGGGCTGTCGAAGCGGTGGGCGAAGTAGTCCTGGAGGGTGAGGTAGCCCTGCCGCTCGCCCACCCGGTGGAGCTTGGTCCCGTAGAGGAAGATGCAGAGGGCGCAGGAGAGGGGGACGAAGATCTGCTCCCAGAAGGTGGGCCAGCCCCCGATGTAGCCCAGTCCGCTCACCCCGAGAAGAGTCATCCCGCTCATGCAGGAGGCGACGATCAGGATGGCGAAGACCCAGAAGCCCAGGTCCCTCCCCGCGATGATGTAGTGCTCGACGGTCTTGATCTTCTTCGAGGCCCAAGCCCCGATGGCCAGGAGGAAGAGGAGATAGGCGGCGACCACGATGATGGTTATAGTCATGGCCGTCTCCTCACTCGTCCTTGGCCCGGTAGGTCAGCCCCCAGAAGACGAAGAAGGCGGCGAGCAGCAGCGTAACCCCGAGGTAGACCAGAAAGGTCGCCGCGGGAAGTCCCAGGATCATGGTTCCCTCCTTGGTGAACGGCGGCGCATGATACCACCCCCGGCCGGCCGAAACAATCCCCCCTCAGATCCGCTTCCCGATCCGCTCCCAGCGCACCCGCTCCCTCTCCCGGTCCCAGGACCAGACGACGAGGCGGAGGCGGAGCCGGAGCGCCGAGTCGGGGACGGGTCCGAAGGCGCGGCTGTCCGGTCCGCGGGAGCGGTTGTCGCTCAGGAGGAACGACTCGCCGGGCGGGACCTCCCAGGACCGGCCGTCCAGCGCCAGTTCGGCCGGGCCGACCGCGGCCAACCGCTTCACCAACCGCCGCGGCCCGGTCCCCGGGTTGTCGGCGACCACGACCGAGCCCGCCCGCGGGGGGAAGAGGCGGTGGACGAAACGGTCGGCGAGGAGAATGTCCCCGTCCCGGAGGGAGGGGGCCATCGACACCCCCGCCACCTCCACCGCGGGGAGGATGAGCCAGCGAAGGAAGAGGCCGAGGGCCAGTCCGGAGAGGTAGAAGAGGAGGGCCGCCCGGCGGCGCGGCCGGGAAGGCGATCGCCGCGCCGAGCCGACGGCCGCGGAGGCGATGGCGAGGCGGAAGAAGAGGAGGAGGGCGGCCACGAGCGCCGGTTTCGTCCCCGAGACGACCAGGCCGGCGAGCAGGGCGAAGTGGAAGAGAAAGAACGCCGCGCCCCGGACGGGGAATCCCCCGTAGGCGTGGCCCAGCCCCGGCATGAGCAGGGAGAGGAGCCAGGCCAGGAGGGGGCGGGGAGCGGCGGCCGGATCAGCCATGGCAAAAAGCAGGGAGCGGGCGCGTGGGGGCGCCCGCTCCCTGGACTTCGTTCACCTTCCTGGGGGGAGACTATTCCAGGTATTCCCCCATGCAGTCCCAGTTGGTGGAGCAGGTGAAGTTGTTGGAGCAGTCGAACCCCTCGTCGCAGCTGAAGGAGCCCTGGCCGCCGCAGACGTAGTTCGGGCTGCATTCGTAGGTGTCGCCGCTACACCCGAAGGACGACGGATCGCTCACGCCCGCACATCCGGCGGAGGCGCGGACCGGCCGCCCGAAGGCGCCCACCACGCTGTTGGCGATTTTTTCAATATCCTGTGGACGCATATCACCCTCCTTTTTAAAAATCGGTTTCGCCGATTTTTAATTGAACTTAATCATATACTATATCCCGTTCCGAAGATGTCAAAGTAATTTTCGGCGGCGGCGATACCAGGCCCGGCGGATGGCGGGGGGAGCGGCGAGGCCCCGGCGCGTCCCTGTAGGCCGGTTCTGTGAACCGGCGGCGAGGCCCCGTTGCGCTCGATCATACCTGCCCCGACATCCGCTTCCCGCTTTTAAACGCTTTGTCGGGGGATCGGGCCTACAACCGGCCCGGCATCCTCAAGAAATATCGATAGGCGGATCAAAAAAGCTGGCTTGCATCATGATCCGAGTCAGGACACCAGCCCCTTCTCCTTAAGCTCCCGGGTGGCCTGTTCCACCCTGTCGGCGGCTTGGACCGTCTCCGACCACGCGATCAGCTCCTTCATCCCCCCCTCCAGGGAGACCTGCGGCTCGAAGCCGAGGAGGCGCCGGATCTTCCCGATGTCCGAGAAGCAGTGGCGGACGTCTCCCTGGCGGAACTTGCCTAAGACCTGCGGTTCGATGGAGAGGCCGAGGAGGCGGTTGAGGGTGAGGGCGATGTCGAGGACAGTCACCTGGCGCCCCGCCCCCACGTTCAAGATCTGGTAGTCGGCCTTCGGGCTCTCCATGGCCAGGATGTTCGCCCGGACGATGTCGTGGACGGAGACGAAGTCCCGGGACTGCTTCCCGTCCTCGAAGACCAGCGGCCGGGCGCGGTTCTTCAAGCGGCTCATGAAGATCGCGGCCACGCCGGTGTAGGGGTTGGAGAGGGACTGGCGGGGGCCGAAGACGTTGAAGCGCCGCACGGCCACCACCGGGATCTTGTAGGCTTTGCCCACGTTGATCACCATGTCCTCCTGGTCCTTCTTGGACAGGGCGTAGATGGAGGTGATCTCCTGGACCTTCGACTCCGGCGTGGGGATCGGGACGGCGCGGGCGGAGCAGGAGGGGCAGTGGAGCTCCCAGTCGCCCCGGGCCATCTGCTCCTCGCTCCGAAGGGGGGGGGAGACCGGCCCGCACTTCGGGCAGCGGTAGGCCCCCTCCCCGTAGGTGGACATCGAGGAGGCGACCACGAGCTTTTTCAGGGCGAGCTTGCGGTTGACGATGATGTCGAGGAGGTTGGCCGTCCCCAGCGTGTTCGCCTCCATGTAGCGGCGGATCTGGTACATCGACTGGCCGACCCCGACCATCGCCGCCTCGTGGTGGATAACCTCCATCCCCTCCGTCGCCTTGGCCAAAGCCTCGTAGTCCCGCACGTCCCCCTTGATGAACTCAGCCTCCCGGTTGAGATAGGGGGGAGGCTCGCCGCCCGGGTGGACCTGGGGTTCGAGGTTGTCGAAGATGCGCACCCGGTGGCCGGCCTTGACCAGCTCGTCCACCAGGAAACTCCCGATAAATCCGGCGCCGCCGGTGACCAGTATCCTCACTGTTTTCTCCTTTCGAACGCTGCCAAGCCCGTGGGAGGGGCATTCTTGCCCCGATCCAGGGGGGGAGGGGCATTCTTGCCTGCCCCGATGACGATCGGATCTAAATATAAATCGGGGCCCCGATCCAGGATGGCTTTAAACGATCGTTGGGATTATTCCCCTTCCGTCTGAATATGCAACGGAAAATCCCGGTTTTCTGCTACTCTGAAACCCGTCCATGCCTCTCCACCGGCCATCGCTCTCCGGCGCTTATCTGACGGCATTCCTCGCCTGCCTCTGCTACCTCTCCCCCCTCGCCTTCCGCGACCTCTTCGTCCCCGACGAATACCGCTACGCCGAGGTCGCCCGGGAGATGCTCGCCTCCGGGGACTGGACGACCCCCCGCCAGGCCGGCCTCCGCTACTTCGAGAAGCCGCCCCTGGCTTCCTGGCTGGCGGCGGCGGCTATGGCCGCCTTCGGGGCCAACCCCTTCTCCGCCCGCCTCCCTTGCGCCCTCTCTGCCCTCCTGACCGCGCTCCTCCTCGCCGCGCTCTTCCGGCGGATGGGGGGGGCGCGGAGCGAGGCTACGAACGCGGCCTTGATCTTCCTCTCTTTCGCCCTCGCCGGCGGGATCGGGCAGACCAACCTGGTCGACTTCCCCTTCGTCTGCTGCCTCACCCTCTCGCTCGCCGCCTTCTACTTCGCCGACACCTCGGCTCGCCCCTCCCGCCGCACGGCCTACCTCCTCCTGGCCGGACTGGCCGCGGGCGGGGCCTTCCTGGCCAAGGGGTTCCTCGCCTTCGTCCTCCCCGCGATCGTCGTCTTCCCCTACCTGGTCTGGGAGAAGCGGGGATGGGACTTCTTCTCCGTAATCCCCCCCTGCCTCCTCGCCGCCCTCGCCGCCGTCCTCCCCTGGGCGGTCCTGATCCAGAGGGCCGAGCCGGTCTTCTGGGACTACTTCATCGTCACCGAGCACTTCCAGCGCTTCTTCGGCGCTTCCTTCGCCCAGCACACCGAGCCCTTCTGGTTCTTCCTCCCCGTCCTCGCCTGGGGACTCCTCCCTTGGCTCTTCCTCCTCCCCGCCGCCGTCCGGACCGGGAAGCCCTCCCGCCCCGTCCGCTTCCTCGCCTGCTGGGTCCTCTTCCCCCTCCTCTTCTTCTCCGCCTCGGAGGGGAAGCTCGCCACCTACATCCTCCCCTGCCTTCCCCCCTGCGCCCTCCTCTTCGCCTTCGGCCTCGGCCGCTCGCTCGCGGCGGGGAGGCGGAGATGGTTCGACGCCGCCGCGAACGTCCTCGCCGGCCTCCTCTTCCTCCTCCTCCTCGCCTTCCTCGTCTTCCAGTTCGCCCGCCCCTACGACGCCCCCTACGTCCGGGGCGAGGGGGGGAAGATCGCCCTGATCGCCGCCGGACTCCTCGCCTGGGCCATCCTCTCCCGGCGCGCGGCGGCGGCGGGAACACCGGGGGCGAAGATCCGCTTCTTCGCCACCGGCGCCCTGATCGCCCTCGCCGCCGTCGGCGCGGCCGTCCCCCGCCGGATCCAGGAGCGCAAGTCGCCCGGGGAGCTCATCGCTCGCAACCGGGACCGCCTCCCCCCCGGTTCGACCCTCTTCACCACCGTGGAGACCGCGGCGGCGGCGGCCTGGCGCCTCGGCCGGGCCGACGGCCGAATCCTCCTCCTCGACGACGAGGGGGAGCTCGCCTTCGGCCTCTCCTTCCCGGAGGCGAAAGGGCGCTACCTCACCTGGCCCGAATTCGGGGAGGCCTTCGCGAAGCGGGAGAGGTCGGAGCCCGCCGCGGCGATCGTTCCCAAGGACTTCTACCTCGACAACGCCTCCCGCTTCCCGCCCTGCGACTACCGCGATGAGACGGGTGGTTTCGTCTTGCTGGTATATAATCAGCCGGCCCGGCCGCCCGCTGATCGCTGACTGCGTTTACAGCCACTGTTATTAGTTGTGGGAGGGGCGTCTCGCCCCGATCCATTGTGACTAATTCGCTGAAAACCACCTATCCCTTCTGGCTCCTCCTACTGGTCTTCGCCCCGCTTCTCGCGGGGATCGGCGGCCACGATCTCTGGACTCCGGACGAGCCGCGCGAGGCCGAGATCGCGCTCGAGATGGCCTCCGGCGGCTCCCCCCTCATCCCCACCCTCGCCGGCGTCCCCTTCGTGGAGAAGCCCCCCCTCTACTACTGGATCTCCGCCCTCTTCCTGAAGACGCTCGGGAACCGGATCGGCCTCGTCGCCGCCGCGCGGTCCGTCTCCTCCCTCTTCGCCCTCCTCACACTGGTCATCCTCGGCCTCGCGGCGGCCGAGACGCTGGGGAGGGAGCGCGGCCTCGCCGCCGCCATAGTCCTCGCCTCCTTCTACGGCTTCTTCTACGCCTCCCATTGGATCCTGATGGACTCCCTCCTGATGTTCCTCGTCACCTCATCCGTCCTCCTCCTCCACAAGGGTCTGGAGCGGGACCGCCCCTTCTGCCTCGCCTCCGCCGGCCTCTTCGCCGGGCTCGCCTTCCTGACCAAGGGGCCGATCGCCCTCGTCCAGATCGCCCCTCCCTGGGCGGTCCTCCTCTTCTCCGGCCGGGAGAAGCTCTGCCACCGGCCGGCGGCCGGCCTCGTCGGCCTCATCCTACTTCTCCTCCCCGGTATCGCTTGGATGGCCGCCTTCCGCGCCGCCGGGGGCGAGGAGCTCTGGCGGGAGTGGGCGGTCAAGAACCTCTTTGGCCGGATCGCGGGGGAGGCGGGTGGCCACGCGCGGGGGCCGTTCTACTATTTCGGTGCCCTCCCCTACATACTCCTACCCTGGACGGGAGCCTTCGCCGGCTGGATCGCCCACCGCAGGATGCGGAGTCCGCCGGCGGAAGGGCCGGAACGTCGCCTCCTCCTCGCCGCCGCCGCCTGGGCGGTCGGGGGGACCATCCTCCTCTCCATCCCGGGGTCGAAGCGGGAGACCTACCTCTTTCCCCTCCTCCCCGCCTTCGCCCTCCTCGCGGCCCGGGCCCTGGAGAACCCCTTGCGCTGGGCGGCCTGGTCGCTCCGGGCTGTCTCCATCCTCCTGATCGCCCTCCTCGCCGCCCTCTCCTTCGTCATCCCGTCCTATGCGGACGGCCGCCTCTCCTTCGGCTTTGGCTTCCAGGCGGCCGTCCTCGCCGGCGGACTCGCCGCGGTCCTCTCCTATCTCCGCTTCCGCAAGGCTCCCTTGGCGCAGACCGCATCCGTCGCCGCCTGCTTCTACCTGGCACTCGCCATCGCCGGCTTCCCCCTGATCGACCGCTACAAGAGCTACGGGCCGGCGGTCCGGGAGCTCGCGGAGGCGCTCCCGCCGGAATCGGCGGGGAAGGTCTGCCTCTTCCGCTCCGACGAGACGAGCCTCGCCCTCTTCGCCTGGTATCGGGGGCTCAAGCTGGAGGACGTTCGCGAGACCGAGCGCCTCGCGAAGATCCTCCAGGGCGAGGACGGCCTCTACTCCTGGGTGATCTCCACCGGACGCCGCTTCCCTCCCCCCGGCGTTCCCCTCCCCCCCCACCGCATCGTCAAGGAAGTCCGCATGGGCCGCAACCGCACCCTCCTCCTCCTCACCAGCCTGTAGGCCGCTTTGGAGTGCGGCGACGCGTCGCCCGCCTTGTAGGCCGCTTCTCCGCCGTCGTCCTTCGACAAGCTCAGGACTATGGCGGACAAGTGTGAAGCGG
>CAZOYW010000025.1:0-36721 GCA_964584165.1 uncultured bacterium
TTGGTGAGCGTCCAACCGTAGGGGCGCTCGCCCGCGGTGAAGTTGTCGAAGCCGGTATAGGTCAAAACCGCGGCGGGGGAGGGGGCCGCGGCGGCGAGGAGGAAAGCGAAAGCGATGGCGCAGACGGGAAGGGCTCTCTTCATCTGGACTTGCTCCCTTTGGGGGACGAGTTTGGTTGTTTTCGGCCTTCCAGAAAAAGGCGACGCTGGCGCGTCGCGGTTTTTGCTAATCGGAGTTGGATCGAGATATATAGAGGGGATGCTGATACTCCATATTAAAACGGATAATATAATACCCCCGGGGCGATGTCAAGGATCAAAAGAGATATTTCGCTTCAAAAATCTATAATAATAGTTGACATATTTGGTTACGGAATCAACGGGGCCGCTGTCTATGACGGTCGCAAGATTCTGGGAGCGAGAGAGAAGCGAATGGCGATGGATTGGATATTGCATGTCAAGCCGGGGAGGGTATGCGCCCGGCCAGGCATTGAATATTATTGGAAGAATATCAACGGGGATAGGAACAGGAAGGAAAACCGGCGGCGACAGGGCCGGCGCGCGGACCTCTGCGGTCCGCGCTGACAAGGCGAGGAGATAAAAAAGGGGCGCCCCTTTCGGGGCGCCCCTTTTTTCTGCTGCTCTTTCCGCTGGCTAGCGGGTTCCGCCCACCGCCGGCTGATCCGCGGACGTGCCGAAGTTGATCGACGTCACGCCGTAGATGTACCAGGCGCCGGTCGAGGGACGGTAGAGGACCCGGTCCTGCGTCCCGTCGCCCTCGAAGTCGATGACGACCGGGATATCATCGGCCTGGCCGTGGGCCACCGACGGGGAGCCCAGGATGTACCAGGTCCCGGCGTAGCCGCGGAAGACCGAGAGCTCGGTCGTGCCGTCGCCGTTGTAGTCGCCCGGGCAGACCGCGTCGGACCCGAGGCCCCACGATTTCTGGGTGATGCCGCGGATGTACCACACCCCGACGTTGCTACCGCTGCCGCGCCACACGCCCGGGTCGGCGTTGCCGTCGCCGTTGTAGTCGCCGGGGACGGGCAGATCGCCGGTACGGCCGTAGTAGAAGCGGGTGATGTTCTTCAGCGCCCAGTAGCCGTTAGCCGGCCGCCAGACCGCGGTGTCGGTCACGAAGTCGCCGTTGTAGTCGGCCGGGACCGGGATGTCCCCGTTCGTCCCGAAGTAGAACTGCGACACGGGCAGGTTGTGGAGGTAGATGCCCCGCACCCACCATCTGCCGGAGGAGGGACGCCACACGCCGTAGTCGGCCGTGCCGTCGCCGTTGTAGTCGCCGGTAACCGGGATATCTCCGGCCATGCCATAGGCGACCGTGCTCACGTTGTAGACTCGGAAGTTGCTGTCGCTCGGGCGCCAGAGGCCGAGGTCATCCGCGCCGTCGCCGCTGAAGTCGGCGGCGTCAAAGACGCGCCGGATCGGCGTGGGGACGGTCACCGGGGTCGGCGTGTTCGGGGCGTCGGTCGGGGTCGGGATGATCGCGGTCGGCGTGGGCGGGATGGCGGTCGGAGCCGGCGTCGGCGTGTTCGGCGCCTCGGTCGGGGTCGGGATGATCGCGGTCGGGGTCGGGGTCTTCACGACCGCCGTGGGGGTCGGAGCCGCGCCGCCGTCGTCGAGGAGGACGTCGTCGAAGGCGATGTTGCCTTCGCCAATCTGCTTGGTGTAGGTGAAGCGGACTTGGGTCGAGGTCGCGTTAAGCGCATACGGCCCTTCGGTGGTCCCGGTGGTCGGAAGAGGGTTCAAGTTGACCACCTGGTTCCACGCCAGGCTGTAGTATTCCTCGACCAGGAGGGAGGATGTGGCCTGCGTGCCCGTGCCGCGGAGCCAGAACTGGATGTTGTTTCCGGCGCCGGCGGAGAAGGTCTCCGTGACGACCTGGTCGGCGGTGGCTTCAATCCTGATTGCCGGCGAAGCGGCGCCGTAGTATCCGGCGCCGGTATAGACGTCGGTGTCGGCGTTGCAATTGACAAAGGACCAGCCGGCGGGGCGCGTTCCGGTGTCGAAACCGTCAAAACCCTGGTTAAACACCGTGGCGCTATACCCCGGCGCCGTCCACATGACCAGCGCCGCGATCGCCACCAAAGCCGTCATCCACTTCATAACTGCTCCTCCCTTTCCTGGGGGTTTCGTGTTTTACCGTCGGGGCGAACAGACCTTTCGCCCATAGTGTTGCCACTATATATAAAGAGGGGGAACGTGTCAATAAAAAATTTTATTTTTTTGTCCCCCCCGGGGGGGACAAAAAATAAAAATTCACGCTGGGAAACGACGGTTTGTAGGGGCGAACCTTCCTGCCCCGATCGATCGGGGGTGTTCGCCCAGCCAGGCCCCCGCGTCGGTTTGTAGGGGCGAACCTTCCTGCCCCGATCGATCGGGGGTGTTCACCCAGCCAGGCCCGTCCGGGCGAACATGAAGTTCGCCCCTACATCCCCCGCCAGAGGCCTCCCGCCGCCCACGGTAGGGCGAACATGAAGTTCGCCCCTACAAACCCACGATCGAGCCGGCGCCGCGGACCTGGCCCCGGAACTGGGCGAGCGTTCTCACCCCCGTGAGGCGCCGCCATATAAAGGAGGGGCGGAGATAGAAGCGCTTGAAGGCCCGGTCGAGCCAGGAGCGGTACTCCCCGGGATCAAGCGCGGGGGGGACGTAGAGGAGAGCGCCGTGGTCGAGTATGGAGCAGCCGCGGGAGAAGTCGAAAGACCTTCCCTCGGCCGTGAGCGACCGGTAGAGGTCGGTCCCGGGGAAGGGTACGAACTTGTTGAAGTGGGCGTAGTCGAGTTTTTCGGAGAGGGCGAAGCGGAGCGTGGACTCAAGGCTCTCCATGGTCTCTCCGGGCGTGCCCACGATGAAGTCGGCCCGGACCTCGAGCCCCGCCGCCTTCGCCCAGCGGACCGCCCGGCGGTTGTCCTCGACCGTGTTCCCCTTCCCGAGGAGGCGGAGCATCCGGTCGTCGCCGGATTCCAGGCCGAAGAGGACCTGCCAGCAGCCCGCCCGCTTCATCGCCGAGAGGATCTCGGGGGTCACCGCCTTCACCGCGGTGAGGCAGGTCCAGGGGAGGCGGAGCTTCATCGCCTCGATCCCGGCGCAGATGGCCAGCGTCCGCCCCTTGTCGAGGGTGAAGGTGTCGTCGAAGAAGCGGATCTCCCGCGCCCGGAGGACCTTCACCATCGCCGCCACCTCCCGGAGCACCCGCTCCGGGGAGTGGAAGCGGGTGCGGTTGCCGAAGGTGGACCGGTCGCAGAAGGTGCAGCGGTAAGGGCAGCCCCGGCTGGTCATCACGATCCCCACCGGGAGCCGGCGGTAGGAGGCGGGTGTGGGGTGATAGGAGGAGAGGGGGGGCAAGAGGTGGTAGGCGGGGAAGGGGAGGGAGTCGAGGTCCTCGATGAAGGGACGGGGCGGGGTCCGGACCACCCCGCCGTTTTTCGAGAAGGCGATCCCCGGGACGAGAGAGAGGCGTTCGGCTCCGGATCCGGCCGGGAGGGAGGCGAGTGCGCGGAGCGTCTCCTCCCCCTCGCCGATGACCGCGAGGTCGAAGGGTCCGCCCGCCATCGCTCCCAGGGGGTCGGCGGAGAGATGGGCGCCGCCGGCGACGAAGCGGGCGTGGGGGGCGAGCGCGCGGTACTCGGCGGCGGTGCGGCAGGCGCTGCTCCAGGAAGGGGTGGTGGAGGTGATCCCGATCAGGTCGGGGGGAAAACCGCGGACGATCTCGGCCGGGGGAGGATAGGGGTGGCGGGCGGTGTAGTCGATGACCTTCACCCGGTGGCCGTCCCGCTCCAGGACGGCGGCCAGGTAGGCGAGGCCCAAGGGGGGAGTGATGTTGAGAACGAAGCGGACGGAGGCGGACTCGCCGACCGATTCCTCGGGGTCGAAGGGGGGGTTGATCAAAAGGACGTTCATCAAGGCAAAAAGAAACCGTTACACGTTGCACGTGACCTGTAGCACGTGGTCGATGGAACGGCCGTTCAAATCGTTGAAACCGTTTGGGGACACCCATCGGCGCCGACCGCACCCCGCCTCGCCCCCGTTGTTAACCACGAATCTGCGCGAATCTTCACGAATTTAAACGGGAATGGCGGCTGAAGGCGATCCGATGCGTGAAGATTAGTGAAGATTCGTGGTTTTATCTCCGATGCGCGCCGGGGACGGGTCAGGGGCGGGCGGCTTGGCGGATGCACTCGGCGACGAAGGCGATCTGGTCGGGCTTAAGCCCGCTCGAGGAAGGGAGGTAGAGGCCGCGGGTCCCCAGCTCCTCGGAGACCGGGTAGGAGTCGGAGTAAAGGTGGGCGTAAACGGGCTGGAGGTGGATGGGGATGAAGAAGGAGCGGGTCTCGATACCCCGGTCGGCCAGGGCCTGGCGGAGCGCGTCCCGGCCGATTCCGAACTCGTCCCGGACCAGGATGCCGTACATCCAATAGGCCGAGACGCACTCCTCCGCCCGGGGCGGGGTCACGATCCCGGGGACGTCCTTGAGGAGAGAGTTGTAGAGCTCGGCGTTCCGGATGCGCGCCCCCAGGAGGTCGTCGATTCGCTCCAGCTGGCCCAGCCCGATCGCGGCCTGGACGTTGGTCATTCGGTAGCTGAAGCCGACCACCTTATGCCAGAAGTGGCGCTCCTGGGTGAAGCCGTAGTTGCGCATCGTCCGGGCGCGCTGGGCCAGGTCCGGGTCATCGGTAACGATGATCCCGCCTTCTCCGGTGGTGATGATCTTGTTGGCGTAGAGGCTGAAGGCGGCGATCCGGCCGAAACCGCCGGTCTTCTTCCCTTTATACTCCGCCCCGATGGCCTCGGCCGCGTCCTCCACCACGGCAATCCGGTGCTTGCGGGCGACGGCGAGGATGGCGTCCATGTCGGCGGGGTGGCCATAGGTGTGGATGGGGATGATGGCCTTGGTTTTGGCGGTGATCTTCTCTTCGATCCGGCGGGGATCGAGGTTCCAGGTCTTCGGCTCGGCGTCGACCAGGGCAAGGGAGGCGCCCAGGTAGTTGGCGGCGTTCGCGGTCGAGATCATCGTGAAGGAGGGGATGATGACCTCGTCGCCCTCGCCAACCCCGATCGCCGCCAGGGCGAGGTGGAGGGCGGTGGTGCCGCTGTTGGTGGTGATGCCGAACTTCACGCCGCAGAAGCGGGCGAAGCGCTCCTCGAATTCGTCCACGAACCTCCCCCGCGAGGAGATCCAGTTGGAGTCGAGGCACTCGACGACGTATTTCTTCTCGTTGCCGAGGAGCGTGGGCGTGCAGACCGGGATCAGGGGCTGGCGCGGGTCGAGGACCGGCTCGGGGCCGGCCATCCGTTTGGCTTTTTCCAGCGCCTTCTGGCGCTTCTTCGCGATCGCGTCGGCGTCTCGCTTTTTCACGGTCGTCCCCGGCTGATTTCGCGGCGCAGCTTGATCAGGGAAACACAGTAGATTAGCGCAAGGCGGAAAAAAATCAAGGGGTTCCGGGTGGTTTTCGAGTAACCCTCCCGCCTTTCCACGTTGGTATAGGGGACCTCGGCGATCCGGAAGCCCCGCTTCTCGGCCCGGGCGAGAAAGTCGATGCAGTAGTCGCCATAATCGCCCCGGAGGGGGACGGAGGCGAAGACCGCCTTCTCCACCCGGAGGAAGCCGGTGGAGAGGTCGTGGACGGACGAGCCGAGGACCCGGCGGCTGATCCCGTTGAGGATGACGCTGACCAAGCGGCGGGGAGCGGAGACGCGGCCGTCGCGCCCCCCGGGGACGTAGCGGGAGGCGATCACGATCTCGAAGCGATCCGGGACGGCGACGAGGGAGGGGAGAAGCGACGGAGGGTGGGCGAAATCGGCGTCCATCCAGATCACCCGGCCGTAGCGCGCGGCGGCGATCCCCTCCCGCAGGGAGTTGGTGAGGCCGGGGTCGGCCATCCGGCGGATTACGCGGACGCGGGGGTCGCGCCGGGCGAAGCGCTCGACCGCCTCCCAGGTGCGATCGGGCGAATCATCGTCCACCACGATGATCTCGAACTCCCCGGGGAGATGGCTGGTGATCTCGGAGATCAGGCGCTCGATGTTCCCGCGCTCGTTGAACGTGGGCAATATGACGGTGACGGGCTTCATAGCCGCAAACCCGGCCGGGGGCCCCCGACCGGAAGGCGGCATCATAGACGGCGGGCGGGCTGAAATCCACGACAATATTGCCGAATGATATAGGTAGGTCCCGCTCCTTGGGATATGATAACCGCGGCTTAGGTCCCGGCCGCCATGAAAATGTCGGTTATCATCCCCGCTTTCAACGAGAGCGCTTGTCTCCGCCAGTGCCTTCTGGAGACCCATGACTGTTTGAGCCGGCAGGGGTGGGAGTTTGAAATCGTGGTGGTCGACGACGGGAGCACCGACGGCACCCTCGCGATCGCCCGCGAGGTCCAGAAGATCCGCTCCGGCATCCGCTGCCATCGCCACGCCGTCAACGCCGGGCTCGGCGTCGCCCTACGAACGGGCTTTTCCCAAGCTTCCGGGGAATGGCTTTTCTTCATCCCCGCCGATGGCCAGTTCGACATAAACCAAATCGACCGCTTTCTCCCCTGGCTGGATTCCTCCGATGTCATCGCCGGGGTCAAATCCGGGATTTCCGATTACAGCGCATACCGGAGGATGAACTCCCGCCTGTTCGTGGCGTTCTACCGGATGCTGTTCGGGCTGCGCCTCGAAGATTATAATTACGTCCAGATGTACCGGGCCCAGGTCATCCGGAGCCTTGACCTCTCCGCCCGGGGAATTTTTATCACTGGAGAGATACTGGCGAAGGCCGCCCGGAGGGGCTGCCGGATTCGGGCCGTCGAGGCCACCTATCTTCCGCGTCGCGGCGGCCAGGCCACGGGGGTCCGGCTGAGCAACGCGCTCAAGACCGTCTGCGAAATGATCCGTATCCGCTGGGAGATGGGAGATTGGCCGTCACCGGCCGCTCCCGGCCGGGAGGGCCACCATGCTCAATGAATTTGCCGGGAAGAATGTTCTGGTCGCGGGCGGGGCGGGCTTCGTAGGGGCCAACCTGACCGATGCGCTGGTCGAGCTCGGCGCGCGGGTATCCGTCGTTGACAACTTGTCCACCGGGAGCCGGAGCAACATCGGGCGCCTGGCGCGGGTCGATTTTCTCGAGGCGTCGATCGAAGACGCAGAGGCGGTGAGAAGCCATGTCTCCCGGGCTGACTACATTTTCCACCTGGCGGCGAAGAACATCATCGTCTCCACCCGTAATCCCCGGGAAGACTGCCAGACCAACATCTTGGGCACGCTGAACCTGCTCCTTCTGGCCCGCGACTGCGGGAAGAAGCTCCGGCGGTTCGTCTACTCCTCCTCCGCCTCTGTCTACGGGAACCCCCGCCACATGCCGATCAACGAGGACGACGGCATAAACACCTTAACGCCGTACTCGGTGAGCAAGCTGGCGGGAGAAAACTACTGCTCCGCCTTCTACGAGTCCTACGGGTTGCCCGCGGTGGTGCTCCGCTACTCGAATGTCTATGGCCGGAACCAGAAGCCGAGCAATCCTTACTGCGGTGTGGTGGCGAAGTTCTTCCAGAGCTGCTCCGCCTCCAAGCCCCTGATGATTCACGGGGACGGCGACCAGACCCGGGACTATACCTATGTCGCCGACATCGTAGAGGCGACGCTGTCCGCCGGCGTCTGCCCGAAGGCGATCGGCGGGATCTACAACGTCGGGACCGGCATCGAAACCAGCGTGAACGACCTCGCCGTCCGGATTAGCGGTCTTTTCGGACGGGCGCCCCGGATCGAATACGTCGACCGCCGCGACATCGACAACATCCGCCGGAGGGTCCTCAACATCGAAAAGATCCGGCGGGACCTCCGCTGGGTTCCCCGTTACAACCTGAAAACCGGATTGCAGGAAACCAAGAATTGGTTCGACGCGCGCCGCTGACATGAAGATCGCGGGCGGATCCTTCTCTTCGATTCTCTCCGAGCCCCGCCGCCCCTTCGGCTCCGGACGGAGGACCGCCCTGGCCGCCAGTGCTCTGCTGGTCCTCTTCGCTGCGGTTTCCTTCGCCGCCGACCTCTGGCCCCTCCGGACCAGCCCGGCCGACTTCAGCGCGCCCTTCTTTTCCAACACTCGGGCTCTGGCCATGCGGATCGACCTGACCCCCGCCATGGCCTTTTTCCCGGGCGGATCCCAAGGTCTCCCCTTTCATTCCCTCCCCTACGCCGCCCTGGTCAAGCTCACCTACCGCCTCATCCCGTTCCGCTGCCTCTGCCTGCGTGCGGTGTCCGTCGGCTCGAGCCTGGTGATGCTGATGCTGCTGTACCGCCTGGCCGCCCGCCTGTTCTGCCGGCCGGTGGCTCTGCTCTTCCTCTTCCTCCTGGTGACCTCTCCGAAGTATGTCGAAATGTTCCGGTCCTTCGGGATCGTGCCGATCTCGCAGGCTTTCCTGGTGGCCGGCGCCTCGGCGCTCGTCTGGAGTTGGGACGGCCGTTGGGCGGCGGGGAAGGTGTTTCTCCTCGCCCTCCTCGGATATGTCCTCCTCACGGCCTACGTGGTGGCGCGGTTGTTCATCTTCCTTCCGGTCGGATATTTCTGCCTGCGCCTCCGGAGCGATTGGAGGAAACTCATCCTGTATCTCTTGTTTCTAACCGCGATCGTGCTGGCCGTCCAGCGGATGTTCCCGGCCGCCCGCTTCAACCTGATCGACTCGATCCTGATCCATTCCGAATGGCTTCGGTGGGACCGGGAATTCGTCGGGAACGACACCTCCGCCGGGCTAGCGATCAAACGTCTTAAGAACAACGCCAACCATCTCATCCGCTACCTCGGGATCTATCGCCGGCCGTTCCGGGGCCCCGAGGGCGAATGGGGGATGCCGGACAGCCTGCTGGATCCCCTGCTGGCTCCGTTCTTCCTGCTGGGGCTGGCAGCCTGTCTCGGGGAAAGAAGCCGGAGGAGTGCGTTTGTGCTCCTCTGGCAAGGGATCTTCCTTCTGGTCCCCCTGCTCGCCGATTCCATACCGCCCCGGCGCATCATCTACGCCTTCACCCCGGCCTACCTGCTCGCCGCCGCGGGCCTTTGGATCGTCTTTCGTGTCGTCGGACTGCTCCTGCCCGGCCCCCGCCCGAGGAAGTGGCTGGCCGCCGCCGCGATTGTCTTTCTCGCCAGTCTAGGTAGCTGGGGCCTGTTGAGATTCTTCTTCCGCGAGACCAAGCCGGGCTACCCATATTCGCGCCGCCAGCTCGAAGAACTGGCGGTCGCCCTGTGCCGGGAGTCGGGTCCGATGCGGGTGGTCAGGTACAACCGGGCGAGCGAGCAGCTCATCTGGGGGAACCCCTATGTCGACCCCCGCTTCGTCGACCTGGGCTTCGCGGAGAAGCTGGAGTGCGACGTTTCCATGTTCGGTTCGCGGGAGAAGGGCATTGAATTCGGAGGCGGTGAGATCCGGCCGGCGAAGATCAAGGAGCAGGCGGAGTTTGCCCGTCGGGAGGGGGGAGGCGTCTTGTACGTTCATGCTTTCCCCCCGGGGAATCCCAGAGCAGCGGAATACGAAGATTGGCCGGTCGCCGACCTTCGGGACATTCAGGACGGCTTGGTGCCCGGCGTCTCCCTATCGCTCCTCGCCGGCCTGCCGGAAGTGTGGGTGATGCGCGTTGCCGGCGAAGGAAGGACAACCAATCAGGGAGCGGTCCGGGAACGACCCTGAGGGTCTGCAAGCCCTTGGCCCGGAGGTTCTCTCCCTCGACGATTTCCGCTCTTATGCGTCGAATCCGTTTCGGCGGGGTTCGCCTCCTGGATTGAGTTCGCCAGGGTATCCAGTCCTGTCCGCTCTTTGAGGCTCATCGCCGCCTTGCAAGCGCCTCTATCGTATATTATGTTTATTAAGGATGAATGGATCTCGCGCCATTCTGATCGCCGGGGTTTGCGCGCTTTGCGCCGTGTCGCCGCCCCCCGCTTCCGCCGCCCTGATCGAAGAGGGCTTCGACGAGTTCACCTCTGGCGGCCGTCCCGCGGGATGGACCTTCAATAACTGCAACGCCGACACCGACTCCTACACCACCTCGGCCAACTCCGGCGCCGCGCCCCCCTCGGTCAAGCTCGACGCCGAAGGGGACGCCGTCACCACCGCCGCCTTCGCCGATCCCGCCTCGGTCGAGTTCTGGATCAAGGGGGTCGGCACCGACGGCACCAGCTCCTTCCTGGTCGAGGAGTATTCCGGCTCGTCCTGGAACGCCCTGACCACCGTCGCTCCCGTCCCGACCGCCGGGACGGAGTTCGGCCCACTACAGCTCCCCGCCTCCTCCACCCGGCTGAGGTTTACCTACAGCAAAAGCGCGGGCAACCTGGCCTTCGACGACGTCCTCGTCGCCGCCAACGGGGACGCCGACGTCGCCCCCGTGGCCGCCTTCCGGGAGGACACCTATCCCGGGGCGACCGCGATCCCCTCCGGCGGCTGGCACAACGACGGCCTCGTCACCTTTCAGTGGACGGACCCCGCTTCCCCGAGCGGAGACGCCTTCTACTATGAGATCAATGCCGCCTCCGGCGCGACCGTCGATTTCAGCGAGGCCGAAACCGCCGACCCCTACGCCGAAGGGGTGAGCCTGGCCGCCTGGGAGGGCACCTGCTATTTCCACGTCGCCGCCCGGACCGGCAACGGCAAGGAGGGGCCGGAGCGGACCTTCCGTTCCCGCTACGACCCCCGCGCGCCGCTCGCCGCCACGGACCTCGCCTCCCCGAGCCACTCCACCTCCGCCTGGAACGGCGTCACCGACGCCGTCTCGGTCGCCTGGACCGACGCCCTCGACGACACCGCGGAAACCTCCGACGTTTCGGGCGTGGCGGGCTACTACTACTCCCTCCGCCGCTCCTCCTCCTACCTCCCGCTTCCCTCCGATCCCTTCGTCTCCTTCGGCGACCAGTCGCTCACCGTCTCGGCGGGCGACGGGACCTGGTACTTCCACCTCCGCTCGGTGGACAACGCCGGGAACCTCGACGCCGCGCCCGCCTCCCTGGGACCGATCCGGATCGACCTCGCCGCCCCGGAGGGCTTGTGGCTCCGGCTCCACTTCATTCAGTGGGTCCCGGAGGGGGAGGACGGCAACTACGGCGACTGCGAGCTCGCCGAGCTCCCCAACGGGGAGAACGTCCTGATCGACGGCGGGGGGGAGAAGGAATCGTCCTGGGGGCCGGACTCGCCGGTGGTGGAATACTTGCGGGAGCGGCTCGGCGAGGGCGGGGTCGTCTACTACATGGTCCTCTCCACCCCCGGGGAGGACAGCTACGCGGGGCTGGGCCCCGTCCTCGAAGCCTTCGACGTCCGCCACTACTACGAGACCTCCCACTGGACCAACCCCTCCGCCCCCGCCGGATACACCGCCTTCAGCGAATCCGTCGACGCCGAGGGGGCGGCCGTCTACTACCTGGTCACCTCAGGCGAGCAGGGCGGAGGGAAGATCCTCTCCGGCGCCGCTCCGGACTGCGGCCCCGGCTGGGACAACGCCGCCCTCGACGCCCGGGTGCTGGCGGCCTGGGACTCCAAAACCTCGGCCAACGCCCGCTCGGCGATCCTGCGCTTGCAGACGGGACGCTCGACCTTCCTCACCGGGGCCGACGCCCAGGCCGCCACGGCGAGCGCGAACGAGCCGATCACCTACGCGCTCGCCCACTACTCCTCCGAGATGGACGCCGACGTCTGGAAGTTCGACCACCAGGGGTCGGACTCCAACGGCTCCAACTCCCCCGCCGAACTCGCGGCGATCAGCCCGGACTACGCCGTCGTCCAGATCGGCTACGGCTCGATCGGGTCGCTCCCCGCCTCCGCGGCCCTGGACCGGGCCCGGGCCGCGGGGGCGGTCGTCTACCGGAATGACCTCGACGGGACAGTTCTCGCCCAGAGCGACGGGCGGGGCAACTACAACCTCGTCCGGGGCCGGGCCTACCGCGACGAGTCCTCGACCCCGGGGGCGGCCTATGACGCGGACGGCGACGACCTCCTCTCCTCCGTGGGCCTCCCCACCCAGCTCAAGATCTCTTCCACGGCGGCCTCCTCGATCACCCTGTCCTGGCAGTCCGCCTGGGGCGAGGAAACCGGCGAGGCGGGCTACGACATCTACCGCTCCCCCCTCTCCGGAGGCTGGGCCGGGGCCGGCCTTGCCGCCAACCCCTACGGTTCGCCGACCGGGATCTACAAGAAGATCGCCTCGGTTCCCCGGGGGACGCTCGCCTTCACCGATTCCGGGCTGACCGGCCTCTTCGCCGCCCAGTATTACTACCGGGTGGCCGCCTGGGCGACCCGGACCGACCCCGAGTCGGGCTATGCGGTCACCTACGAGCGGCGCTACTCCAACGAGACGACCGCCGAGCCGGGCGAGGCGGCCGACGCCCTCGCGCCCGGGGCGATCTACAACCTCTCCGCCTCCGCCGGCGAGGAGCCCGGGTCGGTCGCGCTCGGCTGGACCGCCCCTCACGAGGATGGCTCCACCGGCGGCCGCTGCCGCTATTACGTGGTCAAATACTCCACCTCCTTCTCGATCGACACCGCGCCGGAATGGGACGCCGCCACCGAGGTCTTCGTCCAGACCTGGTATCCGGCCGATCCCGAGGCGGCCGACGCCATGACCGTCTCCGGCCTGGACGCCGAGTCCACCTACTACTTCTCCTTGCGCGCCTACGACGAGTACGGGAACGGGTCGCCGCTGGCCGCTTTCCCGGCGGTCTCCCCCCGGCGCTACCGGAAGGGGGACGTCGTGATCAACGAGGTCGGCTGGATGGGAACCTGGAACGCCTCCACCCATACCTTCCTCGAGCTCTACAACAACCTGGAAGTGGCGATTTCACTAGACGAATGGGGTTTGCTCCTCGACCCGACCGAGGCCTACAACCGGATCGCCGCCCTGGGCGTCCAGGGGCCGACCTACGGCGCGGTCGACCAGATCTTCCATGGGAGGATCCAGGCCTCCCCCAACGGCTTCTACCTCCTGGAGTCCGACCGGACCGCGACCAATTTCCTGGGCGAGGCCGGGAACGACACCCTCGACCACAACAACGGCCAGGTGGAGGATTCCCACCTGCTCAAGAACGGGGCGCCGATGACGGTTCGCCTATACGGTCCCGGCCTCCCGGTGGACCGCTTCGAGAACGACGCCGCCCTCGCCGACCAGTCGGGCAAGGCCGACGCCGCCTGGACGGCGGATAGCTCCTACGTTCTTTCCGCGGCGGGGGCCCCCGAACGGGGCGGGACCGCCCTCCGAGCCGTGGCCGACTCCTCCTCCGCCTCCAGCCACTACTTCCAGGCCCTTCTCTCGGGCGATTCCGCCAACACCCGGGACTGGTGGGACCCGGAAGAGGGAAGGGCGGGGGCGATGTCCTTCTGGGCGCGCTGGGAGTGGACGGAGTTCACCAACACCAACGTCGCCCTCCTGATGAACCTGCGCACCGGCTCCTCGACCTGGACCGGCTGGACCGCTCCCTGCAAGATCTACCAGCCCGAAGCCGTCACCGGGGGTAGCTGGAACAAGGTTTTCGTGGACTGGGCGCTCTACACCGCCACCGGGATCGACTTGAACGACGTCCAGGCGGTTCGTTTCCGTCTCGCCGAGGGCCAGTCCGACTCCGCCCACCTCAAGGGGACACTCTACCTCGATAACCTCTACGCCGACGTGACGGTCGACGCGCTCGATTGCGCCGCCGGCTGGTTCGCCGGGACCGACGCCTTCACCGCCTACAGCGCTGTCTCCGGCGCCCCCGCCGGGCCCTGGGGGAACGTGATGGGACGAAGAGCGCCCCGGGGCGAGACCGGCGACCCCGACAACTGGCAGGACTTCGTCCACTACGGGTCCTGGACCGACGAATCCGAGCTCTGGTGCGCCGAGGATTCCGTCGGGCTCTACGTGTTCGGGACCCCGGGCGCCCGCAACTCCGTCTACGTGGACCGGGAGAAGGACTCCGACGGGGACGGGATGTGGGACGTCTTCGAGGACGGCTACGGCCTCGACGGGGCCGATCCGAACAACTACCCGGCCGGGGCCAAGACCGGCCCCGCCGACGACCTGGACGGCGACGGCTTCTCGAACCTCCAGGAGTTTTACCTCCGCACCGACCCCTCCGACGCCTCCTACTACTTCCGCCTGGAGACGGTCGGTCCCGGCGTCCTGAACCTCCCCGTCCTCGCCTGGGCCTCCTGGAACCGCCAGTCCTTCGCGCTCGACTTCTGGACCGACGAGGAGATAGCCCCCGAGTACGACATCCTCGCCGCCGACTGGACGGTCGCCGACCAGGCGCAAGGGGAATTCCCCCACCCCGACTGGTTCAACCTGACCGGGACCTGGGGGGTTCTCCAGGAGGGGGCGCCGGCGGCCTGGAACGCCCCCACCACCTCCCGGACGGACGTCTCCGCGGCCAACCTCGCCGACGGCGACATCCGCTTCTACCGGATCTGCCTGAGCGGTTCCCGCCTGGAGGGAGACTGGTCGAACTACACGCTGGCCTCCGAGCCGGGTAAGGGGTCGGACCCCGACCGGAGAGTGAGCGTAGTCGCCGCGCAGGTCTTCCTCGTCCAGAAGAAGGGTTTGAGCCTCTCCGGCGAGGGGATGCACGGCCTGGCGGGGAGGAACGACCTCCGAAGCGGGGCGCTCAACAACGTTCTCGGATGCGGTCTTCCCGCCGGCGAGATCTCGCCCGAGTCGACCAACGTCAACTTCTACTTCGCCCAGACCTCGGCCGCCAACCCCTATCCGACCTCGACCGATTTTCTCTCCAGCATCGCCGGCGACGGCTGGCGCCAGACGGACTACACCCCGGCGATCCGCAAGGTGGTCGCCGACGAGGGATTCCGGATCAACCTCCGCTCCGCGCCTTCCCCGGACTACATCTTCCTGGGCGCCCAACTCCGGATGGACCCCTATTACCACCTGATCAACCGGTCCACGGGGCCCGGGGAGCCGGGCGCCGACGAGGCCCGCGCCACCCTCCTATCCTACAACTTCCCGGTGGAGGTTCCCTTTGTCACCGGTTTCGATTTCTTCAGTACCATGACCGGCACCGCGCACCCCATCCCCCACTTTGAGTTTATCCAGAACGACAACGTCATCCTGTACGATCGCGACATCTCCTCCCGCTTCGGCGCCGGCTACGAGTCGGTCCTGGTTGGCGTCTACTTCGATCACCAGGAGGGGGAGCAGCGCTGGGAGTACTATACTCCCTTGGAATTAAATGAGGAAGAGGTCGGGCCCGAGCTCGTGATCTCGCCGGGGATGCCGATCCAAGTCCTGCAGTTCTGGGACCCGGCGGGCTGCCCCGACTGGTCGGTCCAGGATTCCGTCCCCTACCAGGCGGGCGGGGCGAACGCGATCGGGACGGTTCTGAAGTATTAAAAACCGTGGGGAGCCCCTCCGGCCTCCCCACGGTTTTTAAGGTTGGTCCGAGAAGATGGGGATTCGGTCCCCGTAGCCGCGGTCGGGCGAACATGAAGTTCGCCCCTACAAACCCACGATCGATCCCGCCCCGCGGCAGTAGGGGCGAACCTGCCTACCCCGATCGATCGGGGGTGTTCGCCCCGCCCGGCCCCCCGTCGATCTGTAGGGGCGAACCTTGTGTTCGCCCCGCCGCGGCTGGGCGAACATGAAGTTCGCCCCTACAAACCCACGATCAATCCCGCCCCGCGGTCGGGCGAACATGAAGTTCGCCCCTACAAACCCACGATCGATCCCGCCGCCGCGGCAGTAGGGGCGAACTTGCCTTCCCCGATCGATCGGGGGGGGCGTCCAGACCATTGCCGAGCCGGGTCAGAAGCCGTGGGTCTCTTCCACGATGTAGAGGGGGCGGGCCTTGGTCTCCTCGAATACCCGGACCAGGTACTCCCCGAGCACGCCCAGGAAGACGAGCTGGATGCCGCCCAGGAAGAGGACGGAGGTGAGGACCGAGGTCCAGCCCGGGATCGCCCGGGACGTGAAGATCCGGATGGCCAGGGCGTAGAGGATATAGAGGAAGGAGAGAAGGGTCACCATGAGCCCGAGGTAAGCGGCGAGGCGGAGGGGGAAGGCGGAGAAGGAGGTGATCCCGTCGGCGGCGAGGGCGAGCATCCGGGGGAGCGAGTAGGCGCTCCGTCCGGCGCGGCGGGGCTCGGGCCGGTAGGAGACGCACTCCTGCCGGAAGCCCGCCCAGCGGACGAGCCCCCGCCAGAACCGCGCCCGCTCCTTCATCGCCCGCAGGGCGTCCGCCACCGTCCGGTCGAGGAGGCGGAAATCGGCCGAGCCGGGGGGGAGGTCGAGGTCGGCGATCCGCTTGAGGACGGCGTAGAAGAGGCGGGAGGTCAGCCGTTTCCCCGGCCCCGCCGCGCCGCTCTCCTCCCGAACCGCGTTCACCACCCGCGCCCCCGCCCGCCAGCGGGCGACCAGCTCGGGGATGAGCTCGGGGGGGTGCTGGAGGTCGGCGTCGAGCGTGATCAAGGCCTCCCCGCGCGCCCGGTCGATCCCGGCGGCCAGGGCAAAAGCCTGGCCGAAGTTTCGGGAGAGGCCGATAACGCGGACCGAGGGGTCGTCCCGCCGGAGCGCGAGCATCGTCCGGCGGGAGCCGTCGGTGGAGCCGTCGTCGACCAGGATGATCTCGGACTCTCCGCCGATCCGGTCCAGCGCCTGCCGGAGCCGGCGGTGGAGCTCGTTGAGGTTGCCCTCCTCGTTGAAGACCGGCACGACGACGGATATGGCCGGCGAGGAGGAGGGGGGGGATGCCTGTTCGCGGGTCATGGCTTGTCCTATATGAGCAGGTAGTCCACAAGAATGATACCAGCATCCCGCTCAACAATACAGTCGGTAAACTGCTGTCTGTTGAATCAGCCAGGTCAAGCCGGCGATTTTTGCGTCTTTTGCGCCTCGGGGGGTTACTATAATCCCGGATGCACTCCAGCCCCATGAGCGGACGCGACGACAAGGAACGGTTTTACGACACCATCGCCGGCGACTTCGACCGGACGATGAACCGCTACGATCTCGAGACGCGCCTCAAGGTCGTCTTCGGCCGCCTGCTCGGCGGCGAGGCGCTCGCCGGCGCCCGCCTCCTCGACGCCGGTTGCGGCACCGGATGGTTCAGCGCGGCGGCCGTCCGCCGCCGGGCGCGGACGGTCGCGCTCGACCTGGGGCGGGGCTTGCTCGACCGGGCGGGGGAGAAGTGCTCCGCGGCCCGCGTCCAAGGGAGCGCGCTCGCTCTCCCCTTCCCCGACGGGACGTTCGACATCGTCGTCTCCTCGGAGATGATCGAGCACACGCCCTCCCCCCGCCGGGCGGTCGGCGAGCTGCTCCGGGTCCTGAAGCCGTCCGGCCTCCTCGCCCTCACCGTCCCCAATCGCCTCTGGCTTCCGATCGTCGCGCTGGCCACCCGCCTCGGCCTCCGCCCCTACCGGGGCTATGAAAACTTCGTTCGCCGCGGGGCGCTCGTCTCCTGGGTGGAGGCGGGCGGGGGAGCGGTCGAGGAGATCTTCGGCTTCCACCTCTTTCCCTTCGTCTCCCCCCTTGTCTACCCGCTTTTGCGCGGGGCCGACCGCTGGGGGAAGCGGCTCGGTCCGGTGATGCTCAACGTCGCCTTGAAGGCCAGAAAAAAAATTTAACCGCGAATTCGCGCCGATCGTCGCGAATGGCTTTGCCGACTGATCACTATAGCGTTTCCCGGTTCCTGCTCGCCACGACGCTTCTCTGCCTTCTCCTCGGAGGAGGCTGCCGCCCGGCGCGGGGGAAGAGACCGCCCGACGTCATCCTGGTCACGATCGGCGCCCTCCGCCCCGACCACCTCTCCGCCTCGGGCTACGGCCGGACGACCACGCCGTTTCTCGACCGCCTGGCCGGGCGGGGCTGGGTTTTCACCGACTGCACCTCGGTCTCCTCCCGCCCCATCCCCGCCCTGGCCTCCCTCTTCACCGGCCTTTACCCCCGCTCCCACGGAGTGAGCCGCGGCCCGGCCGAGGGGGAGGCCGTCGAGGGCGCGGACCGCCTGGCCGGATCCGTTCTCACGCTGGCCGAGGCCCTCCGGCGCGCGGGTTACGCGACGCTGGGCGTCTCCGCCGACGGCCCCGCCGTGACCGAGACCGGACTGGCCCGGGGATTCGACGAGCTCGCGGCCCTCCCCTTCTCCGACGCCGCGGCGGTCGCCCGGACGGCCCTCGATTCCCGGGGGAAGCTCTCCGCCTCCCGCCCGGTCTTTCTCTGGATCCACTGCGCCGACCCCAACGCGCCCTATCGCCCCCGCCTCCCCTGGATATCCCGCTACAGCCCCAACCCCGGCCAGGCCGGGGAATGGGGGGAGAAGAGCCAACGAGCACTCAAGGGGGAGCAGGGCGAAATCCTGCGCCGCCCGGAGCTCGTCTCCACGCTGGTCGACCTCTACGATTCCGAGATCAGTTTCGTCGACGCTTCCCTGGAGCGGCTCTTCGGGGGGCTGGACCGGGCCGGGGAGAGCCTGATCGTCGTCACCTCCGACCACGGCGAGGCCTTCGGCGAGCACGGCGAGCTTGGCCACGGGGGGTCGCTCTTCCAGGAGGAGGTCGCCGTTCCCCTGATCGTCGTCCCGCCCGGAGGGAAGGGCGGGGGGGCTATGATCGCCACGGAGGCCAGCCTGGTCGATGTCTTTCCCACGATCCTCGACGCCCTCGGTTTGGCCGTCCCGCCCACCCTCCCCGGACGGAGCCTTCTGTCCGCCCTGGAGGCGCCTCCAGCGGAGAGCGGTCGCCCGCTCTTCCTCGAGCTCCGAGGCGGGGGTAATCTCGCGGGGATGCGGCTCGAAAAGTGGAAACTGATCGCCTGGCCGAGGAAGACGGAATCGAAGTGGGCGCTTTACGATCTCGAGGCCGATCCCGGGGAGTCCCGGAACCTGGCCGGGCAGGAGCCCGCCACCTTCCGCGATCTGGGCGGACGCTTCCGATCCTGGATTTCCTCCCCGCCGGAGTTTCGCTTCGCCCGCCCGGCGCCGAGCCGGGGGAAGGGAGGGGAGAAGGATGCCCGGGTCGGTCCTCTCCCCTGAGCCGCCCCGTTTTCTCCGCCCGTCCGCGCCATCCTCAACCGGCCGCTTCGGCCACCACAGGCGGAGATGCTTGTCCCCCCGCTCGATTGCCGGGAGTGGGTCTTTCTGCTATATTACCAAACCGTAATTGTCCGGAAACCATAACCGTGTCTTCGGATCCAGAAGCCCGCATGAAGCGGATCGCGGCATCCCTCGTCGTCCCGGCCGTCCTCTGCCTCACCCTGCTCCCGGCCCCGCCCGCCCCGGCTGCAACGGGCGGACCCGGCGTGGGCGGCTGGTATTCCTGGATCGACGGCCATCCGCCCGCCCCGGTCGAGCCCTACTCCTGGCGGGAGATCGCCGGCCCCGCGGGCGGGACGGGGACCGAGATCACCCGCGACCTGTGGAGCGGAGACATCGACGACGGCTGCTACTACATCCCGTCGATCGGATTCGATTTCGAGTTCTACGGCCGCTCCCGCTCCGGCCTCTACGTCGGGACCAACGGTTTCGTCAACTTCGACTCCTGCGCCACCGCCTACGCCAACGAGCCGATCCCGACCGAGGACAGCGAGCTCGACGACTACATCGGCGCCTTCTGGAGCGATCTCGACCTCAACGGCTTCGCCGGGGCCACCGTTTATTACGCCCTCCGGGGGAGCGCGCCGGACCGGGAGTTCGTCGTCGAATGGTACCGGGTGCCCCACATCGAGGACGCCGCCTCGCGGCTCACCTTCCAGGTCGTTCTCCGCGAGGGATCGAACGAGATCCTCTGCTCCTACAGCGCGATGACCGACTCCGGGGGCGGCTGGGCGGCCGGGACCGCCGCCACGCTCGGGGTGGAGGGCCCGGCGGGCTACCAGGGGCTGGAGTATTCCTACTGCCGTCCGGCGGCCGCCGATTCGCTCGCGGTCCGCTACCGCATCACCGCCGGCCCCGAGCGCTTCCTGCTCCTGGAGGAAACCTGCGGGGAGTGGCCGGACGTCTCCCCGGCCTATCCGCCTCCGGTCTTGAACGGCCTCGGGTTCTCCTACACGGTCACGGGCGACCCCGACCAGTTCTTGGAGCGGCTCCGGAACGGCGGGCCCTACGCCCTGGTTATCGTCGACGAGTACGCCAACTGCCTCGACGCGGACACGGTCTTAGAGCTGGAAAATTACCTCGGCGGCGGCGGCCGGGCGCTCATCTCCTGGTTCGGGTGGGACCCGGTCGCCTCCTGCCCGGCCGCCGCCGGCCTCGACGCCGCCTTCGGCGCCGCCTTCGCTTCCGCCAGCACCGCGCCCAGGCCGCTCTACCGCTGGGACCCCTCCCACCCGATCTTCACCACGCCCAACGGCGTATCCGATTTCACCTTCTTCAGCGATTTCTGCGCCTACGACCTGGCCGGGTTCACCGCCACGACCGCCGGCGTAGCGGTGGCCGGCTTTACCGCCTCCTCCCAGGCGGGAGAGGGCGGGATCATCGTCGGCAACCGCGGCCGGACGATCCTGAACGGGGAGGTCTTCGGCGTTTTCCCGCCCGCGGTGGCCGGCTTGATCGAAAACGAGATCCTCTTCCTCCTCCCCACTCCCTCGCCCAGCGCCAGCCCCACCCCCCCGACCCCGACCCCGACGCCGGAGGGCTACCATACGCCGACCCCCGCGCCCTCGCCCACGCCCTCGCCGACACCGGAGGGCTACCGCACGCCCACCCGGACGCCGACGCCCCCCCCGTCGCCGACGCCCACGCCGACCTGCGGCCCCACCGTCCCCCCGGAGACGGCGGCGATCGCCTCCGGCGACTACTCCGGGGACGGGACGGCCGCCCCCGCGGTCTGGCGGCCGGGGAACGGGATGTGGACGGTCCGGTCCCTGACCCGCTTCTTCTTCGGCGCGAGCGGCGACCGGGTCGTCTCCGGCGACTACGATGGGGACGGATCGGCCGACCCGGCGGTCTTCCGCCCCGCCGCCGGCCTCTGGCGGATCCGGGAGCTCTCGGCCTTCGCCTTCGGGACATCGCAAGACGCCCCCGTCCCCGGGGACTACGACGGCGACGGGCTGTCCGACCCGGCGGTCTTCCGCCCCGCCGCCGGTCTCTGGGCGGTCCGGGGGATCACCCGCGTCCATTTCGGCGCCGAGAGCGACTGGCCGGCGCCCGCCGACTACGACGGCAACGGGGTGACCGACCTCGCCGTCTTCCGCCCCGCGCAGGGGGCCTGGCTCGTCCGGGAGGTCACCGCCGTCTGGCTCGGAGCGGTGGGCGATTGGCCGGTGCCGGCGGACTACGCGGGCAACGGGACGGATTCCCCCGCGATCTTCCGCCCCTGCAACGCGCTTTGGGCCGTCGCCGGCCTCACCCGCTCGTATTTCGGCGTCTGCCTCGACTGGCCTCGCCCCGCCGACTACGACGGGGACGGCGCCGCCGCGCCGGCGGTCTTCCGGGGCGGCGGGAGCCTCTGGGCGGTCGCCGGCCTCACCCGGTATTATCTCGGAACCCAGGACGACGTCCCGGCGACCCGCTGATGAATCGGAGAGGATTCATCGTTCGCCTGCTGGAGGTAGTCGGAGGAGGACTGGCTTTCCTGGCCCGGCCCCCCGCCGCCCGCTCCCGCGAGCCCGTGTTCGAGCTCAATCACGTTCGGGAGTATCCCCCGGGCAGCGTGACCCACCACATCATCGCCGAGGCCTTCATCGTCTCCGACTCCGCCGGCCTCTACGCCCTCTCCTCGATCTGCACCCATCGAGGGGGCCATCTCTTCAAGACCGACAAGGAAGACGCTTTCGTCTGCCGGAGCCACCATTCCCGTTTCAACCTCAACGGAGACCCCGTCCGCGGCCCCGCCGTCCGCTCCCTGCCCTGGCTGCGCCTGGAGCTGAGCCGGGAGAAACGAGTCATCCTCTACCGCGCTCAGGCCGGGGAGAGGGGGGTGAGGCTGAGCCGCGAAGACGGGCGAAAGTTGCCGGTCGCCTGCCCGACGCCCCGGGACCGGACCGCGCCTTCCGCTGGCTAGCTCGGCGACGGTCAGCGTGCGCCTTGCATCCCGCGCCCCCCATCCTGTATCCTGTAGCCGATATCATCCCCAAACTGAGGCTAAAGACCGTGAAACGAGTCGCGGCGGTGGGTTTGCTCTGCGGCCTGATCGGCGTTCTCTTCTCCGGCCCGGCCCGCCCCGGCCCGCTGCCGCCGAAGTACCGGGACGGGACCTACCTCGGGATCGCCCGCGCGGGGCCGCTCCAGGTCAAGGTCAGGATCACGGTTTACGACGGGGCGATCAGCGAGGTGGAGTTCCTGGAGCTGTCCGAATGGAAGCCGGACGAGGTGCGGGCCGCCCTGCGTCTCCGGATCATAGATAAACAATCGGAGGAGGTGGATGGCGTGAGCGGAGCCACGATCTCTAGCAATCTGGTCAAGCAAGCGGCGGGCGACGCCCTGAAGAACGCCCGGAATCCCAAGCCTTCGTCTTCCCCGGCCGAGAGCTCCCCCGCCGGCGCGCCCTCTCCCCAGGTGGTGCTGGAGACCACGCAGGGCGAGATCGTCATCTCCCTCTTTCCCGCCCCGGCCCCCAAGGCGGTGGAGAATTTTCTGGGGCTGGTCAACCGGGGCTACTACAACGGGACCGTCTTCCACCGGGTGATCCGCAACTTCATGATCCAGGGCGGGGATCCCACCGCGACCGGCCGCGGCGGCGAATCGATCTGGGGAGGGCCTTTCGCCGACGAGTTCGATCCCTCTCTCGCCTTCGACCGGGTGGGGCTCGTGGCGATGGCCAACTCCGGACCGGGCACCAACGGCTCGCAGTTCTTCATCACGGTCGGGAAGACGCCCTGGCTCAACAATCGCCACACCATATTCGGAGAGGTGGTCTCCGGATTCTCCGCCGTCGAGGCGATCTCCCGGGTCGCCGCCGGCCCGGGCGACCGTCCGCTCGAGGCCCAGAAAATCATCCGGGCGTACGAGAAAAAGTGACGAGCGTGTAAAGTGGAACGGGTAACGGCACGGCTAGCATTGCCGTGGGCAACGGTTTATGGATGGGCCGTGCCTTTCGATGGAGAGCTTGAATTGGCCCAGCGCCGCTCGCCCGTTTGCCGTCTGCCGGCGGCCGTGATACGCTAGTATATAAGAGCCCGATGAAAAGGACCGCCTTGATCGCCGCCCTTCTCCTCTCCTGGCTCCTCCCGGGGTCCGCGCCCGCCTTCACGGTGAAGCTCTCCCCGGAAGGCAAGGCGGCCCGCTGGCCGGCCGAGTCCGCATCCATCTTCTACGCCGTCAACCCCGCCGGCCCCGGCTCCGATCCCGCGTTCCTCGCCGCCTTGGACGAAGCCTTCCGCTCCTGGCGGCAGGCGGCCGGCGGCGCGCTGGCCTTTGTCTTCTCCGGCCAGAAGGAAGGCGCTGGCGCCGAGCGGGACGGGGTGAACACCGTCCTCTGGGCGGAGCGCGAGTGGAATCACGGCCCGGAGGCGGTGGCGGTGGCGACCGTCTGGTATGCCGACCGAATGGGGACGATCGAGGAGGCGGACATCGAGTTTAATGCCCGGGATTACCGCTGGTCTCTCGACGGCCGGGACGGGTCTCTCCCCCTTCCCCAGATCGCCCGCCATGAGATCGGCCATCTCCTGGGCATGAGCCATTCCTTTCTGCCCTCCTCGGTCATGCACGATTCGGTCTCTCCCGGCTCCCCGGTGCGGTTCGCCCTGAGCCGGGACGACGTCGCCGCGGCCTCCTTCCTCTATCCCGCCGCCTCGCCCGCCTGCTCCGTCTACGATCTCCCCGTCCTTCTCTTTCCCCGGGATTTCCCGGGGTCGTCGGGCGTCCGCCCGCTCGGCGGACTCGAGTCCGCTAAGCGGGAGATCGTCGCCCTGGGCGCGCTGGACGCCGACGGTGACGGCCTGCTGAGCGAGGCGGCCGTCCTGCGGCGGAGTCCGGAGGGAGGGGCGACCCTGGAGCTGCTCACCGCCCCGCCGGGGGAGGAAGCGGCCCTGGTCTCCCTCGCTCCCGCGCGGGAGATCGCGGGCGCTGGCGCGATCGTCGCCGCCGCCGGGGGCGATTTCGACCACGACGGCCTCGCCCGCGAGCTCGCCGTCCTCGTCCGCTCCGGCGGCCGGGAGACCGTGCGGGTTTACTCCTGGACGGGGTCGCCGGAGAACGGCCCGCGCCGGCTCTTCTCCCGGCCGGTCGCAGCTCCTCCCGCGGACAACGTGGTCGGGATGACGACCCTGGACGCCAACCGCGACGGTTTTAAGGACGAGCTGGTCATCCTGAGGTCGACGGGGCGGGGATACGCCGCCGCGATCCTTCCCCCGCTCTCGGCCGGAGACTCCCCCCTCTCCGGCGAGCGCCTCCTCCTGCCGGGGCTGCAGAAGGGGTCCCGCCTCCTGGGCGCGGCCGCCCTCGACGCCGACGGCGACGGTGAGGAGGGGGAGATCGTGGTCCTCGAGCGCCTCCCCGACGGGCGCTGCTGGCTCCATGCCTTCCGCCCGTCCGGTTCCGCCCTGAGCTACCTCTCCTCGGCCCCCGCCCCCTCCGTCAAGGGGGCGGTGGCGCCCGCCCGCTGGGTCGCCGTCGATTTCAGCCGCGACGGCGTGGTCGACGAGGCCCTCCTCCTCTCTCTCCAGTGATTCGCGGCGGCTTGCCCGCCGCCTCTCCCGGAAGCATCCCCGTAACCGAGGTCTGAACTTCTACATAGAAACATATTTGACAATTTATGGAATGAAAGTATAATTGGTTCGTTCGCGGCCGTTTGCTCGGCCCTCCCCATCCGCAGGAAAACGGTTCGGCGAGGATCGTTTTGTGAGCTCTGCCGATGCCCATCTCTCCGACTCCACCCTGGTCGCCCGGGTCTATCTGGACGGAGACCTGGAGGCCTTCGAGACGCTCGTCGAGCGCTACCGCCCCCGGGTTTTCAACTACCTCTACCGCCTCGTCCAGGACTTCGAGCGGTCCCGGGACCTGACCCAGGAGGTATTTATCGAGATCGCCGCCGGCATCCCCCGGTTGACCTCGTTCGAGAACATCTCTGGATGGATCTACCGCCTCGCCCGAGGTGTCGTCGGCCTGGACGCCCGCCGCCGGCGGCGCTCGGCACCGGCTCTCGCCTTGGGAGACAGCCCGCGTGGCCGGGGAACGGAGACGGCCGCCCGCGCCGCCGTTTCCGGGAACGACCTGGCGGGCCCGGATCGCCAGGCCGTCCAGCGCCTCCTGGAGATCAAGATGGAACGGGCCATCCTTCGGCTCGGTCCCGGGCTCCGGAGGGTGGTGAGCCTCTGCCTCGTCCAGGGATTGCCCTACGACCGGGCGGCGTCGATCCTGAAGATCGGCCGGAGAACGGTGGGGACGCGCCTCCACCGCGCCCGTCGACTGATGGCGGAATACCTGGACGCCGCCCCGGACGACTGACCGGGGGGGGCGGACGGGGTTGTAGGGGCGAACTTCATGTTCGCCCGGAGGGCATGTCTGGGCGAACACTAGGTTCGCCCCTACAAACCGACGGGGGGCCTCTGACGGAGCTGTAGGGGCGAACTTCATGTTCGCCCGGTGGGCATGGCTGGGCGAACACTAGGTTCGCCCCTACAAACCGACGGGGGGCCTCTGACGGGGCTGTAGGGGCGAACTTCATGTTCGCCCGGACGAGGGAGAAGGATGAAAAGCTCCGATTACGATCCCGGTCTACACCATCGGCGATCCATTCGCCTGCCATGGTACGACTATGCCCGCAAAGGCATGTACTTCGTGACTGTCTGCACGCAAGAGATGAGATGTCTATTCGGAACGGTCGGAGATCGCCTCATGCATCTAAACGAATCTGGGGAGTGCATAGCCGGAGCTTGGGATGATATTCCCGGCCGTTTCCCCGGCGTCGACTTGGATTATTCCGTGGTAATGCCCAACCATATTCACGGTATCGTCATGATCGTTCAGCATACAGCGCGCCAGGATCAATCGGTACGGCAAGGGACGGTGAGTGGGATAAGGGGCGAATCTGGTGTTCGCCCCTTCGGAACTTTGCCGGGCTCTCTCTCTCGGATCATACAGGCGTTCAAATCGATCACTACTGGCGCGTATGTCCGCGGCGTCAAAGATCGCGGCTGGCCCCCTTTCCAGGAAAGATTGTGGCAGAGAGGTTATTTTGAGCACATCATCCGTGACGAGAGGGAGCTTTATCTCATAAGAAGATATATTGCCGAAAATCCGCGCCGATGGGAGATGGACAACAATAATCCATCCGCTACAGGATCAGAGGATAGAATCCCCTGGGAGGCATAAGGGAGGACTCGGACGGGCGAACACCCCGATAGATCGGGGCCCCTACGGATCGACGGGGGCGGTTGTGCGGGGCTGTAGGGGCGAACTTCATGTTCGCCCGGAGGGCATGGCTGGGCGAACACTAGGTTCGCCCCTACAAACTGACGGTGGGCATGGCTGGGCGAACACTAGGTTCGCCCCTACAAACCGACGGTGGGCATGGCTGGGCGAACACTAGGTTCGCCCCTACAAACCGACGGGGGGCATGGCTGGGCGAACACTAGGTTCGCCCCTACAAACTGACGGTGGGCATGGCTGGGCGAACACCCCCGATCTATCGGGGATGTTCGCCCGGACTATCTCCCCAGAGGGATGTCGCCTTCCCGCCCGAAGACGGTCCGCGTCCGGGACCAGATCGACCAGAGGCCGCTTGAGGGGCTGAAAACGGCCGGGTCCAAGGCGCCGTCCCCGTCGTAGTCGGCGGGGACGGGGAGATCCTCCTCCCCTCCGAGGATGAGCAGGCGCGGTTCGCCGCCGCTCATCAGGACCTCCCACTCGCCGGTAGCGGGGCGGAAGAGGCCGGGGTCGGTCTCGCCGTCGAGGTCGTAGTCCCGCGGGACGGGGATGTCGCCGGCCGTCCCGAAGAGGAATTGGGTGATACCCCGGACGATCCAGAGGCCGTCGCCCGGGCGGAAGACGGCGAGCTCCGCCCCCTTCTCCCCGTCGTAGTTCCCGGGGACGGGGATGTCGCCGAGCCTCCCGAACTCGACTTCCGTCTCCCCCTCGGGCGTGAGGAGTCCCGTCCAGACGCCCTCCTCGGGATCGAAGATCGCGGCCTGGGCCTTCCCCTCTCCCGCGTAATCGGCCGGGACGGGGACGGAGCCCTCGCCGCCCAGGAAACGGCGGGTCAGTCCGCGGACATCCCAGAGGCCGGCGGCCGGGCGGAAGAAGGCGATCTCCGCCGTCCCGTTCCCGTCGTAGTCGCCGCTCGCCGGGATATCGCCCTCGCCTCCGAAGGCGACCTTGGTCATCCCCCGGATCAGCCAGAGGCCGGGGGCGGGGCGGAAGACGGCGATCTCGGAGGTGCCGTCCCCATCGTAGTCGCCGCTCTGGAGGACCGGATAGGAAGGGGTCGGGGGAGGGGAGGGGGTTAGTTCCGGTTCCGGCGGGGGCGTGGACTCCCGGCTTTCCGAGGGGGCGGGCGTCGATTCGCCTTTTTCGGCCGCGTTTTCGATCGGGGGCGTCGCCGAGGCGGTCGGCGTGGGGGAAGGGGAGGGCGTGGGGGGAGGGGCGCGCGATACGCCCGCCGCCTGCGCGTTGAAAAGGGAGATGAAAGCGTCCTCTCCTCCGGCCAGTGTCGGCTGGAACGCGCTCGCGGTGGGAAAATCGTCGGACGCGGTCGTCCCGGCGACCAGTACGCCTCCGAATGGATGGATGGCCAGGGCGAGCCCGATATCCGTCCCGCTCCCGCCCAGGTAGGTGGAGTAGTCCAGCGTGGAGCCGCCGGAGGCGAAGACGGTCAGGAAAGCGTCTGGGTTAGATCCCTGGCGGCTTGACTGGTAGGGATGGAGAGTCGGGAAATCATCGGATCCGGTTTTCCCGGCGATGAAGCCCCGCCCCGCCCCGTCCAGGCCCAGTGCGTTAAGGGTGAGCTCATAGCCGGTTCCGCCCAAGAATGTGGAGAAGACGAGGTCCGAACCGGACGATGAGAATCGGGAGAGAAAGAGATCCGCCTCCCCGTTCAACGTCGCCTGGTAGGCGTTCCGCGTGGGAAAGTCGGGGGAGTTCGTCGCTCCGGCGACGAAGGCGTCTCCGAGGCTGTTCCGGGCCAGGGACACGGCGACGTCCCCGCCCGCCCCGCCGAGGTATGTCGAAAAAAGGAGGGCGGACCCGGACGACGAAAGCCGGGAGACCAGTGCGTCGAAATCTCCGCGGAGGGATGCCTGATACGAAGATCGCGTAGGAAAATCGGCGGAGCCGGTGGTGCCGGCCACGATGGCGGAGCCGTCGGGGCTAAGGGCGATCCCTTCTGCAATCTCAAAGTTGCTTCCTCCCAGATACGTAGAGAAATCGAGAGTGCTTCCCGCGGAGGAGAACCGCGTTACGAACAGGTTGGACATGCCGGAGAGCGAGGACTGATAGGGAGAGACGGTGGGGAAGTCCGGGGAATATGTTTGCCCCAGGACGAAAGCCCGGAAGGAGGAATCGACGGCCAGCCCCTTCCCTAGGCTGGTCCCGTTTCCTCCCAAATAGGTCGAGTAGAGCAAGGTGGCGCCGGAAGAATCGAACTTCACCAGGAACGCTGCTGCACTGCCGCCCTGGCTCGATTGGTAGGGATTCTTCGTCGGGAAATCGATGGAGGCGGTGTCTCCCGTGAGGTAGACCGCCCGCGCGGGATCGACGGCGATAGAACAGCAGTGATCCGAATCGGACCCTCCCAGGAATGTGGAGAAGATCAGGTTGGAGCCTGATGATGAGAACTTGGAGAGGAAGAGGTCGGAGAGGCCTTCCCGGCCGCCTTGATATGCCGCCGTGGTCGGGAAATCGGCCGATTCGGTGTCTCCGGCGACGTAAATACAGCCGATATTGTCTACGGATATCGTTACCGCTTCGTCCTTGTCCGTCCCTCCCAGATAGGTCGACCAGGCGGGGCCGAGGAAGGGGGGAGAAGCGGAGGGACGGGGCGATGGGGACGGTGAGGGCGAGGGAGCAGCGGTGGGAGAAGCGGAAGGCTGGGGAGAGGGGGTCCTCACGGGCGTGGGCGTCCGCGTGGGGGGAGCGGTCTTGACGGGGACGGGCGTGCGGGACTTGGGCGCCGTCGGCGAGGGGGAGGCTCCGGGCGCGGTGGGGCTGGGAGTGGGGACGCCGGCCGCCGGCGGCGTCGGCGTGGGGGCGGGAGGGGTGTTGACCGGGGTCGCCCAGTAGTTGAACCAGTCGCCTCCGGACGAGGAGGAGGACGAGGAAGAGGGCGTCTTCGCGGCGTCGGGGGAGGTCGGACCGGCCCGGGGCGACCCGCTCGCTCCGGGCGAACCGGAGGGGGAGCCGGACGGCGATCCGGATGGCGAACCCGATGGCGTTGGCGCTTTGCCCGGCTGGTTATCCACCGCCGGTTTGGGAGGCGGCTCGGCGGGCTTCTCCTCGGGAGGGGCGGGTTCCTCGGGAGGCTCCTCGGGCGGTTCCGGCTCCGGCGGAGGCTGTTCGGGAGGAGGCGGCTCTTCGCGGACCTCGGGCGGGGGAGGGGGCGGCTCGGGGAGAGGCGGGCCGGGTTCCTGGACGACGATCAGGGGGCGCGCCTTCCCGCCCGGGGCCTTCGGGGCGGGTTTAGCCGCGGACTTCGTCGGGCGGGGGCTGACCGTGATGTTGAAGAGGAGGCGGGAGAGGTTGGCTTGAGCGTCCTCGGCCTGGATGACCAGCCAGAGGTACCTCCCGACCTGGTTGGGCTGGGGCGTCCAGCGGAAGGTCTGGGTGGCGGGGTCGAAGGAGGCCCCGGGGGGGAAGAGGTTATGCGTGTAGACGAGCTTGCCGTTCGCCCCCGCTTCGGCTTTGACCGCAAAGGTGAGCGTCTCCCCGGCGACGGCTTCGAAGGTCTTGGGGTAGAGGGAGTAGTCCCAGGCCGGGGCGGCCGCCTTCCCGGAGTCGGCGGCCGCCGCCGGAAAGAGGAGCGCCGCGAAAAGGAGGGCCGATCCGTGCATCGCGTCCGTGGGGAGAGGAGGATCTCAGATCTCAAATCTCAAATCTCAGATCTCGGTTCTCGGATCTCAGATCTCAGATCTCGAATCTCAGAACTCAGATCTCAAATTTCAGATCTCAAATCTCAGATCTTAGATAGATTATTTCCCCAGCGCCTCCTTTGCTCTCTCGGCCTCCGGTCCCTCCCGGACCCGCTTCAAGACCTCGCCAAAGGCGCGGCGGGAGAGCTTGTCGTGGATGAGGCCGATCGCCGCCTGAGCGAGGGAGGAGTGCTCGGGGTCGCCCTCCCGGGCCGCCTCCTCGAAATAGGCGATCGCCTCTTTCGGGCGGTCGAGGAGAGCCCAGTACTGGGCGCCGATGAGGAGCTTCAGGGGCGCCTCCGCCCGCCGGTCCGGGATTTTCTCCAGGGCCTCCTTCAGCATCTTGATGGAAACCTCGTAGTCGCCGTCTCGCGCGGTTTCGCTCGCCTTGAGGAGGAGTTTGTAGACGTCGAGCGGCGCCGATTCGCTGACGTAGAGGCCGCAGGGCATCAGGAGCTCGTCCACCCGCCGGGGGGAATCGGAGAGGATGAGGGAGACCGGCCTTTCCGTCCCCTCGTCCGGCGCCGGGCGCCGCACCTCCCCGGCGGCCAGCCCGGTCTCGGCGATCTCCTCCCGCAGAGCCTTCGCCCGGGGGAGCGGGAGGGGAACGGGCAGGGGGGCGTTCCCCTCGCCGGACCAGTTCCAGGAGAGGCCGGCGGTGACGGCGACCGGGCCGAAAGGCTCGCCGCCGTTTCCCGCGATCTCGACCTCGCCGCTTTCCACGGCCACCGCGACGGCGTCGCCGGGACCCGCCGAGACGGAGAAGGCAGTCCCGCGCGCCGTCAGCCGCGTCCGCGCCGTTTCGACGACGAGGCTGCTCCCCGTGAAGTCGGCGAAGGTGGCCGCCCAAATCCGCCCTTCCTTGAGATGGAAGGCCCGCTCCTTTCCGGCCGCCGGACGGAGCGAGAGGATGGAGTCGTTCCCGATCCGCAGGGCGTAGAGCCGCTCTTCCCCGAGGTTGATCGACCCTCCCGGACCGGTGAAAATGGCCGCTCCCTCCGGGAGCGCCGTGCCCGGCGCCGCTTTCTCCCAGGCGGCTGTCGCGGGATGGTAGGTCTCGGCCGCTCCCCGGGCGGAGATGATCCGAACGCCGCTCGCCTCCGGATGAGCCTGTCTCCGGAGGAGGAAGAAAGCCGCGCCCGCGACGACGAGGACGCCCGCGGCGGCGAACAGGAAGGATGCGTTTCTCTTGGTCATATTGTCTGACTGATCGCTGGTATATACGTCGTGAACCGGCGGATCGTTCGGGCCGTTTATCTCCGGTCGTCCGCGGTATGTCGCTGCTCCTTCCAGGGGTCGGCGAGGTTGCTGTAGCCGTTCTCCTCCCAGAAGCCCCGCCGGTCTTCCGGGAGAAGGGTGATCCGGTTCACCCACTTGGCGGACTTGTAGGCGTAGAGGGGCGGGACGACGAGCCTTAAGGGACCTCCGAACATCCGGGGGAGCGGCTTCCCCCGGTAGCCGTCGGCGAGGATGACGTCGGGACGCCGGGCGGTCGCGAGGGGGAAGTTCGTGGAGTATCCCCCGTAGCACTCGGCGAAGACGAAGCGCGCCTCCGCCTTGACCCCGGCCCGGTCCAGGAGGTCGCCCAGGCGGACCCCACGCCAGGGGGCGTCCTTGACCGACCAGGTGGTGACGCAGTGGAAGTCGACGACGAAGTCGGCGTGGGGGAGGGACTGGAACTCGTTCCAGGAGAAGGAGAGAGGTTTTTCGACCAGTCCGTCGATCGCCAGACGCCAGTCCTTCTCGTCGATCGGCGGCCTTCCCCCGGCGCTGTATTCGATCAGCTCCGCCACCCAATCCTGTCCCGGGGGGAGGCGGGGATCGCGGGGGGAGGACATCCCGAAAGCCAGATCATTCCAGGGCAGTATCTTGGTCACGGCTCCTCCGAGGAGGGCGGCGAGGGCGGCGAGAAACCGTCGCCGGTTCAAAGCAAGTCTGTTCGTGCTCGGCGGCAAGATGGTCGATTATATCCCGGAAACAGGGATCCGCATAGATCGATGTCTGTAGGCGCGGACCTTCAGGTCCGCGTCTACGAAGGATTGCCGAGCCATCTCCCGCCGCTAGTAGTCCTGCGGCTCGTATCCGAAGGGATACGGCGTCTTCGAGAGGCGGGAGAGGGAGCGGCGCGTGCAGTAGGGGACGAAGCCCTCCTGGGGGGCGAGGTTGGAATAGACCTCGCTCGCCCGGTTGTTCCCGCCGACGTCCTGGGCGTATTCGATGCAAAAGATGGGGAGGTGCCCCTTCATCGGCGCGAGGTAGGCGAGGAGTGCCTCCGTCCAACCCGGATAGACCTTGTCGGTGGGCGTGTTATACCCCTCCGGGTCGTCCCAGTCGTCGAAGCCGCCGTCCCCCTCGAACCAGATCCCTTCCTGGGAGATGGCGTCGACCGCCGAGAGGTAGCGGGAAGGATTCTCTTCGTAGAGGTCGGGGGCGTTCTGGGCGACGACCAGGTAGCCGGCGTCGGCGAGCGGAGAACCCTCCCGCCCGTAGGACCGGATCCCCTCGATCAAGTCAAGCATCGCTTCCGCCGGGTCCACCCCCTCCGCCTCGGCCCGCGCCGCGACCGTTTCGTCGGAGAAGCCATCGACCCAGTCCAGGTAGATCCCGTCGAAGCCGTTCTCCAGGGAGACGCCGACCTGGCTCTTCCCGCCGGACCCGGAGATCACGATCTTTCGCCAGTCGGGATACCAGTAGGCGACGGGGTAGCACCCGCTCCAGCCGTCGGGGTCGGCGCAGACGATCCAGGATGGGTTTCCCACCTCCCATCCGCTCTGCCAATACCAGCGCCAGTCCTCGGCCTGGCCGACGTCCGAGTAGGCGAGGATGATCGGGTTCTTGTGGCAGTTCGCGATGACGTAGTTCCTGATGTCGCGGACGAGTCCGGCGATGTCGAAGGACTCCTCCCCCCGCTCGGTGACCACCGGCTCCAGGACGTACAGGTCGAAGTGCGAGCCCACGAGCGCTTCCCGCTGTTCGGCGGTGTTGACGTTCATGATGTTGTAGGCGAAGTGGGCGACCTCGGAGAGGCGGACGGGGCGGACGCGCCCGGCGCTTCCGGTGGCGGGGCGATCGCCCCGTCCCCCGAAGCTCTCCCGGCCGCCGCCCCGCCAGGCCCAGCGCGCCGACTCGCTCCGGAAGACGACGGGGACCTGCTCGCCGCCGGGCGGGCCGAAGGCGAGCGCCCAGTCGGCCGGTTCTCCGAAATAGAAGCGGGTGACGGACCGCCCGGCCCACAGGCCAGAACCCGGGCGGAAGACGGTAGGGATCGCGGCGTTTCTCCCCGCCCAGCGGAAGGGGAGGGGGACGTCGCCGGCGGAGCCGAAATAGATGCGGGTGAGGCCGCGGAGGGACCAGAGCCCTCCGGCGGGGCGGAAGACCGCGGCTTCGTCCCGCCCCTCCGCGCGCCAGTCTCCCGGGACGGGGAGGTCGCCGGAGGCCCCGAAGGAGAAGCGGGTGAGTCCGCGGACGGCCCAAAGGGCGTCGGCGGGGCGGAAGACCGCGGCTTCGCCCCGCCCCTCAGCGCGCCAGTCTCCCGGGACGGGGAGGTCGCCGGAGGCCCCGAAGGAGAAGCGAGTGCGGCCGCGGACCGCCCAGAGGGCGTTGGCGGGGCGGAAGATCCCGGCCTCGCTCGTCCCGTCCCCGTCGTAGTCGCCGGGAGCGGGTCGGTCGCCCTCCTCCCCCAGGAAGAAGGCGGTGAGGCCCCGGATCCTCCAGAGCCCGGTCGCGGGGCGGAAGGAGGCGATCTCCGCCGTCCCGTCGCCGTCGTAGTCGACGGCGGGGAGGGCGAGCGTCTCCTGGGCGGAAAGGAGCGCGGGATCAAGGAGGGGGATCGCCGCGGCCGCGACCGTGAGGAAGCTTTTCATCCCAAGGAAATATATCACGCCGGCATGGGTTGTCGGGCGTGGGGGAAGGCTCAGGTTGCATCAGACGCCCCGAACCCTGAACCCTGACACCTGAAACCTGACACCATTCTTGCCTTCTGCCTTTTGCCTTCCGACTTTATAATGCCGCCGGTGAAGATCGCCCGTCCGCCAACCCCTCTTTGTCTTGCGCTCGTCGCGGTCGCGGCCGTCCTCGTCTATCTCTCCGCCCTCCCCGGCGAGTTCCTCTGGGACGACGTCTACTTCATCACCAACAACGTCTTCCTCCGGGACTGGCGCCACCTCCCGGAGATCTTCACCGGCGACGTCGCCGCCGGCTCGGGGATGAGATACAACTATTTCCGTCCCCTGACCATCTTCACCTATCTTCTCGACCGCACGGTTTACGGATTCGACCGGCGCGGATACCATCTTTCCAACGTCCTCTTCCACCTGCTGACCTCGATCTCCGTTTTTTTCCTCGCCCGCCGCCTCGCCTCGCCGCCCCCGGCCGCTCTCCTTGCCGCCCTCTTCTTCGCCGTCCATCCTCTCCAGACCGAGACGGTGGCCTACGTATCCGGGAGGCCGGATTCGCTCGTCGCCCTCTTCATGATCCTCTCCTTTCTCCTCTACCTCCGGCAGGCCGGCGGCCCCCGACCCCGTCTCTGGGCTCTGATGACCCTCAGCTACCTCCTCGCCGCCCTCTCCCGGGAGAATTGCGTCGTCCTTCCCCTCCTCGTCCTCTGGTACCACCTGGCTTACCGGGAACGCCTCCGCCCCCTCCGCTTTCTCCCGCTGGCCCTGATCGCCTTCGCCTACGTCGTTCTCCGCGTCTGCCTCGTCGATCCCGCCCGCGTCCCGAACACTCTTTCCCAGCGCCTTCCCGGCTTCTTCGCCGCCTCTTTGACCTACCTCCGCCTCCTCTTCCTCCCCGTCGGGCTCCACCAGGAGTACGGCTTGACCCTCTTCTCCTGGTTCGACCTCCGCGTCCTCGCCGGGGGCGGACTGATCGGCGCGATTTTCCTCCTCGCCCTCCGCTTCCGCCGCCGCCCGATCGTTCTCTTTTCGGCCGGCTGGTATTTCATCGCCCTCCTCCCCGTCTCCGGGATCTACCCGATCAAGGCCTGGATCGCCGAGCACTGGCTCCATGTCTCCTCCGTGGGCTTCTTCATCCTCCTCGCCCGCGCCCTCGCCGCCCTGGCCGCCGGTTCGCGATTGTCCGCCGCAGCGCGAAGCGCGAAGGCGGAGGACCGGCCTACAGATTGGCGCGATCCCGGCGGTCCGGCCGGCCCGATCCCCCGATTCCCTTTTCGGATTTATGCCCGGGGCTATCGGGGCAGGCGTGATCGGGCGCGGGCGGGAGTACCGGTCGCGATTTTTTCCGCCGCTCTCGTCGTCCTCTGGGGCGTCCTGACCGCCCGGCAGAACCTCTACTTTCGCGACGCCCGGACCTTCTACGAACGCACGGTGCGCTACAACCCTGCGAGCGCCCGCCTCCTGAACAACCTCGGCATCGTCTATTACGACCTCGGGCGGGGAGCCGAGGCCCGGGGACTCTTCGCAAGGGCGGTCGCCCTCGATCCCGAGTATCCCGAGGGGTACAACAACCTCGGCCACACCTATTACCAGGAGGGGAAATATCCGGAGGCGCTCGAGTTGTTCCGGAAGGCGCTCCGGATCAACCCCCGCTCGGCCGACGCCCTGAACAACATCGCCGTAATCCTCTGCGCCCAGGGGAACTACCAGGAGGGGGCCGCGGTCTTCACCCGGGCCGCCGAGTGCAACCCCTACGACCCGTCCACCCGCTACAACCTGGGGTTGGCTCTGGCCCGGCTCGGGAAGCTGAAGGAGGCGGAGGAGGCCCTCCTCTCGGCGCTCCGGATCGACCCGGCGATGGGGAACGTGCACGAGCGCCTCTCCCGCCTCTACGCGGAGATGGGAGAGGTCGGGAAGGCTCGCTACCACGCCGAGAGGGCTAAAACACTGAAGAAGTAAGAAGTGAGAAGTAAGAAGTTAGAAGTGGCGACAACGGCGATTCCCGCCTCTTCCCTTATCACTTCTCACTTCTCACTTCTAACTTCTCACTTGCCATTTTTTCCACCCGCGGAATCTCCGGCGCAGACCGGCGATCTTTTTAGCGAGAGGCTTGCCCTCCGGCACGGCCTCCAGCGCCTCCTCCAGCGCCTCCAGGGGCAGGCCGATCACGTTGCTTAAGGATCCCACGATCCGCTCCACGATCATCTCCCCCGATTCCTGGATGGCGTAGGCCCCCGCCTTGTCCAGGGGGTCGACTTTCCCGAAGTAGGCCCGGACGGTCTCGCGGTCGAACCGCTTCATGCGGACCTTGGTCGCCGCCACCCGGGTGACCCGGAGGCGGCGGGAGGGGAGGGAGACGGTCACCGCGCTGTAGACGGTGTGGGTCCGGCCGCTCAGGGAGAGGAGCATCCTCTCCGCCCGCTCGGGGTCGGAGGGTTTGCCGTAGACGTGGCGGAGGTAGACGATGGTGTCGGCGGTGATGATCAAGGCTCGGGGATGGCGCCTGGCGGCGGCGCGGGCCTTCGCTTCGGCGTTGTGGCGCACGGTCCGCCGCGGCTGGCCCCGGAAGGACTTCTCCGGAGTGGAGCAGGAGCAAAGGGAAAAGCGGATGCCCGCCCGCTGGATCAGGTCCCTCCTCCGGGGAGAGTCGGAGGCGAGGACGACCGGGAACGAAACCGGATCGCGGGCGCCGGCCGCCGCCGCGGTCTGGCTTTGTTGGGAGGATCGCATTCCCGACACCCGTGTCGCCTCTTTGTGGATGACTATGTCAGATGTTTCCGTAGCCGCGGACTTTGAGGTCCGCGGAACAGGGCGCGGACATAAATGTCCGCGGAACAGGGCGCGGACATAAATGTCCGCGGAACAGGGCGCGGACATAAA
>CAZOYW010000025.1:36821-39415 GCA_964584165.1 uncultured bacterium
AACAGGGCGCGGACATAAATGTCCGCGGAACAGGGCGCGGACATAAATGTCCGCGCTGGGCTGTCTTCCCGAGTCCTTCTTCTCTCCGGATCGTTTCTGGCCTATAATAGCGTTCCCGGGGTAGAAAGCAGCGAATTATTCAACGCTCCTTCCCTCCTCCCGCGTATATGTCCATGCCGCTATCGGACGAAAAATTGATGGCCCTCTGCCGGCGGGGGTCGCTTAGGGCGTTCCAGGTTCTGACCGCCCGCTACCAGGATCGGCTGATGACCTGGCTCTCGGTGCAGATGCGGGATTACCAGCGGGCGGAGGACGTATTCCAGGAGACGTTTCTCCGGGTCTGGCGGAACCGGGAGTCTTTCCTTCCGGGGCGCCGGTTCCGGACCTGGCTTTACGCCATCGCCCTCAACCTTTGCCGGGACGAGTGGCGTCGGACCCAGCGCCGCCCCGTGCTGGTCCAGGAGCCGCCGGTAGAGGCGGAGGATCGTTTCGGGGGGACGCCCCTGGCGGAGCATCCCTCCTCCGGAGCGGGACCGCGGGAACTCGCCGCGGCGCGGGAGGCGAACGAGCGGGTGGAAGCCGCCCTCGCCGGCCTCTCGGCCGAGCAGAGGGAAACCGTGATGCTGGCGAAGGTGATGGGGCTTTCCTGCGAGGAGATCGCCGCGATCAGCGGGGTCCCCGCCGGGACCGTCCGCTCCCGCCTGCACTATGCGCTGAAAGAGGCCCGGAAAAGGCTGAAGTCTGAAGACTGAAGGCCAGCCGACCCCCGGTGAACGGTTTGAACGCTTTTCTCCTCCGCCGCGTATAACTAAACATGGACTGCAACCAGGCCAAGGACTATCTTGTTGATTCCGTCATCGGCTCCGAGCTGGCCGGAGAGGTCGCTTCCCATCTCGCCTCCTGCCCCTCCTGCCGGAGGGAGCGGGAGGAGCTGGCCCTAGCCTGGGCCTCGCTCGACCGCCTGAAAGCGGTCCGCTTCCCCCGCTCCGTCACCCGGGAGACGGTGAAGCGGGTGGCCGAGGAGGAGAAGCTCGCTGGCCGTTCGTTCCGCCGGCCGGTCTTCGCCTCCCCGGCCGCCCTCTGGCGGAGCGGCTGGGTCGCGCTGGCGGCGGCGGCCGCGGCGGCGGCCATCGTCTATTACGCGGTTTCCCCGAAAGAGGACGGCTTGGCCGACCGAACGGCGAGCGTTTTTCGGGCGGATTCGTCGCCCCTTCCGGACCCGGCCGCGACGCTGGACTCGTTCCTCGACCGGGCGGAGGAGATCCTGGCCGCGGCCGACCGGGGCGAATACCGGCGCTGGGGGGACGTTTTTCGAGAGGTCTTCCGCTCCGATCTGGAAGGGCAGGGACGCTATCTTCTCGACTCCCTCGTCCCCGATTCTCCCGCCCGCCCGGCGGTCCAGTCGGCGAACGACGCCATCTGGGCCCTGCTCCGGGCCGGCCGGGGGAGGGAAGGGGAGGCATTTGCGCCCCCCCCGGGAGCGGACCTGCCGGAGGCTTTGCAGGCAATCAGAGCCCTGCGCGAAAGCAAGGGGAAGAAGTAATCGGGCGTTGGGTTACTGCCGCACCTAACCCTTACCCCTCGACTAGACCCATATCCTTGCCCTTACCCATCGACCAGCATTTATGATTTCCAAACGCTATCTCTCCACGATCAACCTGGCGCTGGCGGCGGTCGTCGTCGTTTTCGGCCTCTACCTGGCCTGGGACCTCTTCATCCGGGGGCGCGAGATCGTCGAGGACACGTTGGCCGCGCCCCACTCCCGTCCGGCGGCGGCCGTGACCCCCGTCCCCGCCCCCGAAGACTACGCCGTGATCATCAACCGCGACCTCTGGAAGGAGAAGTTCGACGCCCCCGAGCCGGAGCGGATCCCCACCCCCCCTCCGCCTCCGATCCCCAATCCCAAGCTGAAGGTGATCGGGACCATCATCGGGTCCGACGCCTCGCGCAACCGGGCGATCATCGAGGACCAGGTGAACCGCACCGGCCAGCGGATCTACGGCGTCGGGGACGTAGTGGCGGGGGTCAAGGTGATGGAGATCCACCGCACCCGCGTGGTCTTCGACAACAATGGAATCCTGTTCGAACTCCCTTGCTTCGGGGATTCGATCCCGGTTCCGGACTTCAGCTTGGCCATCCCCCGCCTCCTGCGCAAGACCGGCGACTACCGGTGGCGGATCAGCCGTTCCGGCCTCTGGCGCTACATCAACGACAACGTGATGGGGGCGCTCAAGACCGTCGGCTGCCGTCCCTACTATCCCCCCGCCGCTCCCGCCCGGGGGCCGAGCCAGGGCTACGAGATCGTGATCCTCCCCAAGGACCACATCGCCGCCCGCCTCGGGGTCAAGCAGGGCGACATCATCCTCTCCGTCAACGACGAGCCGATCACCGGAAAGGCCCGGGCGCTCGAGCTCCTCAAGGAGGTCGGGGACGCGGAGGAGATCACCGTGAAGGTGCGGCGGGCGCACGAGACGATCGACCTGGTCTACGAGGTCCAGGAGGAGCTCCTCGAACTTTGAGCGGGCGCTTTATGCGGTTTACCATTCACCATTCACCACCAAAGGATCCGTCGATGAGACACGCGCGTCTTCCGG
>CAZOYW010000025.1:39515-46443 GCA_964584165.1 uncultured bacterium
ACCATTCACCATTCACCACCAAAGGATCCGTCGATGAGACACGCGCGTCTTCCGGCCGTCGGGGCGGTTTTGCTCGCCCTCTCCCTCCTGCCGCTCTCCCCCGCGGGGGCGCAGGAGGGCGCTCCCCCTCCGCCTCCGCCCGCCGCTCCCCCCGCGCCCCCGCCGGCCGCCGAGCCCATCTCGCTGGACGAGACCGGGATGGTCAACATGGACTTCGAGAACCTCGACATCCGGATCCTGATCAAATACATCAGCGACCTCACCGGCAAGAACTTCATCATCGACGAGTCCGTTCGCGGCAACATCACCATCGTCTCCCCGACAAAAGTCCCGATCGACGAGGCCTTCAAGGTCTTCGAGTCGATCCTGGAGGTGAAGGGCTACGCCGCCATCCCGGCGGGCAAGGTGATGAAGGTGGCGGCCAAGGGGCAGCAGGCCACCCGGAACATCGACCTCAAGGTGGGGAGCGACCTCTCCCAGATCGTGCCCGAGGACACCCTGGTCACTCAGCTCATCCCTCTCCAGTACGTCAGCGTCGAGAAGATCAACACCGCGCTCTCCCGCCTCTTCTCGCGGGAGGCCGCGGTCATCCCCTACGTCACCACCAACACCCTGATCGTCACCGACTATTCCTCCAACATCCACCGCCTGGTCAAGATCATCAAGGAGCTGGACGTCCCGGGGTACGAGACCCGGATCACCGTGGTCCCGCTGCGCTACGCCGCCGCCGAGACCCTCTCCACCGAGCTCTCCCAGGTGATCGAGCAGGCCGGCGTCCTCCCCGGCGGGCCGCCCGTCCCGGCCCGGCGCGGCCGCCCCCAGGTCCAGAACAGCGAGAAGGCGATCAAGATCATCCCCGACGAGCGGACCAACTCCCTGATCATCCTGGCCAACGACGAGGACACCCGCAAGGTCCTGGACCTGGTCAAGCGGCTGGACGTGGAGACCGAGCGCACCCACATCCACGTCTACTTTCTTAAAAACTCCAACGCCGAGGACATGGCGAAGGTGATGAACAACATCGTCTCCAAGCGCAAGCCCAAGGGCGAGGAGGCGGTGCCCCTGATCAGCGAGGACAAGGCCACCAACTCGCTCATCATCGACGCCACGCCCGAGGACTACGCCAGCCTGGAGAAGATCATCCAGCGGCTCGATGTCCTCCGGAACCAGGTTCTGGTCGAGGTCCTGATCGCCGAGGTTTCCTACGACAAGACCTTCGAACTCGGCGTGGAGTGGCGCTCCCTGGACGGCTTCCCCAACCTGGACGAGATGAAGGCGGGCCGCTCCAACGCGGAGGGCTTCGGCGAGATGCTCTTCGGGACGGGGCTGATGAACTACTCCACCGCCAGCACCAACCCGACCAGCGGCTACAGCGGGGTCTCGTTGGGCTTCGTCCAGAAGATGGCGGGAACGGGGACCTCCATCCCCGACTTCGCCGTGATGGTGCACGCCCTCCAGACCAACAAGGACGTGAACATCCTCTCCACCCCCCAGATCCTGACCACCGACAACGAGGAGGCGGAGATCAAGGTGGTCCGCAACATCCCCTACACCACCAAGTACGAGGCCGGCACCTCGGATTCCGCCCCGGCCCAGAACATCGACTACAAGGACGTCGGGATCATCCTCAAGCTCACCCCCCACATCAGCAAGGAGGGGATGGTCCGCCTGGAGATCGACCAGGAGGTCTCGACCATCGCGGGCGAACTCCAGTCGGGGCTGATCGTGACCCCCGAGACCTACGTCCGGCACACCAAGACCTCGGTGATCGTGGGCGACAACCACACCATCGTCATCGGCGGACTGGTCCGGGACGACCGCGACGAGACCGAGAACAAGGTCCCCATCCTCGGCGACATCCCGCTCCTCGGGAACCTCTTCCGCTCCCGCTCCGAGAAGACGCTCAAGACCAACCTCCTCGTCTTCATCACGCCCCGGGTCGTGCGCACCACCCAGCAGATCGCCGACCTGACGAGTCTCAAGCGCCACGAGATGACCGAGATCGACAAGCGCATGACGGAGGAGGAGGAGCGGAAGGCGGGGGTGGAGACCGCCTACCGCGAGCAGGAGCACGCCAAGGTCCAGGCCGACCGGGACCGTTACGGGCAGGTCAACTCCGATGCCTCGCCCGCCTCCCCCGTTCCGGCCGGAGAGATCGGCCCCGACACCGCTCCCGCTGCCCCCGCCGTTTCACCGGCCGCTCCCGCCGAGGCGGCCGCCCCCGCTCCGGCGGAACCGCCCGCTCCGGCCGAGGCCCCCGCCCCCGCCGAAGCCCCCAGCACCGCCGTGGCCCCCGCTCCGGTCGAGGCGACTCCCGCCTCTCCCTCCGAAGTGAAGCCGGCCGAGGCGTCGTCCACCTCTCTTCTCGATATGCTCCCCAAGGTCTCGTTCAAGAAAAAGGAGGAGGGGGCGGAGAAGCGCAAGGGCGCGGAGAGGTTCCATCAATGAGCAGCGTCGCCGACAGCAAGATCGGGGAAATCCTCCTGAACCAGGGGGCGATCACGCCCAAGGTCCTGGAAGACGCCGTCGCCCGCCAGGAGGGGCCCGACAAGGGCAAAAGGCTGGGCGACGTCCTGGTCGGCATGGAGGCGATCAGCCAGAAGCAGCTTCTCACCGCCTTCAGCCGCCAGCTCAATATGCCCTACCTCTCCACCCTCTCCGAAGACAAGGTGGACAAGGACCTGGTGGCGCGGGTGCCCCTGAATTTCCTCCTCGCCCACCGGGTGATCCCACTCAAGGAGGAGGGGGGAGTAATCACGGTGGCCGTCTCCGACCCGCTCGACGTCCAGCCCCTGGACGACCTTCGCCTCCTCCTCGACCGGGAGGTGCGGCCGGTGATCGCCGCCGCCGACGAAATCGTCCGGATCGCCAACCGCTGCTACGGGCACGCCAACGGGGCGGCGGAGAAGATGCTGGAGGACCTGGAGGAGGGGGAGGAGGCCGCCGCCCAGGAGGTGATCAGCGTCTCCCAGGAGGCCGAGGACCTCCTCGACATCGCCTCCAAGGCCCCGGTGATCCGCCTGGTCAACCTGATCATCTTCGAGGCGGTCAAAGCCCGCGCCTCCGACATCCACATCGAGCCCTTCGAGAAGGAGCTTAGGGTTCGCTACCGGATCGACGGCGTCCTCTACGAGGCGATCAGCCCCCCGAAACAGCACCAGGCGGCGATCACCTCCCGCATCAAGATCATGGCCAACCTGAACATCGCCGAGAAGCGCCTCCCCCAGGACGGCCGGATCAAGATCAAGATCACCGACCGCGAGATCGACATCCGCGTCTCGGTCATCCCGGTCTCCTTCGGGGAGCGGATCGTGCTTCGCCTCCTCGACCGTTCCTCCCGCCTCTACAGCCTCCACGATCTCGGACTGGCCGAGGACCGCTTGAAGCTCTTCCGCAAGCTCCTCGACCTCTCCCACGGGATCATCCTGGTCACCGGTCCCACCGGATCGGGGAAGACCACCACGCTCTATGCGGCCTTGAGCGAGATGAACTCGCTCGAGACGAACATCATCACCATCGAAGACCCGGTCGAGTACCAGCTCCCCGGGATCGGCCAGATCCAGGTCAACCCCAAGATCGAGCTCACCTTCGCCAGCGGGCTGCGCTCCATCCTTCGCCAGGATCCCGACGTGGTCCTGATCGGGGAGATGCGCGACCTGGAGACGGCCGAGATCGCGATCCAGGCCTCGCTCACCGGGCACCTGGTCTTCTCCACGCTCCACACCAACGACGCCGCCGGCGCGGTCACGCGGCTCCTGGACATGGGCGTCGAACCCTACCTGGTCTCCTCCTCGGTGGTGGCGATCATGGCACAGCGGCTGGTCCGCCAGATCTGCCCCCACTGCCGGGAGGCCTACCGCCCGGACGAGGAGAGCCTCAAGGAGATCGGCCTCACCTCGGCCGCCGTCAAGGGGGGGAAGCTCTACAAGGGGAAGGGATGCGAGAAGTGCTTTAAGACCGCCTACATGGGGCGCTCCGCCATTTTCGAGATCCTGCTCATCGACGACGAGATCCGCCGGATGGTCCTGGACCGCACCGCCACCGGCTCGATCAAGAAGCACGCCCTGGAGAAGGGGATGCTCACCCTGCGGATGGACGGGGCGCTCAAGGTCCTGAACGGGGAGACCACCATCGACGAGGTCCTCCGGGTGACCCAGACCGACATCATCGAGGCTTAAAAATTTCCGGAGGAAATTTTTAATGGCCGTCTTCGAATACAAAGCTCTGAACGCCAAGGGGGAGGACGTCCGGGGGATTATCGACGCCGATACCCCCGCCGACGCCCGCGCCAAGCTCCGGAAGCAGGGGATCTTCCCCACCGACGTCAAGGAGTCGATGGAGAAGGTGGACCTGCGCTCGGACGTCCCCGTCTCCCGGATCCTCCGCCGGGTGAAGCCATCCGACGTCGCCATCTTCACCCGCCAGCTCTCCACCCTCCTCTCCGCGGGTCTCCCCCTGGTCCGGGCCCTCACCGCCCTGATCGACCAGCTGGAGAAGAGCCCCCTGAAGCGGGTGGTGATCAAGGTCCGCGACCAGGTCAACGCCGGCTCCTCCCTGGCCGCGGCCCTCTCCCAGTTTCCCAAAGTCTTCACCCCCCTCTTCTCGAACATGATCCAGGCCGGCGAGACCGCCGGGGCCCTGGACGTGGTCCTGGAGCGGCTGGCCGACCTGACCGAGAAAAGCGTCAAGATGCGCAACAAGATCCGCGCGATCATGGTCTATCCCGTGGTGCTGGCGGTGATCGGCGCCGGGGTGGTGGTCTTCCTCCTCCTCAAGGTCGTCCCCACCATCATCTCCATCTTCTCTGAGACGGCGCAGTCCCTGCCCCTGCCGACCCAGATCCTTCTGCGGGCGAGCGCCTTCTTCCGGGATTTCTGGTGGGGGATTCTTCTCGCCCTGGCCGGGATCCTTATCCTCTTCAACCTCTGGCGGCGCTCCGCCCGGGGGGCCTACCTCTTCGACTCCCTGAAGCTCCGGATGCCCCTGGTCGGGATCCTGGTCCGCAAGGTGGCGGTGGTCCGCTTCTCCCGGACGCTGGCCACGTTGCTCGCCAGCGGCACCCCCCTCCTCAAGTCTCTGGAGATCGTCAAGAACATCGTGGCCAACCTCCCGCTGGCGGCGGCGATCGATCAGGCCCGGGAGTCGGTCAAGGCGGGCAGGCCCCTGGCCGAGCCCTTCGCCAAGGCCAAGATCTTCCCCCCGATCGTGGTCCACATGATCGCGGTGGGGGAGACCAGCGGCTCCCTCGAAGCGATGCTCTACAAGGTCGCCTCCTCCTACGAGGACGAGGTGGAGACCACGGTGAGCGCGCTCACCTCGGTCCTGGAGCCGATCATGATCCTCTTCCTGGCCTTCGTCGTCGGATTCGTGGTGATCTCGATCCTGCTCCCGATCTTCCAGATGTCGCAGATCATCTCTTAGTGACTGGTGAATGGATAAACGGCTCGCGATTTTATGTGAGAGGGCCGTCCCCGGCCCGATCCATTAGAACGAACAAGGAGTGATGGAGTAGTGGAGTAATGGAGTCTCGGGGAAGCAATCGCTCGTTCCATTACTCCACGACTCCAACACTCCATCAGCCCGCTCTCGCGACAAGGAGGAAGATATGAAAAGCAGCAGAGTCAATCTTCGCTCGCCCGGATTCACCCTCGTCGAGCTGATGGTGGTCATCGCCATCATCGGGTTCCTGGCCGTGGTGATCCTGCCTAACTTCCTCAAGCAGATCGGGAAGGGGCAGAAGGCCGCCGCCCAGGCCGATATCCGGGCCCTGGAGTCGGCCCTCGAGATGTATTACATGGACGTCCACTCCTACCCGACGACCGAGCAGGGGCTCCAGGCCCTGATCACTCCGATCTCGTCCGGGGACAGCGGGGCCTGGGACGGGCCCTATATCAGGAAGTCTTCCGTCCCCAAGGACCCCTGGAAACGCCCCTACGTGTACGTTAACCCCGGCGTCCACAACCCGGATTACGACATCGTCTCCTACGGGAAGGACGGCGTGCCGGGGGGGACCGGGGAAAACGCCGACGTCGCCAACTACGAGGAAGGCGAAGCCGCCCGGGGCTACCAGATCGACCAGGGACCGGGCTACTCGGAGCGGAAGAAGCTGTGAATCGGAAGGAGGGATGAGGGATGAGGCATGAGGTAAATAACCCACCACCCCATACCCCATACCCCTATCCCCGCCGAAACCCGGAACATGAAACCTTCGCGACCCAGCAGGGGCTTCACCCTGATCGAGCTCACCGTCGTCGTCGCCCTGATCGGGGTGGCGATGGTCGTCGCCTATCCCCGCTTCTCCGGCCTCGTCCTGGGGCGTAAGCTCCGGGGCTTCGCCGGCGAGCTCGCGGGGACGCTCGATTTCGTCCGGTCGCGCGCTGTGCTGGACGGGCGGATCTACTACTTCCACTTCAACCGGGCCAAGAACGAATACTGGGTGACCCGGGAAGGAGACGGGCAGGAGGAACCGATGGCCGGCCGGCTCGGCCGGGGGCAAAAGCTTCCCGAGGACCTCTTCCTGAAGCGGGTCACGGTGGAGGGCGCGCCCGGGACCTACTTCGAGCCGGTGATCCGATTCTTCCCCCGCGGCTCGGCCGACGAGGCTTATGTCTACCTCGAGTCCGCCCGGGGCGACCGGGCCTCGGTCTGGGTGAAGCCGTACACCGGCCGCTCGCGGGCGGAGATGGGCTTCCAGAAACCGGCGTGAGAATGGTGAATGGTGAATAGTGAATGGTGAATAGTGAAATGATCTCATCCCGGAGACATCCCAGTTCCATGAGTGCCGGTCCCCGCTGCTTGTCAGCCCCCGGTGCCTTCAGCTCCCTGCGGTTGTTTTTTAACCATTCACCATTCACCATTCACCATTCACCGTCTTCCGGCTTCACCCTCCTCGAGGTCATGATCGCCGTGGCCCTGCTCGCGATCGGCG
>CAZOYW010000026.1:0-45265 GCA_964584165.1 uncultured bacterium
ATTTTTGTTCGCTTGCCGGTTTTGCTCTTTACGGAACGGCCTTATAGCAGCCCGGTTTAGTCATGGAAACCCGCGGTTTCCATGAATCAACCCGCCGAGGATCGCGGCGGGCAACGGTTTATGGACAGGCCGTGTATTTCGGTGGAGAGCTCAGTTTGCACAACGGCGCTCGCCCCGTTGGCTGATCGCAGGCGTGAACCGCGATCAAGCTCACGAATCTTATCGCGTGACCGGTATGTCCCCCGTCGCCCCGAAGTATACCCGGCTCAGATTCCGGACCGACCACATCCCAGCTGATTCGCGGAAGATGGCGGCGTCGTCGACGCCGTCCCCGTCGTAATCACCCGGCCGGGCCCAGTCTCCGGTTCCGCCCAGATAGATCCGGGTCACGTGCCGGATTGACCAGAGGCCCGAAGTGGGACGAGAAATTGCCGCCTCCCATTTGCCGGCGCCGCTGTAATCGCCCGGGACCAGGTCGTCAGAGCTGGAGCCGAAATAAAACCTCGTCAGATACCTCACCGCCCACATCCCCGAGCTTCCCCGGAATATCGCGATCTCTTTCCTATCCCCCGTGCCGTAGCTTCCGGGGATGGGCAGATCGCCGGCGCTTCCAAAGCAGACCCGCGTCATCCCCGCGATGCTCCAGAGACCAGAACTTCCCCGGAATATCCCCAGTTCGCAGGCGCCATCGCCGTCGTAGTCGCCGGAAACCACGATGTCGGCGGCGGTGCCGAAATGGCGGCAGGTGACATTCTTGATCGCCCAGAGGCAGACCGAGGGCCTGAAGAAGCCGTACTCCGTCGTCCCATCCCCGTTGTAGTCCCCGCACAGCGGTATGTCGGACGAGGAGCCGAAGCAGTCCCGGGTGATCTCCCGCACCATCCACCCCCCTCGGGAGGGCCGGAAGACCGCGAGATCGCTCGTCCCGTCGCCGTCGTAGTCTCCCGACTCCGCGATATGCCATCGCATCGAGGGAGTGGGGGTGGGGCTGAGGCCGCAGGCGCCCAGGACCGCTCCATGCATCGCCTCCAGAAGCGGCTGGCGGCCGTCGGCGCAGTCCGCGCTGATCTCCCAGGCGAAAACCCCCCCCAGCCCCCGCCCGGCGATCCCGTAGTCGACCTTGGCCGCGATCGAGAGTCCGTCGTCGTAGGAGATCACTCCCTCTCCATCGTCGCGGGTGAGGTAGGGGACCGAGGCGGCGGAATCCCAGCGCGTGGTCCACCCGGCGCCGATCAGGGGAGCGATCGCATGGTAGTCCTCTTGGTAGGCATGGCAGGGTGAACAGGCCTCGTAGAGCGTCTCCACCGTCGGCCAGCGGTACCCGTAGAAGGGAAGGCCCAGGACGATCTTCGCCGGGGGAACGGCTCTGGCGACGGCCAGGTAGTCGACCGACGCATGAACGCTCACGTCGTCGTAGGGGTCCCCTCCCGGCTCGAGGGGCTCGTTGTGCCCCATGTGGCCGCTCCAGTCGCCGTGCCCGTCGTAGGCCATGAGGTTGTAAAAGCTTATGTACTCGTCCAGGGCGGCGTAGTCGTTCCACCGCCCGCTCCAGTCGCTTCCCCCGACCGCCATTGTGAGCGACCAGGAGGGGGCGGGGGACGAAGCGGCGGAGAACGTCTCGCGGATCGCGCGGACCATCAGGGTCTGATTGGCCCGGTCGGCGGCATCCCGAGGGGACTCCCAGTCGAGGTCGACGCCGTCGTAGCCGTAGGCGCGGCAGAACGCCTCCAAATTCCCGGCGAAGGCCGACCGGAGGGAGGCGCTGGCGGCGATCGCGCGGAAGTTGGCGTCGGCCGCCTCGTCCCAGCCTCCGACGGAGGCGATGACCCGGACCCCCGCGGCGTGGGCGTTGGCGATCAGCTCCGGCTCGAGATAGGGCGGCGGGCCGGCGGGGGCGAGAAGCGTCCCGTCGGCTTGGGGTTGGAGGAAGGCGTGAAAGACGTGGGTGAGCAGGTGATACGGGATCTTGTCCGCGCGGTAATCCTCGTTCCAGCAGGGGTAGTAGCCGAGGATGATCGCGGGGCAGGCCGGGGTGGGAGTGGGCGCGCCGGTTCTCGCCGCGGCCGGCCGGGGGGCGGCAGCGATCAACCCGGCCAGGAAAGCGACGGCCATCCAGCGCAGGGCGATCGGATGCGATACCGAGTGGCGCTCCACCACGTCCCGGAAGAGGGTCAGGTCCACGTATCCGCGGAGCAGATCGAAGCGGTCCGACAAGGATGCGCCCTGGGCTTCCGGGAACCCCTCGCCATCTTCATCCGCTGCGATTGTGCTTCAAAAAAATCCGCGTCCCGGCGACGCGGATTTTTATGGAGATGGGGGGAGTCGAACTGGCCATGTTTTCGCCATCCCGTTTTCAGGCACAAAGTTGCAGTTATCCGTCGTAAAAGTCAAGAGCATTGTTGTCGCCGGGTGTTTTGGGACGGCTCTGCAAATTGCACAATAATTGCACAAGCAACCCAAGGGCGCGGGAAAGGAAGAGCGATCATGGATCGGATTTGGGGATATGCGGGAGAGGTGTTGACCTTCGGCCGGGTGGCATTGGACCTGATCGGCCTGGCAGCGGTTATCTGGTTCTCCGTCAGGTATGTCCGCGGGCGCAAGCCTGGGCGCGATGACCGGGCCGCGATGGCCATAAAGAAGGCACAGGCTACGCTTTGGGCTATGCGGCCGTCTTCGGTCCGGGCTCCTCGCCCGGTCGCGGGAGCGGGTTCGGCCGGCCGGGCAAGCTGAAGGGGCGCGAGAGTAGGGTCAGACCCCCCGGCTAAACGCCCCTTTACGCGGAGTTTCACGGTAGAGAGTAGGGGGTTTTCCGATCAATCCCCGGGGGGTGGCTGCCACCATACCGGCTAGATGGTTTGCCTCGGCAAAACGCCTCCTAGGCCCATAGGACGGGCTAATAATGCCCCAATTATGCAGGAAAGGCAATGACCGGGTCGGTTGATCTTATCCGCGAAAGGAAGGGCTGGGGGGCCGCTCGGGGGTTCGGGCCGGTTTTCCCCCGGCCCGCAGGCGGGGATAGCTTCCCGGGGAGGGGGGTAAGCCCTCGCCGGGGGTAAGCCAGCTTACCCCGAGAATGAAACGGGGATCAAATGGGCGCGGGATGGGACGGGGAGCATGAGCAACAAGCAATGCGCGTATCTCAAAGAAGACGGGAGCGGGTGTGGGGCTTTCGCGGTTGATGGAAGCGAGTTCTGCTTTTCCCATGATCCCAGAAGCCGAGAGCAGAAAGCCCTCGCCGTCCGGAAGGGGGGGGAGACCACGCGGGAGGAGTGGCGGTTGGACCCGGTCAAGATCAAGGGAGCCGGCGACGCCAAGAAGCTTCTCTCGCTGGTCATAGACGAAGTGAGGGCCGGGGAGATCCCCTCCAGGGCGGCCCAGTGTATCGGCTACCTGGCCGGCGTTTTCCTGAGAGCAAGCGAGTTGACCGATCTCGAGGTGCGAATGGCGAGGATCGAAAAGGCGCTGAAGATCGCAGAAGAGAAGTGAACGGGGAACCGCGTCGGCTATGACCGCCGCCGCCGTAAACGAGGCCGAAGAATGAAAAGCATCGAAAGGCGATTGGATGGTGCGGAGGCGCGGTTATCGGCCTCCAACGCTACCGATTACGACAGCATGACCGATCGGGAGCTGATCGATCTTGCCGTCAAGCGGGGCATAGAACTCCCCGAATCGGTCAAGGGGGCACTAGAAGCAGCCAAGGCGCGGGATGGGAGCCAGGGCCGGACCGGGGAGGGCGGTTCTCCCGGGACCGGCCGGGACTAGAAACAGCTTTCGCTCATGGACAGTGAACGAAGCGCTTCATGGAAACGCAAGGAGTGGAGAAATGACCGAGCACAAGAAGAGATTCGATAGGATCATGGACAAGCTGGAGGAGAAGGCGGGGGCCGAAGTTGCGAACGACGGCGCGCTGGAGCAATTCAACGCCCTGGATGAGAAGGCCAGGAGCATGGTTATCTGTCGGGCGCTTCAGATCGGCCTTCTCCAGAGAGAGATCGCGAACGTCCTGGCGGGGAGGGGTCCAAACGATTGCGGCGCCGATCATGGATCGGGGGCATTCCCCGAAGACGGGATCTCCGAAGGCGACACGGAGGGCCTCCATGCCGGAGCGGTGCAAGCAGTGGGGGAGCGGGGGGAGAGAATCCCCGCGATCCGCTTCAAGGGCCCGGGTGATTTCTGTTGCTTCAAGTGCGGCGAGGGTTGGAACTATACAGGGGATTATCTGATCTACATCGACGGCCGGGAGATCTGCCCCGGGTGCGGCCGCAAGGTTGCCCCCGAGCTCCAGCGCCTGATCGATACGCCTTGCGAGTTGCCCCCCAGCACTCCCCGCTCCTAGACCATCTCGCCGGCCGCCTCCGGCCGTGCCGCCCCGGGTTATGATTCCGGGGGGAATCTATTTCCTTTCCGGACAAGTTCTGATATCCTTTTCGGCCAGAGGGAAACTTCAACCTCTGTCGCTCCGAGATATCACAGAGAAAGAGTGGCCGGCCGATTGGATTCTTCTGGCCATATCAGTCCGGGGAGGAGGTAGGAAGATGGTCATGGGCCCGATATTCACCGTATCGACAAGTTCATCTGCGGCCGATCAGCTGGAACTGGCCAAGCAGATAATCCAGGCCCAAAGTAACTTGATGGGATTCGGGATGGCGGCCGTCATAGGGGTGGCGGCTCTCTTATTGGTTGCCACGTGGATCTACAACCTGGTCATTCACAAGCGAGAGATCTCTGCGCTCAGGGAATCTATCGAAGCCAAAGTATCTTCGGGGGTTAATGAAAGGCTTCAAGCAGAGATAAAGAAGGTCGAAGATGATCTCAGACAGAAGTCGAAGAGAACGATACTAACCTTCGAGGCAGAGAAGGCGCGGATCTTCGGAATAATCACCAGGAATGCCCATGATTATCAGACCTCGGCGCATTGGTGGGCAATCGCGGCAAAATATTTTACGATGCTTGACGTGCCGGTTCTAGTAAGGGCCTCGATTGTCTCGGTGTGGGATGCCCTCAAACACTGCGAATCGCTTCAAAAAGGCGTAGGGGACGAAATCGCCAAAATCCTTCCCGTTTTACCGGAGATATTGAGCTTGGAAAAAGAAAAGATCGCTAAGCAGCTGCAAGAACTCCCCAAAGAGAATCCACCCGCATCGGCACCGCCCATAGGAACTTGATTCGGCGATCTCCGGTCAAACAAAAGGAGGGATTGGAAATGATCCCGAAGCGTGTATCCGACAGGCTTGCGCGGTCGGTGTCCAAGTTCCAGCAAGTTCTCCAGGCCGCCAGAGACCGGGACGTCAATGAGTCCGATACCGTTTCGATCATCAAGGACATGCTCCATGAGGTATTCGGCTACGACAAGTATATGGAGGTCACGAGCGAGTTTGCGGTCCGGCAGACGTTTTGCGATCTGGCCATCAAGATCGATAACAAGGTCGAGTTTCTTCTGGAGGTGAAGGCTGTCGGCGGGGATCTCAAAGAGGGACACTTGCGCCAGGCGATAGACTACGGCGCGAATAACGGGGTGCAATGGGTCATCCTCACCAATGGGATGGAGTGGCAGGTCTACAAGATCAAGTTTGAAAAACCGATCGACTATGACCTTGTGTGCTCATTCAACTTCTCGGAGCTTGACCCCAAGAGCGAGGAGCAACAGGAGAAGCTATATATCGTCTGCAAGGAGGGTTTGGTCAAGGACGCCCGGGAGCAGTTCCACGAGAAGATCCTCACCGTGAATCGGTTTATTCTCGGGGCAATCATACTATCCGATGAGATCGTCGGTCGGATCAGGAGAGAGCTTCGGAAGTTCTCGGACGGGATACTTGTCCCCCCCGAGGAGATCGCGAAGGTTCTGGCCAGCGAGGTTCTGAAACGAGACGTGATCGAGGGGGATGACGCCGCAAAAGCCCAGGCGAGGGTGCGCCGCTTCTACGGCAAGGCGGCTCGAGCGCCAAGGGCTATCGAGAAGTCCGAGCCTGCTCCCGGGCCCGATCCCGAAAGAGTAGATCCTCTTCCGCCCGAGGGGGGAAGTGGAGCCAGTGGATGTAATTATCTATGAATGATGCTCGACCAATTCTCGGGGCGATAAAGGACCATAATCCGATCTGCTCAAGATGCGGTAAACGATATACCCCCTTTTACCCGAAAGGTATGAAAGGGGCGCCATTCAGCATGGCCTTGGAGGATGGTCCGATTTGTCCGCAGTGCAGTTGGACCATAGACCCCGGCGCTACCGTGCCCTATTGGACTCCCGGAGGATAATCCCCCTTGTCCCACAAAAGCCTTCCGATAACTCTGTTGACATTGTTCCGATGATAGTCTATATAGGTTCCGGAAGCTGATTCTCCACTATGGTGGGAGGTTCTTGTGGTTCCAAGCCTTTCATCCACCGGGCGTGTGCGAGGCAAGCGCCTAATCTATTCTTTCCACGCTCGGCAACGGATGGCACAGCGGCGTATCTCTGAAAGCGAAGTTCAAGGTGCCCTTTTGAATCACCACAGCCATTATCCCAATGAGGACAAGACGGAAAGCTACAACGCTACCGTTGGGGGACGGGAAATCGGAATAATCGTCGAAGAGCAGCCCAGAGTCATAATCATTGTTTCAACGACATTGAGGTGAACATGAGCCCGCACTACGAGTTCAAAGGACTGATCAAAGGGATGACCTATGACCCTCTGGCCGGGGCGATCTATTTCACCCTGTCCGACAACGAGGTCAGCAAGACCCACGAGATCGACGAGGGCGTCTACGTCGATGTCGACGCTAACAAGAGGCTTGTGGGGATCGAGCTGATCCGCCGGAACGCTCTCATCGAAGTGCGGAACGCTTTCCGGATCATCGCCCGGCGCTTCCATCGCCCCCAGCTGGTGAAAATTCCGGAAGCACTGAAGAAGGAACTGGCGCCATTGTGCGGTTCGGTATACGCCGCACCGCGCGCCCATGCCTCGGTGTAACTGTCCCTGTTCTACAGTGAAGCGGCCAGGCCCCAGAACGGGACCTGGCCGCTTTCTCTACACTGGCTTCCGGAACAAGGCCACCACACCACCTGGCCGAACTCCTTTCGTCTGAGCATCCCTGCGGTGATCTTCTCGTAGATGAGACAATGTTAATATAATGTTGATATATAGCTCGCGCCGTGGTAGATTGCCCCCGGGTTCAATATGGAGAACCGTCAACCACGGGGAGGCCGAGAGATGCAAGCGCCCAGGAGGATTGCTTCGGTCATAGCCGTTCTCGCGGGAGTGGACCTTGTCGGTGCGGGGCGGATCAGGCTCAGGTGCAACGCCTGCGGGAGCGAATGGTCGCCCACCTCCAGCGGAGAGAAGGGGCCGGCCGGGAGCTGGATCTGTCCGCAGGGATGCAATGCCCCCGCGGCTTCTGCCAGCGCACGGCCCGAGGCATTACTCGCTCCCGCTCTATGAGGAATCCTCTCCGGGATGGTGGCCGGGGCTCAGCTCGGGGGGATCGAGGCGATCAAGCCGCGGGCGAAAGATAAGCCATGACCATTCTCACGCAAGAAGAACTCGCCAAGGTGTTGAAGGTCTCCCGGTCTTTCATTCGGCGGGAATACGCGGCGGGGAACATACCGGGATTCGCGGTCAATCCGGCGAGCAAGCGGCCTCTGATCCGGTTCGACCTGGAAGAGGTTATCGCCGCCCTTCGCAGACGCTCGCAGCCTGGCCGCTCCCTTCCCCTACCGCCGATCAGGAAACTCCGCTGGCTAGGAACGCGGCCCCCGACATGAAATCAGACTTTGAGCTTGCCGATGATTCCCGTGGCCCTACCGGTCTACGGGTTGGAGGTTAAAAGAAGTGGGACGGGCTCCTCTGCTCACACAGAAGAAGGCGCGCGAACGCCATAACCCGTCCCAAGGAGCAAGATACCATGAGGCGAGATAGCATGCAATCGGTATCCCCCCTCCTTGGGACACAACAAGCCTCCGGATCAAGATCCGGAGCGGGAGGGGAACATGGGCACGGAGAAAGGATTGAACCTGGACCTTGATGAGCCGGTCTATCACCTGGAGCGAATCCTCGCCGGCCTCGAATTTACCGGCCAGGCTTGCGCGATATACCCGCACTCGGACGGCCTGGGCGGACTTTCCTCGCTCTTGGACCTCATATCCGAGGAGGCCCGGCGGGTGATCGACAAGGAGATCACGCCCATTCTCGAGCCGGATACCCATGAGATCGCTTCCGGACTCAAGATTCTGAGGGATGTTCTCGGGAGCGGTCTGCAGTTCTTGGCGGCCGCGTGCGACGAATACCCCATGACCAACGGGATCAAGGGCCTGGGGGTCGTTCTGGAGGCGGCGGCGGCGAACGGGAGGCGGATTGTCGCCGAGAAGGTCCGGGCGCACATCAAGTGCGAGGCCCAGATCATCGAGGAGCGAAACGCGAAAGCGGGGACCCCGATCGCCGCGAGCTAATCCGGTCCGAAGGGCCGTAGAGAAATTCCCGCCCGGGCGGACCCCTCGGCGAAGATCCGAGGCCGGCGCGACGCTGGGGGCGGGATTGCCAGAATATGATAGACTAGCCAATCCGGAAGGTGGACCATGACTGATCGGAAAGACTACTGGAAGGAATACAACGCCGCCCGGGCCGAGAAGCGCCGGGAATACGAACGGGAGCGCTATCGGAAGCTCAGGGCGGGGGATCTGAAACCGCCGGCGCCCGCGGGGATCTGCGCCGTCTGCGGACAGCCTCTCCCGGCGGGGAAGCGGGCGGGGGCAAGGTATTGCTCCAGGTCCTGCCTCCAGAAAGCGAAGCGGGCGCGCAATCCGGATCATGAGCGCCAACTCCGACGGGAGGCATACGTCCGGGGCGACAAGGCGAAGCACAGCGCCAGGATGAAGATCTACATGCGGGAATACCGGGCCCGGCAGAAGGCCGGGAAAATGGTTGACAAATCCGGGACTTGACCGGGGGAGCTTCGGCCCTAGTTTACTTATCGGACATAATCAGTAGTAGTGTCAGATATGGATTAGCCTATAAAGTGTCTAGAAACTTTTTGGGGAAAACGATGATCGAAGTTAAGGACAATTCCCTCGGAGCAGACAGCGGCAATCCTCTGGGAGAAAGAACTTGACGGACTTAATGAGCGGGGAAATAACGGAATGAATGCAAAGGTCATCGGCACGATTATCGAAGCGAAGAAAAAGAAGATCGAAGACTTCGGAATTCTGGAAATTGACGGTGATCTTTTACGGCGACAACAGGAAAAGCCGATAGAGGTGACTAAGAACTGCCGAAGGCCCATAGTTGGAGGCATTGCATTTTCAATCACGGATTTCCATTTTCCTTTAGGATTGGATTCCTGTTTAAAAGAAGACAAGGACGCTGACGCGGTCTGCGAAGATGCCGCGCCGAAGTTATGGGCATATTGCGGATATCTAGTAAAGGTCACGGGGATATTCCATTCCGATGAGGAACGGACACTACTGGTTAAGGAAGCCATCTGGAAGCGGGAGAAGCGATTCGCTGGATTAAAGAAGATGGCGGACTTCGCGGACTTCTCTGACAGGAATAAACAGGCAGGGGACCAAGAGTCAAAGGACAGAGATGCGGTTGCCGCAATAAGGAAGCTGGGAGTCCCGTTAGGTGAGGCGAAAGAGGCCGTCCGCATAGCGCGGTCCACGCTACCCGAAGATGCATCGGTGGAGGATGTTATTAAGCGGGCACTCAAAGGGGCAAGCCTATGATAAAAGGCGGAATGGCGGCATACCGTGATCAGGGTAAAGAAAGACGGCCGGGGGGATGGATACGGAGGGGGACCCCGGCCCCCCGACCCCGGCCGCTTCTAATCTATATAATGCCGGGGATGGGGAAATATTCCTGGAAAGTCCGGAGAAAAACATGATCGAGATCAAGGACAACGCCCTCTTCACCCTGGACGAACTGAGCCGCCTCTTGGAGATCTCCAAGTATAGCCTCCGAAAATGGATCAGGGAAGGCCGGCTGCAAGGGCACAAGGTGGGAAGAGGGATTAGAGTTTGGGGAAGCGATCTCCGGAAGTGCGTCAACTCCCAGGGACGGGGGAGAAGGGGGGGATTCGCCAAGACGCCGAATCCGCAGAAGCGGAAGAAGAGAGCGGCCGCGGCGAGGAGGTAGTATCCCCTTTGTGGCTCAGGTCTTGATAGGGCGCGGGGATTGTGGTATAATGCAAATATGAGGCGGGATGATGGGATATCCCGACGGTTCTTTGCATTGAAGAAGGGCCGACCCGAGGAGGGAGAGATCCCAGCCGAGGGAGGCGTTGCTGCTGACTGGCGGAGGCCGTAACTCGGCCGACCAATAGAGGCAGCTCTGGGGATGAGGCTCCAGGTATCCCCGGGGCTGCCTTTTTTTCGCTCATAAATAATCGAAATCGCGATCAATCAAAACCGGAAATGGATAGGAGGCGGCGATGAAGGTAATGGAAGCAAAGAAACCCCCTAGTGATTTATTCGAGATCGAGATCGACGGGAAAAAGCACACATTCCCAAAGAAGGAATATTCAGATTGGCCCAAGTTGGTAGAAATGTACAGGGTGAGCAAGACGCAATCTCAGGTCAGGCGAGAGGATGCCGCGAAACGAAAGAAAATAAAGCGCATCCAAAAGAGCTACGAAAAGGAAGACCAAGAGACCCTAAAAGAGATGTTTGAAAACAAGGGCGACGTTGAAGCATCCCTCGGATGGGGGATGACAACACATAAAGGGCCGGCCGAGAAAATCCTTCCGAACATACCTTCGCCAGAGCGAGAGATTTGGATTCTCAGGCGCTTCGGAACCGATTACAACGCAATATCTGAGTTCACCAAGAAGAATCTCTCTGTGAGCGCCGTCAGACAACGTTTCTCCCGAATGGGTGGGGATGCTCTCGATATCGAAAGGATCATAAGCGATGAAAACAAGATTCAATCTCCGACCGGGGAGCGCCTTACGTTCTCGATTCCTCCGTCCGATCGTCAATCCCGAAGGGAGCCCGCCGCTAGGAAGTTGTCGGATGATGACGAAGACCCCATCGGGAATTGTCACATCTCGGGAGAGAGCGACGATAGCAGCAATGAACTGGACGGCAAGGAGATAGGGTAGGACCGGTTATTGCCGAAGTTACAATTATCGTCACATTCCAACTTATATAGGGGGGCATATTCTCCCCGACCAAGTCCCGCGCTGAGGCGATAGGCCAGGGCGCGGTAGTACCTAAAAGGCGATCAAGCTCCCGGAGCTATCCGGGGGAGTGATCGTCTTCTTTTTTGGCCCGGGACAGATACCCGGTCGATCTGGACAAGCGACACCTCGCCGTCTGGATTTTGAAGCGGGCGGGTGTAACGCACGAAGAGATAACGTGCATATTCCGAATAGACCAAAGCACCGTAACGCGCTGGTATTCAAGCGCCTGCAAGAAAATGAAGTCCAGGAATGCACACGTTCCGTCCATAGTGTAGGGACAAATCAGTTTTGCCCTGCGGCCCGAGGAGCCAGTAAGGCCCGTTGGCGGTGTGGGTCCTCCGGCGGGGGGGGATGACGGAGGAGGAGTTATGCGCAATATTCCGCCGCGCCAGAAGGAGCATAACATATTGGTATACGGAGGCTTGCGAAAACGCAGCCAAGAAAAATTGCGCAAAACAATAATAAGTGTAGGGACAGATCATCTCTTTTTTTGGATTTCGATTAGTCAAAATATGTCCGAATAGTGGAGGGGTTATGATCGCAGAGATGCAACCGATTTTCAGTTTAGATGAAGCGGGGCGCTTCTTGCGTATGAAGAAGCCGTCGCTTCGCGCGAGGATTCGCCGGGGCCAGATTCCGGCCCATCGAATCGGCCGAAACTTGCTGATTTGGGCCGACGATCTGCGGCGATTCGTTGATCGAAACGGTCGGCAACCTCATGGCGGATTTGCTAAGCGGTAATCGGAATTAACGGTTAGAGCGGGGCGCGGAAGGATCGGTTGTATGGAACTCGGGGCTGCAATTATCAGGCTTGAAGCGGACGCTTCCTCCGTCATGGGGCAGATCAAGGCCCTTCGCGGACAGGTAGAGGGAGAGACGCAAAAGGTCGCCCAGGGATGGGACAAATCCTGGAACGACATGGGGTCCTCTGCCGCGGGGACGATGAAGAAGATCGGCTCCCTCTTCGGGGTTTCCCTCACGGCGGCTGGCCTGGTCATGGGTTTCGAGGCGGCCGTCGGCGCGTCCTTTGAGTTTGATCAGCAAATGGACGCGGTTCAGCAACGCCTCTCCTCCGAAATGCTCCCAATGATGGGGGATTTCAACTCGGCCGTTCATGAGATGGCGGTCGAGTTCGGGACGGGAACCGCCTCGCTCGCCGCCGGACTTGGGGACATCATCGACGCCGGGATCGCCCCGGCCCAGTCCCTCGGGGTCCTCCACGACTCCGCCGTGCTCGCCAGGGGCGGCCTCATGGAGACCGGGGCCGCCGCGTCGAATGTAACGACGGTATTGAAGGCGTTCAACCTGGACGCTTCCGAATCCGGCCGGGTCATTGACGTATTCGCCAACGTAGCCGACCGGGGCCGTGGATCGATGGACGGGCTCTCCTCCGGCCTGGCCTCCCTCTCGAAACTCGCCCATGACAATGGGATCAGCCTGGAGGAGCTCGCCGCCGCGCTCGCCACCGCGACGCGGAACGGAGTCCCGATGGAGCAGGCGATCATGGGGCTCAAGATGGTCATCATGGAGATGACCAAGGAGGATGAAAAGGCGGCGACGGCTTCGGCGAAATACGGGTTGGAACTCGGTAGGGGCAAGTTAGAGGCGGGCGGGTTCAGCAAGGCGATCGAGGCATTGGCCGGGGCGACGGAGCGGGACCGGAACGCCGTTGTCGGGAATGCCAAGGCGAGGACTGTTTTCAATTCCCTCCTCGGCGATGCGGCCGGATACGCCCAGGATTACTCCACCGAAATGGGGAAGGCGGAGACCGCCCAGGAGCGGGCGAACCGGATACTGGAGGAGGCTTCGACCAAGTGGGACCGGGCCGGGGAGGCGGGCCGGGACGCGCTCACGGCGATCGGCGATGGGCTGGTTCTGGCGCTGGATAAGGCCGGCGCCCTCGATACGATCACCAACGGACTGATCGGGATCTCCCGGGCGATCAAGGGACTCTCCTTCGAGGGGGCGGTGTCGAATCTCAAAAGCGACATCGATTCAATCGTCGGATCATTCGACAAGGAGCAGGCCAAGCTCACCGACTTGGTGGCGAAGCACTCCGAATTGACCAGGGTTCTCCAGGAGGGGAAGCCGGGAAGCCAGGAATACTCCGCCGCGCAGGGCGAGCTCTACGGGGTGATCGAGGACATAGTGGCGATCGTCCCGGAGGCGCGGGAGAACATATCCGAATACGGCTCCGCCTTCGGAGTCAACATCGGGAAGGTCCGAGACTTCACCGCCGCCCAACGCGAATACTACCAGCTCCAACTCCAGATCAAGCGGAACGAGGCCGAGCTGCTTGTCCTCCAGGGCAAGGAAAAAGCGGAGAAGGCCGAATCTGATCTCGCCAAGGCAACGCGAGAACTAGACGCCTGGCAGTCGGCGATCCGGGATATTCAGGCGAACCAAAGCCAGGGGATCTTCGGGGACGTAATCACCCAGGAGACGATCGACAAGTTTTCGTTCTTTGAGGGCGGGTTTACCCGGATGGACGGGCTCTTCCGTTCGGCCGGGACCAACCTCGCCACCTGGCGGGCCGAGGAAGACGAAGCCCGGCAGGCGGTCCTCGCCGCCCAGGTTGCCATCGACAAACAGGCTGCCTCCCAGCGCTTGCTCGATAGCCTTACCGAACAGATTACGCAGAAGACCTCCTTCTGGGGCGAAGCGACGGGGATGCTTCCGGGGATCATGGACCGGGCGGCCTCCTCGATCAAGAAGACGGGCGAAGAAACCAACACTCTGACCGAAGAAATCGGCGAACAGATCGAGGGGATCAAGGAATGGGAGGACGGATGGTCGAGCTTCTACAAGGACCAAGCCGATCTCTCCGGGTGGACGACCGATCAGATTTTGGCCGACATCGACCGCCGCATTGCGGAGATGGAAAAAGAGGGACGGCAGGGGAGCGAAGAGTATCGCGCCCTCTGCACTGTCCGCGTTGGCTATCTCCGGGAGAGCCTTGTCGAGCAACGGAAGGCCGAAGAAGAAGCCCGCCAGGCGATCAGCGACATCTGGGTTGGTGTGTCAAATGACATCAAGTCGGCGATGTCCGATTCCTTGGCCGGGATATTCACCGGGGACGATGACGCACTGAAGCAGTTTCCGGACCGAATCAAAGAGACTTTCGCCCACGGATTCGCCGATGCGTTGATCGAGAAGAGCGGATTCGATTTCAAGTTCAAAAACAACATGCTCGATTTGGGCGGATTCGCCTCCAGCATCTTCGGCGGAAAGGGTGGGAGCGGGTTGCTGGGCGGGCTCTCTTCCGGATTCTCCAAGATAACCGACTGGCTGGGGATAACCTCCAGCACGGCCAAGATGACCGCCGGCGAGATGGCGGGGTTATCTGAGGGCTTCGCCAGCGTCGGAGAAACCGCAACCGTCGCGGGCGATACGATCACCTACACCGGGGAGTCAATGCTCGCCTTCCCAGCGGCGGGGTCCGAGGCGGCGAAGGGGATGACCGTTGTCACGGGAGAGGCCGGGAAAACAACCGTGGCGCTCAATTCCACGGCGGGGGCAGCGGGCAAGGTTGCACCCGAGCTCACCAAGGCCGGCCAGGGTCTCGCCGGCATGAACCTCGCCCTTCCGGCTACGGCCGCATATCTCGCCGCGATCACCGGCCAGCTCGGGGAGATTCCCCAGAAGATCTCCAAGATCGGAACCGCGGCCGCGATCGGCACGGCCGCCCTTGGTCCCCTGGGAACACTACTGGGGGGGATCGGCGGGGCGATAGCGGAGTTCGGTTCGGATGTTTTTGGTGTCGGCGGAAGCCACGTCCCGTTTGAAGCGGAGTTCAAGAAATATCTCGAGGACTTCGCCAATGGGGCGATGAGCCAGGAAGCCCTTTTCGCCCAGGTCTATCTCCGGATGACCAACTATGCGACGGACTTCTGGGGGACGCAGGGCAATCTTCTGGAGGCCGACCTGGAGACGCGGAGGGAATACTACGAGAAATTCGCCGATCTGATCGACTCCTCCGGCAGTCCTCTTTTCTCCGAGGAGCAGTTGTCGAAGATGCGCGACGCTCTCCAGCTCTCCACCGACGAAGCGGAGAAAGCGGCGATGGCGGTCCGGACCTCCTTCGAGGTGGCGGGCAAGGCGATCGACGATAAGTTTTGGAACAAGTTCAAGGATAGCTCCTGGATGCTGGACATCTTGGGCGACTTCGGAAGCGTCTGGGATCAAGCGGTCTCCGAGGCGCAAGCGAGCGGGGGGGACGTGTGGGCGATCTTCGAGCAGAAGATGATGGAGATCCCGGGGATGACGGCCGAGATCATGGGCAAGGTGAAAGAGTCTATCGCCGAGCTCCGGGGGGAGGTCGATCTTTCGGTCGACACCGCCGCCGCCGACGAATCGTTTGACCACCTCGCCGACGCGCTGGGCATTGCCCTGGGCAAAGCCGGGAAGGACATAGGCGAGTTCGCCTCCCAGGTCGAAAGCGTGGCGAACAAGTGGCTTCAGGGATGGGACATCGACCTGGGGGCGAACCTGAAGAGCATCCCGGGGATGTCGGATGAATATGTCGGCCGGTTGAAAGAGGAGCTGAAGAAGCTCAAAGAGAGCGGAACAACCACCTTCACCCTCGATGAGGATTTTGAGAACCGGCTCAAAGAAGTGGCCGGCAATCCCGATCTCTGGGAGGGGATCACGGAAGGGCGAGGGAAGGAAGGCAAGGGCGGCAAGGACAAGATCAAATACGGCGGCCTCCTCGTGCCGGAGGGCGAGATGCTCGCCCAGGTCATGAGCGAGCAGGTTATCCCGTCCCTCGCCGCCTTCGTCTCCGACCTGACCGCCACCGGCCAGGGGTTCGCCAACCTGAACGACCAGCAAGCCTCCTCCGTCCTGAACCTTATCGGCGCGGAGGATACGCTCGCCAACCGTCAATCCCTAATGGGCCAGACGGCCGAGGGGACATCCGCCGCTTTGAATACCCTGATCGCCGCCACGCTCGGAACGGCGGAAGGGGCGGGGGCTCTCGGGGGCGAATACGATACGCTGGTCGGGAAGATCGGCGGTTTCGCCTGGGGCGATTGGATGCTCCCGATCGACTGGCAACAGTTCATCAAGGAAGTCAATCTCGCCAACTTCGTCGCCCCGGTCGATATGAATGACTACGTCGCCCCGGCGAGCGGGCGTCTGCCCTCTTCTACTGGGCGGCTTTCGGCGGGGAAGACATCGGCTTTGGTGGAGAACATCAATGTATTTTTGAGGGTCGGCCAGGTGAGGACGGAGGCGGATCTCGCGGAGTTTGAGCGGACGATTAGTCAGCGGCTGACCCGTAGTGTTCGGAACGCCCTCGCGGAAGTAGCGTAAATCATGCCGGGGCAAGACCCGGTTGGGGATCGCGGAGTAGGACCATCTCCGCGACATTTCAAAAGGCGATCGATGTCGGAGAAATCCGGCACAACCAGTCGCCCCCCTCTCCATCTTCGGCGGCGGCAATGAAAGGAGTTGGATATGTCTGAGTTGGATCGATCGAGCATCCCAAGTTCTGGGGCCCCCCCCGGTCCGCCCCCGAGCTTTCGCGAGTTTCTCACCCAGTCCGTCCACTGCGCCGCATGGCTTGTCTACTGCGGCTACTCCCCCCAGCAATTTCGGACCATCGGTCCATCTTCCCGGGGGGAGTTTGTCTTTTTACAGACGCCGGATCTCCAGAAGGCCGTCGCCGAATATTTCGACGGCCGGGCTGAGGCGAGGCTCCGGGAGTTCATCCGAATCACCGCCCGGCTTCGCGATGTGGTCATGGAGCATCGGCGGGGGGCGGGCAAACCGGAAACCGTTAGGCTGGAAATGGGGAGATGAACATGAGCGGTCGCGTGACAACGCACACCTGTATTTACACCGATCCCGATCTGGATAGCTGGAGCGCCGAGGCGATCCTGCTTTACCAGTATCTCTTCAGCAACGACCACGTCAACGGTCTGACCGGGATTGGCCGGATCTCGATGCGCGTGGTCTCCAGCGAGACACGCCTCGCGGTGGGGCAGATCGATGCGGCGAAGCAAGCCATAGGAGACCGGGTCCGCTGGTTCGACGATGGAAGCTACTGGGTCATCGCCCGGGCGAAGCATACCTGTTTCTCGAGCGACGGCAAAATCAACCCGAAGCGGGCCCGGGGCGCCTACAACTTCTCTTGCGGCCAACCGGAACCGATCCGGAGGGCCTTCCAAGATCAGTATAGGCCATTGATGGGTCATATATGGCCCACCGATGACCCATTGATGGGCCACCGGGTCCCATCGGCACTTCCCACCGTTACCGTTACCGTTACCGATACCGTTAAAGAAACCAATTCTTCCGGCAAACAGCCGGAAGGGCAGGCGAAACATCCGGAGATCCCCGGGGAGCCTATTCCCCTGAAGCTAGAAGCCCCCAAGCCCGAAGCTCAATGGCCGTGGCTCGCCCCCTACCGGGCCGCCTGGGAGAAGTGCATCGGCGCCCCCCCGGCACAGGCCGAGATGGCACAGCAGTTCAAGCACCTCCACAAGAAATACCCGGTCGAGGAAGTCGTTGAGGTGCTTCGATTCGCCGCCAAGAGCGATAAGGCGACCTTCCTCACGCCGAAATACTTCTGCCAGCACTTCCTCGCCTTCCGGGCCCTCATGCGGTCCAAGAGAGGTGGCTTGTGAGCAGGTCCGAAGTCATCGACGCCGCCCAGAGGGAGTTGGACGACCTGGAGCAGGCGCTCAACCAGGCCGAGGCCGAGTCAATGCCGGCGGTGGAGGAAATCGCCAAGAAGTACCCCGGCGCCACAACCCCGCTCCCAGCCCCCCCCGAGGCAAAGCCGGCCGACCCGAAGGAGGAGGCGAGGAAGAAGGCGATCGCGGCGATCCCTGTTTGGTCGGCGGCCGAAATGGAGGCGAACTACAAGGCCGACATCGCCCGGGCCGAGGGGAGGACCTTCAGCCTCGGCCGCTGGCTCCCCTCGCTTTGCAAATACCGCCCGGTCAAGCCCGGCGAGTTGGTGACGATCGTCGCGGGGACTAGCCAGGGCAAGAGCGCGGCGATGGTCAGTCTGGCGATGGCCATGAAGGGCATGACCGTCCTGATCTTCGAGCTCGAGCTCCCCCCGGGCGACATCTGGGAGAGGCTGGTCTCGCTCGATCGCGGCCTCACCGGGGACGAAGTGGAGCGGGCCTACAAGATCGGGGACCACAGTCTGAACCTCGGGCCCTTCAGCCATATCTGGCACTGCCCCCTCCCGCACATGAGCCCGAAGGTCATGCAGCGGACGATCGAGCAGTCGGCGCTGAAGATCGGCCGGAAGCCGGACGTGATAATGCTCGATTACCTCCAGCTCCTCGGCGGGCGGGGGGCAAGCCGCTATGAGAAGACGGCGGACAACGCGGAGGAGCTGAAGCGCCTCGCCCGGATCACCGACACGATCGTATTCGCTACAAGCCAGCGGGTCGAGAAGCGCGGGGAGGGCGAGACCGATCCCGAGGTTTACTTGCACTCGGCCCGGAACGCCTCCGAGATTGAGAACAGCTCCCAGTGGATTCTCGGGCTTTGGAGGGATCGGGATGAGCCCGGGCTCCTTCACGTCAAGGTCATCAAGGCCACCCGGGGCGCGCCCGGTCTAGTCGTGGATTGCAATTTCGACGGTCCGACAATGACGATCCGGGAGCGGGTGAGAAGCCCGGAAGGTCGATAGGGAGGAAGGATGAAGAGCATCGACAGCTTGATCGGGCAGGCCAAGAAGCTCCTGGCCGACCTGGAAGCCCTGAAAGCGGAGAAGGCCGAAGCCGACCGGCAGACAGCCGATCTGGTCCGCTATCTGGAAAGGAAGGCCGACAAGAGAAGCGGCGGGGTGCCGGCGCTCCATGCCGTTGCCACCCCTCAGCCCGTGGCGTGTTCTTGATCGGTGAGGCGGAAGGCGCCCCCTGCGGCGATTAGGGGGGAATCGAGAAGTGGACGGAAGGGCACGGAAGAGCGGGGGAAGTTGAAGGAATCGGCAGACATCCCAGTTTCGATCAATAGCACCGACCGGTTCATCCGGGAGAAGGATCTGTCCCGGATGATCGGCCTCGGCCTGAGCGCGATCCGGAAGGCCGAGCGGGAGGGGGTCATTCGCGCCTATCGGCCACTCGGGACCCGGGCGAAGGTCTACTACTGGCCGGAAGTGCGGGACACGGTTCTCTCCGCCCGTATCGAGCGGCCGGCGGCCGGGGCGAGATACACCATCCCGACCATAGGCAGGGAGGTTCACCCCAAGAAGAGATCGAAAGAATGGTTCAGCTAGGGGGAAGCTTAGATCGGGAGGCGGTTGATCGCCCCCTTCATCCGATCGGCCGAGGGGGACCGGGCATAGCGAAGAGTGGTCTCAAGGTCAGTATGGTGGGCGAGCTTCTGGACGATCCGGGGATCGACCCCCGCATCGAGGAGATGCGTCACGAAGCTATTCTTCAAGTTGTGGAGGGTCCCGTGCGGGATCTTCAGGGATTTCAGGATGCCCTGGAACTCCAGCCGGATGCGGTTGTGCTTCTTCCCGAACTCATAGGGGAAGGCAAGATCCTCGGGCTGCTTGCCTTTAACCTGAGCACCGAGTAGGGCGGCGAGGGTTTGGTTGATCTCGCACCATTCATCCCTCCCGGCCTTCAGGTTGCGATACCGGATGATGTTGCTTTGGAGGTCGATGTCCTTGATCCGGACGGCGCAAGCCTCCTCCAGGCGAAAGCCGGAACGGTAAAGGAACTCGAAGAAGGGGCGGCGGTCTCCCGCCGCGGCGAAGATGCGATCGAGCTCTTCGGGGGTGTAGACCCGGGGGAGCTTCCGGTAGGGGACGGGCTTCTTGACCTTGAGGATCGGATTGGTCTTGGCTTTATCCAGGCGGATTGCCCAACCGAAGAAAGTCCGCAAGCCTTCGAGCTCGCTCCTGACCGTCTGCTTCGACTTCTTCAGGCTCAGCCGAAAGGTCTTGTATTGATCGACGATCGCGGGAGTTACTTCGGCGAGGGTGCGGACGGAGGGATGATGCTCTTTCAGATACTCGAGGAAGTATCTCAGGTATTGCTGGTAACGAGTTACGGTCTTCGGGCTTTTCTCCTGGCTGACGGAATCCATGTAGGTGCTCATGGATTCCTTCAGGTCGAAGGAAGGTGAGAGCCAGCCGATATGGCCGCGGGCCAGCCGGCCCTCGAGCTCGTGGAGATAGCCCTCGGCGAGCTTCTTGTCTTTTTTCGGGATCTTGGTGGAGATCCGGACCTGCCGACCCCGATCAACGTAATGAACCCACCAATAATCTCCCCTGGGATAGAGCGTGGCCATGCTCAGACTCCAAAGGAAATATACCGGAAACCGGGGTAAAATTGCACAAAAATTGCACAATACTGCTGAAACATGCGGAGATTGGAGATGGGGGGAGTCGAACCCCCGACCCCTTGAATGCCATTCAAGTGCTCTCCCAGCTGAGCTACATCCCCATGAAATCCCCGGAACGGGGATCTCACGACCAATATACAACGTTCCCTTTCCAAGTCAATATCAATTGGCGGTCGGCGGAGAGGCGGTCAGCGGGTCGGGGAGCGGAGGGATTCGGCAAGGGAGGGGAAAACGCGCTCGAGGGCGCGCATGAACTCGGGATCGGCGCCGTTCCCTCCGATCGCGTGGGGGGCGAAGGCGGCTCCGCCGACGGCGTAGCCCGCGGAGACCGCGAGCCCCCCGGCGGCGAGCGAGATCCCGAAGGCCGCTCCGCCGAAGGCGAAGTCGCCCAGGGCGAGGCCGGCGAAGGAGACGACCCCGAGCGCGAGGCCGCCGAGGGCGAAGACGCCGGCGGAGAGGCCGCCGATGGCGACCACGCCGAGCGCGATGTTCCCGACGGCGACGATCCCCTTCGCCACCCGGGGCCGGCCGGTCCGGGGGTCGATCCCCTTGCAGACGTGGAGGAGGGGGAGGCCGAAGATCTCGGTCCGGGAGCGGTACTCGTAGCCCCAGACCGACCAGGAGCGGACGCCCCGGGCCGACTCGATCTTCCCGCCGGGGTCTCCGGAAAGGAACTCGCCGCACCAGCGGCACTTGATCGCCTCGTCCTGGATCTCCTCGGCGCAGAAGGGGCATTTCTTCATGGCATTTCCCTCCGGAAATGCGGTTGATCGCGATACAGAAAGCAAATCGTAGCTGGAAATGTTGGCCGCCGGTTCACACCTGTCCGCCGCAGCCCGCAGGGCGGAGGCGGAGAACCGGCCTGCACGCCCGATCACAGATCGGGCCTACACGCCCGATCACGGATCGGGCCTGCACGCACATACACCGTCATTCGGCCAAAGCGCGGCCGAGGCGGTAGGCCTTCTCCAGGTAGGGCTCCACGCCCCGGAACTGGACGCGTCCGGCGTAGAAACTCCCCACCACGCGGGCGTTGAGGACGCAGCCGCAGATCCCGGTGATCAGGGGGGTCGCCTCATCGCAGAAGATCCGGAGGATGGGGGGGACGAGGCCGGCGCTCACGATGACGGCGGCCCTCTTCTTCCGGGGGGAGCGGGGCTCCGGGCATCCCTTCAGGGGGACCCAGCGCTTGCTGGGCCGGGCGAAGACCCAGGCGATCCGCTCGATGAAGGCCTTCATCACGGCCGTTTCGTGGCCGACGTTGACCGGCGTCCCGAAGAGGTAGGCGTCGGCGCGCTCGATCAGGGGGTAGATCGCCTGCATCTCGTCGTCGATGACGCAGCGGGCGGCGGGCTTCGCGGGGTCGTCCTTCTTGCAGGACTCGCAGTTAGTGCAGTACAGGATCCGCTTGTCCACCAGGCGGATCCGGTCCACCTCGAGGGAGGGATCGGCGGCGCGGGCCCCCTCGATCGCCCGATCGATCAGGCGGTCGATCGCTCCCCCCCGGTGGTAGCTGCCGGATATGGCGAGCAGGCGCATAATCGAATTATAGGCTACCCACGCCGATCTTTCATCCGAAATCGCGGGGATCGGGCGAGCCGGGCGCCGGCTCGCAGAGCCGGCCTACACGCCGGTTCACAGAACCGGCCTACACGCCGGCTCGCAGAGACGGCCTACACGCCGGCTCGCAGAGCCGGCCTACAGGGCGGTCCGGCCGCTGGTTCACAGAACCGGCCAGCAATGCTATAATAACCAGAGATAACGCGTTGCCTTCCGCGGCCATGAAATACACACGAAATCTCCTGGCGGCTCTCGTTCTCATCGCTATCGCCTCCTGCTCTCGGGAGGCGGGCTCGGGAGAAGGGGAAGAGGTACGGCCTCCGGCCGTGGCGGGCCAGTTCTATCCCGGCGATCCGGCCGCCCTCCGCTCGGAGGTGGAAAGGCTCCTCGCGGGGGCCAAGAAGCTTGCGATCGAGGGGAGGATCGTCGCCCTGATCGCCCCCCACGCGGGCTATCCCTATTCCGGCCCCACGGCCGCGGCCGCCTTCAAGCAGATCGAGGGCCGTCCGACCACTACGGTGATCCTCCTCGGCTGCTCCCACCGGGCCTATTTCCCGGGCGCGGCGGTCTGGAGCGGAGAGAGCTGGCGGACGCCGCTCGGCCTCGTCCCCGTCGACCGCCAAGCGGCCGAGAAGCTCGCGGCGGCGGTCCGGGGAGCGTCCATCCTCCCGGAGGCCCACGCCCAGGAGCACTCGCTCGAGGTGGAGCTCCCGTTCCTCCAATCGGTCCTCAAGTCCTTCCGGATCGTCCCCGTCCTCATCGGCGCGGCCGACCCGGGGACGCTCCAGGAGCTCTCCCGGGCGATGGCGGAAATCCTGCGGAACGATCCCGCGGCGATGATCGTCTGCAGCACCGACATGACCCATTACCCCTCCTACGAGGATGCCCGGCGGATCGACCGGGAGACCCTGGAAGCGATCCGGACGATGAACCTCCAGGAAGTGGCCGAGATCGAGTCGAAATGCGACGGCTCGGCCGTTCCCAACCTTTCCTGCGCCCTCTGCGGCGAGAAGGCGGTCCTGGCCACGATGAGGGCGGCGGCGATCCTGGGGGTGAAGGAGGCCGAGATCGCGGATTACCGGAACTCGGGCGATTCTCCGATCGGGGAGAAGGAGCGCGTGGTCGGCTACGGCGCGGTGGTTTTCCGCCTCCCCCCCGGCGCTCCCGCCCCCGCGAACCGGCCCGAAGAAAACCAGGCGAAGACGGAGGAAACGATGAAAGCCACACAGGGACAGGATGGGCTTTCCCCGGCAGCGCGGAAGCGCCTCCTCGCGATCGCGCGGGGTGCGCTGGACGCGGCCCTGCGCCAGAGGCCCATCCCAGAGACCGGCGCCGACGATCCCGAGCTCCAGGCCAAGCGGGGGATGTTCGTCACGCTGACCAAGCACGGAGACCTCAGGGGCTGCATGGGCCACTTCGACCAGGACGTCCCCCTCTACAAGCTTGCGGCCGAGCAGGCGCTGGTCTCGGCCTTCGAAGACCCCCGTTTTCCCCCCCTGGACCCCTCCGAGCTCCAGGAGGTCTCGATCGAGATCTCCGTCCTCTCGCCGCCCCGACCGGTCGCCTCCGCCGAGGAGATCGTAGTGGGGACGCACGGGGTGATCCTGCGCAAGGGGATGAGGGGAGCGACCTTCCTCCCCCAGGTGGCCCCCGAGCAGGGCTGGGGCCGCGAGGAGATGCTCGCCCACCTCTCGCTCAAGGCGGGCCTTAACCCCGACGCCTGGAAGGAGGGCGCTTCCTTCCAGGTCTATACCGCGCAGGTCTTCGGAGAGGCTCGGTGATCGGGCGAATGATGTCCACGAATTGACACGAATTTTCACGAACAATTTCAAGGATCACGCCCGTCGCAACAATTCGTGATAATTCGTGCAAATTCGTGGAGAAGTATTTGCGGGAGCAGGGTCGCCCACGGACCGCTTCCCTTTTTCCGGCCGCTGTGATAAAAAGATCGTCCCGCCGGAACGGCGGGACGCTATGAACGTTCGCCCCGCGCCTCCGACCGTTCTCATCCTCTACGTGTCCATCGGCGACGGGCATCGCCGGGCCGCTCGGGCGATCGAGGACGCGATCCTTCGCCGCCATCCCGAAATCCGGACGGCCAGCGTCGACGTTTTCGAACTCTATAATCCCCTCCTGGTCTCTCTCCTCCTCGGCGCCTACCGGCGGTTGAGCCGCTCCTTCCCCCGTTTCTGGAACCGCCTCTACGACAACGACTCCGTCCGGGGCCGCGTCGAAGATCCCCTGAACCGGTTTTACCGGAGGGCGTCGCGCCGGCTGGAAAGACTGCTCGGGAGGCACGATCCCGCGGCCATCGTCTGCACCCAGGCCATCCCTTGCGGCCTCGCCGCCGCCTGGAAACGGTCGAGCGGGCGCCGCCTCCCCCTGGTCGCCGTCCCCACCGATTACGCCGTCCACTCCTACTGGCTCCACCCGGAAGTCGACCTCTACCTCGTGCCCGCCGAAGCCAACCGGGTTTCGCTCATCGAGCGGGGGATAGCCCCGGAGCGGGTTCGGGCGGCGGGGATCCCGATCGATCCCGGCTTCGCCGTCCCCGTCGACCCGGCCGCGTCGCGCCGCCGCCGCGGCCTGCCCGCCGATCTGCCCGCCGTCCTCCTCATGGGGGGAGGGGAGGGGACGGCGGGCTTGGATAGGCTGGTCCGGGAGATCGACCTTCGCCGAGAGAGCCTGCAGATGATCGCGCTAACGGGGAGGAACCGTTTTCTCCGTCGCCGCCTCGAAGCCCTCCGCCCCGCCCTCCGCCACCCCCTCGCGGTCTTCGGCTTCCTCGACTCGGTTGACGACCTAATGTCCGCGGCCGACCTCATTGTGACCAAGCCGGGGGGGCTGACCACCGCCGAAGCGCTGGCCCGTCGCCTCCCGATGATCCTGGTCAGCCCCCTTCCCGGCCAGGAGGAGATCAACGCCGCCTTTCTGGAAGCCAAAGGCGCGGCCCTGCGGGCGGGGTCCGGGCGGGAGGCTTCCGCCCTGGTCGGGATGGTCCTGAACGGCTCCGGGGCCCGGGAGAGGATGCGGGCGGCGATGGAGGTCCTGCGTCGCCCGGATTCGGCCGGGACGGCCGCCGATCTGGCGGCGGGGATGGCCCGGGCATGAACCGGCGCGTCTCCGGCGGATTCACGCTCAACGCGGCCCGCGGCCGCTGCGTGTACTGGCTCTTCCGCCTTCTCCGAGCGGTGGACCAGTCGGTCAGCCGCCCGGCCGCCTACCGGATCGGATACGCCGTCGCCGACCTCTTCTACGCCTTCTCCCGCCGCTCCCGCCCGAACTGCCTGGCCAACATCCTCCACGTCCTCCACTACCGGGGGGAGGATATCGACGACCCCGCGGTGCGGGCGCGGGCCGAGGAGATCGTGCGCCGGAACTTCCGCAACTTCGCCTCCTACCTCGTCGATTTCTTCCGCTTCTCGCGGCTGGAGCAGGCCGACCTCTCTTCCCTGGTCGAAGTCGAGGGGACGGAGAACGTGGAACGGGCGCTCCGGCGGGGGAAGGGGGCGGTTGGCGTCACCGCCCACCTGGGGAACTGGGAGCTGGGGGGGATCGTCCTTTCCCTCCTCGGCTTTCCGGTCAACGCGGTCGCCCTCTCCTATCAGAACACCAAGCTCAACCGCCTCTTCGTCAACCAGAGGGCGATCGGAGGGGTGAAGGTGGTCGAGGTGGGGTCGGCGGCCCTCCAGAGCCTCCGGGCCCTGAAGAAGAACGAGCTGGTGGTGATCCTGGGAGATCGCGACGTCACCGAGCGCGGCAGCGCGACCGAGTTTTTCGGCGCGCCCGCCCACATCCCCCGGGGGCCGGCGGCGCTCGCCGTCCGTTCCGGCGCCTCCCTCTTCTTCGGCTACCTGATCCGGACCTCGGCCGATCGCTACCGCGTCGTCTTCCGCCCCCCAGTCGAGGTCGAGGGAAGCGATGACCCAGACGAGCGGGAGGCCCGCCTCACCCGGGCTTTGCTTAAGGAGATGGAGGCGGTTATAATGGACCATCTTGACCAGTGGTACATGTACTACCGGGTGTGGGGGGAGGGAACCGGCCGGCAAGGACCGCAAGGACCCCAGGGACAACAAGGACAATAGGATCGAGCAAACCCTGCCGGTGCCGGGCTTTCGCTGCCCATCCCCTCCCATGAGCTCACGAGCAATGCCTGCCACGATTCCCGGCCATCCTCCCGCGGAGATCTGCGTCCTCATCCCCGCCTATAACGAAGAGAAGGCGATCGCCGGGGTGGTCGAAAGGGCTCGCCGCGCCGCCCGGAAGGTGGTGGTGGTGGACGACGGGTCGAGCGATCGCACCGCCGAAATGGCGGAAAAGGCCGGGGCGGAGGTGATCCGCCACGGCGTCAACCGGGGCAAGGGGGTGGCGCTCCGGAACGGCTGCCGGCAGATCTTCGGGGAGGGCTGGGACCGCCTGATCGTCGTCGACGGCGACGGGCAGCACCCGCCGGAGAAGATCGCCGATTTCGTCCGCGTCGCCGACGAGACCTCCGCCGCGATCGTGGTGGGCAACCGGATGGCCGACATCAGCACCATGCCGGCCATCCGCTTCTACACCAACTGGCTCACCTCCGCCGTCATCTCCCGCCTGATCGGCCAGAAGGTCCCGGACAGCCAGTGCGGTTTCCGCCTGATTCGGAAGGATGCGATGGAGGCGATCGACCTCGCCACCTCCAACTACGACACCGAGTCCGAGATGCTGATCGAGGCCGGGCGGAAGGGATTCGCCATCGCCTCCGTCCCCATCCCCACGATCTACGCCGGGGCGGTGAGCAAGATCCGTCCCGGCCGGGACACTTGGCGTTTTATCCGTCTGGTCATGCGCAGCCTTTTCGCCCGAGGGAAGCGGGCGAAAAAGAAAGACGATGGGCAAAGCATCTCCAGATGAGGCGGCGGCTCTTCGCCGGAGGATGGTCGAGGAGCAGCTCATCCCCCGCGGCATCCGCGACCCGAAAATCCTGCGGGCCTTTCTCGACGTCCCCCGCCACGAGTTCATCCCGGAGGCGGGGCGGGAGGAGGCCTACGCCGACTATCCCCTCCCGCTCGCGGAGGGCCAGACCATCTCCCAGCCCTATATCGTGGCCCTGATGACCGCGGCCCTGCGCCTGGGCGGCGGCGAGCGGGTTCTGGAGATCGGGGCCGGTTCGGGCTACCAGGCGGCGATCCTCTCCCGCCTGGCCCGCGAGGTCTATTCGATCGAACGGGTCGGGGCCCTGGCCGAGCGGGCCCGGCGAGCGCTGGAACGGCTGGGCTACCGGAACGTCCGCGTCATCCTGGGCGACGGGACACTGGGCTGGGCGGAGGCCGCTCCCTACGAGGCGATCATCGTCACGGCGGGCGCGCCCCATGTCCCCGCTCCCCTGGTCGATCAGCTGGCGGAGGGAGGGCGGCTGGTCATCCCGGTCGGCGGCGGATACTCGCAGGAGCTGTTGGCCCTGACGAAGGAGAAAGGGGAGATCGTGGAAGAGCGGATGGGGGGCTGCGTCTTCGTCCCCCTGGTCGGCGAGCAGGGGTGGAGGGGGTAAGGGAGTTATCTGCCATCGCCCAAACGCGCGGCGAGAAACTCCGGCAGACCCGCGGCGAGGATCTTCCTCTGGCAGGATTCGATGTCGTAGGGTACCCGGACCAGCTCGAAGGTTTTAGCCTCCGTATCCAGCAGGGCGAAGCTCGCCCGCGCGTCTCCATCCCGCGGCTGGCCCACGGATCCGGGGTTGACGATGTAGCTGACCCCGTCCACGATCGCCAGGCGGTTCCAAAACCCGCCGGACAGATCGTCCCCGGGACCGAGACGGAAAAGGCAGGGACTGTGGGAATGGCCGATCAGGCAGGCGGGGACCTCCATCAGATCGAAGCAACGCGAGGCCTCCTCAAGGTCCAGTATGTAGTGCCAAGCCCCGGGGGATTCGAGCGAAGCGTGGACCAGGGCGAGCCAGCCCAGCGTTCGGCGAAGAGGGAGCGAGGCGAGGTAGCCGCGCGCCTCCCGGTCGAGGCGGGACTGGGTCCAAAGGATCGCCTCGCGGGCGTTAGGGACGAAGGTGTCGACCTCGGCGGCGCCGCTGGCCGCGGCATCGTGGTTCCCTTGGACCGCGATCGCCCCGAGGTTCCGAACCCGTTCCAAGCAATAGACGGGATCGGGGCCGTAGCCCACGATATCGCCGAGGCAGACGTACCCCTCCGCCCTCCGGCGTTCGGCTTCGGCGAGGACGGCCTCCAGCGCTTCCCGGTTGCCGTGGATATCGGAGATGACGGCGAGTTGCATCTGGCACCGGATAGAATATGCCACAAAGACCAGATGGCACCAAGAGGACTGATGTAGGGGAAGATCGATCCTCTTCCTTCGCCGGACATTGGCGTCCGCGCGGAGGTGTCATCGCGACACAACCCCGTTGGGGTTGGGGGTTGGCTCTCTTCCTTCCCAGGGTAGCGCCGAAGGCCCCAACCCTGGGCTATGGGACACAGCCCCTTTGGGGCTGATCCTGACTATCCTGGCTGGCCCGGAATAGAGTCTCCAGGATCCAGGTAAAACGGAAGAGCGCCGAAAAATCAGATACTAGCGGAGGAGGAAACGACGGATGGTGAGCCATCCTTCCGGTGGTCAGCGGCGCTGACCATCGGAAGGCGCTAAACCGGCTGCGCGAGCAGAATCGGGGCGGTGGGATTCGAACCCACGACCTCATGGTCCCGAACCATGCGCGCTAAACCAACTGCGCTACGCCCCGTGAAAACCTACAGTTGTTTATTCGGTCGATAAGATTTCCGGAGCGAACCCACGACCTCCCCGATGGCATCTCCGATGCCATCGGGGCGCGCTAAACCAACTGCGCTACGCCCCGGATCAACCTTTCGATATACTTCCTGCTCTTCTCTCTTTTGATCGCCATCTCGCGCTTTTGCGCTTCGGACTTACTCGCAAACCTCCGAGTCCTTACACCTTACACCTTACACCTTATACGGTCCTTTTCTTCATCACCTTCCGGTCGATATATAGATATCCGATGACGATGGCCAGGCACAAGGGGATGATCCAGATCATATTCTCTCCCGCCAGGGCCTTGCCGTTTTTGACCACCTCATTGTAGCTCATCGCCTTGGTGCTGTGGCCGAGCTTGTAGCCGATGCCGAGGAGGACCGCGATCCAGAACCCGGCCCCCAGGGCGGTGAAGAGGCTGAAACGGGCGAGCCGCATCCTGGCCAGGCCCGCCGGGAGCGAGATCAGCTGGCGGATCGCCGGGAGGAGCCGGCAGACGAAGGTGGTCACCTCCCCGTACTTGCGGAAGATCTCCTCGGCCCGGTCGAGCTTCTCGGAGGGGAGGAAGACGTATTTCCCGAACTTGTGGAAAAAGGGACGCCCCACCCAGAGGGCGAGGTAGTAGTTGAAATAGGCGCCCGCCATCGAGCCGGCGAGGCCGGCGAGGAAGGCGACCGCCAGGGCGTTGCCGGTCGTCCCGGGGAAGAACTCTCCCCGGTAGGCCCAGAATCCGGCCGGGATCATCACCACCTCGCTGGGGAAGGGGATGAGGGAGGACTCGATGGCCATGAGCAGGAAGACCCAAAAGGGGCCTTGCCAGGTCACCGCCAGGGAGGCCAGCTTCTCCAGCCAGGGCACCAGGTTTTCAGTCATCGGACGGCTCTCCGCGGGAAGGGCGCTTCACCCGTCCCCCCAAAGAAGGGCACACTTTACACCAAGGGCCGGCGCGGGTAAAGTCCGAATCGTTTTCGGGGAACGTCCGGTCACCGGGGACGATTCGTCTTGAGGGAGCGATGAAGAGAATATCGCGCAAAAGAAGGCCCGTCCTCCCCCGGCGGTGGCACGGCTTCATCTCCGCCTGGGTCCCCGCCCTTCTCTGGGCCGGCCTGATCTTCCACCTCTCCTCCCTCCCCGCCGACCGCCTTCCCCGGTTGTGGACCTACGAACACGGGGATATAATCCTGCACGGACTGGAGTACCTGGTCTTCGCGGCCCTGCTCTACCGGGCTTTTGCCATCGCCCGGCCGGCGCTCGGCGCCGGGCGGCTGGGACTGGCCGCCTGGGGGCTGTCCGCGGTCTATGCCCTGAGCGACGAGTTTCACCAGTCGTTTGTGCGCGGGCGGGAGGCCTGCGGGAGCGATCTGATCGCCGACCTGTTCGGGGCGGCGATCGGGGTCCTCCTTCTCCGCGAACTCTTCAAGCGCTATGAACGAATCCGCGGCCCAAGACAGGCTTGAGACCCTCCGCCGGGAGATCCGCCGGCACGACCGCCTCTACTACGTCCTCAACCGGCCGGAGATCTCGGACTACGACTACGACCAACTCTACCGGGAGCTCCTGGACCTGGAGAAGCGGTTCCCCCGACTGGTCACGCCCGACTCTCCGAGCCTCCGGGTGGGCGGGAAGCCAGCGACGGAGTTCCCCCCCTACCGCCACCAGTCCCCCATGCTCTCCATGGACAACACCTACTCGGAGGAGGACTTGAGGGAGTTCGAGCGGAGGAACCGGGGGCTCCTCCCCGATGCCCGCTTCTCCTACACGGTGGAGCCGAAGATCGACGGGGTGGCGATCGCCCTGGTCTACGAGAAGGGGCTGCTGGTCGCGGGGGCGACCCGGGGGGACGGGACGACCGGCGACAACGTCACCGCCAACTTGAGGACCGTCCGCTCCATCCCGCTTTTCCTCGAGGGGAAGGGCCTCCCTGCCCGCCTCGAGGTCCGGGGCGAGGTCTACATCGATAAGAAGGATTTCGAGCGGATCAACGCCGAGCAGGAGGAGAAGGGGGAGGCGGTCTACGCCAATCCCCGCAACCTCGCCGCCGGTTCCCTGAAGCAGCTCGATCCCGCGATCACCGCCTCCCGGCGGCTGCAGTGCTGGATCTACCAGGCCCTCGACCCCGCGTCTCTCTCCTGCACCGGCCAGTTCGAGGTCCTGGACAAGCTCCGGGAGATCGGCTTCCGCGTCAACCCCGACAACGCCCGCTGCGGCTCGATGGACGAGGCGATCGCCCGCATTGAGCGCTGGGAGAAGGAGAAGCGGAAGCTCGACTACATGGTCGACGGGATGGTGGTCAAGGTCGACTCCTTAGCCCTCGCCGCGGCCCTGGGCGAGACCTCCAAGTCCCCCCGCTGGCAGATCGCCTACAAGTACCCCCCGGAGCGGAAGGAGACTCGGCTTAAGGAGATCGTCGTCCAGGTGGGGAGGCTGGGGACGCTCACCCCGGTGGCCGACCTCAAGCCGGTGCGCATCTCCGGGACGATGGTGAAGCGGGCAAGCCTCCACAACCAGGACGAGATCGACCGCAAGGACATCCGGATCGGGGACCTGGTTTTGGTGGAGAAGGCGGGGGAGATCATCCCCCAGGTGGTCGCGGCGGTGAAGGAGAAGCGGACGGGGAAGGAGAGGAGGTTCGCGCTCCCCTCCGCCTGCCCGGTCTGCGGCGGGCCGGTGGTCCGCCCGGAGGGGGAGGCGGCGACGCGCTGCGAGAACCTCTCCTGCCCGGCCCAGGTCCGGGAGCGGCTGCGCTGGTACGCCACCCGGCGGGCGATGGACATCGAGGGGCTGGGGCCGAAGCTGATCGAGCAGCTCGTCTCGGCCGGGCTGGTGAAGACGATCGCCGACCTCTACCGCCTGACCGAGAAGGACCTGGTGGGGCTGCCGCGGATGGCGGAGAAGTCGGCCGCCAATCTCCTGGCCGCGATCGAGTCGAGCAAGAACCGCACGCTCGACCGCCTCCTCTGCGCGCTGGGCATCCGCCACGTCGGCCTCACCGCGGCCCGCCTCCTCGCCCGCTACTTCCCCGACCTGGAGGAACTGATGGGCCAGAGCGCCGAGTCTCTCCAGCGGATACCCGAGGTCGGCCCGGCGATCGCGGGGTCGGTCGCGGACTTCTTCGGCAACCGGCGCAACCGCGAACTGGTGGAGAAGCTGAAGCGGGCCGGCGTGGCGACGCGGATGGTGGAGAAGCGCACGGCCGCGGGCGGACCCCTGGAAGGCAAGACGGTCGTTTTCACGGGGGCGCTCGCCGCCTTCTCCCGGACCGCGGCGGAGGCGCTCACCGCGGAGCGGGGCGGCCATCCCGCCTCCTCCGTCTCGAAGAAGACCGACTACGTGGTGGCGGGGGAGGACCCCGGATCGAAGCTCGACCGGGCGCGGAAGCTCGGGGTGAAGGTCCTCTCCGAGGAGGAGTTCAAAAAACTGCTGTGAGAAGACCATGACCTCCGTCGTCTACCAGGCCGACCCCACCGCCGGGGCGGGGCGCTCGCTCCTCGACAAGGCCGCCGCCCTCTTCGACCGGGCGGGGGGAGGGGAGATCTTCCGGAAGGGGATGTCCGTGGCGGTGAAGCTCCACTTCGGGGAGGAGGGGAACACCGGCTACCTCAACCCCGCCTTCGCCCGCGCCGTCGTCGGGAAACTCCAGGCCCTGAAAACCCGCCCCTTCCTCTTCGACACCAACACCCTCTACCGGGTCCGCCGCCACAACACGGCCGACCACCTCGAGACCGCCCGCCGCCACGGCTTCACCGAGGAGTACGTGGGCGCCCCCGTCGTCATCGGGGACGAGTTCGCGGAGGCGGGGGGGGCGGCGTCCCGGGGCGGGAGGCTCCAGGTGGCCAAGGCGATCCGGGAGGCCGACGCCGTCCTGGTCCTGGCCCACGCCACCGGCCACGTCCTCTTCGGATACGGGGGCGCGCTGAAGAGCGTGGCCATGGGCTGCGCCTCCCCCTCCGGGAAGCAGGTGATGCACAGCGACGTCAAGCCGGCGGTGGAGGAGAAAAAGTGCCTGGGCTGCGGGACCTGCGTCGGCCATTGCCCGACCGGAGCCATCGCCCTCGTCCCGCGGGCGGGGGGGAAGCCCAAAGCCCGGATCGACGCCCCCTCCTGCCTGGGCTGCGGGGAGTGCATCGCGGCCTGCCCGGCCGAGGCGATCCCGATCAACTGGAAGACGGAGGAGGAGCCGCTGGCGGAGAAGACCGCCCTCTACGCCCGGGCCGCCCTCGAAGGGAAGGCGGGGCGCCTCCTCTGCCTGAACTTCCTCCTCTCGATCACGCCGGACTGCGACTGCGCCGACTGGACCGAGCCGCCCTTCGTCCCCGACCTCGGCCTCCTCGCCTCCCGGGACATCGTCGCCGTCGACCAGGCCGCGATCGACCTGATCCGCTCCGCCCCAATCATCCCCGGCTCGACCGCGGTGGCGAAGAAGCTCGCCCCGTCGCCCCGCCTGCCGGCCGAGATCGCCTCCCGGTTCCACTGCCTGCCCCGCGTCCCCGACGTCTTCCAGACTCTCTTCGGGGCCGACGTCTCCCGCCTCCTCGTCGCGGCCGAGCGGGCGGGGCTCGGCTCCCGCGACTACCGGCTGGAGAAGGTGGAATGACGCGAAGCGATGTATGATATGGACACTATGGACACTATGGACGATATGGGCACCCCGGCGCATGATCCCGCTAGCTCATAGAGAAGGGTCGCGACGGATGTGGCGGATCTGGCCGCTCCTGGCCGCCGGGCTGGCCGCGGCGGTCTCCGCGCCGGCCGAGGAGACGGCCGACGAGCTCGCCCGGATCCGTTCGGCGGTGGTGCGGGTCCGCAACGTGAGCCAGAGCGCCGACTACAACTCCCCCTGGAAGCGGTTGGACCTCGACGAGTCCGCCTCCTCCGGCGTGATCATCGAGGGGAAGCGGATCCTCACCGTCGCCCACGCGGTCAGCGACTCCCGCTTCCTGGAGGTGGAGAAAGAGCAGGGCGGAGGCGCTTTTAGGGCCTCGGTCGCCTTCATCGCCCACGACTGCGACCTCGCCCTTCTCGAGGTGGAAGACGACTCCTTCTGGACCGACACCGCCGCCCTCCCCCTGGGCGAGCGCACGCCGGACCTGACCGCCCGGGTCTCCGCCTACGGCTTCCCCACCGGGGGGAGCCGGATCTCGATCACCCAGGGCGTGGTCTCCCGGATCGACTACATCCTCTACACCCACTCCGGCCACGACTATCACCTGATCCTCCAGATCGACGCCGCGGTCAACCCCGGGAACAGCGGCGGCCCCGTGCTCAAGGACGGGAAGATCGTGGGGCTGGCCTTCCAGGCGATGACCGAGGCCGAGAACATCGGCTACGTCATCCCGCTCACCGTGATCCGCCATTTTCTCGACGACATCGCCGACGGCGTCTACCACGGCTACCCCGACCTCGGGATCGTCTACTCCGACCTCCTCAACCCGGCCTACCGGAGCTTCCTCAAGCTCCCGGAGGGACGGACCGGGGTGGCGGTGGAGTCGGTCGTCCCCGACCGCTCCGCCGCCGAGCAGATCCGCCGGGGCGACGTCCTGGTCGCGATCGACGGGATCGAGATCCAGAACGACGGCGCCATCACGATCGAGGGGAACCGCTGCTCGCTCAACGAAGCGGTCGAGCGCAAGCAGGTCAAGGACTCGGTCGTCCTCAAGGTCTTCCGGGGCGGGGAGGAGAGAGAGGAAACGATCCGGCTGGTCTCCGAGGCCGAGGCGATGTCCCACGCCAACGTCTACGACCGGGAGCCGGAGTATTTCGTGTTCGGAGGGTTGGTCTTCCTCCCTCTCTCCCGGGAATACCTGAAGACCTGGGGCGAAGACTGGGCGGACAAGGCCGACAAGCGGCTGCTCTACTACTACGCCTTCTACTATAGCGACGCCCTCTACCGGGAGCGCCCGGAGGTGGTCGTCCTCGCCCGGGTCCTCTCCGCTTCGGTCAACCGCTACTACACCGGACTCTCCGACGAGATCGTAGACCGGGTCAACGGACGGCCGATCGATCGCCTCTCCGACCTCCCGGGCGCCTTCGCCGCCCAGACCCAGGGCTTCCACGTGATCGAGTTCGAGGACGGGCGCTCTCCCTGCGTTCTCGACGCCGCCCGGGTGGCCGAGGAGAACGCGGGCATCCTGGAACGCTACGGGATCGCCTCGGACCGCCACCTCGAGGGGGCGGCCGCGGTCGCCGGAGGCGGAGAGTGAGGGCGCTCCCCCTGCTCCTCCTGGCCGGACTTCTCGGTCCGTCCCCGGCTCCCGCCCGCGCGGCCGCCGATCCCGCCTCCTCGCTCGTCCGCCTGCGCGTGGCCTACCAGGACTACTCGCTGGAGAGCCCCTGGGAGAAGGGGAACGAGAAGAGCCGCTCCGGCTACGGCTGCGTCCTCTCCCCCGGCCGGATCCTGGCCACGGCGGACCTGATCCGCGCCGCCACCCTGATCCGGGTCCAGAAGGGCTCTTCGAGCGAGTCGGCGATCGGGCGGGTGGAGACCGCCGACTACGAGATCGACCTGGCCGTGATCAGGGTGGACGACGAAGCCTTCTTCAGCGATCTGACCGGCGTGGTCATGGAAGAGACGGCCGCCGTCGACCAGCCGGTGAAGTTCCTGGTCTTCGAGCAGTCCAAGGACCTCCGCGAGATCCCCGGCCACCTCGTCCAGATCGCCCTCGACGACTACTACTACAGCTGGTTCACCTACCTCGCCTACGGCGCGGCGGTGAACTTCGAGGACCGGGGCGGCGGCTGGAGCGAGCCGGTCTTCTCCGGGGAGAGGATGATCGGGATCACCATGTCCTACAACGGGGAGCGGCAGTACGCCCAGGTCATCCCCGCCTCCGTCATTCGCCGCTTCCTCGAGGGGATCGGCCCCGGAGGCTACCGCGGCTTCGCCCGCCTCGGTTTCTCCTGGGCGCCCGCCGTCGGCCCCGATTTCCGGCGCTGGCTCAGGATCCCCTCGCCGGACGGCGGCGTCTACGTCAAGAGCGTGACCGTCCCCGAGTCTCCCCTCCGGGAAGGGGACGTCCTGCTCTCCCTGGATGGGAAGCCGATCGACTCCGAGGGCTACTGGCGCCATCCCGACTGGGGTAGGATCGCTTTCCCGGACATCGTCCAGCGCGGCCACTTCCCCGGCGAAACCGTCCCGCTGACCGTATCCCGGGAGGGGGCCGTCCTCGGGTTCGAACTGAGCCTGTCCCGGGTCGATCCCGAAGCCTTCCTCATCCCCAGCCTTCCGACCGACCGCCCCCCCCAATACCTGGTCACCGGCGGCTTGGTTATCGAGGAGCTGACCCGGGACTACCTGAAAACCTGGGGGGACGACTGGAAGAACCGGGCGAACAAGAAGTTCCTCTACGACTTCTACTATCGGGCGGAGGAATCGCGGCCGGGGCGGGAGCGGATCGTCATCCTGACCCAGGTTCTCCCGGACGAGATCAACACGGGCTACCAGGACCTCGGCGACATCGTCCTCGCCCGCGTCAACGGGAAGCCGATCGGGCGCCTCCGGGACGTCGCGGAGGCCCTCCGCTCGCCCCTCGGCGGATTCCAGGTCTTCGAGTTCGAGGAGCACGGCCGGCGGGCGGTCCTCCCCGCGAAGGCGTTGGCCGAGGCCGATCGCCGGATCGCCGAGCGCTACCGCATCCCGTCCCTTTCCCGGCTCGACGAGTGATCCGTCTCGCGTCGAGCGGGCGTAAGCCGGCGGAAACTAACAACTAGCGGCGGATCAAACCCGGGACAGCCGAGAGTGCGCGCGAGCCGGTTCTTCCCCCTCCTCCCCCTGATCGCGGCGGCGGCCATCTTCGGCCCGGTCGTCGGCTACCGCTTCGTCGGCTGGGACGACGACATCCACGTCTACCAGAACCCCTATCTCTCCCCGCCGACCGTCGCCAACGCCTGGCGCTTTTGGGCGGGTCCCCACCAGGCGCTCTACATCCCGCTCACCTTCAGCGCCTGGTCCCTGGTCGCTCGCCTCTCCCAGCCCGCGCCGTCCCCGGAGGGGGGGACGGTCTTCGTCCCCGGCGCCTTCCACGCCGCGAACCTCCTGGTCCATCTCCTCACCGTCCTCGTCGTCTATTTTCTTCTCCTCCGCCTCTTCGCCGGGGCGGGCGGAGGGAAGGCCCGACCCGACGGACCCGTCCCCGCGGCGCGGTTCGCCGCCGCTCTCGGCGCCCTCCTCTTCGCCATCCATCCCCTCCAGGTCGAGCCGGTGGCCTGGGTTTCGAGCTTGAAGGACCTCCTCTCCGGCTTTTTTTCGGCGGCGGCCCTCCTGCTCTATCTCCGGGGTTCGACTGTCCAAGGATCTTCCGAAGGCGATGACCTCCCTCCGCGCCGCCGCCGAAAAAAAGGATTGCTCGCCCTCGCCAGCCTTTCCTTCGTTTTGGCCCTTCTCTCCAAGCCATCGGCGGTGGTAGTCCCGGCCGTCGCCTGGCTCCTCGGCGTCTGGGATTCGTATTCCCGCGCTCCCGACTCATCCCCCGCCCGGCGCTTCCTTCCCGCCCCGCTCCTGGTCGGCTGGCTCGTTCTGGCGGTCCCGATCATGGTCATGGCCAAGGTCGCGGAGGCGGAGATCCCCCTGGGGGAGGTCGCCCCGCCGCTCCTCCGGCCCCTGGTCGCCCTCGACGCGCTCGCCTTCTACCTGGCGAAGGTCTTCGTCCCCGTCGGGCTCGGGATCGACTATGGCCGGACCACGGCCTTCCTGGCGGCGCGGGGCTGGATCCGCTTCACCTGGATCTTCCCCGTCTCCCTCGCCGTCTTTCTCCTCCTCCCCCGCGACCGGAGATGGCTGATCGCGCTCGGCGTCTTCGCCGCCGCCGCCGCCCCGACTCTGGGGCTCGTCCCCCACGGCTACCAGGTCTTCTCCAACGTGGCCGACCGCTTCCTCTACCTCGCCCTGCTCGGCCCGGCCCTGGCCTTCGCCGGGCTCGCCTTCGCCGTCCCCCGCCGCTTCCGCGCCGCCCTGGCGCTCCCGGTCCTGGCCTGGGCCGTTTTGGCCTTCATCCAGAGGGGATACTGGGCGGACAACCTCTCCCTTTTCCGCCACGCCCTCCGCGTCAACGACCGCTCCTACATGTCCCACTACAACCTGGGGATCACCCTCTCGGACGGCGCGGGCTCCGAGGAGGCGATCGAGCACTACCGGACCGCGGTCCGGATCAAGCCGGACTACGCCCGCGCCTACAACAACCTGGGCGCTCTCCTCGCGGTCAAGGGGCGGCAGGAGGAGGCGATCGCGGCCTACCGGGCGGCCTCCCTCCTCACGCCGGACGACCCCAAAGTCCCCTACAACCTCGGCCTCTCGCTCGTCGCGCTGGGGAAGACCGACGAGGCGATCGCCGCCTTTACCGAGGCGCTCCGCCTCCGGCCGGGTTACTCCGAGGCCCACGGCGCCCTCGGTTCGGCCTACGCCCGGAAGGGGGAGAGGGAGCGGGCGGCCGCCCACTACCGGGAGGCGGTCCGTTCCAATCCGGGCGCGTTCTCCGCCTGGAACAACCTGGGGATCTTCCTCGCCAACGAGGGAGACGCCGCGGGGGCGATCGCGGCCTACCGGTCGGCGATCCGGGCCAACCCGTCCTACCCCGACGCCTACAGCAACCTGGGCAACTCCCTCGCCGATGTCGGGAAGCTTGACGAGGCGCTGGCCGCCTATCGGGAGGCGATCCGTTTGAAGCCGGACCACGCCATGGCCTACAACAACCTGGGGACGGCCTACGCCCGCCTGGGGAGGATCGCGGAGGCGAGGGATTATTTCCGGAAAGCCCTGGACCTCGATCCGGAGTGCCGGAACGCCCGGCTCAACCTCTCCCGCCTCCCCGCCCCCGATTGAGTCCCCGCTCGCGGGCCGGATGGTCTACGGGCGAAAGCAAAAGGGCGGCCTCCGGAGGAGGCCGCCCTTGCCGTGGACCGATCGCGATCGCCGGTCAGCTCGCCGTCTCGGGCGCGGGGGTCGCCGCCGCGGGGGCGGCGGGACGAGCCCGTCTGGTCCGGCGGACCTTCCGAGCCTTCCGGGGACGGCCGACCCGCCCAGCGCCCCGGCTGGAGAGGGCTTGGATGCGGGCGAGCTTAGCCGCGCGGGGCTTGGCCCGGCCCTGCTCCCAGGAGCGGACGGCGGCCGCGCTGACCCGGAGCATCTTGGCCAGCTCCTCCTGGTTGACTCCGAGCTTCCTCCGGAGGGCTTTCAGGCCCGCCGGCGTGATCCCCGCGGCCCGGCCCTTCGCCGCCTTCCTCCCCGGCTTTCTCCCGGGTTTCCTTCCGGGCTTTCTGCCGGGCTTTCTTCCGGGCTTGCGCCCGCGGCGCCGTCCGGCCGGACGGCCGCCCTTCCGGGCCGCCCCGCCCGCCGCGCGATGGAACGAGGCGATCTCGCGGGCCGCCGCGGAGAGGCGGCGGGAGAGTTTTAAGGCTTGCTTAAGGAGAGCGGAGACCCGCTTCTCCGCCTCGCGAGCGGCGAGATCGCCGATCTGCGCCTCCAGGTTGCTTATCCGGATTGCCACTTCTGTCTCCTCCTTGGATTGAGGGTTCCCGCCATGAACCGCGGCGTTCCGACGCCGCAACATGACAGTGTTAATATGGGGAAATTATTAGTATTAAAAGAATTTGTCAACTGGAAACTTAGAAACAATCCGTTGGATTTCCGTCGGCGCTCCGCTAGCCCGATCCATCCCGGAAAACCATTGGTTTTCCGGGATGGATCGGGATAAAATTACAATTCACTAAAAGCGCTTAAGATCGGGAGCGCGAAATCCGCATGAGCCGCCGCCTGCTCGCTTTTCTTGTCCTGGCCTCCCTCCTCCCCGCCGGCGTCGCCGCCTCGGGCACAACGGCGGAGGGGGAACTCCCCTCCGCCCCGCCCGAGGCGGGCAGGGGCTGGTTCCGGACCGCCCTCGCCATCGCCGGGGCCGTTCTCTTCCTCCTCCTCCTGATCTGGAACCCCGGTCTCGCCCTCTGGCTCCTCTTCACGATCCTGAGCGGGGGGAAGGGAGGGGGCTATAGCGGCGGGGGCGGAGGCTTCCGCGGCTCCGGCGGAGGCCGCTCGGGCGGCGGAGGGGCCTCGGGGTCCTGGTGAAGGGCGCGGAGGCGAAGACCATGCAGCGAAGGAAGCTTCTTAAGTCCATCGACGCCGAGCGGGTCCGCCGGGCGATCGTCGCGGCGGAGCGGGGGACGACGGGCGAGATCCGCGTCTCGGTGGCGACCTTTTTCTGGGGGTCGGTCCGGCGCAACGCCGAGCGGGCCTTTGCCCGCCTGGGGATGGCCCGCACCCGGGAGCGCAACGGCGTCCTCTTCTTCGTCGTCCCCTCCCGCCGCCGCTTCGCGGTCCTGGGCGACGAGGGGATCCACGCGCGGGTGGGGGATGATTTCTGGGCGGCGGTCTCCCGGGCGCTTGCGGCCGATTTCCGGAAGGGGGACTTCACCGAGGGGCTGCTCCGGGGGATCGAGGAGGTGGGCCGCCGCCTGGCGGAGCATTTCCCGGCCGGGGCGGAGAATCCCAACGAGTTGCCGGACGCCCTGGACGATAGGAGCTGAATGGACGGTAGGGACGAGATGGGCGGACGAGCCGCCCGGCCGGTTGCCCTATCCCCGCCTGCTCAATCGTCCGCTAAATCTTTCGGTTAGCCATGCCGATCAAAGCCGCCATCGTCGCCCGGGAACTGACCAAGCGCTACGGCGAGGTCCTCGCCGTGGACGCCGTCGCCTTCGAGATCGGGGAAGGGGAGTGCTTCGGTTTCCTGGGCCCCAACGGGGCCGGGAAGACCACGACCATCCGGATGATCCATTGCGTCTCGCCGGTCACCTCGGGGACGCTCACCGTCTTCGGCGAGACGGCCGGAGTCGGCAACCGCCGGATCAAGGCCCTCACCGGCGTCATCCCCCAGGAGATCACGCTCGATGGCGATCTCACGGTCGAGGAGAACCTCGCGGTCTTCGCCCGGTTCTTCGACCTCGGCCGCCGCGAGATCAGGGCGCGGGTGGCCGAGCTCTTAAGCTTCGTGGAGCTCGAGGGGAAGCGATCGGCCCGGATCGACGAGCTCTCGACCGGGATGAAGCGGAGGATCCTGGTGGCCCGCGCCCTCCTCAACGACCCGAGGCTGATCATCGCCGACGAGCCGACCACCGGCCTCGACCCCCAGGCCCGCCACCTGATCTGGCAGAGGCTCCGCTCGCTGAAAAACCGGGGGGCGACCCTCGTCCTCACCACCCAGTACATGGAGGAAGCGGCCCAGCTCTGCGACCGCCTCGTCGTCATGCACCGGGGGCGGATCCTGAAGGAGGGGTCGCCTCGGAAGCTGGTGGAGGACGAGATTGGCCGGGAGGTGGTGGAGGTCCGGATCGGGCCGGAGGAGGACTGGAAGCTCCTCGCCCTCCTGGAAGGGGTCGTCGCCGGCCACGAGCGGGCGGGCGACACGCTTTACCTCCACTGCCGCGACGGGAGGGAGGCGATGCGGAGGATCGTGGAGCTCGACCTCCCCAACGTCCTCCACCGCCCGGCCACGCTGGAGGACGTCTTCCTCAAGCTGACCGGGCGCGGGCTCCTGGAGTAGGCCGTAGACGTACCAGGCCCCCAGCGAGGGGCGCTAGACGGCCGGGCGCCCGGTCCGTCGCCCGCGTAGTCCCCCGGCGCTACTCCGCGAAAATCTCTCCCCGGATCAGCTTCGGAAGGACGGGGGTGACGGCGAACTGGATGTTCCACTTTGGACCGGTGACATCCGGGCGGAGGGGGAAATACTGTCCGGAGAGGCCGATCTTCAGGGGGAGTCGCCCGATCTTCACCACCTTCCCGATGCTCGCGCCGAGGGGAATGGTCCACGCCTCGGACGCCCGCGCCCGCCAATCGGCCAGGATATTCCCGGAATAGCCGATGCTCCAGCCCTGGCCGAAAAAGTAGGCCGTGATCGGTTGGATGTTCATCTGGCTCGTATCCGCCCGGTCATGGTCGCCGGCAAAGGATGTCCAATTCTGGACGAAGGCGCCCAGGATCCACTTTTTCGACATATAACCGAATAAAACCGCGGGCCCGGCCTGCCACTTCCCGGCTCCCGTCCAATCGGTGGAGGCGCTGGGGAAGACGAAGGTCGGCCCGAGGCCGATGATCCAGTTGCCGACGAGCTCGGGGCCCGGGGAAAGCATCTCCGCCAGGATGCTGTCGCCCAGCCCCGTCGTCCGGCGGATCTCCTCCTCTCCTCCGCCGTCGCCGCCGCCCGCGAGGGCGGTCCGGTAGGGGATGGAGTTGAAGATCTGGATGACCGGCCGGGTGATCAGGTTCCATTCCCGGGTCAGGGCGACGGGCAGGAGGGGCTGGAACTGCAGGTTCGACTGCCAGCGTTTCAGGTCGTCCAGGTAGTAGTTGTTCTGCTGGAAGGCGAGCGACCAGATGTTGCTCACCGGATTGGTGATCTTCTTGTTGAGCTCCGTCAACTGGCTGCCCGTGGCGTCATCCCTAGCGCCTTCGGGCGTTGCCCCGGCGAGGGCAGCCCTTCCCGCTCCCGGGGGGGCGAGGAGGACGGCCATGACGAGCAGGAAGCGTGATAGGGTTGATATCTTCACATGATGATCCCGCCGCGCCGATCGGGGTCTACGGGGGAGTCGCATCCCCGCGATCGCTCTAGCGGGAGACGGCGATATCCCCGGTCGAGCCGAAATACGCCCGCGAGAGATTGCGGATCGCCCAGCGGCCGGCGGAATCCCGAAAGACGGCGATGCCGGTGGTCCCTTCGCCGGAATAGTCGGCGGGGACCGGAGAGTCGAAACAGTTTCCGAAGGATAACCGCGTGAACTCCCGGATCGCCCATAACCCCGCGCAGGGACGGAAGATGGCGGCGGCCCAGGAGCCGTCCCCCGTGTAGTCGCCGGGGACCGGCCAATCGGTGGGATCGCCCAGATAGAAACGGGAGATATCCCGGATCATCCACTTCCCCGCCGAGGGGCGATAGAGGCCCGCCGCGGCCTCGCCGTTTCCGTCCCAGTCCCCCGGCAGCGGCCAATCGCCGGTCCCGCCGAAGTAGAACCGGCTGAGACCGCGGATGGACCACAGCCCGCCGTCCGCCCGGAAGACGCCGATCTCGCAGGTTCCGTCGCCGTCATAGTCCTCGGGGACGGGGAGATCGCCCGCAGCGCCGAAGGCGGCCCGCGTGACGTCCGGCACGGACCAAAGCCCCGAGGAGGGGCGGAAGAAAGCCATCTCCGCCGTTCCATCCCCGCTGTAATCGCCGGAGACGGGATAATCGTAGTCCCCGGCCGGGGAGGATACCCTCGTCACGTCCTTCACCGACCAGAGGCCCGACGCGGGGCGGAAGACGGCGATATCGGCCCGGCTGTCCCCGTCGTAGTCTCCCGAGGCGACGACCGCTTCGTGGACCTTGTTCTCCCGCAGCACGCTTACGGCGGCCGCTATCTTTCCTGCGTAAGCCCGCCGGTTTTCCGCATACTCGCCCGGGTTCGCCCCGAGGCGCTGGTTCTGGTAGGCCCAGGTGTAGATGAAGTTCTGGATCGCCTGGTCCAGGGTGACCCCTCCCATCGTCGGGAGGGTGTCCGTGAGCTTGACGGGAGCGTATACCCCCTCGCGCTCGATGCTCCGCTCCGTGAGCTCGCTGAAGACCGCGATCGAAGCCTCGTAGGTGCGGTGGGCGCGCTTGCCCGTGGTCGCCGGGTCGCCGAACTCCTGACCGTGCGTGTCGCCGTTGTGCGGGATCGGAGGGTTGTAATAGCAGGCGGAGCAATAGGGGCATTGATCGGAATCGTGCGGCAGCTGGGTGTGGGTGACGAAGGGATACAGGTCCCCGATGGCGTTGAGGCAGTCCAGGTGCGAATAAGTGTCCGCCAGCATATGCAAATACGTTCCATAGGCTTCGAGCGTGCCGGGAGTGATCCCGATATCGATGACGTCCCAGCGCTTGTATTGGCAGGCGGCGTCGAGCAGGCCTTCCGTGTAACGGCCCCAGGCGTACACGGCCCAGCCCTCGAGGTGGTCCTTCTCCCCCCTGGCCCACTTCTTCACTGCGCCGATCTCGGAATCGGTCTGATGCAGCCAGTGGAAGTTGGTGGCGTAGGGGCCGTGGCGGTCGGTCACGCAGGAGCCGTCTTCGTATTCTCCGGTCGGCCAGATCTGGCGCTCCAGTTCGCCGCCGCTTGGGCAGACGCCGGGATCGGAGGGATCGGGCGCCGTCGGGGTGGAGCCGAGGCAGTTGGTGTAAACCGCCTCGTCGCCGGGGCCGAGCCGGTTGGAATCCACGAGCTGGTCCCAGATCATGATCGTTCCGGCGTCCTCCTCCGAGAAGCCGGCCGCCAGGGCCAGGGCGTATACCAGATCGGCATGGATGGTGCTCACCTTGTCTTCTTCCCACACGACCTGGGTGAGGGGATCCTTGAAGCCGATCGGCTCCTCGGCGAACGGAAAGGCCCGATGGGCCGCCCCGAGGGCAAGGCAACCCAGGGCGGCCGAGCAGACGATCGCTTCGGATATCCGGCGGCTTCTCACGTTGTCCGGCAGTATTCTCCTCTCCGCTTGGCCGGTCAAGCGCGCAGTTCAGGAGGACGCCATTGACTGGCGGAGGCCGGCCGCCGGTTCTAGCGGGTGACGGGGATGTCCCCCGTTCCTCCGAAATATACCCTGGTCAGGTTCCGGGCCGACCACATCCCGGTCGATTCCCGGAAAATGGCGAGGTCGTCCGTCCCGTCCGCGTTGAAGTCGCCGGGGCGCGGATAGTCGAAGCAGTTGCCGAAATACAAGCGGGTCAGGTCCCGCAAGCCCCACATCCCCGAGCAGGGGCGAAAGATCCCGAAGGACCGCGACCCCGCGCCGGCATAGTTCCCGGGGACCGGCCAGTCGCTGGAAGAACCGAAATAGAAGCGGGTGAGACCGTAGATCAGCCACTGGCCCGAGGAGACGCGGTAGAGCCCTCCTTCCGCCGTTCCGTCGCCGGTGTAGTCTCCCGGGATCGGCCAGTCTCCGGTCGCCCCGAAGTAGAAACGGGTCAGGAAGCGGATCGACCAGATCCCCCCGTTCTCCCGGAAGATCCCGACGTCGCAGGACCCGTCGCCGTCGTAGTCGGCGGGGACGGCGCGGTCGCTGAGTCCTCCGAAGTAGGCGCGGGAGAGGCCGGCGATCGACCAGAGGCCGGTGGCAGCCCGGTAGACGGCGATGTCGGCGGTGCCGTCGCCGTCGTAGTCGCCGGGGGCGGTCTGGTCCGTGGAGTTTCCGAAATACAGGCGGGTGATGCCGCGGATCGACCAGAGCCCGCCGGTGGGACGGAAAATGGCGGGGTCGGCCGCCGCATCCCCGTCGTAGTCGCCCGATTGGATCACCTCCCGCTGGGGCGCGATGCTTGGCCCGCAGGTGGGAGTGGGCGACGGCGTCGGCGTGCGCGAAGGCGTAACGCTTGGGCTGGGGGTCGCGGATGCGCTCGGCCGGACGCTCGGGGTCGGCGAGGCGGAGGGAGTCGGAGTGATGATCGTCGGGCTGGGAGACGGAGAAGGAGTGGCCGTCGGCGTCGGGGTGATCGGCGTC
>CAZOYW010000027.1:0-16398 GCA_964584165.1 uncultured bacterium
CCCGGACGCCTTCGCCCACGCCGTCCGCGACGCCCACCGCCGAGCCGACGAAGACGCCGACGCCGTCCCCCGTCCCCAGCGCCACCCCGTCACCCGCCGTGCCCACGCCGACGCCGATCAACCTGGTCTGCCGGATCGATCTCGCCTATTCCACCTACCTCGGCGGGGCCGGTTACGACACCGCCAAGGCGATCGCCCTCGGGAGTCTCAACGACGTCTACCTCGCCGGCGAAACCCAATCCTCCGACTTCCCGACCGCAAGCGCTCTCCAGCCCGCCCGGGCCGGCGATTACGACGCCTTCGTCGCCTGCTTCTCCTCCAGCGGTTCCTCCCTCATCTTCTCGACGTTCATCGGCGGCGTGGGCTACGACATCGGCGGTGCGATCGCCCTCGACGGCGAGGCGGACCTCTACCTGGTCGGGACAACCGCCTCCACCGACTTCCCGACCCTGAGCGCCTTCCAGGCGTCCTGGGGCGGGTCCGGCTCCGATTACGACGCCTTCGCCCTCAAGCTCACTTCCGACGGTTCGGCGCTCGTCTTCTCGACCTATCTCGGCGGTTCCAACCGCGAGCAGGCTTATAGCGTGGCGGCCGACTCCGCGCTCGACGTTTACCTGACCGGCTACACCTGGTCGTCCAACTTCCCCACTCAGAACGCCTACCAGCCGACTTACGGCGGCGGCTATGAAGACGCCTTCCTCTCCAAGCTCGCTTCCGGCGGCTCGACCCTGCTCTACTCCACCTACCTGGGCGGGACCGCCCGCGAGCGCTCCCACTACCTCGCCCTCGACGGCGACCGGACGGTCTGCCTGACCGGCTACACCAACTCCGATAACTTCCCGACCCTCAACCCCTACCAGGCGAGCCGGGCCGCCGGCTTTGACGCCTTCGTAGCCCGATTCGCCTCCGCCGGCACCTCGCTTGCCTATTCGACCTATCTCGGCGGGACCGCCGACGACCAGGGGCGGATGGTCGTCCTGGACGCGGCCAACAACGCCTGCCTGACCGGCTGGACACGGTCGGCGAACTTCCCCACCGCGAACCCCTATCGCGCGGGACCGGCCGCTGCCGCCGACCACGTCTTCGTGAGCCGTCTCTCCTCCGACGGCTCGGCCCTTGCCTATTCGAGCTACCTCTGGCTCGGCTACGGCCTCGCCCTCGCCCTCGACGGCGAGGACCGCCTCTACGTCACCGGCTACACCCAATACGCCGACTTCCCGACCCTGAACGCCTACCAGACGACCCTCTCCGGCTGGGACGACGCCTTCGCGACCAAGTTCGAAGACGGCGGTTCGTCGCTCGCCTGGTCCACCTTCCTGGGCGGCTACGGCTACGACTACGGCTATGGGATCGTCGTGGACAGCGCCGAAAACGCCTACGTCACCGGAAAGACCTCCTCGACCGAATTCCCGGTCGTCCAGGCCTTCCAGGGCACCTACCGCGGGGGAGACTTCGACGCCTTCCTGTCCCGGCTTTCCTGGACGTGCTACGGGACCACCCCCACGCCCGTGCCCAGCCCGACCGCCTCGCCCACGCCGGAGGGGTTCTCCTCTCCGACCCCGACTCCGACCGCCGCTCCCTCGTCCACCCCGACCGCGGGGCCGCCGTCGCCGACCGCCTCGCCCTTCGTCCCAACGCCCACGCCCAGCCCCTACGCCCCCACGCCGACCCCCTGGCACCTGGTCATCGACTACGACGACTACAGCGGTAACGGCTCCAGCAGCATCGCCCTCTGGCGCCCCGCCGACGGCTCCTGGCTGATCCAGGACCTGACCCGAATCTACTACGGGACGGCGGGAGACATCCCGGCCGCCGGCGACTACAACGGCGACGGGACGGCCGACATCTGCCTCTTCCGCCCCTCCCAGGGCAAGTGGTTCCTCCGCGACCCGGTCACCGGCCTTTCGCTCTGGAACTCGGCCTACGGGGCCAACGGAGACATCCCGGCCCCGGCCGACTACAACGGCGATTTCCGGACCGACACCGCCCTTTACCGGCCATCGGTCGGCAAGTGGTTCATCCGGGGGTTGACCACCTTCTACCACGGCCTGGACACCGACACCCCCATACCGGGCGACTACAACGGCGACGGCACGGCCGACACCGCCCTCTTCCGCCCCTTCCCCGGCGGCGCGGCCTGGTATGTCCGCAACCTGACGGTTCTTTACTACGGCCAGAGCTACGACCGCCCGGTGCCCGGCGACTACAACGGAGACGGCACCACCCAGTTCTCGGTCTTCCGTCCCTCCTACGGCCGCTGGTATATTCGGGGAGAGAATTATGTGAATTTCGGGCAGGCCGGCGACATCGCCTTCCCGTTCAATTACGACGGCGACGGAACGGCCGAGCGCGCCCTCTACCGGGCGACCGAAGGCCGTTGGTACATCTACGGGATCACCGGCCTTTACTTCGGCGGCAGCGCCGATCAGCCGGCGGTGGGCGCGACATACTGACGCCCCGGCATACCGTTCGTGCGGCGGGGGGCCCCCGCCCGCGCGGCGGTGTCTCCCATCCACCTCCGAGGCCGCGACCGGAATCCGGCCGCCGACCCCGGAAGGCCATGAGGAAAACACGGTGAAAAGATTGCTCCAGGGACTGGCCATGCTCCTGGGGGCGGCCCTCGCCGCTCCCGCCCCGGCGGCGGATCCCTCCGATCCCGCCGTCAGCCAGAGCGACTGGGCGGCCGAACTCGCCCGTTCCACCGGGCTCGCCCAGAACCTCCCCGCTCCGGTCGTCTCCGAGCGTTTGATCTCCATCCTCTCCGGCAAGAGCTACCGCCGGATCGAGGCGGAGGACTTCCGGACCGCCAGCCCGGAGGTCGCCCTGAGCGCTTCCCGCGCCTTCGGCGATTTCAGCAGGAAGGGTTGGATGCAGGCCCAGAAGGGGAACGGCCGGCTGACCTACGTCTTCGCGATCCCGGCCCGCCGGCGCTATCTGCTCTCCGCCCGGGTCCGCGGCGGGTCCGAGGTCTGGAAGGTGGCGAAGAACAAGGAGCGGGTCATCGTCCCCTCCGAGGCCTTCTCCTGGGTGGTCGTCGGAGAGTACACACTGGCGGCCGGCCAGCACGCCATCACCGTCTCCCTCCCCGCGGAGGGCGGGCTGGACGCGATCGACCTGATCTCGGCCGGGGCTCCCCCGATCGAGCCGGCGGGCGGCTATCAGCCCGAGCGGGAGCTCACCTACGGGGACAAGTCGGTCACCCTGGTCCGGGCGATGAACTCCGAGTCTCTCCTCCCGCTCGGCGAGGACTGCCGGATCTGGCAGGCGGAATCCTTCTCGTCCTCCCGGGGGCCGCTCGAGGTCCGGGAGGATGATGGCCACGGAAGGCCCTCCCAGAAAAAATGGGTCCTCGCCAACGACGGGGAGGCCGCCGCCACCTACTATGTCTCGATCGACCGGGACGGCCTCTACACACTGCGGGGTCGCTTCTGGGGCGAGGGCGACAGCATCCTCTCCCTGGAGATCGACGGCGACCGGGTCCTCTTCCAGCCCGAGAACAAGGACTCCTTCGGCTGGACGACGATCAACACCAGCCCCCTCGCCCGGGGCGAGCACCGGATCGACGTCGAGCTCAAACCTCGGACGGGCGCCGACGCCTTCGAGATCCTCTCCCGCCGGAACGATCCCTCCGACTACCTCCTCCTCCTCGCGGAGCAGGGATTCGACGAAGCCCCCCTCCCCGTCTCCTCCGGGGCGGAGGGCGGCCGCCGCTACCATTCCTGGCTGAAGGGGGAGGCGGAAAAGGCCGACGCCGTGACCGGTTTCTGTTCGATGTCGGCCTCCGATTCCCGGGGCGCCTTTTCCGGCCAAAGCTGGGTCACTCCGTTCTCCGGAAAGGTCGCCTGCCGCTTCGAGTTCGAGGTCGAGGACCCGACGAAACAAGAGCGGGAGTCCGTCCCGGAAGGCTCCTGGCGGCACTTCGAGGGCGAGCAGGCGCAGCCGCCCGCGGCGTCCGTCGCCGACGACGACGCCTACGGCGCCCCCTCGGCCGGGAAGTGGCTCGCCGCCACCGCGGCCGAGGCCGTCGTCCGCTTCGAGGTGGATGTCCCGGACTTCGGAGAGCAGACCGGCGAGGGACCGGCCGGGCGCGCCCTCTCCCGGGGCGAAGCCGAGCGGGCCGCCTCGTTCGGAGAGCACACCGTCTCCGGCGACACCGGCCCGGGGACGCCCTCCGGAGGTTCATGGCTCCGGGCCGACTCCCCCGTCACCTGCCGCTTCGAGTTCGCCGTCGACCGGGAGGGCGCGTATTCTCTCCACAGCCGCGACTTCGGTCGGGATCCCTTCGCCTGGAAGGTCGATCCCGAGGGAGACCTCTTCCTCTTCCAGCGCTTGAGCGCCCCGGAGAAGAGCGATCGCTTTTCCTGGCACCGCGTGGCCCCCCTCTACCTCGCGCGGGGCCGTCACGTCATCGAGGTGACGCTGCCGGCGGGATCCGGCTTCGACGCCCTGGAGCTCCGGGAGGGTGAGGTCTGCGCCGAGGGGATCTTCGCCCTCTGGGCCCGCGACTTCGGCCCGGCGCCGTTCTCCTGGACGATCGATCCCGGCGCGGCGCCGACCTCCCGCCGACGGGTCGCCCCGCCCCGGACCGACGCCTTCCGCCGCCACCCCGTGGCGACGCTTGCCCTCTCCAGGGGCAAGCACGTGGTCGAGGTCGGCCTGCCCCGGGGGAGCGGTCTCGACTCCTGGGGGATGGTCCGGAGAGGCTGGTGCGACGAGGATCTTTTCTCCCTCTACAGCCGCGACTGCGGGACCGAGCCGATCACCTTCCGGATCGATCCGGACGACCGCCCCCCGGCGCTGGTCCGGACCATCTTCCCCGCCGAGGAGAAGAGTTTCGCCTGGCGCGAGGTCGCCACCCTCTTCCTCGAGCCGGGCGGCCACGTCCTCGAGGTCGAGGTGGACGAGGGGTGCGCCTTCGACGCCTGGGAGATCCGGAAGCGCCTCCAGTGCCAGTGCGACCTGGAGGGGATGTGCGCGGTCCCGGTGACCTGGGAGCCGGCGCTGAGGAACGCCGCGCGTTTGGGCGAGCGGCTGGGTCTGGAGCGTCCGGCCCCGCCGGAAAGGCCGGTCACCCAGGAGAGCGGCCCGTCTTCCATCTCCGGTCCGGTCAACGCCGACGACATCAGCCCCGTCAGCCCCTTCAAGCCTTGAGGGGCAACGGATCGGTTCAGGGGTTCAACGGTTCAGCGGTTCACGGTTGTGCCGGACCATTCCAACCGTTGAACCGTGAACCCTGGAACCGCCGGACAGTTGAAAACAGATAGACATGGCTACCAACGTCGATAACCGCGCGCCGGCACGGGCTTCCCTCCGGGGCAAGGCGCTCTCCGCGCTCGGCGCCCTCCTCCTCTATCTCCTGGTCGATCTCTGCCCGTCCGGCGCCTGGGGCTCCTTCGTCCTCGGCCAGCCCGGCGAGGGGATCTCCTTCGGCCGCCTTCTCCTTCACCCCTTCCTGAACGGCACCGTCGCCTGGGACGATAATGTTTTCTACGACGAGACCGACCGCAAGGCCGACTGGTACATGGTCGCCTCGCCCGGGATCAACCTCGAGTATCCCTGGCGCCGGAACGTTTTCCGCTTCACCTACCGGGCCGATTGCTACTTCTTCTCGCGCTACAAGGACGTGGATGACGTCGACCATTACCTCCGGGGCGCCCTCGACTACTACTTCTACAAGCACGGGCTCTTCCTCCAGGACACCTTCCTCAGGACCTACAGCCGCGACGACACCGAGTTCAGCGAGCGGATCCGGCGCTATGAGAACACCGCCGCCGTCCGCCTCGACCAGTATTTCAACCTCTGGACCTTAAGCCTCGGCTACCAGAACTTTCTCCAGCATTTCCTCACCGAGGGCTACTGGGCCTACGACCACCAGGAGAACACCGTCAGCGCCGCCGCCCGCTACAAGATCTCCTCCAAGCTGCGCCTCCTGGGCGAGTATTCCTACTCCCGCATCGACTACGACTACAACCGGGAGCTCGACCGGGACGGCTACTACAACCAGATCCTGGGCGGGGTGGAGGGCGTGATCACCGCCAAGCTCTCCGGGACGGCCAAAGCCGGCTACCAGGCCCGCGAGTACGACTCCTCCGCCCTGGCCGATTTCAACAGCCTGGTGGGCTTCGCCTCCCTGAACTATGCCCTCTCCAGCACCGGGCAGATCTTCACCGGCTGGGAGCGGACCGCCCGGGAGTCGACCTACACCGACAACAACTACTACACCCTGAACCGCGCCTGGCTCCGTTACGAGCAGCAGATCACCTACAAGGCGACCGGCGTCCTGGAGTGCGCCTGGCGGAACCACCGCTATCCCACCGCGACCGCCGACTATCCCGACCATCCGCGGAACGACGACATCTGGCGCTTCACCGCCGAGCTCCGCTACCCCCTGCGCAAGTGGCTGACCCTGGTCGCCGCCTACTCCTACCAGACGCGGGACTCCAACATCCCGGGCTACGACTACTACGACAACCAGGTCATTTTTCGCTTCGCTTCGTATTACTGAGCTAACCCGGGATCTTTACGAAAACCCATGGTTTTCACGAAGATCCCGGGGTGCGGGTTCTCGCGTAAGAGACGTCATGAACCAACCGGGCAAAAGAAACGGCCGAGTCCGGAAGGCGCTGGTTGGGGGGTCCTTCCTCCTCACCGCCCTCATCCTCGCCGGGTGTTCCGGGACGCCGGGCCCCCTCCCCGTGGCCGAGCCGACGGTCGCCGGGGCAGAGCCCACCCCGCCGCTCGCGGCGGCGGACGGATACTCCATCAACCCGGGCGACCTCCTGGAGATCACGGTCTTCGGGGAAAACGATCTCTCCCGGACGGTGAGGGTGAGCGAGGACGGCTCCTTCTCCTATCCTCTGCTCGGCAAGATCCGGGCCGATGGCCTCACCCCCCACCAGCTGGAGGGTGACCTGGTGGGCCGGCTGCGGGATTACCTGGTCGAACCCGAGGTCACCGTCTTCATCAAGGAATACAGCAAGATCTCCGTCCTCGGCCAGGTCAAGAAGCCGGGCTCCTACGAGCTCCGGGGCCGGATGACGGTCACCCAGGCGATCGCCCTGGCCGGCGGCTTCACCGAGATCGCCTACTGGAACGGCACCCGGGTGGTCCGGACCGTGAACGGGAAGGAAGAGGTGATCAAGGTCCCGGTGGGGCAGATCCTGAGCGACGGCGAGCGCCTCCGCGACATCGAGCTCAAGCCCAACGACATCATCGTGGTCCCGGAGTCACTGATCTGACCCATTTCCCAAACCCATATCCGGTTCTCTTCCATTTCGCATGGGTGAATCAGATACCAGCCGAATCGCGGCCGCCAAATTCGAATTTAGGATTTGTTTCGGATTTCGTGCTTCGGATTTCGGATTTATGGTGCATCCGATCGGAGATTAATAACTTGCATCCCTATCGCTCACACGAAACGAAAGGTAATCACTGTTAGTATATGAACCTCTCCACCGACAAGCTGGGCTGGTCGAACTTCCTCGTCGTCCTCAAGCGCCGGAAGATGCTCATCCTGGCCGTGATGGCGATCCTGGTGGTGGTGGTCCTGATCGGCTCCTTCGCCGCCACCCCCCTCTACCGGGCCCAGGCCCGGATCATCATCGAACGCGAGCCCCCCAAGGTGATGCCCTTCCAGGAGGTCTACGAGCTGGAGACCTCCCAGAAGGACTACTACCAGACCCAGTACAAAATCCTCCAGTCCCGGGACCTCGCCTCCAACGTGCTCAAGGTGCTCAAGGACAAGAAGATCATCAAGCCCGGCCAAAACCTGGGCCGGATGGAACTCCTCCGGATGATCGCCATCGAGCCGATCAAGTCGAGCTGGCTGGTGGACATCTTCGCCAGCGGCCCCGACCCCGAGCTGGTGGCCGCCCTGGCCAACACTTGGGCCGAGGAGTACATCCGGGACTCGGTCCAGACCAAGCTCGACGCCGCCGCCAACGCCCTTAACCAGCTCCGGACCCAGCTCAAGGAGCAGGCCCTCAAGCTCAAAGCGGCCCGGGAGGAGCTCCAGCGCTACAAGGAGGATCAGTCGATCACCTCCATGGAGGAGAAGCAGTCGATCGAGGTCCAGACCCTGAGCGACCTGAACCGCCTCTTCACCGACACCCAGAAGCGCAAGCTCGACGCCGAGACCAAGATCAAGCAGCTCGATGAGCACCTCGCCCAGGGGAACTCGCCCGAGGTCTTCCCCCTCATCCTCCAGAACGGCCTGATCCAGAACCTGAAGAGCCAGCGGATCAGCCTGCAGTCCAAATACTCCGACCTCTCCAAGCGCTACCGGGACAAGCACCCCGTGATGCTCCAGCTCAAGGCCGAGATGGACTCGCTGGACGGCTCCATCCAGGCGGAGATCGAGAAGATCTTCCAGGGACTACGGGCCGACTGGGAGCTAGCCAAGGCCGAGGAGAAGCGGATCGCCGAGGACCTGGAGGGCAAGAAGCTGGTCAAGCTCAGCCTCGACCGCCGGAACATCGACTACATGGCGCTCAAGGAGAACATGGAGAGCGACCAGAAGATCTACGAGGCCCTCCTCGCCCGCCTCAACGAGACCAACTTCTACAAGAACCTGGAGCTGACCAACATCCGGATCCTGGAGCGGGCCAATGTCCCCTCGGGCCCCTTCCGGCCGCGCAAGGTCTTCAACTTCGGCCTCTCCCTGATCGGGGGGCTGATCCTGGGGATCGGCGTGGCCCTGGTCGCCGAGCAGCTCGACGACACGATCAAGACCCCGGACGAGATCAAGAACTACCTCAACCTCCCGGTCCTGGGCGCCATCCCCCTCTTCGACCAGCCGGACTTCCCCGAGGACGGGATCATCATCTACTCCCATCCCCACAACCCGCTGACCGAGTCCTTCCGCGCCATCCGGACCGCGGTCTCCATCCACGCCCCCAAGGACGCCGCCCGGTCGATCCTGGTCACCTCCTCCTCGTCCACCGAGGGGAAATCCCTGGTCTCCCTCCAGCTGGCCGCGGTCATGGCCCAGGTCAACGAGAAGGTGCTCCTGATCGACAGTGACCTGCGCAAGCCGAGCCTGCACAAGGTCTTAGGCCTCCCGGTCGGGAAGGGCCTGCGGGAGTACCTGGCGGGCGAGGCCGAGCTCTCCGAGGTGGTCCTCAAAACCGAGTATCCCAACGTCTTCTTCCTCCAGGCCGGCAAGCCCCCCTCCAACGCCTCCGAGCTCCTCTCCTCTGAGCGCCTCAAGCGCCTGATGCACGAGGGAGGGACGGAGTGGGACCGGGTGATCTTCGACTCGCCGCCGCTGGTCTCGGTGACCGACGGCGCGATCCTCGCCGCCGAGGCCGACGCGGTCATCTTCGTCATCCGCGCCTACAAGACGCCCTGGGCGGTGGCCCGCCAGGGGAGCGAGATCCTCTCCGAGGTCAAGGCGAAGCTCCTGGGCGCCCTCTTGAACGGCGTGGTCCGCTCCTCGGAATACTACTACCGCTCCTACAGCACCTACGGGGGCTACGGCGGCTACGGCACTTAAATATTTTGGGGAAGGCGCCGAGGCGCCTTCCCCCAAATATTTAATCAACCGAGGGCTGAAAGCCATCCCCTCGTTGCGCATTGTGGGAGCGGCATTTTTGCCTGCCCCGCTCCAAGCCAAGCCAGCCTGTGGGAGCGGCGTCCCCGCCGCGATTCAAGCCGGCCCAGATCGGGATCCCGATTTTTATATAGCGAAGCGCCACCCCTCCCAGGGCGCACCGACTCGGCGATTCATACCACCGCTATTCGGTAGAGCCTCCCGGGACCGGGCCGTCCGGCCAGGACGATCCCCATCGTGAAGAGATCGACGGCGATCCCGACCCGTCGATCGGCGGCGATCCGCCGCCAGGCCCGCTCCATCCCCCGCGACCAGGAGACGTCGTCGAAGACGAGGCACGCCCCCGGCGCCAAGCTGGGCAGCAGCGCCTCGAAATAGGCGAGCGTGGGCGCCTCGTCGTGATGGCCGTCGACGAAGGCGAAGTCGAGGGGAGAGCTCCCCCGGAGAACTTCCGGGAGACGGTCCTGGAAGCGCCCGACTACCACGTCGGCCCGCCCGCCCAGCCCCAGACGGGAGAGGTTCTCGCGGGCGATCGCCGCGACCTCCCCCGCCCCCTCCAGCGTGGTCAGCCGCCCTTCCCCGTTCAGCTCCAGGGCGGCGGCGATGTAGGCGGCGGAGAGGCCGAGCGAGGTCCCGAGCTCGAGGCAGGAACAGGGCTTCAGTTCCCGGACCAGGCGAAAGAGAAGGTGGGCCCGGCGCGGGCGGCTCGCCGAGGAACGGCAGATCTCGCCCACCGCGCGCTCGACCGACACCGGCCCTTCTCCGGAAGACTTTCCCCGGCGACCCGGTGATACCGCCCCCCAGTCCTCCAGTCTGATCTTACGGGGAGAGGAGGACAATTCCCGGCGGAGAGACTCGATCCTCTCGGTCCAAGCCTTCTCCTCGGGACTCTCGGCCGAGGGCGAGGCGCCAAGCGCGCACGCCAATCCCTTCGCGGCCAACGAGTCTTCGCCGCCCAGGCGCGCCAGTTCACCGGGGTTGCGCGCTACCGACCAGACCCGACGGCGCAGGACACGAAGACCGACCGCTGGAGAACGAGCCAAGACGAAAACGCGGGAAACCAGAGCCGGCATCGGAAATTGCATCTCATTGGGCGGTTTAACATCTGCTCCCTACCCATCTGGCATATATTATACCGGAAGCAGTTTGAATTCAGTCCAGAATAGCAAAGATTTGCAAGGATCCCGATCCAGGCGAGGGGGAAGAAGCAATCCGGTGGTGTTGTCATTGCGAGGACCCCGAGCCAAATGTTTTCCCAAGGGGGGCAACCGCTGCTTTCCCAACCCCAAAGGGGTTGCGGCCCTCAGCCCAGGGTTGCGCCGTAGGCGCTACCCTGGGAACGGAACAGGGATTAATATCCAACCCCAAAGGTGTTGTGTCAGAACGACAGCTCCGCGTGGACGCCAATGTCCGGCGAGGAGGGATACCGGCTCGGGAAGCCCTGAGCACGGGGTAGCGCCGAAGGCCCCAATCCCGGGGCTACCTGACGGAATCCTTTTGGGATTCGTGGCCCGGCCGACGGGACATGCCGGTTCCCTACGAGGTCGTAGACATAGGACAGGACCTTGTTGCCCGGATAGGTGACGGGAAGAAGTATCCTGCCAGGCTTGAATCTTGGAAAGCAACTGCTCGTGCATCGTCGTCTGGGGTCTGAAACGGCTGTTCGTCAGGCCGTTCATGTGGTTGAACTTAAGGTTCGCGTCGCCCTCTATTGAAGATTGATTCTTATCAACTTATTATCTCGTAGGGACCAGATCGCTGTTGTGCCCGAATACATAAACTTGTCTTCAGAACCAAGTAAATGCGGCACAGAGCTTGTTGCATAGCATATAGCCCCGTTATCTTCTGCGAGATAGGCCCAATGCTCACCCTCCGATGAATCATAAGGATATGGCGCCTTCATTTCCCACTCACCTTCACGGAACAGATATATTCCTTTATTTATAAAGCTTGCTAGCAAGCCCCCCGATGATGTGCTTGCTATAGCTTCGCATGAACCAGGAGTAGCAACAGTTACGATGCTGTTCTCATTTGCGGACAAAAGAGTTCCGTCCCTTGCCCTGACGAATACAGCGTCGTTTGCAACTACAGCTCCCCCGAACACCATCTTGCTTAGCGGCCTTCTTTGCCATGTCCGCTCATGGTAATATATGGCATAGTTACTTGGTATATAGTCAAGTATGTCCTCACGAATAATATATATGATTGATTTCCCTAGTGGAACGACTGCGCGAATTCCACTACCCTTTGGAGCCGGCGGTGCAGGTTCTAATTGCCAATTCATAGTGGCTGATTCCCATCGCCATGCATAGCCTCCGCCTACCATCCAGCTATATTTTGGCGTAGAGAATATTTGAAATCCCACTAGAATATCTCCCCTGGTATAGATACTGTTGGTTGGTTTTGGCAGTGCACTATTTAACCAACGGTATCCATTATAACGTGTCATGATACCTGAACCGATATGCCATATCCATATCTCGTTGTTCAAATAATCCCGCCATGGTCCTTCTATAACAGGATCTTGATTGCGCCATTGGTATAGAGCAACTGGTCTGTCATTATCTATCATAATGAGGCCGATATTTGTAGCAGCATATATTTTATCATGATAATATGATAAGCCGGAAATGTCGAATTTCAAGTCTTTATCTGGCAGTGACTGAATGACATTATGGATTTCGTCGCCGGGGATTGTAACGGGAATATATGCCACTCGGTCGACTGAGCAACTTGCACATGCGCAGGTAATGAGTATTAGGCACGCTATAATTATAGGATTCATTATTCACCCTCCATTACCATGATACCCATATGCATAAAGCCCACCACCACTGGTTTCATCCTGGCATCTTGTCATAATATCGTATGATTTGGACGGTCGTGCGAAAACATGGCATATCATCATATATGGATGCTATATCGTTAAGATATTGGGTTCTCTTCCGTTTCGTGTGAGCTATTTCACGGGGAGCGGCAGCCTGCCCTGAGCTTGTCGAAGGGTCTCGCCGCGATGCCAAGCCGGCCGAGCCCGTGGGAGCGACATTCTTGTCGCGATCCGGGCGGACGGGGATCGGGGCAGGAATGCCCCTCCCACAAACCCGCTGATGGTCGCCCTTGCCCAAGCCAAGCCCGAGAGAGCCCCGATCCAAGCCGGCCTGAATCGAGACGAGACGCCCCTCCCACACACTTTTCCTCCCCCCGCATTACTGAGGCCTTACCGTCATTTTCTATTTAAGATTGATTCCGCCCGAGACATATTCTTTTCTTCGGCAATCGCCCGACAGAAAATGATTCCCGAGCCCTCGGAGAAAACGCGTCCAATCCGGCGTCACTGTAGCCCAAAAAGATAACGGCTTCAAATACAATGCTATTTATTACCAATGATCAGTAGCATATTCCATTCCAAGGCATTTTGTCGTGTGTCATATATTTCAAGCATATTCCTTTCATTCATCCGGAGGGGGATCGAGTGACGGGGAGATAACCGGCCACTAACGGGACTGAAGGAAAAAAGAGGTTAAGGGGCGGAGGCGGGTCCCAAACGACTGCCGGGTTTCTGGAGTGCGGCGGCACGACGCCGCTTTAATTCCGCCGACAGGTCGGCGGACCCCAAAGCGGCAACCCGTTGCCGCACTCCAAAATCGCGAAGCGGGGCGGGAGGTTATCTCGGGTAGCTCCTAGAATCGAGATTGCTTCGTCCCCTCGCTTACGCTCGGGGGCCTCGCAATGACGACCGCTAGGCGGTGGGGGCGGTGGTGGAGCGGGAGGAGCGGCGGAGCGCGCTCTTCAAGCCTCGCAACGTCCAGGAGACGAGGATATTGGCGCCGAACCCGGCCGCCAGGGCGGCCCGGGAGACCGGGTTGGCGTGGCGGTGCTTGCAGAAGAACTTCCACATCGAGCGGTTGTGCTCCAGGATCATCCGGTAGGGCATCATGGAGGCGGTGCCCCCCCAGCGGTGGTAGACGGTGGACTCGGGGTCGAAGTAGACCTCCCAGCCCGCCCGCGACATCCGGAAGCAGAGGTCGGTGTCCTCCAGGAACATGAAGAAGCGCTCGTCGAAGACGCCGACCTCGTTCAGCGTCTTTTTCCGGAGCAGGGCGAAGGCGGCGGCGACGCTGTCAACCTTCTGGATCGACTCGTAGTTTCCGGAAGGGGTGAGATAGCGGCGGGTGAGCCGGTTCTTGGGGAAGAGGATCCCCAGGGGGGAGCGGCAGCTGGAGAGGCAGCGACGGAGGGTGGGAAAGGGGCGGCAGGAGGGCTGGACGGAACCGTCGGGGTTGAGGAGCTTCCCGCCCACGATCCCGGCCTGGGCGTGGGAGCGCAGGAACTCGACCAGGGTGTCGATCGCCCGGGGCGTGACCTCGGTGTCGGAGTTGAGGAGGAGGCAGTACTCGCCCCGGGCCTCGTGGAAGGCCAGGTTGTTCGCGACCGCGAAGCCGAGGTTGGTGATGTTCGCGACCAGGCGGACCTGCGGAAAGGAGCGCTTGACCATGATCGGGGAGCCGTTGGAGGACCCGTTGTCCACCACGAAGACCTCGAAGGGGTCGGAGGGGGGATAACGGAAGACCGACTGGAGGCACTTCTGGAGAAGGTCGGGCGTGTTGAAATGGACAACGACGATGGAAACCAGCGGCTTGACCATAAAGCCTCAGAACATCATCCCCTCCCGCAGGATGGGGTGATGTATCGCTGTTTTTTTATCCTCGATCACGCCCCACGGGCGTGATCGAGGATAAAAAAGATTCGATCGCGGCAAAGGCGGGCAGAAACCGGTGGTCGCTTCTCGCCGGCGTCATCTCCGCCGCTTTCTCCAGGGCCCGGGGCAGATCGGCCATCTCATAGGCCACCGCGGCCAACCCCTGCTCTTCGATCTCCCGGGCCATCTCCACTTGATGATCGTTGGTGTGCTCCCCGTATCTCTCCTGGCGGGGGACGACGACCAGCCGCTTCCCCTCTTTCCGGCAGAGGATGACGATCCCCGCCCCGGCGTGGGCGATCACCAGGCTCGCCTCGGCCAGGCGGCGGGAGAACTCCCCGTACGGCCAAGACCGGGACCACGCGAGGTGGCGCGGGTTATAATCGGTGCAGCCGATCTGCGCCTCCACCTTCTCCCGGACAATCCCCCGCCCGACCAGCTCGTCCACCGCCTCCACCAGGCGCCGGAAACCGCGGGTGTGCGTTCCCACCGTGAGCAGGATCACAGGAACGCGCCTCCGTAGACCGCCCGCCGGTAGCGTCCGGCCAAGCCTCGCCATTGAACGATAAAAAGATCGGCTACAGGATACATTATTTTCCCGGTCAGGGAAAGGTCTTTCACCGCCGCCGCCGTCTCGATGAATATCACCTTGCGCCCGAAGAGCTTGGCCCAGAGGCAGAAAGGAACGGCGATCCCCGATCCGGTGGTGACGACAACGTCCGGGCGTTCCCGGAGGAATATCTTGAGGGACTGGACCAGGTTGACGATGAACTTGAAGGCGTTGCGCTGGGGATCGATGATCTCTCGGCGCGGCGGCGGGCTCCCGGACGGGGGGGGAAGGGCGGCGAATGAGCTGGTCACCCAGACACAGGGGTATCTCCGCCAGAGCTCCTCCAGGCAGAGGAGCTCGGCGAAGTGGCCGCCGGCGGAGGCTATCAGGCAGAGGCGAGGCCTCATACTTGGGTAGTTAGGCTAGGGTCAGGAAGTTGGTCTGGTCGATGGGTTAAGGATTGGTGTCGGCGGACCATTGACCTCGTCCATCGACGAAACCACTATCTTGGCCCTAACCCGTTCACCAGATCCATGGAGGATACCGCAGATGACGGCAACCCGCTAGCAGGGCGATCATTAAGTTCGCCCCTACAGCACGCCCGGACGCGGCAGGACCTGCCCCGGTTCAGAGTCTGCAGGGGCGGAACATTAGGAGCGCCGGAGTTGCTCCTCGACCTCCCGCGCGAACCTCTCCGCCACCTCCGGCCAGGTCAGCGTCTCCCGGCGGGCGAGAGCGGCCGAAAGGGAGGCGCGAAGGGCGGCGTCGGCGAGGAGGCGTTTGAGGGCCGAGCGCAGGTCGTCCGCGATCAGGGCCTCCTCGGCGTCCTTCAGGGCCAGCGCCGCCTTCCCGGCGAGGGCGACGATCGGCCGCCGGGCGCGGATATACTCGACCATCTTCACGCAGGAGTCGTTGTCCATGGTCAGGACGGCCACGTCGAAGGATTTCACGTATCCCGCGACGGCGCGGGGGGGGACGTCGCCCAGAAAATGGGCGTTGGGGGGCGCGTTCCGGACAAGCTGCTCCTCCGCCGGACCGACCAGGTAGAGGTCGCAATCGAGACCCCGCGCCGCCTCGATCAGCCGATCCACCCGTTTCGCCCGATTGACGATCCCGACGTAGCCGACGCGGGAACGCCCCGGGAGGTCCCGGGGCGAAACCGCGTCGAAATTCTCCTCCACCCCATGGGGGATAAAGACGGCCCGCTTCCCCTCTCTCCGCGCCCGCTCCGCCCGGAAAGCGGACGGCGAGGTCACCAGGTCCGCGCCCGCCACGGCGATCCCCTCCAGCCCGGAGACGAGACGGCGGCCGTAGATGCTCCCCACGTTCTCCGCGTAATCGTCGAGCCAGTCGTGGACCAGGAAGGAGCGAAGAAGCCCTCGGCGGCGGAGGAGGGCCGGGAGAAAGGCGATCGGTCCGGCGGCCACCACCGCCCGGGGGCGGAAACGGACGAGGGCGGGGATGAATTCCCTCCAGCGTTCGCGGGGGAGGTGAAGGACCTCCCAGCCCAGCCCGGCGAGGAGGGGAGGCAGGCGGTGCCAGCGCCGGGGCGTAGCCCCCGGGCGCATGTGGGTGAGGACGAGGACGCGGAGGGGAGAG
>CAZOYW010000027.1:16498-40030 GCA_964584165.1 uncultured bacterium
TCCGCCGCCTCCAGCACCCTCCCGACCGAGATCTTCTCCATGCAGCGGTAATCTTCGCAGGCGTAGTTCTTCGCCCCCGGCGGGCCGACCCGGTAGCAGGGGCGGGAGGGACAGTCCCCGGTGACCACGATCGCCGGGTAAAAAGACGGGAGGGCGACCCGCTCCGAGGTGGGCCCGAAGAGCGCGACCTGGGGAATCCGGAAGGCGCCGGCCAGATGGAGGAGGAAGCTGTCGTTGGTGATGAAGATGCGGCAACGGCGGACGAGGTCGGCGGTCCGGGTGAAGCCGGTGAGACCGATCAGGTCCAGGGCCTCCCGGGGAAAGGAGCGGGCGGAGAGCTCATCGCGGACGGCGGATTCGTCGGGACCGCCCAGGATGAGGAAGCGCAGAGAGGGGCGACGGCGGAGGAGTTCCGAGATCAGCTCCCGCCAGCGGCCGATCGGCCAGCACTTGCCGTGGGAGACGGTGTTGAGGCCGATGTGCGCCCCCACCAGGACCGCCCCCGGAGCGATCCCCCGGGAGCGGAGGAGAGCGTCGTTTTCCTTCCGCTCCTCCTCGCCGATCCGGATGGCCGGAGGAGGGAGGGGATCGGGAAGAGGGATCTTAAGCGACCGGAGGATGTCGAGTTCGAGGTCCCAGCGCGCACGGGTGGGATCGAAGACCAGGGGATGGGTGAAGAAGGGACGGGGCGCGTAGCCGACTCGGACCGGGACGCGGCTGAGCCAGGAAAGGGCCTTCGTCCACCATCCGACGTTGCCGTAGGTGGCGATGAGGAGGCCGGGGCGGGCTCGCCGGAGCCGGCGCAGGAAGGCGATCCGCTCGCCCGGGAAGAGGAGGCGGGGATCGTAGATCAACGTCTCGTCGGCGACGCCGGCGGCCTCGATGATCTCCCGCTGGGAGGGGTCCCGGGCGATGGCGATGATCCGGCGGCCGGCGCAGCGGGAGCGGAGGACGCTGAGGGCGGAGAGGAAGCGGACGGTGTCCCCCAGACCCCCGCGCGCGATCAAGATGACCGACCCCTGGCTCATGGAACGGCCCACGGCATGGCCGGCCGGGGAGGGCCCGATCCCCGGGGAGAGACTATCGGGAGTTTCGGGTTCCGGAGACAAGCCACCGGAGCCAGCTTGAGAAGTTCCGGGATCCGGAGACAAGCCACCCGAGCCAGCTTTCTGAGATCTGAGATTCGAGATCTGAAATCCGAGACCCGCGGAGCGGGTCGGGGAAGAGGAGCCGCGGCGGCGGGCCCCTCCTTGCCCCCTTCCGCATCGTCCATCAGGGGCAGGCGGAAGAGGATCCCGGCGCTGAGCCAGAAGAGGAAGTTGATCGGGAACATCATCTCCCAGACGTTGAGGGCGAAGGCGATGATGCAGTAGGAGAGGAGGATGACGAAGAGCCCCGCGGCCATCTCCCGGATCTGCTTGTCCCGGGCGGAACGGAGCACCCGCCAGCCCTGGCGGAAAACTGTCCCGAGGAGGCCGGTGAATAGTCCGAAGCCGACGATCCCGTACTGGATCAGGAGGAGGAAATAGCTGTTGTCCACGATGTTTTCGATGATGAAGGCGGAGTCCGGCTGGAGGATGCCCCCGAACTTCCCGTAGCCCACGCCGAAGAGAGGCGCCTGGCGGATCTCGCCGGCGACCTCTCGCCAGCTCTTGGTCCTTCCCTCCCGCTGGGTCGGATCGCTGAGCTTCCTCTGCAGCCAGGTGATGCGGCCGTAGTAAAGGGGGGTGACCGCCATCACGTTCACGAACACCACCCCGACGAAGACGAGGAGGATGGTCTTGCGCATGGTCGTGGCCCGGTTGAGGAGCAGGATCAGGGCCACCGCCGCGACCAGGGCCAGCAGGGCGCTGATGGAGTAGGCGAAAAGGAAGGGGATGATGAGGACGATCATGGCCAGGGCGGGGAAAGGCGGGGGGCGGACGGAGAAACCCGAGAGGTAGCGGTTGAGGAGGATGACCATGGCGGAGAGGAGGACGTCGGCGAAGGTGTTCGGGTTCCCGTAGGTGGAGCTGATCCTCCGGAATGCCTCCTCCTCCAGCTTCACGATCTTCTCGTCGACGTATTGGCCGGTCGCCTTCTGGACCAGCCCCAGGACCGCGGTGACCAGGGCGATGGCCACGAGGTTATTGAGGAAGCTTTGCACGGTCTCCTTCTTCTCGAAGTAGGCCTGGGCGAGCCAGAAAACGGTGAAGAACTCGGCGGTCTTCCGGAAGCCGAGGAGCCCCACCGAGAGGCCGCCGCCCCGGAAGATGGTGAAGAAGGCGTAGGCGAAGAAGCCGAGGGAGAGGACGTTGTGGGCGCCCCAGGTCCAGGAGCCCAAAATCCCCTTCCCCTTCCGGACCACCCCCCGGATGAAGACGTGGAACCAGAGGAAGATGAGGAGGATGTCCTTGATCGAGTTGAGGGCGAAGATCTGCCTCCCCTCGGCGGCGAACTGGTAGATGCTGACGAAGAAGGTGATCCACATGTAGGAGTTGATCAGGTTCTCCGGGGAGTAGGCCATGACCACGAAGAAGCCCCCGATCATGAGGACGGAGGCGAAGAGGACCAGGTCCCCCTTCAGGATGGCGAACGTGAGCATGACCAGGATGACCAGGACCAGGAGGAGGGAGGCCGTGGCGCGGGTGGAGGAGGCTCGCTCGATCGTCTTCATCCGGCGCGGGCCTCCCGGTAGAGCGCTAAGAGCCGGCGGGCGTATTCCTCCGGCCCGTGGCGCCGGGCGAAGGCGGCCGAGGCGGCCTCCGCTCCGGCCTGGCGGCCGGGGTCGCCGAGAAGACCCCGGGCCGCCGCCGCGAACTCGCCGGGGGGGAAAACCGGGGCGAGAATCATCCCCGCCCCGAGCTCGCGGAGCTCGCGGTGGGTTTCGGTCTCCGAGGCGAGCACGGCCTTGCCCAAGCCGAGGCAGAGGGCGAGCGAAGCCGATCCCTGGACTTGGGGCGGAAAGGGGGCGAGGATGAGGTCGGCGGCGGAGATCATCAGGGCCAGGCGCTCGAAGGGGAGAAAGCCCGTCACCAGGGCCCGCCCGCGCACCGGGGCTCGGGAGCAGGCGCCCTCCAGCTCCGCCCGGTAGGGGGCGCCGACGCGGTCCATCTCCCCCCCGGCGATCACGTAGAGAACGTCGGGGGGCAGATCGCCGAGGGCGGAGAGGACGGTCTCGTAGCCCCTGCGCCGGCTCAGGAAACCCGGGGTGAGGAGGACTCGCCGCCCTTCCCAACCGAGGCGGCGGCGGGCCTCCTCACGCCCGGGGAGGCCGGCGGGGATCGGGTGGGGGGGAGCGGGGAGAGGGAAGACCGCGATCTTCTCCTCGTCGATCCCCATCCCGGCGAGCAAGCGGCGGTGGAGCGAGGTGTGGACGTGCAGGCGGGCGGCGCGGGAGGCGGCGGCGCGGTGGTAGGCGCCGAGCCACGCCGTCATCCCGAGCAGGGAGGAGCGGTTGAGCGCGGCCCGCTTGAGCCAGGGGAGAAGGCCCCGGACGGACCGGAGGGCGGGGAGCGGGGCGGCGGGGTAGCGGTCGCGAAACTCGTGAAAGGTGATCACCACCGGGACTTCGAGGCGGCGGAGGAAGAAACGCAGGCGCTCCCGCCAGGGGAAGAGGCCGTTGAAGAGGACATAGTTGTGCTGGAGATGGCAGAGGTCGCAGCGGTTGGCCCGCTCCGCCGCCCGGCGGTAGAATTCCCGCTCCGGGCGGTTGAGCTCGAGCCGGACCAGCTCGACCTCGCCGGCGGAGCGGAGGCGGGGGACGACGGCGGCCGCGAAACCCGCGATCCCGTCCCGTTCCCGTTCCCAGGAGGTGCAGAAGGCGACTTTCATATTGTTTGGGAATCTATGGCGCCGGGCGCGATGTGCATTTGCTATAACACCGCAACCCAAAATCCGAAATCCGAAGCACGAAATCCGAAACAAATTCGAATGACCACAAATTCGAAAACCGCATTCGATCAGCCTGCGCGCGGCCCGAGGGAGAATGCTATCCTCTCTTCCGCTGCTTCAGAATTTCGAATTTCGGATTTGTTTCGGATCTCGAATTTCGAGTTTCGGATTTGCGCAGATCTGATTTTCGGGCCTTGAAGAAGAGTCCCGTCCCCGTGGCCCGGCGCTGGAAGACGAGGTCGAGGTCGCAGATCAAGTTGAAGACGGGGAGGAAGAACCAGGAATAAATCCGGGTGAGAAGGTCGTGGCGGGGAGAGGCCTTTTGCGACGAGAGGTAGGCGGTCAGGTAGGGATCGCGGGGCGAGGCGCGCAGGCCCAGAATCGAGCGGGCGGCGTCGAGGATCCGGCGGTTGAACTTCTGGGAGAGGCGGTAGAAGCGCTTCCCCCGGGTGTAGTGCGCCTCCAGGGGAAGGCCGGCTTCGGCCAGGCGTTCCTTGAGCCCAGCGAATGAATAGCGGCGGAAGTGGCCGTCCTGCATCCCGTCCCAGGACTCCCGGCCGACCATCGCGCCCACCGGGACCTCCGCCATCGCCCGCCCGGGCTGGTGGCCGGGGACGGAGCCGAGGAAGAGGCCGTTGGGGACGAGGACGCGGCGGATCTCGCGCAGCCCCTTCCGGTCGTCCGGGACGTGCTCCAGGAGCTCCGTCCCCAGGACGGCGTCGAAAACGGAGTCCTTGAAGCAGAGGGCCTGGACGTCGCAGACCAGGAAGAGGGGGCGGGGGGCGTCCCGCTCCCGGAATCGGCGGCGGGCGAAGGAGACGATCCGGGGCGAGAAATCGAAGCCGACGAGGAGCGCCGGCCGGCCGATTTCCCGGAGCGTGGCTAGGTTGTCTCCCCGTCCGCAGCCGGCGTCGAGAACGGCGTGGACCTTCTCCCCCTTGAGAAAAACCCTGAAGGACTGGGCGATGTCGCGGGAGAGGAAGACCTTGACCCGGTGGGTCTCCTCCACCCGGCGGACGGAGAGCTCGTCGGTGTAGCCGTAGAGCCGGTCGTAGTAGTCTCTGAGCTCCTTCATATTCTCTCTATCATCCCCGCGGCGGGGACCGTCGCCTCGGCCGGGCGAACATGAAGTTCGCCCCTACAGCCCCGTCAGAGGCCCCCCATCGATCCGTAGGGGCGAACCTACCTGCCCCGATCTATCGGGGGTGTTCGCCCAGCGCTCGTCCGGGCGAACATGAAGTTCGCCCCTACAGCCTGTCTGTCGTTTCCGCCGGCGCCCAGGACCGCCACCCGATCAATCATCCCAGATAACAATCTCCGGTTCCAGTGCGACGCCGGATTCCTCCCGCACCCGCGCGCGGGCCAGGTCGATCAGGGTCCGGATGTCTTCGGAACGGGCGGAGCCGAGGTTCACGATCCAGTTGGCGTGCATCTCCGAGATCTGCGCCCCCCCGCGCTTCTCCCCTTTCAATCCCGCCGCCTCGATCAAATGCCCGGCGGCGCCGCCGGGAGGGTTTTTGAAGACCGAGCCGGCGGAGGGGAAACCGAGGGGGAACCTCCGCTTCCTCTCCTCGCCGATTTCCCGCATCCGCTTCCGCACGGCCTCGGGAGAGGATGGCTCAAGCTCGCAGACGACCTCGAGAATCGCCTCGGACCCGCCCAGGAAACGGGAGCCGCGGTAGACGAAACCGCATTCATCCCGCGCGTATTCCTTAACTCCCTCTCCGGGCCGCCAGGCCCGGACCCGCCTCACGATGGCGGAGAAATCCTGCCCGGAGGCGCCGGCGTTGGTCGCCGCCGCGCCCCCCGCCGTCCCGGGGATGAAGGCGGAGAACTCGAGTCCGCCGAGCCCCCTCTCCGCCGCCGCCCGGGCCAGGGCCGGGAGACGGGCGCCGGCGGCGGCGTGAAGCAGCCTCCCCTCGAAGCGGGAACTATCGAAGGGGGAGGCCATCCGGACCACGGCGCCTTTAACCCCCCGGTCGGAGACCAGGAGGTTGGACCCGCCGCCGAGGATTCGCCAGCGGATCCCCTCCCCCGCGAGGAGGTCGAGGATTGGCCCGACCTCTTCCGCCGATCCCGGCGTGATCAGTATTTCCGCCGGACCGCCGATGGCGAAGGTGGTGAGGGTGGAGAGGGGAGCGGAAACATTGATCGGGCGGATCCCGCGCAAGAGAGAGAGAATTCTGGGAGAGCTCAATAGGGATTTCTTCACAACATGGGTCGCTAGGTTAAGGAGAGGATGTGGGTCTGGTAGATTGGTAAGGGTGAGGTATCGGCGCGCGGTTCGATCGGTCGTTGTTGGCTGGTGCAGAAGATTGTTTCAAGGCGTACGGCAGCTTCGACAGTAGATAAGGCCGACGGGACGCCATCCGCCTGACCCATCTACCAGACCCAATTCCTAACCCTCACCCATCAACCAGTCTTTCGACTTTTCCCCCCAACGCCCGGATCTTCCCCGGTAGATCGGCATAGCCGCGCTCGATCTGATAGACGTTCCCGATCCGGGACTTCCCCTCGGCGGCGAGGGCGGCGAGGAGGAGGGCAGCGCCGCCCCGGATGTCGGAGGCCCTCGCCTCCGCCCCGGCGAGCCTTCGCCCCCCCGGGATCCGGGCGATCTGGCCGGGTCGGCCGTTGACGCAGAGGAAACTTCCCTCCTCCACGCTCACGCCGGCCCCGAAGCGGTTTAGCTCCGGGACATAGGCGAAACGCCGGTCGAGTATCGTCTCCCGGATCGCGGACTCCCCTTGCGCCGTCGCCATGAGGGCGCAGAAGGCGGGTTGGTTGTCGGTATGGAAGCCGGGATAAGCGGCGGTGGCGATGGAGACACCGCGCAGGGGAGGGGGCGCGGAGACAGCGATCCCGCCGCCGGTGGGGCTTAGTTCGAGCCCCGCCCGGCCGAGAGCCGCGGCCTCCGCGGCGATCAGAGAGAGTTCGCCGCCCCGGATGGAGACGGCCCCCCCCGTGATCGCCCCGGCGCAGAGAAGCGTGAAAAGCTCGATCCGGTCGGACATCACGCGGTGGCGTACGCCGTGGAGCTTACCCACCCCCTCCACCCGGAGCGTCCGCGTCCCCCTTCCCTCCACCCGCGCCCCCATGGAGATCAGGCAGGCGATCGCATCGTCCACCTCCGGGTTGACGGCCGCGTTCCGGAGAACGGTCATCCCCCGGGCGAGGGAGGCGGCGAAGAGGAGGTTCAGCGTCCCGGAGAAGCTGGGATAGGGGAAGTCGAAATCCGCTCCTTTGAGCGCCCGCGCCTTCCCCCGGATGCGGTCGGGGAGGAGAGAGAGCCGCGCCCCCATCCGGGAGAGCCCCTCCAGGTGATAATCGAACCTCCGATCCCCGATGGGACAGCCCGAGGGGAAGGCGATCTCCGCTTCTCCATAGCGCGCCAGAAGCGGCCCCAGGGCGAGGAGGGAGTGGCGCGTGCGGTTCTGGAAACCCTCCGGGATCATGGTGGTCGAGAGTGAACGGGAGCTCAATGTAAGCCGCTCCCCCTCCCGCCGGATCGACACGCCCAGGAGCTTGAGGAATCGCCCCAGGTCGAGCGTGTCCTCCAGGCGCGGGACGTTCTCGAGGATCAGATCCTCTTCGGTGAGAAGGGATGCCGCGATCAGCGGCAGGGCGGCGTTCTTCGCCCCCTGGAGGGGGACCTCGCCCCGTAGGGGAACCCCGCCCTCGACCAGGTAGACCGGATCAGGAGCGTCCATCGCGCTTTCCCTCGACGGAGCGGACGAAATCGAGCATCCGCCCGGCCTGCTTTTCCCAGCTGTGTTCGGCGGCTTCCGCCCAGCGCCGGGCCGCGAGGGAGGCGTCGGTCTCGGCCAACCCCTCCGCGATCGCCGCCGCGAACTCCTCCGATCCGGAGGCGAGACGGACCAAGGGGACGAGGCGGCGGAAATGGGGGAGATCGGAAGCCGCCACCGGCTTCCCAGTCGCCAGATACTCGTGCATTTTAAGGGTGGTCAGGTTCGCGGTATAGTCGTTTCTCCGGTAGGGGACGGACAGGACCGAACAGAACTTGAGGTAGAACGGGATCTCCTCCCGGGGCTTCGCGCCGAGGTAGTGGAGGTTGGGGAGACGGGGGAGAGCGGAGGCCGAGGTGCCGTCGGAGACGCCCGTCCCCCCGATCAGAACCCAGTGCCACTCGGGGTGGGAGCGCGCGATCGAAGCGATGAGATCGAAGTCGACCTTATAAGCGTCGAGCGCGCCGACATAGCCGATCCGCGGTTCGGGCACGGCGGCGAGGTCGGCCGGCGCCGGGAGAGCGGACTCAAGCGCGCGGCCGAAGAGAGCGAGATCCACCCCGAGGCGGACGAGCAGGGTGTTCGGGTTGAGCGCGGCCTTGCGGGCGGCGATCGAAGGGGAGGTGCAGAAGACGGCGGTGGCGGAGCGGATCAGTTCTCCCTCCGCCCTCATCACGGCGCCTTTCCGAGAGCCCAGCCAGGGGAAGGTGGAGACCTCTCCGTCGCATTTGTAGACCAGGGTCTTGCTCCGGACCGACCGGGCCAGACGGAAATGGCGGGGGGAGATCACCCAGGTCTGGTAATCGCCGAAGCCGAGATTGGATAGGGCGGAGCGGATCCGGCGGGCGAGAAAAGGCCGGGCGAGACTAGCGGCCGCCGGAGAGCGGGCGCTGAAGGGGACGGGGCAGGCTGGCCGGAGGAGGCTCAGCGTCCCGCTCAGCCGCTCCGTCTCCCCTTGCCGCCGGGGGCCGAACCAGTCCCGGGGACCGCGGGGAGGATCGACGACGAGGACGCGGGCGAGGCGGGAGAGGGCCAGCGCGATCTGCTGGGAGGAGGTCCAGGCCGGTTCGTCCCAGGGCTTGGTGGCGAAGTAGAGGATCTCGGGGATCGGCCCGGGAGAGGTCATGTTAACAGTATGACGCGGCCGGCGAGCGAGCGCAAGGCCGGCCCCGGCGGCCGTAGGCGCGGACATTTATGTCCGCGCGCCGGTCAGAAGTAACGCGCGGTCCAGGCGAGCCAGGGGGCGGCCTTGTCGAGGAGCTCCCGGTCCCGCTCTCCCAGGGGCTTGAGGAGGAAGGCCAGAGCGGCCACGGTCGCGAGATAAACCGCGCCCTTGGCGGCGAGACCCGGAAGTCCCCGGAAGGGGACGAAGAGGGAAAGGAAAGCCGCGGCCACGGTGGCGGCGACGACCTTCAGGGTGAAGACGACGGGGTAGCGGATGGTGATCCGGGAGCCGATCAGCGTGATCTCCCAGACCGTCACCAGCACCCCGGTGATCCCGGTCGCGAGCACGGCCCCCAGCGCCCCGTAGCGGGGGATGAGCCAGAAGTAGTTCAGGCCCAGGTTCAGGACGCCCATGGAAAGACGGAGGAGGAGGATCATCCGCTCCTGGTTCAGGACGTAGAGGACCGAGGTGTTGAGGCCGCCGCCCATCAGGTAGATCACGCAGTAGAAAGCGGCGTAGAAGAAGAGAAGGCGCCCCACCGGGCGGTAGGAGGAGGCATAGACGGAGTCGACGATCTCCTGGGAGTGGGCGGTCACGAAGACGACCCCGACGAAGCAGAGGATGAGGATGCCCTTGAACATCATCTGCCAGGTCTCCGCCATCTTCTCCTCCCCCTTCTTGGCATGGACCTCGGAGAGGATGGGCACGCCGATCTCGCTGAAGCCCGCCCCCAGGGCCAGTCCCAGGGTGGTCAGGAGGCCGAAGGCGACGTTGTAGTAGCTGGTCTCCTCCAGGCGGCCGGTGAGCTTGGTGATCAGGAGGATGTCGGCGTGTTTGCCGAGGAAGTAGTTCACGAAAAGGATGACCCAGGAGACGAAGGAGAAGCGGAGGATCGGCCCCATCTCCGGCGCGGGCCCGGGAGCGTTGAGGAGCGGCCAGCCCAGGCGCGAGTAGAGGAGGATGGTGAGGGCGAAGATGGCGATCGTGCACCAGTAGAGGGCGATCAGGGCCGTGTGCAGCTGCTGCTCCGTCGGCGTCGACCCGGAGCCCGAGCGCAGGGCGAGCACGATGACCGCGGCGGCGGCCAGGTAGCAGACCTTGGCCACGATCTCCACGGTGGCGCTCAGCCGGTTCTTGATCTGGGCGTCGAAGATCTGCTTCCAGAGGACGGAGACATTGGCCAGGGCCACCGAGACTCCGCCCAGCCAGGTGAAGACGGCCTGGTCCTCCGCCAGGCCGAACCAGTGGGCCAGCTGATCCCGGAAGACGGTGAAGAAGGCGACGGCGGCGAAGGCGGCCAGGACGCGCAACCCGAGGAGGGAGCGGACCAGGGGGCCGGCGCGGGAGAGATCGCCGGCGCAGCGGGGGAGATAGACGGAGATCGTCCGCTCCAGGCCCAGCGAGAGGAAGAGCATGGTGGTGGCGCCGAGCGAAAACGAGGCCGTCCACAGCCCGTAGATCCGGGGGCCGAAGCCGTTGGCGATCAGTACCGAGGTGAGGAGGGTGAAGACCCAGATCCCGATCTTCCCCGCGTGCCCCCAGAGGAAGCCGCGGCTAAAGCGGACGGAGAGGCTCTCGGCGACGCTCACGACGCAAACACCTCTCGGTAGATGCTAAGGAGGCGGCGGGCCATCTCCTCCCAGGTAAGCGACAGGACGCTCTCCCGGGCGCGGCGGCCCATCGCCTCCCGGGCGGACGGGTCCCGCAGGCGCCGGAGGGCGGCGGAGACGGCCGGGGCGTCCCGCTTGGGGACGATCAGGCCGTTGGCGCCCTCCTCGACCACGTCGCGGGCGCCGTTGCAGTCGGCGATCACCGCCGGGAGGCCCGAGGAGAGCGCCTCCAGGAGGACCATGGGGAGCCCCTCGTAGAGGGAGGGGAGGACGAAGAGGTCGGCCCCGCAGTAGATCTCGGCGAGCGCTTCGAGGTCGCGGACCTTCCCGCAGTCGATCAGGGGGACGCGGCCGGCCCGCCCCCGGGCCCAGGCCCTCTCCTCCTCCGAGAGGCCGGCGAGGCAGAGAGTCCAGTCGCCCGGGTCGGCGGCGAGGGCGTCCAGGAGATAGACGAGCCCCTTCCGCCAGGCCGGCGTCCCGGAGAAGAGGAGGACCGGCCCCTCCGGAGAGAGCCGGTGGCGGGAGCGGAAGCGCGCGCGGCGGGAGGGATCGGGGCGGAAGTGGGCGGTGTCCACGCCGTAGGAGACGATCCGGGGGGCGATCCCGAGATGGCGGCGGACGTCCTCGCCGACGCCCCGGGAGGGGACGATCACCGCGTCCGCGCGCCGCTGGTAGAAGGATTCCTTGGCGAGGATCGCCGCCGCCTTGACCTTCTGGAGAAAGGAGAAGGCGGCCTTCCCCTCCCGCGTTTCCCGCCGCCACTCCCGGTAGAGCCCGTGGGGAAGGCCGTGGACGAAGGTGAGGAGCTTGTAGCGCCCGCCGAAGACCGCGCGGGCGAGCGCCGGGTGGTAGGCCCAGCGGGCGTGGGAATGAACGATGTCATAGCCCCGGGAGGCCACGAAGCGCTGGAAGCGGCGGACGCCCCACCAGGGATCGACGACTTCCGCGACGGAAAACTGGCGGGGGTAGCCCTCGAGGTAGGCGAAGCGACCCTCCCCTCCACCCCGGCCGTAGAGGAGGTCGACATCGGCCCCGAGCCTTTGCAGGGCGCCTCCCAGCGACTCGGTGATCCGCCCGATCCCGGTGAAGGGATCGAAGTCGAAACCGGAGTGCATCAATATCTTCAAGAGACCCTCAATATATGCGAATGCCCCGCGCCCTTAGGGGTCGATCGCGGCGTTGTCGAACATGGTAAATCACAAAACCCAAATACCAAATCCCAAACAAACTCCAAAAACCAAAGGTGCAAACTACCGGTTTTCACGTCCCGGAAGCCGAGCCGGCGGTTTTTGTATTTTGGGTTTTGGACTTTGTTTGGAATTTGTTGCTTGGAGTTTGTGATTTTTTTAGCACGTAAAACGTGTTCATTCCCCCGAGATATGGGAATCGCCCCCCCAGCGGCTCCCAGAGGACCTCCAGGCGGTGCTTGAGCCACCAGACGCAACGCGGGCGGAGGAGAAAGCCCAAGCCCAGGGCGCGAAGCCAGAGGCGGAGGCGGAGGAAGACGGGCGCGTTGACCCGATGCTCCGACACGACCGCGAGGCCGCAGGCCGCCGCCGCGCTCGCCAGCGCCTCCGCCGAGACGGTCGTCTCGCGCGGGCTTGTTCCGTCCCAAAAGCGGGAGGCATGGGGGTTCGGCTCGTGGAGGAGGATCTCGCCCCCGGGCTTGAGCAGGGCCGAGACGGCTCCGAGCGACGCTCCGAGATCACGGAGATGGTGGAGGACGCCGAGCGAGACGATGAAGTCGAAGCCGCCGTCCCGCAGGGGAAAGGGGCGGGAGAGGTCGCACTGGACGAAATGCCCCTCGGGGAAGGAGCGGGCGGCGTAGCGGAGCATGGCCGAGGAGATGTCGAGCCCGAGGTAGAAGGGGGAAAGAGCGGCGGCGCGGAGATAGCGCCGGAGCGAGATGGCCGGGCCGCAGCCGATCTCCAGGATCCGGAGCCGCCCCCCCCGGGCCGACCGCGCGCGGAGGCGTCTGAAGAGGAAGGAGACGTTCGGGTAGTGCCAGATGTACTCCTTCTCGTATTCGGCGAGGCGCGACGGGGCGATCCCCTCGAAGTAGGACTTTTCACTCTTCGTCCAGTCGTCCATAATGAAAGGAACCAAGGGTTCACGGTTCAACGGCTCACGGTTCAGCGGTTCAGAGCGCTATTTTCTTGCAACCGCTGAACCGTTGAACCCTGAAACCGGGCGTTGCTGAACAAAGTATACCAGCAGTCGGGATAGACGGGCATCAGGTTGTAGGCCGGTTCTGTGAACCGGCAGACAGGCTTGGCCCGCCCGCTCGCAGAGCGGGCCTACAGGCCGCCACGGAAGCATCAAGACCATGAGCTGGCGCGAACGAGCGGCGCGATTGCTGAAAAACCCCCGTTCCCTCCGCGAGTCCCTCCGCGCCCGGATCGCTCCCCTCCGCTACTGGGCGCCCGGGGGCTACCGCGCGTCCCGCTACTGGTCCGACCGCCTCGGGCGCTTCCGGACCGACCTCCGGGGGGTGGGGAACGCCTCCCTCTCCTCCGCCGAGAACGAGCGCCTCCACCGGGAAGGAGCTCAAGTCTTCCTCTCCCTCTGCCGCGCCGAGGGGATCGACTTCGCCCGCGCCCGCCTCCTCGACGTCGGCTGCGGGACCGGCTACTACGCCGACCTCTTCCGCCGGGGAGGCGGGAAGAGCTACCGGGGGATCGACGTCACCGACGTCCTCTTCCCCGATCTGCAACGCCGCTTCCCCGGTTTCGAGTTCGGCCTCCTCGACTTCTCCCGCGCGCGCCTGGAGGGGGTCTACGACCTCGTCGTCATGATCGACGTCACCCAGCACATCACCTCGCCCGCCGGCTTCGCCCGCGCGATGGCGAACGTCCGGGGCTGCCTTACGGCGGGGGGATGCTTCATCGTCACCTCCTGGCTCGACCGGAAGTCCCGCCACAGCTTCTACGAGACCGCCCGGGAGGCGGCGGACTACCGGGCGGCCTTCCCGGGCTGGAGGATGAGCGCTCCCCTCCCCTTCCGCGACAAGAAGATCTTCTCCCTCCGGCGCCCGCATGATTCATGAAGATCGAATGATCTTCATGAATCATGCGGGCGGCTAATGTCTTATCCCAGAAATGTCTGGCATACATTGGTCATTGCGAGTCCCGATAAAAGCGCTCAGCTTTTATCGGGACGAAGCAATCCCATCTCATTGGCTGCCAATAGATTGCTTCGACCCATCGGAACGATTAAGAGCGGCGTCGTGCCGCCGCGCCTTCTCCGCCAGGATCGCCATCCCCGGGGCGAGAAACTCCACCGTCGGGCCAAGGCCGCTGATCCCGGGGAAGCGGCGGAGGAGAAATGCGAGGGGGCCGCGCCGGGAGCAGACCCCTTCGACGCGCCGGGGGGCGAAGCCGTTCTCCGAGAGCAGGTCGCGCATATCCCGGACGGTGAAGTAGTGGAGATGGCCACCGTCGTTTTCCGCGCCGGGGCGGGAGGAGGTCCGAGGGAAGGGTCCCCCCAGGGCGCGGGCGGCGAGCCTCGTCCAGTAGTGGATGTTGGGCGTGGAGAGGATGAGGAGTCCTCCCGGCCGGAGCGAGCGGCCGATCCGGGCGAGGAGGGAGGCGGGGTCGCGGACGTGCTCGATCACGTCGAGACAGACAGCGGCCGCCACGGACCGGCAGGGAAGCTCTCCGGATTCGATATCTGCCCGGACCACCGACGCTCCCCGATCCCGCGCGGCCCGCAATCTCTCCGGATCGGCGTCCATCCCCATCCCGCTTCGATATTTTCCCCGCGCGGCGATCAGGAAACGCCCCTCCCCGCAGCCGACGTCGATCAGCGTCTCCACGGGGGGAAGGAGCCGCGCCGCCACCGCCTCCCGGCAGTGGGGAGGCAGCGGGGCGCGATCAATAGTATCCGGGGATTTCATGCCTATTCATCGAGCGATCGGATGAAACCTGCTTCGGCCTCGGCGCCCTCTTGACCGGTCAATCCTGTTCCGCTTTGCCCGCTGTCGGCCGCCTCTGCGAGGCGGCGGCCATGTATGCTTCCTCCTCCCTACCGCGGACTTCATCTGGCCGGCCGAGCAGGCGGACGATGTCATCCCGGTCTGACGGGCGAACATAAAGTTCGCCCCTACTGTCGCCCGCCGAATTCCCCAACCCTAAAGGGGTTGTGTCCTCCCCCTGACACCCCCTTGTCCAAAACGGAAGAGAACCCAATTTGACAACTTGCCACCGTCCCTCCTGCCATAATTCGTCTGGCGTTCATTGATTGTATCAGAATCGCCTCATCCCGTGGATAAACCGAGAAGGGGTTGAATATTCCTTCCTCTCCCCTTCCCAGGGTAGCGCCTCCGGCGCAACCCTGGGCTGGGGGCCGCCACCCCGTTGGGGTTGGGGGGGAGCGGTCACACCTCTTGAGAAGCCACACAGGAAGAAAACCATGGCATTGACAATCCGGGGCGGGATTGCATATTATGACAAACGGGGATAAGTCCCATGCCCACGCCGGAGGAAAAACCCGCCCCGCCCGCCCCAGCCGACGGGCGGGAGAAGTCCCTGGAGGTGGAGCGGATCGGCTCGCTGGTCCGCCAGATGTGCATCACCCGCTCCAACCTCGTCCTCTACTCCTTCGAGCACGCCGTCTCCCGCCGGAACCTGGAGATCACCCTCCGGGAGCTTTCCGCCATCCTCGAGGGGAAGGAGCGGGTCAGCCTCGATATCCACAAGGCCACCATGCTCTTCGAGGGGCTCCCGATCGAGGAGCGCAACCCCATGGTGGAGAAGCTTGCCCGCGATTTCCGGAACCTCCACGTCTCCGGCATCACCTTCCACCGCGGACTCTCCCTCAAGGAGCTCGCCGTCTTCTTCCGCCTGATCTCCCTCGCCCACGAGGATCTGGAAGGGGCGGGCGGGGCCAAGGCCATCCTCGAGCGGGCCGGGGCCACCCATATCGGCCTCAACCAGGTCCGCTACGTCCGCCTGGAAGAGGACGAGAAGGTGGTCAGCCAGGACGCCCGGGTGGTCGAGGCCGGCCCGGAGAAGACGGAGACGGAGAAGCTGTTTCTCGAACAGCTCTGGCGGGCCCTCTTGGAGCAGAAGGTGGACAAGGAATGGCTGCTGGAGGAGGTCCGCACCGACCCCAAGCGGGCCGCCTCCCAGATCGTCGCCCTGCTCAAGCACTACGATGACCTGGAGACCATCGGGCATCAGGAGAAGCGCCAGGAGGCGCTGGAATCCCTGATGAACAGCGTCAAGACCCTGGGGGTGCGCCTGGCCGAGCGGGGGGCGGGAGGGGGAGAGGAGACGGAGGACCAGCGCACCGCCGCCCAGTCGCTCCTGGTCCTGGAGCAGGAGCTGAAGACCCGCTCGGCCGGGCTAAAAACCTCCCGGGCCGCCACCCGCTTCATCCAGGAGATCACCAACACCGTCACCGCCTTCATCGACAACCTCCAGGCCGACCAGATCATCAAGGAGTACCTGAAGGACGAGAAGGGTCTCAAGCGCACCGAGCAGCTCCTGCGCCAGGTCATCCAACGGGACTCCGGCCAGACGCTGATCCCCCGCCTGGAGCAGCTCCTCCGGGACAAGGGCCTCTCCGAGAAGGATTTCGAGTCCCTCCTGAACGAGCTTTCGCCCCCGAAAAAGCCGTCCCCGCCCCGACCGCGCCGGAAACGGCGACCGCCCCAGGAAATCGCGGAGAAGATCGAGCGGGCGCTGGTCAAGCGGATCGAGTCCGCCCAGGACCGGGAGGAACTCGTCTCCGACCTCTCCGGCGTCTTGCAGCGGGAGGTCCGGGAAAAGCTGCGCCAGTCGGGCGAGGAGAAGCTCAAGCTCGCGGGCGCCCTCCAGCGCGTGGACTCGGCGATCTCCGCCGCGGGCTTCAGCCTGGTGGTGCTCGACGAGGACGGGCGGGCGGTGATGGCCACCAGCTCCGCCCGCCGGGCGCTGGGGAAGGTCCTGGAGGAAGAGCTCGAGGGCGAGCTGAGGGAATTCCTGGCCGGGACCGGGGCGCTCTCCGAGCCGGCCCGGGCGGCGTTCCTGGAGCGACTGGCGGGGGAAAGGCGGGAGAAGTTCGCCCGAATCCTCGCCGCCCTCGACCATCCGATCCTGGACGAGTCGGGGAAGGTGATGGGGCTGCTCCTCCGGTCTCCGGAACCCGCCGAAAGCTGATCCTCACTTCATCCGCACGGTCACCCTGATCCTCTCCCCGCTCCGGACGGGCGCCGGGCGACGGTCCGTCTCCCCCTTCCCCGCCCGGGCGCCCAAATCCCGGGCCGTCCGCCAGGTCATCCCGGCGACCAGCGCAAAGAGGAAAGCGTTGGCGGGGATGTGGGAGTTGAAGTCCATCAGGCTGTGGAAAACGAGCGCGGCGGAGGAGGCGTAGCCCCCGACGAGAAGGAAGCGGCGGCTCAAGGGACCGGGGAGGAGGAGCGGAGGCCGGCGGGACGACTTCCGCCCGGGAAGGAGGTCGGGGTGGAGGGAGCGGAGGGGGAGGTAGAAGGCCCCGAGCGCGGCGAAAACGAGGATCAGGCCGACCGTCCCCGTCTCCACGGCGAGCTGGAGGTAGTCGTTCTCCGCGAAGGGGTAAGCGTAGCGGGTGGAGAAGGACTTGTAGCGGCCGAGCCCGTGCTCTTCAGGATTGTAGACGAGCGCGAAGGTGCCGAGCCCCGTCCCCAGGACCGGATAGTCGCGAACGATCCGGAGCGAATCCGACCAGACGCGCAGACGGTGAGGGGTGGCCTTCCCGGTCGGGTGCAGGCGCTCCAGGAGCTGATCCCAACCGAAGTAGGTGAAGGCGGTGAGGAAGAAGATGAGCAGAACGAGGAGGGCCTGGGCGATCGCCCGGGTGCGGGCGAGGCGGAAGCGGCGGGCGAGGTAGGCGAAGAGCCCGAGCGCCAGGAGGAGGGAGAGGATGCCGCCCCGGGAGACGGTGAGGAAGAGGGCGAGGGTCATGATCAGGATCGCGAAGACAAGAAGGGCCTGGACCGGATCGAAGCCGGAGGGGGAGCGCCGGCGGGGCCCCTTGTGGAGGCGGTCGGAGAGGAGAAGGGAGAGGGAGAGGGGGATGACCAGGGCGATGAAACCGGCGAAGTGGTTGCGGTTGACGAAGGGTCCGAAGGGATGGGCCCGGGGATCGGAGACCTGGCGGATCCAGTAGAGCTTCCCGCTCCAGCTGAACTTCTGGATGATCCCGAAGAGAGAGAGGAGGAAGCCGAAGGCGGTGAGAACGAGGACCGTCCGGGTGAAGGCGGCGAGGGACGCGGCCTCGTCCGTCTCCGCCTCGGCGACCGCGAGGAAAACCGCCAGGCAGGCGAGCAGGCGGAGGAGCTCGGCGAGCGAGGCCTTGACGCTGAGCGAGAGGGGGAGCCAGCGCAAGTCCTCCCCTCCCCCTTCGCCGGGGACCGGGAGACGGTCGGGCTCGAAGAAGCCGACGAGCGCGGAGGGGAGGGGGATCATCTGGAGGAGGACGAGGAGGAAGAAAAGGCCGAGGCAGGCGCCGAGGGGGGAGAGGAGGGACGGGAAGCGCAGCGAGGCCGAGCGCGCCTTGGACCAGAGGAGGAGGGCGAAGAGGACGGCGGCGCCGACCTCGAGGGCGGCCGAGGACCAACCCTCGACCCCTCCGAAGGCAACCGCTCCGAAGAGGACGAGGGCGAGGGCGAGCGGCTCGAGCAGGCCGGGAAGAAGGCTCATCGCGACTCCCGGCGGTTCTGCAGGGCGAAGGAGAGGACGAGGAAGAGGAGGAGGCTCAAGGCCAGGTGGGGCGCGTAGGAGGGGCGGGGACGGGGGAGAAGGAAGGGGCGGAGGATGTCGTCGGGGCGGGCGGGGAGGCGCAGGGGCGCCGGAGCTTTCGTCGGCTCCCAGAGATCCTGGAGCGCTTGGGGGTCGGAGCGGACCCGCTCCCAATCCTTGAGGAGCGACCCCGCGGAGAGGAGGCGGACGGCGGGGTCGAAGGCGGGGAAGGGATCGCGGTAGAGCCCCCAGTAGTAGAACTCGTTCTCGAAGCGGGAGGGGAGGTAGCTCAGATAGGAGGGGGTCCGGAAGAGATCGCTGGAGGCGCGGCGGGCGATCTCGCTGATCTCGTAGTATTCCTTCCGGGAGTAGAACCAGGAGCCGTGGGCGATCTCGATGTAGTCGGAATACATCATCGCCCCGGGGGGCTCCTCCGAGGCCGAGGCCCCGAGCTCCTCCCAGCTCCCGATCGGGCGGAGGTCGGGCCAGAGCGAGAGGTCCTGGCAGGCCAGCGTCGTCACCCCGTGGGGGATGAAGTTGATCCAGGCCCAGGCCCGGACCCGGTCCGGCGCCCAGCGGGCGAGGCGGTAGGTCTCGAGCCTCCCCCACTGGATGAGGAGGAAGACGGCCATCAGACCGAAGGCCGCCCAGCGGAGGGGGCGGGAGCGGCGGACGACCCCGACGGCGGCGGAGGCGATGATGACGCTGAGCGGTATCCAGGACGGGAAGTAGTGGCGGATGACCTGCGACCCCCCGGTGTAGGTGACGGCCACCGCGGCGCCGAAGAAGAGGGCGAGGAGGAAGGCGACACCCTCCGGCAGCCGCCGCCGGACACAGGCGGCGGCCGACCAGGCGAGCGCGGCGAGCGCCGCCGCGCCCATAAGCGGCCCCTCGGAGACGAAGAGGTAGCGCCAGAAGAAGAGGGGGTCCACCGGGAGGGTCCGGGCGTGGAGCAGGTTGTCGCGGAAGGTGGCGACGAGGAGGCGGTGGTAGGGGATGTAGGCGCTCTTCACCGCCCGGGTGGAGAGGAAGCTCAAAGCCTCCCAGCCGAGCCAGACCGCGGCCGCGCCGGCGAGGAGGGCGATCCAGCCGAGGAGGATCTCCTTCCGCCGCGGATACCGGAGAAGGCGCAGCAGGCGCCAGGCCCCATCGACCAGGAGGAGACAGAAGCCCGGCCACAGATCGGACGAGCTGAAGAAGAGGCTCGCCCCGGCGAGCAGACCGGCCGCGAGAAAACGGCGGGGCCGGCCGGAATCCCGGGCGGAGAGGTAGGCCCAAAGGGCGAGGGCGAACCAGAGCCCGCCGCCGGTGGCGTGGATCCCCCAGGTGGAGTAGGTCACGGCCCAGGGAGAGACCGCCCAGAGGAAGGCGGCGAGGAGCCCGGCCGCCCGCCGCCGGGACGCCCGCCGGGCGAGTCCGTAGACCACCAGGACCGTGAGGAGCCCCTTGAGACAGGTCCAAAACTGGATCGTCCGGATCGAGGAGCCCAGGATGTACTCCAGGAGGCAGCGCTCGAGGAGGAAGAGCGGCTTGGCCATCGAGGTGACGGTCTTGTTCACGTCGAGCTGGGTGAGGTGGACGGCGAGGATGAAGGGTGAGGCGAGCCCCTTCCCCTGGAAGAGCGGGAAGGTCCTCCCCTTCTCCACGTAGGTCCGGTACTCGGCGTCGTCGCCCCCCATTTGGGAGAAGCGCTTCAGCCCGTGGAAGCGGAAGACGGCCCCCACCGACACGATCAGGGCAAGGGAGACGGCGATCCGCGACGCCGCGACCCGGCGGACGAGCGCGGCGCGCGAGGGAACGGCAAGGAAGAGGACGAGGAGGCAGAGGGCGCTGAGGACGAAGAGAGGGGGCCAGGCGCCGCGGAAGGGGAAGACGGCGAAGCGGACGAACGGCCAGTAGATGTTCGTCCCCCGGTCCCCGTTCTCGTGGACCCACTTAACCGTGACCGCGTCGGAAGGGCGGGGCGGATGGCCGCGGAAGGCGAGGATGGAGGCGACCGGGATGACCCGCAAGTCGGGATCGAAAACCTCCTTCCGCTGGCGGACGAAGCCCCAGTAGTAGTCCTCGTTCTCATAAAGGAAGGAGGGGGCGGAGAGATGGGTGCCGGCCCGGAAGGCCTCCCCCTCGATCGCCCGGCAGGCCTGGGCGATCTCGAAGATCTCGATCGGGTAGTCCCAGATCCCCCGGGTGATGGCGAGATAGTCGCCGTAGACAAGGTAGAGCGGTCCCTCCGTCTTTTCCCGCGTCGCGAGCTCGTCCCATCCGCGGAAACGGGGGATCTCAGGCCAGAGGGCGGCGGGCTGGTTGGCGGGGGCGAGGACGCGCCCCGGGGGGACGTTATCCCGGACCCAGGCGGCGAGAAGCCAGGCGCCCTGGCGGCTGTAGCGGTAGTCGAGGAGGCGGCCGCCGGCGGAGATCAGGGCGGCCAGGAAGAGGAGGAAGAGGATCGCCCCCCGGGCGAAACGGCGGGGACCGGAGAAAAGGATCCTCCCCTGGAGCCAGGCGGCCGCCATCCCCCCGATCGCAGCGAGCTCAAGCGCCCAGGCGAAGACATAGTGGCGGGCGCACTGGGTCGATCCCGACCAGGTCGCCGCGGCGATCGCGGCAAGGGGGGCGGCGAGAAGGGCGAGGAGGGGGAAGCGCCCGGAGAGCTTCCTCCGACGGGCCGAGAGCGCCGTCCAGGCCAGGGAGAGGGCCCAGAGGACGAGCTGGGGCCAACCCTCGGTGGCCCGGAGGAGCCGGGGCCAGAAGAGATGATCGACCGGGAGAAGGGCGGCGTGGAAGGAGTTATCCTCCGCGGTCTGGGCGAAACCGGCCCAAAAGGGGCGGTAGGGAGCCGCCAGGAGGCGGGATTGGAGAAGCCCGAGTCCTTCCCAGAGAAGGGGGAGAATCAGGAAACCGAGGAGAAGGAGGGTTAAGCCGCCCAGGAGCCTCCGGGCCGCGCCATTGGCCGCCGGGGGGGCGTTCTCGCCCGCGGAGACGAGCCGACAGCGGAGCGCGCCCAGGCCGAGGAGGGCGACCGCCATCCAGATCACGGTCGGGTTGGCCAGGGCCGCCGCGCCGATGCAGATCCCAGTGAGGAGAGGGGAGAAGCGACCGGCGATGAGAAGGCGGAAAGCGAGGAGAAGGAGGAGGAGGCTGTCCATGGTGGGGACGCCGTAGGTGCTGTAGCGGACAAGCCAGGGGGAGAGGGCGGCGAGGAGAGCGGCGATCAGCCCGGCGGCGGGGCCGAAAAGGCAACGGCCGATCGAGAAGACGACGATGACCATGGCGAGGCCGGCGATCGCCAGGGAGGCCTGCTGGCGGTAGAGGGTCAGCCCGATCGTCCCCTCGATCACCGAGAGCTTCAGCATGTAGAGGGGCTTGGCCAGTGACGTGAAGGCCATGTCCCGGTAGGAGCGCCGGGCGAGATCGTTGGCGATCAGGAAGGGGGCGAAAGCCCGGAGCGCGGCCGGAGGCGCGGGGTGCTCGCGGCGCCAGGAGGAGTAGCCGGCGCGCACGCTGTCGAGATAGGAAGCGTCGTCGCCCGGCGTGGGGCCGTAGGTGTGAAGGTCGAAGAAACGGACGAAAGCCGCCAGGGCGACGATCGCCGCCAGAGCCGCCCAGGCGGCGGCGGTGGCTGTCCTGCCGCTCAATGGAAGCTTCATCGGGGAATGACGCCCTGCGCCCAACCCGCGCTCTTCAGAAGATACTCCAGGAGAAAAGGGCAAAACAAGTGAAACCGGGATCGCGCAATGCTTACGCGGGGGGAGGCAGACAGGCGGGGGGAGGGTCTATTGACGCGGGGGCAATTGGGTGCTAGTATTGAAAAGGAAGCCGCCTTGGCCGACCAGCCCTTCCCTCTTCCCAAAACGCCCATGCGCCCCCTGCTCCGGACCGCCGGCGGACTCGCCCTGCTCTGCCTGGCCTCCTGCCGCCCGGCTTCGCCCGACCGGTCCGCGCTGCCCGACATCGTCCTGATCTCCATCGACACCCTCCGGGCCGATCACCTGGGCTGCTACGGCTACCGACGGCCGACCTCCCCCGCCATCGACGCCTTCTCCCGGGAGTGCGTCGTCTTCAAGAACGCCCTCGCCCCCGCCCACTACACCGCCCCCGCGCACATGTCGATCTTCACCGGGCTTTCCCCCTTCATCCACCGGGTCGACAACATCGATCCCGCGAGCAAAGAGATCTCCACCCTCCCGCCCGAGATCCCGAGCCTCGTCGAAGTCCTCTCCGGCCTCGGCTACGCCACGGTCGGGATGCACGGGGGCGCCAACCTGGACCCGGAGTTCGGCTTCGGAAGGGGATTCCATTCCTACACCGACGATTTCTACGACTGGGAGAAGAAGCAGCGGGCCGATCCCCGCCATTTGAAGACCGTCCTCAAAACGATCCGCCGGCGGATCATAAGCTCGCGGCGGGAGGGGAAGCCCCTCTTCCTCTTTCTCCACCACTACCTCTGCCACGATCCCTACCTGGAGGGGCCGCAGGATCTCCGCGGGCGCTTCGTGGAAAGGGTGCCGGAGGGCGTTCCCACCCTGGCGGAGGAGATCTCCCGGGTGAGCGATCCGGCGGACGGCGACTTTTACTTCTGGAACCGGCTGACCCTCTCCGATCCGGAGGAGCTCGAATACGCCCTCGCCCTCTACGACGGCGGGATCCTCTACTCCGATTTCCTCTTCCGGAAATTCCTGGACTGCCTGAGAGACGAGAGGATCTACAACGACGCCATCGTCATCCTCCTCTCCGACCACGGCGAGGAGTTTTACGAGCACGAGGGGTATACCCACGAGAACCTCTTCATCGAGAACCTCCATGTCCCCCTCCTGATCAAGTTCCCCCGCGGACGGGGGCGGGGGAAGGTCGTCGACGCGCCGGTGCGGACGATGGACACCCTGCCCTCGGTCTTCGACTACATCGGCCTCCCCGTCGGCCACCGGATCCAGGGCGTCTCCTTCCTGCCCCTCCTCTCCGGAGAGGGTTCCTACCGGCTCCCGCTCGTCTCCTTCGCCTTCGCCCGCCCCCCCCATCATCAGGACTCCGTCCGCATCCTCGACGGGGACTACGTCTATTCCAACTTCCGCTGGCGGGGAATCCCGGACTGGCTCTTCGACGCCCGCAAAGATCCCCGCGAGGCGGAGAACCTGGCCGAGGGGATGCCTCAGCTGGTGAAGGAATTCCGGGAGAAGGCGCGGCAGATCGAGAGAGAGAACGAAGCCTTCCGGCGCCTCTTCGTCGCCCGCCCCGCGGCGAAGCGGGCGGCATCGGCGAAGGCGTTGGCGGGAGCGCCGTACTCGCCGGAAAAACCCGGCATCGACCCGGAGCTCTGGGAGCAGATGAAGGCGCTGGGGTATGTGAAATAACGTGGAAGGGGTAAAGCGTAACGTGCGGGGGAAAGGCCACTAGTTAACATGAAGGCCGTTCCTCCTGGAGAGAGTAAGCTCTCTCTGGGAACA
>CAZOYW010000028.1:0-8399 GCA_964584165.1 uncultured bacterium
CGGCGCGGAACCTGACCCGCCTCTATTTCGGATCCACGGGGGACGTGGCTGTGACAAAATAAAAGTTACGTAAGGTTACCGCCAGCGTGTTAGCCGATGGCTTCCCGTAACCCCACGTAACTTTCCGTAACCTCACGTAACTCTTCGTAACTATGGTTACGTAAGGTTACGTAACCATTCTTTGTCCCCCCCGGCCCTTTTGTGATACAAAAGGCGACATGCAGAACGGGAAGATCATTCGTACCACGATCAGCCTCTGCCCGGTCTGCCGGGAGCGGATACCCGCCCGGGCGGTGGAGGAATCCGGCGCGGTCTTCCTGGAAAAGACCTGCCCGGAACACGGCCCCTTCCGCTCCCTGATCGCCCGGCATGCCTCTTACTACGCCGACTTCTTCCGCCTCTACGGCCTCCTCCAGAGCCATTTCCCCTACCACCGGGAGGAGATCGAGTCGGCCGCCTTCTCCACCACGCTCGCCTGCAACATGAAGTGCGCGATCTGCTTCGCCGACGACGCGGAGCGGAAGACGCCCCCCGGGGAATCTCTCGCCGAAATCAAGCGGAAGCTCGAGCCGATCCGGGGACGGGGGATCAACTTCAAGCTCACCGGCGGGGAGTCCACCCTCCGAGACGACCTCCCCGAGATCATCCGGCTGGTCCGGGAGTCTGGGAACTACCCGGTCCTGGTCACCAACGCCCTCCGCCTGGACGACCGGGAGTACCTGCGAACGCTCCAGGAGGCCGGCCTGGTCGCGATCGCCCCCTGGTTCGACTCCTCCTCCGACGGAGAGATCTACCGGAAGATCCGGGGGCAGGACCTGCTCGCCCAGCGGCGGAAGGTCATGGACCACGTCCGCGAGCTCGGCCTCAAGCTGATCGTTTTCTTCGTCTGCCTGAAGGGGGTCAACGAGAGCGAGCTCCCCGGCATCCTCGGGATGGCGCGGGAGAACCCCGAGATCTTCAAGGTCATCGTGATGGGCTACATGCACCGGGGGGCCAAGGGATTCTCCGAGGAGAACGAGTACACCACCGACGAGCTCTGGGAGGTGATCGCGCGCGCCAGCGGCGTCTTCTCCTCCCTCGAAGACCTCTACCTCGCGATCAAGATCAACCTGATCAGCCGCGCCCTGCGCGGGATCTACCACTGCTACAACTCCCAGTTCGTCCTGATGCCCCGCTCGGACCGGCCGGCCGACGGCTTCGATCCCCGGCGCTGGGGGCCGGTCGTCCGGCGCTTCGAGGAGATGCTGCCGGAGCGACCCGCGCGCGCTCGTCTCTACTTCCTCCGGGCGCTGGGGAGAGACCTCATCGGGAAAGGCTTTCTGGGGCCGCTGGCCGAGCGTTTCCTCCTGCGCCGGAAGAAGCTCCCGGACACCTTCATCCCCGCCCCCTACTACTGGCTCCAGTTCCAGTACCTCTACTACCCCCGCAACTACGACGAGGAGATGGTCCGGGGATTCTGCCCCTACCCTTCCTTCAACCCCGGCCTGGAGAAGCCGGTCTCCTTCTGTGAGTACTACAACCTGAAACTGAAGACCTAAGCCTTCCGGCTCAGGTCTTCAGTTTCAGGACGCCCGGATCATTCATGACGATCTTTCGATCGTCATGAATGATCCGGGCGGGGCTTCCTCGCCTTGACGGTGAGGAAGGCGCTGTGGCGGGGGTCGGCGGCGGAGGTCAAACGCGCCAGCGCCGGAGGCAGGGGATAGTAGCCGGCGCCCACGATCCTCTCCACGGCAAAGCCGTGGGCCTCGAAAAACTCCTTGAGGCCGCGATAGCTTAAGACGAGGCAGTGGCGGAACCAGGGGCAGGTCAAGGCCGGGTTCCAGTTCTCCCCCCGGTCGAGACCGAACGGGTTCCCCAAGGCCGCCCGTTTCTCGCTGAACTGGGCCAGCGAGAAGGGCTGCCAGCCGAAGAGGAGGGCGAAGATGTTGTGCCAGGAGGCGAGGTTCTCGGTGGCGACCACCGCGTAGCCCCCCGGCTTGAGGAGGCGGAAGATCTCCTGGCCGAGGTGGTCGGGGCGGGGCAGGTGCTCGATCACCTCCAGCGCCGTGACGACGTCGAAGGACCCGTCCGGCCAGGGGATCGGCCCGGCGAGGTCGGCCTTCCGCACCTCGATCCCCCGGGCGGAGGCCGCGGCGGCGGCCGCGTCTACGATCTCCACGCCGGAGGCCCGCGTCGTCCCCAGGCGGCGGGCGAGGGCGGCCGTCGCCGCCCCGTCGTTGCAGCCGCAGTCGAGAAGGGCCGCCTCCGGCTGGGGGTCGAGGAGGGAGACGACCTGGGAGCGGTAGTCGGCCTCGGCCGCCAAGCGCATCCTCCAGAAGTACCGTTTCAGGGGCGTCCGACCCGTCGGCCGCTCCCAGCCCGAAGGGAGAAGATCGTCCTGGTCCGCAGTCATTCCTTTCCCCTTTCCCCTGGTTCCCGCCGGTTTGTCGGCCCGCTCTGGGAGCGGGCGGACGGCCCGCCGCCGGGTCGCAGACCCGGCCTACAAACCCTTTTGTCCTTCCCCGGAACCGCCGGCCCGGCTGCGGTAGGCCTTGATCTTCCGCACCGTCGAGGGGCGGAGGAGGCCGGAGAGTATCCCCTGCCAGATCGCCAGATAGTAGATCGTGTGGTGGATGAAGAAGGCGGGAGGGAGGACGAAAACGAAGCGGTAGTCGTAGCGGGCGTAGGAGAGCGAGACGAGGACGGCGCAGAGAAAGTAGGCCGCCAGGCCGATGGGGAGGACCAGGGGCTCAAGGATCGAACCGGCCAGGAAGAGGGTGATCCCGAATAGACCGACGCTGAAGGTCCAGCGCGAGAGGTAGAGGCCGGGGTGGACCCAGAGCATCCTCCCGTTCTGGACCCGGTAGTGGAAGCGCTGCTTGATCAGCCCCCAGCCGAAGCGCCGCGGTGGATGGTAGACGATCAGGTCCCAGGTGTAGGCAAAGAGGCAGCCGCCGTCGCAGACCGCCCGGTAGATGAACTCCGTGTCCTCGCCGCCGTAGCCGATCGCCTCGTTGTAGCCGCCGAGATCGAGGAAGATCGCCTTCCGGATGAAGTAGTTGCAGGAGTTGATCATCCCGTGGGGGACCTTGTTCCGGACCTGCATCTCCTGCCAGTTGCCGTGTCCGTTCCCGAAAAACCTGGAGTTGGCGATGATATCGGTCGCCTTCTCGCGGAAGGACGAACCGGGAGGGAGAAGGCGGGGCCCCCCGACCCCGCTCGCCCCGGGGTGGCGGGAGAGGAAGTCGAAGCCGTTCTGGAGCCAGTCCTCCCGAGCCCAGGCGTCGTCGTCGATGAAGGCGACGATCGATCCCCGGGCCCGGCGGGCCCCCGCGTTGCGCTTGACCGCGGGGTTGTCGGCCTCGACGCGGACGGCGACGACGTTCGGCTCCGCGGGGAGGTCGATCGAACCGTGGGCGACCAGGATGATCTCGTAGCGCTCTCGGGGGAAGGTCTGGGCGAGGAGGGAGATAAGGCAGCGGCGGATGTCCTCACGCCCCACGGCGACGATGACGGAGAGTTCGGGAGAGTTCATGGGGCCGGGATGGAGATTGATTTGAGATTCGAGATTCGAGATTTGAGATCTGAGATTTGAGATCTGAGATTTGAGTTTCGAGATCTGAGATTTGAGATCTGAGATTTGAGTTTCGAGATCTGAGATCTAAATCCCCGAACTTCCCAAACGGGCGAGGTTCTCGCGGGCGGCGCCGTAGCCCGGATCGATGGCGAGCGCCCGGCGGAAGGCCCCCTCCGCCGCCGACCTCTCCCCTTTCCGGAGAAGGCAGGCGCCGAGGTTATTATATGCCTCCTTGCAATCCACCTGCAAGGAGACCGCTCTCCGGAAGCAATCAGCGGCAAGGTCGACCTCCCCCCGCTCCAGGACGGCCACGCCGATCTTGTTCCACACCGCCCCCTCGGCGGGGTTGAGCGCCGCCGCCCGCCTCAGCTCCGCCTCGGCCTCCCGGAACCGTTTTCTCCCGAGATGGATCTGGCCGCGGTTAAGGGAGACGCGCCAATCGCCGGGGGCGATCCTCTCGGCCTCCCGAAGCTGCGCGAACGCCGCCTCCTCCTTCCCCTGTCCCCAGAGAACGTTGGCCAGATTGATGTGACCTCCCGCCAGGGTGCCGGACAGGCCGGCATACTCTTCGACCCGGGGAAGGGCGAGGCGGATCGCCTCCCGGAACTCCTCCGTCCCCCGCTCGGTCTCTCCCGCCTGGACCAGGGCTTCCCCCAGGTTGAGGTGGTAGGTGGGGTTATCGGGCGTGATCTCGACCGCGCGGCGGTAGTGGAAGAGGGCCTCCGCGGTCATCCCGCGGCGGGCGCATTCCAGTCCTAGGTTGTAGTTGACCTTGGCGGAGAGCGGGCAAACGCGGTAGGCGGCGGAGAAGAGGGCGAAGTTGTCTTTCCAGTCCCGGTTCCGGGCGACCGTCCGCGCCCCGTAGGCGGCCGCGAGGGCGGCGGCGATCACATAGGCCGCCGCCGGGCGGCGGCGGAAGACGGACTCGACCAGAAAAGCCAGAAACAGCGAGAACCCCCAGGAGGGGAGATAGAGCAGCCTCTCTCCCATCGGAGTGTTGATCGGGAAAACGAGGTTGGAGACGCCCGCGAAGGAGACGGCGAAGACGGCGACGGCGAAGAAATGCTCCCTTCGCCTCTTCCAGGAGGCGGCGGCGAGCAGGGCGGCCCCGACGATGGCGGCCGCCCCGCCCGCCGACCACCAGGAGCGAACGGCGGCCGGGACGGACTCGAGCTGGGCATAGCCGTAGTCGCAGGAGAGGCGGGCCGGCCAGGAGAGGAGAACGAGATAGCGCGCGAGGATGCCGATCGCCTCCCGGACCCGATCCGCCGCCGGAAGAAAGATCAGGGAGGAGGCCAGCATCTCCTCGCCCCTGGGGAGGTTCTTGCGCGTGAAGAAGACAAGGAAGAGCGCCAGGACGGCGCAGTAGGGGAGGAGGTGCTTTAGCCAGTGGCGGAGCAGCGCGGCGGGCCGGAGGCGGCCGAAACGGGCGAGGTCGCAGACGGCGATCAGGGGGATCAGGGCCAGGGCTGTCCCCTTGGAGAGAGCGCCGAGGAGGAAGAGGAGCGGGCCAAGCCAGGCGGCGGGGCGGAAGGGCGCGCCCGGGCGGGGGGCGGAACGGAGGTAGAGATTGAGGGCGACGAGGACGAAGAAGCTCGCCCAGAGCTCGCTCCTTCCGATCACCGAGGCGACGACCTCGGTATGGATGGGGTGGACGGCAAAAAAGGCGGCGGCGAGGAAAGCGGCGGAGGGGCGGCCGGGGAAAACCTCCCGGGTCGCCGCCCAGACCAGGACCGCGACGACGGCGTTGAGAAGGACGTTGACGAGGTGGTAGCCGAACGGGCGGAGAGCGCCGAAGGCGTGGTTGAGGGCGTAGGTGAGAACGGGGAGGGGGCGGCCGGCGGGGAACTTCGCCCCCGGGGGACGGTTGTAGGCGTCGAGGAAACCGCGCCAGCTGAACGTTCGGACGAGGGGGTTATCGAGGATCTCGCGGTCGTCGTCGAAGGTGAAGCCGTGGCCGAGCGTGTTGAGGTAGGGGAGAAGGGCGAGGAGAAAGAGGGCGAAAGGCGCGGCGAACGGGGGGTTCTTCGTCATCGGGAGAATGCTAGCAGAAACTAAGACCGGGGAGGAACAGAGTTCCTTATCAAGGTTACGTGATGTTACGTGAGGTTACGTAACCATTCTTTGTCCCCCCCGTTCCTTTTGTGATACAAAAGGCGACATGCAGGGCGGGAAGATCATTCGTACCACGATCAGCCTCTGCCCGACCTGCCGGGCGCGGATACCGGCCGCGGACGTGGAGGAGGCGGGGGAGGTCTTCATGGAGAAGGCCTGCCCGGTCCACGGCCCCTTCCGCAACCGGATCGCCCGGGACGCGCGCCGCTACCGGGACTTCTTCCGTTTCTACGCACTCCTCCACCGCGCCTTTCCCTACCGGCGGGACCGGCCGGAGTCGGCCGCCTTCACCACCACCCTGGCCTGCGACCTCCGCTGCCCGATCTGCTTCGTCGGGGACAATGCCCGCGTCCGCCCCCCGGAGATGCCTCTCCCCGACGTCGCCCGCCGGCTCACGGCCCTCCGCGGTCGGGGGATGACCTTCATGCTCACCGGCGGGGAGTCCACCGTGCGGGAGGACCTCCCCGAGATCGTCCGCCTGATCCGGCGGTCCGGCAATTTCCCCGTCCTGGTCACCAACGGCGTTCGCCTGGAAGACCCCGAATACCTGCGGCGGCTGGCGGCGGCCGGCCTGAGCGCGATCGCCCCCTGGTTCGACTCCGTTTCCGACGACGAGCCCTACCACCGCATCCGGGGGCGGCCGATGGTCGCGGAGCGGAAGAGGCTGCTCGGGAACGCCCGGGCCCTGGGCCTCAAACTCATCGTCTTCTTCATCCCGGTCAAAGGCGTGAACGCTGGCGAGCTCCCCGGCATCCTTGGAATGGCGCGGGAGAACCCCGAGATCTTCAAGATCATCGTGATGGGCTACATGCACCGGGGGGCCAAGGGTTTCTCCGAGGAGAACGAGTACGCCACCGACGAGCTCTGGGAGCTGATCGCGCGCGCCAGCGGCGTCTTCTCCTCCCTCGACGACCTCTACCTCGCGGTCAAGATCAACCTGGCCAGCCGGGCCGTCCGAAGGGCCTACAACTGCTACAACGCCCAGTCCCTCTTGATGCCGAGGTCGGACCGGAAGGAGGACGGCTTCGAGACCGACCGCTGGGGGGAGATCATGCGGCGCTTCGAGGCGCTCCTGGAGACGGATCCGGGGAAGGCGAAACGGATCTTCCTCGCCGCCTTCGGCAAAGAGCTCCTCCGCCGGGGGTTCCTCCTCCCCCTCGCCGAGCGCTTCCTCCTCCGCAGGCCCCAGATCCGCGACCTCTTCGTTCCGCCCCGCTACTACTGGCTCCGCTTCCAGAACCTCTACTACCACCGGAACTACGACGAGGAGATGGTGCGGGGGTTCTGCGCCAACCCCTCCTTCAACCCCGGGCTGGAGAAGCGGGTCTCGTTCTGCGAGTATTATAACCTCGGACTCAAAACCTGAATTCTCGGCACCTGATTACTTCTTCCCCAGGGAGGCGAGAAGGCGCGCGTAGAGGGCGGGGGACCGGACGATGCAGGGGACGGAAGCCTTCGCGATCAGCCGCTTGACCCGCCCGTGGAGCTCGGCCAGGGAGGAGTCGGCGATGTTCCCGATCAGCCCCCGGCTGGCCCGGGCGTCCGGGCAGATCAGGACCTCCCCGTCGGAATCGACGGTGAGACCGTTGTAGAGGTAGGCGCACTTCCCGTCCGGACGGGCCGAGGTCGGCCCCCCGGTCTCCGAGAGGCGCTTCGCCGTCTCGGCCAGAGCGGGGTTGGGCTCGCCGTCGGGCATCCCGGCGAGTTCCCGCCAGTGCTTCCTCGCCCGGCCTTCGTAGACCGGCGTGTTGGCGATGAAGAGCACCTCCTCCCCGCACCAGTCCTTGATCTCCACCGCCTCCCCGAGGTTGGGCAGGCAGACCACGGTGTTCAAACCCAGGCGGGTGACGATCGTCCCGTCCCGCCTTTCGACGGCGGGGCGGTAGACGCCGCGCAGGGCCGCGAGATTCCGCCGGACCCGGTCGAAGACGTCCGCGCGGCCGGCGAGACGGGCGTAGGTCTCCGGGCGGAAGGAATCCAGGCTCACGATAATGCTGACGTCGTGATCGAGGGCGAAGCGGGCCGCGGCGGCGTCGAGCTCGACGGCGTTGGTGAAAAGGACGCTGGTCATCCCGAGATCGCAGGCGAGAGCTACCAGCTCCCGCCAACCGGGATAGAGGAGAGGCTCCCCCTCCCCCGGGATGACCAGCACGGAGGCGCCCAGGGCGACCGCTTCCTCCAGGGTCTTCTTCCTGGCCGACGGAGGCAGGTCGCGATGGACCCGCGTGGCCCAGGAGAAGCACTTGAGGCAGGAGAGTCGGCAGGAGAAGGGGAGGCTCATCATGAGGTAGGAGACGGCTTCCCCCGCCGCCGGGCCGAGGCGGCCGACCGATTCCAGATGGGACGGCAAGCCCTTGAGGATCTTCCGGATCTTCTGCATGGGAGCGGGAGGATTTAAGCGCGAAGGCGCAGCGCCGGGCGGGTTCTTCTTCATCGGGAGAATGCTAGCAGAAACGAAGACCGGGGAGGAACAGAGTTCCTTATAAAGGTTACGTGAAGTTACGTGAGGTTACGTGATGTTACGTAAGGTTACCGCCAGCGTGTTATCGTAACCTCACGTAACCCCAACGCAACCTTGCGCAACCTCACGTAACCTTCCCCCGGTTACCGCCAGCGTGTTCATTATAAAGGTTACGTGAAGTTACGTGAGGTTACGTGATGTTACGTAATGTTACCGCCAGCGTGTTATCGTAACCTCACGTAACCCCAACGCAACCTTGCGCAA
>CAZOYW010000028.1:8499-25859 GCA_964584165.1 uncultured bacterium
GTTACCGCCAGCGTGTTATCGTAACCTCACGTAACCCCAACGCAACCTTGCGCAACCTCACGTAACCTTCCCCCCGGTTACCGCCAGCGTGTTTTCGTAACCTCACGTAACTTTTCGTAACCTCACGTAACCTCACGTAACCATTCTTTGTCCCCCCCTGCCCTTTTGTGATACAAATGCCGCCATGACGAGCGGGAAGATCATTCGCACCACCGTGAGCCTCTGCCCGACCTGCCGGGAGCGGATAACGGCCACGGTCGTCGAGGACGGCGGGGCGGTCTTCATGGAGAAGGGTTGCCGGGTCCACGGCCACTTCCGCCAGAGGATCGCGAAGCACCCCCGCCATTACCGGGATTCCATGGCCCTCCTCTTCCGGCTGAAGGAGTGTTATCCCTGGAGGCGGATCCGGGCCGAGAACTACGCCTTCATATCCACGCTTTCCTGCAACCTCGCCTGCCCGATCTGCTTCGCCGGCGACGCCGGGCGTGTCGCGCCTCACCCCATGTCGCTGGACGATCTGCAGGAGAAACTCCGCCCGATCCGGGGACGCGGGCTCCACATCAAGATCACCGGGGGCGAGCCGACGACCCGGGAGGACCTCCCCGAGATCGTCCGCACGGTGCGCGCGTCCGGGAACTACCCGGTGGTCACCACCAACGGGATCCGGATGGGGGACTTCGCCTACCTGAAATCCCTCCGGGAGAGCGGGCTCTACGCCGTCGCCCCCTGGTTCGACTCCTCCTCCCGGGACGAGGTCTTCGAGCGGATGCGGGGGAGGAAGATGCTGGACCAGAGGCGGGCCCTACTCGATAACATCGACCGCCTGAAGCTCCCGTTCATCGCCTTTTTCACCTGCGTCAAGGGGGTGAACGAGGACGGCCTCTCCGAGGTCCTCGCCCTCCCCCGCCGGCAGCCCAGCCTGTTCCGGATCGCGGTCGAGGGATACATGCACCGGGGGACCAAAGGGTTCTCGGAGGCCAACACCTTCACCGCCGACGAGCTCTGGGAGGAGATCGCCGGAGCCACCGGCTATTCCCTCGATGAACTCGTGACCCTGATGGAGGTGAGTTTGGTCAGCCGGGCCCTGCGCGGCGTCCACCGCTGCTACAACACCCACTTCCTCCTCCTCCCCCGCTCCGGGAGGAGGGAGGAGGGGCTCGATCCCGCCCGTTGGAGGGAAATCCTGGACCGGTTCCGCGACCTCCTAGAGAAGGACCCGCGGCGGGCCAGATCCTTCTTCACGAAACGATACGCCTCCGAGCTCATCCGCCTCGGCTTCGTTTTGCCCCTCACCCGCCGTTTCATCCTGCGACAGGACGGCCTCCCGGAAATCTTCATCCCCGCCCGGTTCTACTGGCTCGCCTTCCAGGTACTCTACTATCCCACCAACTACGACGAGGAGATGGTCAGGGGGTTCTGCCCCAACCTCGCCCTCAACCCGGGGCCGGAGAAGCTAGTCTCCTTCTGCGAATATTGCAACCTGGAGCTGAGGACCTGATCGCTTGAGCACCCGATTCCTCTGATGGAAATCGCTAAAATCAGGATAATCGGAGTAATCAGGCGCTCCTCATCGCTTCCGGGCGCCGAGAGCGCTGCGCCATGAGCCAGTACGACCGCATCAGCGAGCAGTACCTCCGGGTCGAGCAGGACGCGATCAAGCGCCGCGTCGTTCTCCCCACGCTCCGCTCCATGATCGGCGACATCCGGGGCCTCTCCGTGCTCGACGCCGGCTGCGGCTCCGGCTATTTCACCCGCATCCTCCGGAGATGGGGCGCCCGGAGGGTGTTCGGGATCGACGTCTCCGCCCGCCAGATCGCCCTCGCCCGGGAACGGAGCCGAGACGGCGGGATCGATTACCGCGCCCTGGCCGCGGCCGACATCGGCCGGGAGTTCGGCCCCGAGTTCGACCTCGTTACCGGGGTCTTCCTTCTCAACTACGCCGAGTCGCCCCTGGGGCTGATCAAGATGCTGGCGGCGATCGCCGGGGCGCTCCGGGAGGGGGGAAGGTTCGCGGGCATCACCCAATCACCCCGCTTTCGCTTCTACCGGGGGATCCGCTTCCAGCGCCGCTTCCGGCGGCAGGCCGCCGGCCCGCCGCAGGACGGGGAGAAGTTCTTCATTGAGTTCCACGCGCCCGGGGAGATGGTCTGCGAGGTCTACTGCTACCACTGGAAGGCGGCGACCTACCGGGCCGCCTTCGCCGAAACCGGCTTCCGCGGGTTCCGCTGGGTCAAGCCCCTGGCTGACTACGCGGGCTGCCGGGCGGCGGAGCGGGAGTTCTTCGCGGGGTACCTGAAGAACCCCCACATCATCGGGCTCAAGGCGGAAAAGCGCGCGTGAGCTCCCGCCGCGGATCCATCCGGAAGACGTCCCGGTAACCCTCGTCGCTCTCCCGGCCCTCCCGCAGGCACCGGAGCGCCTCCTCACCGGTCAGTCCGATCCTCCGGAGCGTGGCCCGGACCAGGGCCGGCTGGCAAAGGCCGAGGCGGCAGAGCCAGGAGAAGGCCCGGAAGGCCGCCCGGTATTTCCAGCGGCTCGCCTCCCCCCGGCGGATCTTTTCGCTGACCAGGAGGCGGTGGGGAGGGGCGCCGAAGTGGAGGGTGTCGAGATAGGCCATCAGGCGGACCAGGTCGCACTTGGTCTTCCGCGGGAGCGACCGGGAAGACGGCAGGATCCCCTCCCGCGCCAGGCGGGCGCGCACCTCCCTTTCGGAGGGATAGTTGAGGACGTGAAGGGGCATGAGCAAGCGGGGCGGCGGTTCGCCGTCGGGCCCTTCCGGGATGCAAAAGCGCCCCCGCAGCCCCGGGGGGATCGCCGGGTCCGACCAGAAGTCCCCCATCGCCCGCCAGGCCGAAGCGAAAACCTCCGGCTTAAGCTCGTAGAACCAGTCGCCGCCGCTCTGGTAGGGCGAGTAGCCGATCAGAACGAGGGGGATACCGCGGCGGCGCGCGTGGCCGAGCGCCGCGGAGATGATGGCGAGCTGGCAGACGCGGCAGACGGTGCCGGTCAACCCCGAGGCCAGGGGCCGGGTGAAGAAATAGCGGTAGAAGCGGCGGCTGAAATCGTCCGGCCAGGAGAAGACCTCGAGGGGGATTCCCAGGCGATCCGCCGCCCGGTCGAGGTTCGCCCGGGAGAAGGCCGGCTGGAAACCGGTGTCGACGTAGAAGCCCACGAGCTTGAGGTCGTACTCCCCCCGGAGAAGGCTGGCGAGATAGGCGCTGTCCTTGCCGCCGCTCAGGCAGACCAGCGCGTCGCAGGCGCGCTTCCCCCTGATCCCCTCGACCGTGGCGGAGAAATCCTTCCGCCCCCAGGCGACGAGTTCCGGGGAGGCCCCCCCCCGCTTCCCCGATTCGTAATCCCGGCAAAGACGGCAGAGCCCCCGGGAGTCGAAATCGGCCTCCGGGCGGGAGGAGGTTACGAGGCATTTCTTGCAGGTGGACATTGAGATCGCTCCGCGCTTGAAAGCAGATTACCGGATATCGGGTGCAAAATACAGGGAGGGGTCGCATCGGGGCGAGACGCCCCTTCCACGGCGCGCGACCATGCCCCGACGTAACGCCGGGATGATCATTTGGCCCCCCCGAGGGTGATCAAAAGTCCGCGCCTACGATCAAGATTCGCTGGCGCGCGGACCTGAAGGTCCGCGCCTACTGGACGCGATCAAGGCCGGGCACCGTTTCCGTAGCCGCGGACCTTCAGGTCCGCGGGACGGGGCGCCAGTCAAACGCAAAGCACGTCGACGCCCCGGCGGGAGAGACGGGAGTGGATCCTTTTCACCCGGCCGGCGATCGCCGCGGCGGGGATCTGGCCTGCAAATCCGGCCGAACGGCTCCCCGGCTTGTCCTGGTAGCCGAAGACCAGGACCGAGGCGAATCCCCCCGCCTCGACCGCGCGGATCGTCTCCTCGAACTCCGCCTCCGTCTCCGAGGGGAAACCGACGATGACGTGGGCGGAGAGCTTCAGCGCCGGGGCGGCCGAGCGGATCTTGACGAGGGCGGCGGAGATTTTCTCCGTCTCCGCGTAGCGGTTCATCAGCCTCAAGACCCGTCCGCTCCCCGATTGCAGGCAGCAGCAGAGCGAGCGGACCCTCCGGGTGGAGAGGATCGGGGCGAGCTCGTCGACGTAAGCGACGAGCCAGCGGGGGTTGATCTCCTCGATGTCCAGGACGCAGCCCCCTTCGGCGGCGAGCAAGGCGCGCAGGAGCTCGGGCAGTGTCGATCCCCGGTCCAAGCCGTAGGCCCCCAGGTCGTCGCCGTCGAGCACGACCCCGGCCTGGCCGGAGGCGACGGCGGCGAGCAGCTCCCTCCGGCAGTCCTCGACCGGCTTGCTCTGCAAGGGCCCGATCGCCTCCCGGATGACGCAGTAGCTGCACGCCCCCCGGCAGCCCCAGCTGGTCCGGATGTAGTACTGGCTCCTCCGGAAGCGGTCGATCCGGCGCTTCTTGAGGAACATCCGCGCGGCGAAGAAGGGACGGCGCCCGATCGTCCGGAGAAGGACCGAGGGGCGGACGGAGGGGACCAGGGCCGCCGGGCCGGCGCGGTGGCCGTCCTCGACCGAGGCGAAGGGGACGGAAAAACCGGGGAAGCAGCGGTCGATCCCGGCCAGCGAGTGGGTGGGGACGGCCGCCCCGGAGAAGACCTCCCGCAGCCGCCGGGGGTTGATCGCGGGGAGGCAGCCGGCCACGATCAGCGACTCCGGCCGGCGGGCGAGGTCCCGGACCATTTCCACGGCCAGGTCCTCCGCCTTTTCGGTGTAGGCGCAGGTGACCACGACGACCCGGTCGGCCTCCGCGGCCGAGTCGGCGAGTTCGCAGCCGTTGGCCAGAAAATAGTTCCGCAGACGGGCGACGTCGAGCCGCCGGCGGGTGCAGTCCGCGTTGGTGAGGACGAAGACCCTAGTCGGCTTGTTCGCTCTGTCCGGAGGCTGTCTCATCGGTCCGCTCGTTCTCCGCCCTGTGCGGCTCAGTCCGCTTTCCGGGCGATGACGACGAAATGGTCGGCCGCCGCCCCGGCCGCCTCCGGATGATAGCGGGCGGCGCGGGCGATGTCAGAGGCGGAAATCCCGCGGCGGGAGCAGGCGGCGCTCACGGAACGGAGAAAAAGCCGCGTCCGGGCGGCGGGCGGCAATAACCTCCGCGCGAGCGCCGAGGCAGCCCCCCCCATCTTCCCTCCTGAAAACCGCTTCCGGCCCAGGGCGGATACGAGTTCCGCCCATACCTCCCGGAAGACCGGATTGGCAAGACCGCCGACCGAGAAACCCGAAAAGACCCCCTCCGCCGCGAGCTCGCGCCCCAGCTCTTGGAGCTCGGCGAGCGAATACTCGTGGATGTTCAAGGCGCTGAAACGCAAGGACGGATCGTCGCCCGGGTTGGGATGGTAAAGGTCCTGGGAGAAGGCCCGGTGGGGGGTCGTAAAAACAAGCGTCCCCCCCTTCCGGAGGACGCGGGAGATCTCCCGGAGGCAGAGACGGGCGTCGGCCGGTATCATGTTGTGGACGATCCCGAGAACGGAGGAGACGAGATCGAACGATCCCGGGGCGAAGGGGAGGGCGCGGGAGTCGGCGGCCAGAAAAGCCGCGTCGGAAGGATCGCGGGATCGGGCGGCCAATCCGACCACGGGGACGGCGATATCCGTCCCGATCACCGATCCCCCCTTCCCCAGGGCCCTCTGCAGGCAAGCCGCGCCCCAGCCGTTTCCGCAGGAGAGGTCGAGAACCCGCCGGGGGGGAGCCGGCGGGGCGGCGCGGATATGTCGTAGAAGAAAGGCATAGGGGGCGACGGTGAAGGCGGCGTGAACCTCGGGGCTCGCGTTTTCGAGCCCCGCCCCGGCGGAGAGGGCCGCCCGGTGAGTTCTTCCCGTCGGGCGCCTTGCCAGATCGCGGAGGCACTCCCCTATCTCCGGAGCCAGGTCGGCAACAAAATTTATCTTGCTGCTCATGGAGTTTCGTTCGCTTGCGCAACCTTACGTAACCTAACGTAACATCACGTAACCCGACGTAACTTTTTATAGATACCCGAGCGCCTTCAGCCGTTTCAGGTTCTCAGCGTCCATCGTCGTCGCCTTCTGCTCCGCCGCCCGCTCGAAGTGGAGGCGGGAGGACTCGATCCGGAGCCCCCGCAGGCGCATCTGGAGACGGGCCACCGCCGCGGGGCGCGACAGAGAGAGGTCAGCGATCTCTCCGGGGTCCCGCCCGGCGTCGAAGAGCCAGTGGAAACCGGGCGCCCGTTTCTTCCCTTCCCGCGTCAGGTAGTCCCTCTGGTCCATCAGGTAGAACCATTCCCGCGTCCGCACCGACTCTATGAAGGGAGGGGCGAAGTCGTCGAAGTCGGCGTAGACCTCGAGCCCGAGGTCGCGGTCGCGCCGGACCGCCGGGAGAAGGCTCACCCCCTGAACGGACGAGGGGAGCGGAAGGCCGAGAATATCGAGGACCGTGGGGAGGAGGTCGACCGAGCGGACGAGCTGTCCCACCCGCTTCCCCGCCGGGAGAACGCCGGGGAGCCGGAGGATGAGGGGGACGCGGGTGACCTCGCGGTAGAGCGAGTCGTGGCGGAAGCGGCCGTGCTCGAGGAACTCCTCTCCGTGGTCGGAGGTGAAGACGATGAGCGTCCGGTCCAGGACCCCCGCCGCCCGGAGAGAGGCGAGCAGGGCGGCGATGAACTCATGGTCCACGTAGGCGATGGAACCGTCGTAGAGGGCGTTGAGGTGGCGGATATCGCGCGGGTCGCCCGCATCGACCGTCTTCCAGAAGCGCTCGCTGAGCTTGTCCCAGGCCCCCCCCGCCCAGGCGCCGCCGACCCGGAGGCCGAGCTCGGAGAGAAGAGCCGCGCCGGAGACGATGCCGCCCGCGTATTCCGGATCGTATCTTTGGTCGTAGGGAGGCGGGGGGAGGTAGGGGTCGTGGGTGTAGTAGGTGTGGTAGAAAAGGAAGAAGGGCTTCCCCGCGTTCCGGGCGATCCAAGCGCAGGCTCCCGGCGTGTCGCCGGACTCGTCGTAGACGGAGAAGCCCCGGTCGAAGCCGATCTTCCCCGCCACGTTTCCCCCCCCCGTGAAGGCGGCGGAGACGTATCCCCGGGCGGCCAGGATCTCGGCCAGGGTCGGCACCTGGGCCGAGAGGGTCTTCCCTCCGTAGACGCCGTCCGGTCCCCGCTTCCACATGTAGACGTTGTGGGCGCGGGGGTAGAGGCCGGTCATGATCGACATGTGGGAGGGCGTGGTCTTGGGGGAGGAGGAGAAGGCGTTCTCGAAGAGGACTCCCTCCGCCGCCAGCCCGTCGACGGAAGGAGAGGTGTCGCGGGCGTAGCCGTAGCAGCCCAGGCGGTCGGCCCGGAGCGTGTCGACCGAGATCAGGAGAAGGTTGTAGCGGGGAGCCTCCGGGGAGCCTCCGCACCGGAGGCCCAGGGCGCTCAAGACCACCAATAATCCGCACCTGATCTTCATTGGGCGAGGAGGCGTTGGAGGTTGTTCCGGGCGAGGGAGTAGTCCGGATCGATCCGGAGGGCCTCGCGGTAGGCTTCCTCCGCCGCCGACTTCTCGCCCAGGGCGGCGAGGGCCAGGCCGAGGTTGTTGTACGCCTCTTTCCCGGAGGGAAAGAGGCGGATCGCGTTCCGGAAGTCGTTCTCGGCCAGGCGATATTCCTTCCGCTTCAGATGGACCGTCCCCAGGCGGTTCCAGATCGGCCAGTGGCCGGGGTGGAGCCGGGCGGCGCTCTCGTAGGCCGGCGCGGCGCGGTCGAGTTCGCCGGACGCGAGGAAGGCGTCGCCCAGGTTGAAGTGGACGCGCCAGTCCCGCGGCTCGAGCTCCCGGGCGATGAAGAGGGACTCCAAGGCTTTCGCCGGGGCGCCCCGGGCCAGATGGGCGCTAGCCAGGTTGATGAAGCCGGCCGGGCGGTCGGGGTCGAGGCGGGACGCCTCCGTGAACTCCGCGATCGCCCGGTCGAACTCCCCTTTCCGGACATAGGCCTCGCCCAGGTTGGAGCGGTACAGGCCGTTCCAGGGGAGGATGCGGACGGCCCGGCCGTAGTGGAAGATGGCCCGGTCGAGGGCGCCCCGCCGGTAATACTCGATGCCGAGGTTGTAGTTGACCCGGCAAGCCTCGGGGCAGACGCGGTAAGCCGCGGAGAAAAGGGCGAAGTTGTCCCTCCAGTCGCGGTTCCTGGTCCAGGTCCGGGCCGACCAAGCCGCGAGCAAGACGGCGGCGGCACCCCAAACGGCGGCCGGACGGAAGCGCGCGAGCGAGCGCTCCCCGACCAAGCCCAGGGCGAGGCAGAACCCCCAGGAGGCCATGTAGATCAGCCGCTCGGCCATGTCCGCCCCGATCACGAAGAGGAGGTTGGAGGTCGGCGCGTAGTTGACGGCGAAGATGAAGACGGCGAGGAACCACTCGCCTTTCCGGCGGAGGGAGGTCCCGGCCAGGGCGGCGGCGGCGAGGAGGGCGGCGATCCCTCCCGCCGACCAGAGGTAACGGAGCCAGTCCGGCGGCGAGAGCTGGGCGTAGCTGTAGTCGCAGGAGAGGCGGGCCGGCCAGAGGAGGAGGGCGAGGTAGCGGGCGAGGACGCCGAAGACGGCGAGGACGCGCTCGGAGGGGGGGAGGAAGACGAGATAGTTGGCGGCGATGTCCTCCGACGAGGGGATGATCCGGAAGTAGAGGAGGAAGAGGGCAAGCAGCAGGAGAAGCCAGGGGAGATAGAACCTCCAGAACCTGCGAATCAATAATCCGCGACAATCCGCGAAATCCGCGGCCTTATTTCGGGCCGAGGCCGGCCGCCGGAAACGGAACCAATCGCAGGCCGGGGCGACGAACGGAAGGAGCCAGGAGGTCCCCTTGGAGAGGGCTCCGATCAGAAGGAGGGGGAGCGTGGACCAGTAGGCCCACGACCAACCGCTCTTCGCCGAGGGCGCGGCCGCGAGGTAAACGCGGAGGGCGAGGAGAAAGCAGAGGCTGGAGATCAGCTCGCTCCTCCCCACCACGGAGGCGGCCACGTCGGCGTGGACGGGATGGACGGCGAAGCAGGCCCCGGTCAGAAAGGCCAGGGCGCGGCGGGAGGGGAAGAGGGCGAGGGTCACGGAATAGACCAGGAGGGAGACGGCGGCGTGGAGAAGGATATTGACCAGGTGGTAGCCCGCCGGGCGCAAGCCGTGGACGGCGTGGTTGAGCGCGTAGGTGACGAGGGGCACGGCCCGGCCCGGGGGCGGGCGGCCGTCGGGGCCGGGGAAGACGCAGGAGTTTAAGGAGGCGAGGGTGAGGGACCGGATGGCGGGGTTGTTGACGATCTCCCGGAAGTCGTCGTAGACGAAACCGTTTCCGAGGGTGTTCGCATAGACCAGCGCGGCGAGGGCGAAGACGGCGAGGGCGGGAAGCGCTGGCTTCATGGAGGGGATGGTACTACATACCGGTCGGAGCATTGTAGTCCAGACATCGGCGATGGCGGTCATGGCGAGCGAAGGACTTTAGCCGCGAGCGGAGCGTGGCGGGAAGCAATCTCCTGTCGCTCGGAGAGTTGAGATTGCTTCGCCCCCTTCGCTTCGCTCTGGGTCCCCGCAATGACCAATCTATGCTATTCCGGACTGACTTACCTGAGGGGCGGCGGACGGTCAGCGGACGGCCGGCGACGGCGCGGCGGAGACCTCCCGCGCGTCCGGCTTGAAGTAGGCGATCCGGTATTCCTTCCCGTCGCTCGTGACGACGACGTGGTCGTCGTCCGCGCATTCGGCCGCCCCCTTCCCCGCGTCGAGGCGGTCCGTCCGCCAGACCCGGCAGCCCGCGGCCTCGTAGCGCTTGATCACCGTCGCGTCCGGAAGGCCGTAGCGGTTCCCCGCGCAGACGATCCCCTCCCGGGGGGCGACCGCGGCGATGAAGGAGGCGGTGGACGAGGTCTCGGAGCCGTGGTGGGGGATCTTGAGGATGGTGGAGCGGAGCGTCCCTTCCTTCCCGTAGAGATCGAGGAGGGCCTTCTCGGCGAAGAGCGGGTGGTCGACGTCGTTGGCCCCCGATCCGCTGGGGCGGTATTTGCCCTCGATGTCCCCGGCGAAGAGGAACGAGACCCGCCCGTAGGTCAGCTTGAGGACCAGCGAGCTGTTGTTGATCGTCTCCTCCCCGACGCGGGGGTCGGCGTAGAGAATGACGGCCTCGAGTTCCTCTCCCCAATCGAGCCGGCAGGGCACGGCGGAGGCGAGGGACCTCAGGGCGGGGACTTCGGCGGACCCGATCGCCGGGGAATAGAAGACGCACCCCGGCTCGATCACCGCCCTCCAGCAGAAAGCCCCGTAGGAGTCGCCGGGATGGCGGTAGCCCGGATCGACCACCCGCTTCACCGCGGCGGCGTCCAGGATCGCGCTGAGCCCACGGTAGTGGTCGTTGTGGGCGTGGCTTAAGAGCATCCACTCCACCGGGCCGCGGGGGCGCAATCCGAGGGAGGCGATCTGGGAGCAGATCCTCTTCGTGGAGGGACCGCCGTCGATGATGACGTCGTAGCCCTCGCAGAGCCCGTTGCCGGGGATCCCGTCGTCCGGCGTCCGGATCCAGATGCAATCGCCGTGGCCGACGTCGACGAAGACCACCCGGAGGGGGGTGACCGCGGAGGGAAGCGTCTCGGCCGCGAAAGCGGCGGCGGACGGGGAGGGGGCGGGCGAAGGCGCCGCGGCGGCACGGAGGGCCAGAACCGCCGCCAGTGCCGCGCCGATCATATGTCGGAAGATGCGCCCCATGGCCAACGGCCATAAAAGGAAAGTGATCAGTAAACAGCGATCAGAGAGCGCCTCGTCTTCCGATAACTGATCACTGATTACTGATCACTGATCACTGTTTTGCGGTATTCCCGCCGACCGCACTGCGGACATTCCCAGGTTCTCTCCTCTTCCTCCGCCTCCGCGGCCGGGCCGAAAAGGGGATTCTCCTCCTCCTCCCAGGCCGCTCCCCCCCCTTCCCTCTCGCGCCCCCAGGAGAGTCCTCTGGTGATCTCCACCATCTCGCGGCGGCAGTCGGGGCAGATCCTGGAAGCGTCGCCGGACATGGGACTCCTTATACCCGATCCACCGGCGACGCGCAACGCGGGAGGAGGGGGAGGGAAGAAAGTTACTCGGGGTTACGCGAAGCTGCGTGAGGTTACGAAAGGTTGCGCGGCGGGGGCCGGGCCCGATCGAAATCGAGAAGCGGCCTTGCGCTTATTCATGAAAACCGATGGTTTTCATGAATAATCCGGGCTATAATCCCCGCGTCGGAATCACACCCCACCACCCCACACGGGAGGATGACCATGGACATCCTGATCGCCAACGCCAAGCTCCGGAGAAAACCGGGGACCTGGGACATCGCGGTGGCCGGGGGCCGGATCGAGAAGATCGCCCGCAAGATCAAGGGCCCCGCCAAGAAGAAGATCGACGCCGAGGGCAAGCTCGTCACCGAGTCCTTCGTCAACGCCCACCTCCATCTCTGCAAGGTCTACACCCTGATGATGATGACCGAGGAGGCCCTGAAGGACTACCACGGCGAGGGGATGGGGAAGGCGATGACCGCGATCGAGGCGGCCTCCAAGATCAAGGAGAAATACGACGAGAAGTGGATCCTGCCCAACGCCCGCCGCGCCCTGCAGCTCGCCGCCCGAAACGGCGTCCTCCATATCCGGGCCTTCGCCGACGTGGACAACAAGGCGAAGCTCCAGGGGGTCAAGGCCCTGATCCAGGCCCGGGAGGAATTCCGGGGGGTGGTCGACGTGCAGGTGGTCGCCTTCCCCCAGGACGGGGTGGTGCGGGAGCCGGGGGCGGACAAGCTCGTCCGCGAGGCCCTCGACCTGGGCGCCGACGTGGTCGGGGGCATCCCCTGGATCGAATACACCGAGAAGGACGAGGCCGATCACATCGACGCCATGTTCCGGCTCGCCGTCCGCTACGACAAGAACGTCTCGATGCTCGTGGACGACGCGGGCGACCCGGGGCTACGGACGCTGGAGATGCTGGCCCTGGCGACGATCAAGAACCGCTGGGAGGGGCGGGTGCTGGCCCACCACGCCCGGGCGATGAGCCAATACCCCGACCCCTATTTCATGAAGCTCGTCGCCCTCCTGAAGCGGGCGAAGGTCGGCGTGGTCAGCGATCCCCACACCGGGCCGCTCCATGCCCGGGTCAAGGACCTGCTCCGCGAGGGGGCCAACGTCTGCCTCGGCCAGGACGACATCTCCGACGCCTACTATCCCTACGGCCGGAACAACATGCTGGAGGTGGCCTTCCTGAACTCCCACCTGCTCTGGATGACCACCGAGGCCGAGATGGAAACCCTCTACGACATGGTCACGAACAGCGCCGCCCGGGCGATGGGGATCGCGTCCTTCGGCCTGGAGGTCGGCAAGCCCGCGCATCTGGTCGTGCTCCACGAGGAGAACGTCCTGGAGGCCCTCCGCCGCCACGGCGAGCCCCGCTTCGTGATCAGCCACGGCAAACTGATTCAGTCGATGGGTAAGGGTTAGGATAGGGGTTTGGTAAATGGGTAAAGTCGATGGTGCGGCTTCACCTGACCCCGGCCCGATGACCAAACCGTTTACCTAACCCTAGCCCATCATCAAATCAGTTCATGGGTCAGGGTCAGGAGGTGGGTCTGGTCGATGGGTAAGGTTGATGGTGCCGCCCGGCGAGTTTCACCTAACCATGACCCATTTACCAGACCCACCTCCTAACCCTAACCCATCTGCCATTATGCTAATCAGGCTAATCCTCCTCGCTCTTCTGTTCTTCCTCCTCCCTTCCTGCCGGGAGCAAGCCCCCGCCCCGCCGTCCGGGCCGCAGGAGCTGGCCGTACGGGAGGCGCTCCGGAAGGCCGAGGAATCGCTCGTCGCCGGGCGGACGGGAGAGGCCGAGGCCGGTTTCCAGGAGGCCTTCCGGTCCGACCCCCGCTCGGACCGGGCCGCCGAGGGCCTCTCCCGCGCCCACTTCCTACTGGGAAACCCCGCCCGGGCGATCGAATGGGGCCAGACCGCGACCAGGCTCAACCCCACCTCGGCCGCGGCCTGGAAGAGCCTGGCCCGGGCACTGGACGAGGCGGGGCGCGCCGCGGACGCGGTCGACGCCATGGGCCGGGCCGCCCGGCTCGAACCGATCAACCCCGACATCTTCAACGAGCTCGGCGTCCTCTGGGGCAAGGCCGGCAACCTGGACGAGGCGGCAAACGCCTTCAGCCGGTCCATCGCCATCAACCCGAAGAACCCCGAGGCCTACAACAACCTCGGGATGGTCCTGCTCCAGCAGGGCGAGCTGAAAAAGGCCCGGGAGGCGATGGAGGCGGCGCTCAAGATCCGCCCGGACTACGCCAAGGGGCGTTTGAACCTCGGCCTGGTTCTGGACCAGGCGGGCAACGAAGCGGGCGCTCTCCGCGAGTATCAGGAGGCGCTTCGCCTCCAGCCGACGCTCATCCCCGCCCATTTTCTCATCGGAAACATCCACCTCAAGCGGGGAGAGCTCGAAGAAGCCCGCTGGTCGTTCCAAACCATCGTCAGCCTGAAGGCCGACTTCCCCCCCGCCCACATGCGCCTGGGCGAGGTCGCCCTGCGGGAGAAGAAATACGAGGAAGCGCTGGGCTTCCTCCGCGCGGCCATCTCCCTTGCCCCCCAGGAGGCGGCCTCCTACGATCTCCTCGGCCGGGCCCAGATGGAGACGGGCGACCTGGACGGGGCCTACAAGTCCTTCGTCTGGGCGATCGACCTCAACTCCGGCAACGAGTCCTATTATCTCCACTTCGCCGAGCTCCAGATGAAACAGGAGCGCTTCCAGCAGGCCAAGAGCGCCCTGGAGAAGGCCCTGGCCCTGAAGCCGGACCACGGCCGGACCCACCTCCTGCTCGGGCGGGTCTACGATACGACCGGGCAGACCGACCTGGCCCAGGAGGAGTTCCGCAAAGCCGCGGCCCTCGACCCGGAAGGCGAGGACGGCCGGGCGGCCGCGGCGGCCCTGAAGCAGGCGGCGGGGCATCCGGAAGCTTCCCCCCGCCCCGGGGCGACCGCCCCCGAGCTCTTCTTCGAATCGGTCCTGAAGAAGATCGAGGCCCAGCCGACACCGCCGGCCGGGCGCTGATCGCGAGCGCACCGACCGGGTCGCGCGCGGACATGAATGTCCGCGCCTACGAACCACGGGCGGCGGACATCGCCCCCGTAGCCGCGGAGGTTTGATTCATCTCGATGCAAGTCTAGAAGCGATCATCCCGACCTAGGTCGGGGTAGGCCCGCGGGCCTCATCGTCCATACCGTCCATCGCGTCCATGCCGTCCAAGCGCGCGCCGAAGAGACCATTGGTCTTCGGCCGGCCGGATGGTAGACTTCCCCAACGACAGTCAGCCGCCCCAACCCCTCAACCGGAGGTGCTCGCATGAAAAGCGAAGAGTTCCTGAAGTTCATGGACAAGGTCAAGGTCCACGACCTGACCCAGCCCCTCTCCATCCACACCCCGCCCTGGCCGAGCTATATGCCGCTCCAGCTCCAGTACTTCAAACGGATCGGCGGCTGCTTCGGCGGCGGCGCCGGGGCCAACGGCCAGGTCATCCAGACCTCCAACCACGTGGGCACCCACATGGACGGGGAGATCCACTTCTACGGCCACGGGCGGGCGATCGGCCAGGTTCCCCTTGAGGAGTGGATCGGTCCCGGCGTGGTGGTGGACATCTCCCAGGAGGTCTCCGACTACAGCATCTACTCCCCCGAGATGCTGATGAAGCACGCCGACATCCGGGAGGGCGACATCCTGATCATCAACACCGGCTACCACCGCTACGACTGGACCCACGCCGAGGCCGACGAAATCCGCTACATGATCATGCACCCCGGCCCCAGCCCCGACTTCGACAAGTGGTGCATGAAGATGAAGTTCAAGTGGATCGGTGTGGACTGCGGATCGGCCGACCACCCGATGAACACCATCATCCGCACCTGGCAGCCCAAGCATTTCGCTTTAGCCGAGGAGAAGCTCCGGAAGACCTTCGGCAAGTCCTGGGACGAGATGTACCCGCCGGACTACTACTACCAGGTGATGCACCTGAAGCTCTTCCCCAAGAAGATCGTCCACGCCGAGTGCCTGGGCGGGGACATCGACAAGTGCTCCAACGAGCGCCTCTGGATCGGGGCCTTCCCCTGGCGGGCGATCGAGATGGAGTCCTGCATCTGCCGGATCGTGGCGATGGAAGGGCCAAAAAAATAACCGCGAATCTCGCGAATCCGCGCGAATCATTGTGGGAGGGCCGTCCCCGGCCCGATCCATAGTCCAGGCCGGATCGCGGCCCCGAGTGGATTATTGGAATGCGGGGCCCCGATGCGATCGCGGCAAGAATGCCGCTCCCACGGGATCTACTCTTTCGCTGTCCCAACGAGTCTTTGTGGGAGAGGCGTCGAGCTTGTCCTGAGCGTAGTCGAAGGGCCCCGATCCATTCGGTTCGGCCCGGATCGCGTCCCCGATAGTCCCGATAATCTGCCGGGACTATCGGGGCAGGCAAGAATGCCGCTCCCACGGAGAAGTGGCTGGCGATCCATGCGCACAGATCGTAACGCACCCGTCATTCTCCTGATCCTCCTCCTCGCCGCTATCGTCTACTCCCCCTCCTTCACCAACCGCTTCGTCTACGACGACGCGGTGACGGTGGAGGAGAACCTCTTCATCCGGAACTGGGGAAACGCGCGGAGCATCTTCACCGCCGACTACTACGTCCGCGCCGAGGAGTATTCCTTCCGCCCCCTGGTCACGCTCACCTACTTCTGGGACTACTCCTTCTGGGGGATCAACCCCTGGGGCTACCACCTGACCGACCTCCTCCTCCATGCCTTTTCCGCCGCCGTCGTCTACCTTCTCGCCCTCCGCCTCCTCCGCCGCCGCCTCCCCGCCGCCGCCGCCGCCCTTCTCTTCGCCGTCCACCCCGCCCTGACCGAAGCGGTGGCCGGGATCTCCTTCCGCGAGGACCCGCTCTGCGCCCTTTTCTGCTTCTTGTCCCTTCTCTGCTACCTCCGCGCGGGAGACTGTCCACCCCCCAAGCGAAGGGATCCCGCAAGTCCTTCGCCCGCGGGAGCGGGCGAAGGGCGATTCTACAAGTCCTTCGCCCGCGGAAGCGGGCGAAGGACGATACTACAAGCGCAGCGATACTACATTTTCCTTTCCCTCGCTGCCTACGCCGCCGCCCTCCTCTCCAAGGAGATGGCCGTCGCCCTGCCCCTCGTCCTCCTCGCCTACGAGCTCATCCGCCGGCCGCGGCGGCGGTTCCTTCTCCGCCTCCTCCCCTTCTTCCTCGCCGCCGGGCTCTACGCCGTCCTCCGCTTCCAGATTCTCTTCCAGCAGGGGACGCTCCCCACCGCTCCCGAGTTCGGCGATCCCCTGGCCCGGATCGTCCTGGCCCTGAAAAGCTTCGGCCTCTATCTCCGTCTCGCCTTCTTCCCCCTGCGCCTCACCGTGGAGTATCCCGACCCCTTCCCCGGGTTGGTCTGGTCCGGACGCCTCGTCCTTCCCGCCCTCCTCGCCCTGGCCTTTTTCCTCAGGACCCTGACCGGGGGCGGGAGGGAGGCGAGGTTCGGCTCCGCCTTCTTTCTCCTCTCGCTCCTGCCCGTCCTCAACCTCGTCCCCTCCTCGCGGCTCGGCGCGGAGCGCTTCTTCTACCTGCCGGCCTTCGGTTTCTGCCTCTGGTCCGCCGCCGTCCTCTTCCCCCCCGGCGGCCGCGCCGCCGGGGTGAGGGTCGCCGCGCTCGGCGCCGTCCTCGTCCTATTCAGCCTTGAGGCCGCGAGCCGGAACCGGGAGTGGGAGGACAACCTGACCCTCTTCGAGCGGGCGGCGGCGGTCTCTCCGGACAGCTCCAAGGCGCGGCACGGGCTGGGGAACGAGTATTTCCGCCTCCGGCGGCTCCCGGAAGCGGAGCGGGAGCTTGCGGCGGCGATCGCGCTCTTCCCCCGCGAGCCGCTCTATCACAACAGCCTCGGCGTGGTCTACGGCGAGATGGGGGAATACGAGAAGTCGCTTAAGTCCTTTCAGGCCTCCGCCCGCCTCAACCCCGGCGATCCCCTGGTCCTGATGAACCTCTCCACCCTCTACCTCCGCCTGGGGAAACCGGAGGCGGCGGTCGAAGCGATCGAGCGGTTCATCGCCGCCCGCCCCTACGACGCCAAGGGCTACCTCAACCTGGGGGAGATCTACATCAGCCAAGAGGACTATCCGCGGGCGATCGCGGCCTACCGAGAGGCCCTGGCGCGCGACCGCTTCTCCGCCCTGGGGTGGTCTTCGCTCGGCTACTGCCACTACCGGATGAAGGATTACCCCTCCGCCCGCCAAGCCTGGGAGACGGCGCGGCGGTTGGATCCGGGGAACCTCGACATCCGCCGCAATTTAGACGCCCTCCGCCGCCAGGGGTTCTGAT
>CAZOYW010000028.1:25959-39976 GCA_964584165.1 uncultured bacterium
CCTTTCCACGCCACGCCGATCCGGCGGAGGTCGTCGTTGCCGAGTGCCTCGCGGGGGACGATCTCCCGACCGGCGACGAGCTTCACCACGACCTCCTCTCCCGCGCCCGCGGGGAGCGGGAAGGCGAGAAGACGGTCGCCGGGGCGGCGGAGGCGGAACTCCCCCGCCTTCTCCCCGTCGATGAAAACCTCCCCGTCCTGCGCGAGCTTGCGCGAAGGGAGATGGAGCACCAGCTTGAGCTTCTTCCCGCCCGTGTTCTGGAGCAGAAAGATCCCCTCCCTGCGCGACCAGCGATAAGGTCTTCCCTCTTCCCTCTCGTGCCAGCCGATCCCGAGCTGGACGCCGAAGCGGTCGTTCACGCCCGTCCAGACCCAGCCGGCTGGCGCGAAGGGGCGAAACCAGGGCCGGAAGAGGCAGGACCGGCATTCTTCGTGGGGGTAGGGCGAGAGGAGGCGGCGGCGGAAATCCTGGTACTCCGGACCGTTCCAGATCGAGTCAAGATCGCGGTTTTTCAAGCTCCCCAGGGCCCGGCGGGAGACGGGGCAGGGCCTGACTTCTCCCCGGCGGGACAGGTAGGTCCAGGACCACGGGAAGAGGCAGTCCTTTCTCGCCGCCTCGCCCCCGGAGAGGCCGACAGAGGAGGCGAAGGGAGGGGGCGCCATCTCCCGGGACAACAGCCTCTTCACCCGTCCCTTGATCCGGGCCAGCGGGCTTCCGGGGGAAGGGGCCCCGCGAGCGCACCCCGGCGCCTTCTCCGGGACAAGATTCCTTCCGGATGCCCCCAGGACCTCCGCGATGCCGAGCTCGACCGCCCGGTCCACGATCCCGGCCTGGCGAGCCAGGCGCGGATCGATCCGGCTGAGATCGAGACGGAGGAAAGGGAGGGGGCGGGAAGAGCGAGCCTTGAATTCCCCGATTTCGACCGTTCGTTCGCGCAAGCCGGCCCAGAAACTCTCCCCGGCCTCCCCCGCCGGGGGGAGGCGGTCGAGGACGATGGAGAGCCGGTGCAGCCTCCCCTCGACCAAAGCGCCCAGGCGGGAGGTCGAGAGAACGGAGGGAGGGAGGTTGAGGGCGGCCGCCATCCCCCAGGAATCGATCCGGGAGAGGAGCGGGGCGAGGGGGCGGGAGAAAAGCCACTCGGGATCGGCCAAGAGCTGGACCTCCCAGAGGCGGCCGGCCAGCTCCTCCAGCGCGCGCGGGAGGCCGGTGGCGTCCGCCGGGAGCTCGCTCGGAAGCTCCACCATCGCGGAGAGGGGCAAGGGGAGAGGGGAACTATCCAGGAGCTTGGGCATGAGTTTCCCGGATCAATCGGCGGCGCGGCGCGCGGCGAGGGGTTCCACTTGCACCACCTCGTATATCGACCGTGTCTGCGGAACGGAAGGGAGGCTCACTTTGACCGCTCTGTATCCGCACACGCCCAGCGCCTCGTGAAATGCTTCCTTGACACAGGCGAATTGGGCCTCTTCCAGTCCGGGCGCGAAAAAGAGGTAGTAGGCGTCGGGCAGAAGGAACAAATCCCGGAGATTCTGGAGGGACCCCGGATCGCCGGGGCGCAGATCTAGCCTCTCCTCCAACCGCACCTCTCCCCGCAACAGGAAGCCCAGGTTTGAATACAGGCCCCAGTCCAGGCAGACCGCGGTCGCTGAGGGGCGAGATCGGAGGAAATCGGCCAGGAGGTCGACTTGCCGCGACCAATGCCGGTCCACCCGGTCGGCGGCGATCTCCCGGTGAAACTCGAAGAGTCCTCTCAGATTGCTGAACACGGTCAGGCCGATCGCGACGGAGAGCGCGGCCGTTGCGGCGAGGGCGAGCGGCCCTCGCCGGGAAAACGCGCGTGAAATTGCACCGGTGAAGACTGCGGCGACGAAGATGTGCGGAAACGGATAGATCATGAAGAAATGATTGCTGAAACGCGCATGGGGCGTCGCCACCAGCGCGATGAGGATCACGGCCATGATCACGGCTATAAACGTCACCCTCCGGAGGTTGAGAATCTCCGACCGGCGCGGCGAGACGAGAATGATCAGGAGGATGGCCCAGGCTAGCGCCAGTACGAACGGGAACCAGGAGGTCGCCACGTGCCTTCCCAGTATCCACCCCAGCTCGTCCCTTCCGCTCAGAGTTCGCTCCGCCAGGTCCGCGATCTTGCGCAGGTTCGACGCGGGATCGGCGCTCACCTCGCCGAAGACGGTCGACTTTTTCGATACCGACTCCCCCCAGAGTTGGCGGAAGGCGGATGGAAAAGCGGCGTGAAAATAGAAAAAGGGGGCGGCGGCGATCAGGAAAGAGAGGGCCGCGCCGAAGGTCGCGGGCCGCCGGAGGCGGACGAGGAGAACCTTCCCCCCGGCCAGAAGCGAGGCGATCGAGAGCGCGGCGATGAAATGCAGGAAATTCAACTTGTCGGAAAGGCCCAGCCCAAGCATAAACGCCCCCGCCACCAGCGGCCACGCCTTCTTTCCCTGCCACCAGAGCAGGAACAAGAACAGAGCCCCGGTCTTGCACACGGTCATGATCGCCGTCGGACCCCGGTCGGTCCGGTTCAAAATGACGTAGGTGATGTCGGTCGCCAGCAAGCTGACGGCGAAAAAAGCGGCCAGACCGCCGAAAAATCTTTTCACGAAAAAGTAGGTCAGGAGGAGACCGCCTAAACCGAGAAGAGAGGTGATGACCCGAACGGTCGCGGCGCGGATGGGAAGGAAGCGAAAAACGGCGGCGAAGAGATACGTTTTGATCGGGCCGGTATAGACATACCTCATCAGCGGCAGTCGGCGGCCGGCGACATCGAGGGTGACATACCTTGAAGGCAAGGTGTGGGGTCCTCCCTTGCCGGACAGCGTGACGCTATCGGTGAGATCGATGCATTCATCGTAAAACAACCCCGGCGAGGAGAGATTCCAAAACGTGACGCAGAGATAGATGGCCAGGGGGGCCGCGACCGGCGGAAGAAACCTCAATCTGCATGACCGGCCGGGACGGCCGGGAGGCGCGGTTGGCGGCGGCGGCTTCATCGCTCTCGGCAGCGCGGGACGCGCTTGGATCCGGACAAGTGTATCTCTTGATCGCCCCGTTGCCAATGCCGGAGACAGCGGAGGCGACGACATCTCAATGAGCAAAACCGTTGCGGGGAAGAAACGGCGTTTGCTCGCCGCCTGCATTCATGGTAAGCTGAATTTGAGAACGCAAATGGTATCGGCTTCCGACATTAACCCATTGCAGCGGAAGAGGCCGCGACGAACTATCCGGCGGGCTTCTCCCAGCCGACACGACGGCGGGGCGATGAACGGATGAAATGTTTCGCACAGGCGATTCTTCTACTGGGGTTAGGCGCCGGGAACCTCTGGGGGCAGACCTACGGCGTCCCCGCGACCGGGCAGACCTCGATCTACCACGCCTCCGCTCCCAACGATCCCGGCGACGATGGGGTCATCCGGGCCGGATACCCCCTGACCGGGATCCGTTTCAGCGCCGAGGCGCAAACGGTGACGGACGCCGGCACCGGCCTGATGTGGCAAAAATCCGACAGTTCCGACCAGACCATTGGATCTCTCGGCGGAAAACTCACCTGGGATCAGGCGTTCCAATACGTGTCGGCGATGAACGTCCAGAAGCTCGGGGGATATTCCGATTGGCGGGTCCCCAACGCCAAGGAGCTCCTCTCCATCGCCAACCTGGGCACTTTCTTCCCGGCGACCTATACGATCTTTCCCAACCACAAATCGGATTATTACTGGACAGGCAGCTCCTGGCCCCCCGGGGAATTGACGCTCGCCGCCGTCATGCATTTCACCGACGGCATCGTCAACTGGAACGCCTCGAGCTCGGACCTCTGTTACGTCAAAGCCACCCGTTCGGCCCACGCCACCCCCGGCGTGCGGGGGTTCCCCAAAACCGGCCAGGAGCAGAGCCGGCGGACCGGCGACGACGGGGACCTCCAGGCCGGCTATCCCACAACCGGCGAAAACTTCGCGGACAACGGGGACGGGACCGTCACTCAGAAGGCCACCGATCTCGTCTGGCAGAAGTCCGACAGCGGTTTCCAGGCGCTGGGCAGCCACAGCGGCGCCCTCAGCTGGGAGGACGCCTTCGCCTATGTCGCCGAGATGAACCAGGCCGGGTTTGCGGGTCATTCCGACTGGAGATTGCCCAACTACTTTGAGCTTTACGGGATGATCGACCTGGGGGAAAAATTCCCCGTTTTCGATCCGATCTTCAAATCCTCCTCCCATACCGGACGCTACTGGGCGTCGAGCACCTCGTTCAACGGGCACCAGGGGTGGACGGTGGAGGGGAACGCCGGCATCGGATCTTTCCAGCCCAAGGAAGACCTATACTACGTACGCGCGGTCCGCGGGGGGGGGTGCGCTCCCGCCCCCACTCCTCCTCTCTACCCCACGCCGACACCGGATCCCGCGACTCTCCGGGGGCTCCCCAAGTCCGGGCAGACGGCGAGCTACCACGCCGGGGGAGGGCTCGACCGGGGGGACGACGGAGCGGTCCAGGCCGGCTATCCCATGAACGGAAACCGGTTCCAGTCCAACTCCAACGGGACGGTCACCGACTACGCCACCGGCCTCATGTGGGCCGATGCCTCTTCCGGGCTCCTCAGCTGGGAACAGGGCTTCGCCTACATCGCCAACCTGAACAATTCCGGATACGCCGGTTACGGCGACTGGCGGATGCCCAACTTCAAGGAGATCTACTCCATCGTCAACCACGGCGCGGCGCAGCCGTCGGCTTACCCCGGCTTCAACGGCACCAACTGGACGCAAACGAACATCGGTTACTGGGGAAGCACCTCCTACGCGGACATGCCCAACGGCTGGAAAATCTTTCAGGTCGATTTCCGGGAAGGCTACATGATCGAGGCCTTCATGCCCGACAGCCCCTCGGGGTTCGTCCGGGCGGTCCGCTCCCTCGCTCCCCCCTGTGGCCAGTTCGGTTTTCCCAAGAGCGGGCAGACCGTGGTCCACCACTGGCCCAACCTTCCCAACGACCGGGGGGACGACGGGGCGGTCCAGTCCGGCTATCCGGTCGGCGGGCAGCGCTTCGTCGACCTCGGCGATGACACCATTCGGGACAACGCCACCGGGCTGGTCTGGCAAAAGACCGACAGCGTTCTCCACCAGGTCGGAACATACAAGAACACAATGAAATGGGAGGACGCCTTCGCCTATGTCCGGGGGCTGAACCAGGAGAACTACGCCGGCCACTCCGAGTGGCGGCTCCCGAACATCGTGGAACTCCTGACCCTGGCCGATTACAGCCAGTTTTCCCCCGCCCTTGATCCGCTTTTTATCAATTTCACCCGGACCAGCTGGTATTGGACGAGCACCACCAGGCAGGCAGCCTCCACCGACGCCTGGGTGGTGCACATGGGCAACTGCTTCAACACCTTCCGCCCCAAGTGCGATTTCTATTACGTCCGGGCGGTGCGCGGCGGACCGGGAACCCTCGTCGCTCCCACGCCGGTGAGCCCGAGCCCCACGCCGAACGGCTATCATTCCCCAAGTCCCACCCCCGCTCTAGGCGCGACCCCAACTCCGCCGCCGCACGCTCCCACGCCTCCGAGCCACCCCTATTATGGACTGCCCAAGACGGGGCAGACGGACAAGTATCACTGGTGGGGGAATTTCGACATGGGGGACGATGGCTGCGTCCAGGCCGGCTATCCGGTGGACCATGAGCGATTCACCGTCACCGGCTGGGGAACGGTTATCGATTGGGCCGCCGGACTGATGTGGCAGCAGAACGACAGTTATCATCAATCCTTCGGCGGGCTGAGCGGACCCGTGACCTGGGATGACGCCTTCGCCTATGTCAAGGCCATGAACCTATCCCGTTTCGCGGGCTACTCCGATTGGCGCCTTCCTAACTGCCTGGAGCTATTGGCGACGCGCGATTTGGGCAAGATCTTCGGCGTCCAGGATGTCTTCCAGGAGACCACGACCGAAGACGAGGATTTCTGGACCAGCTCCTGCGCGCCGAACGGGGGGGAGGACGCCAACATCTTCTACCTGGGCTATAAGTTCGGCCACCTCCTCACCAAAAACATCGGCCAATCCCCTTCGCCGCGCTGCCTGGTGCGGGCGGTGCGGTCCTTCTACGCCGGGAGCGGTCCGGAAGGCTTTCCCCGGACCGGGCAGACCGCGATCGTCCATCCCGCCGGCTCCGGGGACTTGGGGGACGACGGGGCCGCCCGGGCCGGCTATCCCCGTTCCGAACCGCGTTTCACCGATAACGGGAACGGCACGGCCTCCGATCGCGCCACCGGGCTGACCTGGCAGTTGGGCTGCTCTCCCGCCGCGGTGACCTGGGAAAATGCCTTCGCTTACGTGAAGGGAACCCTCAACGAGCGTTTCTTCGCCGACCGCACCGATTGGAGGGTCCCCAATGACATGGAGCTGTTCAGCCTAGTCGACTACGGCCGGAGCGGGCCGGCGATCGATCCCCTTTTCGCCAACACGCCCGCCATGTATTTCTGGTCCGGTTCCTCCTGTGCCATGTATACGACTAACGCCTGGGCGGTCTCGTTCAACGACGGGCAGGGCGATCAGCTCCCCAAGATCAACTGCTACTACGTGCGCGCCGTGTGCGGCGAGCCCCGGGGCGGCCTCCGGCCCACCCCCACGCCGCTCAGCGTCCCGCAGCCGATCCTTGAGTCCGGCGATTACGACGGGGACGGCGCTACCGAGATTGGGATCTACCGGCCGGCCTCGGGGTTATGGTCCCTGCGCCGCCTGACCCAGTTCTACCTGGGCGCCGCGGGCGACCGGCCCGCCAGCGGCGATTTCAACGGGGACGGCGTCGGCGACGCGGCCCTCTTCCGCTCTGCCACCGGACTCTGGGTGGTCAGGGGATTGACCAAATTTTACTTCGGGTCCTCGAGCGATGTTTCCGTCCCCGCCGATTACACCGGCGAGGGGAAATCCGCGGCGGGCGTCTTCCGCCCGACGCGGGGTTTCTGGGCGATCCGGGACATCACTCGGGCTTTCTTCGGGCAGGACGGGGACGGGGCACTCCCGGCCGACTACGACGGGGATGGCACCGCCGAGATCGCGGTGTTCCGCCCGGGCCCGGGGATCTGGGCGGTCCGGGACCTGACGCGGGTCTTTTTCGGCGGCGCTTTCGACGTTCCCCTCAGCGCCGATTTCAACGGGGACGGGACCGCCGACATCGGGATCTTCCGGGGCGCCTCCTCGCTCTGGGCGGTCCGGGGCGTCACCAGCTGCTACTTCGGCGCCGCGGGGGACTGGGCGGTGCCCGCGGATTACGGCCTGTCCCGGAAAGCCGCGATCGCGATCTTCCGATCCGCGAAGGGGCTGTGGGCGCTCCGGGGGATGACCTGCCTCTACTTCGGCGCGAACGGGGACATCCCGATCGCCCGCTGAAATATCTCGGATGGTCTGTTATAATCCCCGCCGCGGAAGCCGGAGAGCTTCTAGACGCTCTCCGGGGCCCCTACATCCGGACATGTTCTCCGAACGAACGGCCCTGACCGCCATGCAGACGCTCAACCGGCGACAGATCACCCCCCGGATCAAACTCTATCTCTCCAAGAAGCTGAACCTCCCCCTGGTCAAGCCGGAAAGGGTCAACCTCGTCATCAACAACACCTGTAACCTCCAGTGCGTCATGTGCGACCTCTGGAAGGTGCAGGACGACCAAGTCCTCTCCCTCGATCAGGTTCGGAAGCTCCTCGACGAAATGGCGGCCTGGGGGACGAAATTCCTCACCCTGACCGGGGGGGAGCCGCTCCTCCACCCCGATTTTTTCCGGATCGTGGAAGAAGCCGCCGACCGCGGGATCACCACCGAGGTCAACAGCAACGCCGCTTTCGGGGAAGCCCTGGCCGAGCGCATCCAAGCCTCGCGCCTCGACCGCTTCAACATCTCCCTGGACGGAACCCGTCCGGAGACCCACGACGCCATCCGGGGCCGGCCGGGCACCTTCGACCGGGTGGTCCGCCTGATCCAGGCCCTGAACCGGCGCCGGTCCTCCAGCGCCGACCGGCCGGTCCTGATCATCACCTGCACGATCATGAATCAGAACCTGGAGGAGCTGCCCGGGATGATCGACTTCGCCCGCCGCCACCTCTTCTCCGGGGTCTCCTACAACACCGTGACCTCCGGCCTCTTCGGCCTGAAGCCCGGAAGAAGGTTCGCGCCGCCGAAGAAGCTCCCCCCCTACTGGGTGCCCCCCGAACGCTACGGCGTCCTCGACCGGTCGATCGACGCCCTACTCGCTGTCAAGCGGGAGGACCCCGGCATCATCCATGTCCCCGCCCGCTACCTCGAGCTGGTCAAGGACTACTTCCGGTTCCGCCTCCCCTCCTCCGTCAACAACTGCTTCGCCGGCCTCAAGAACCTCCACGTCGCCCCCAACGGAATCGTCGGCTCTTGCGGGGGCACCTTCGGGACCATCCGCCGGCCGCTCTGGCAGAACTGGCGGTCGTCCCGGGCCTTCGTGGCCCGGCTCCGGATCGCCCGCTGCCGCAAGCCCTGCCTGGTCGGCTGTCACACGGACACCGAGGCGGAGAACCTGGGGGGCTTGATCCGTGATTGGTTCCGGGCGGATCGGTAGTGCGCCCGCGATCAGCTAGTTGCGCGGACGACGAAGGCGGCGCCAAGCGGGATTATCTCCGGTCCGCAATTGCCGTACGCGGCCGGATCATTCCTGGCCGGATTCCCCCTCCCGGCGCCCGAGGCGGAGCGACAGCGCCCGCCACCGGGTCCAGATGAAGAGGACTCGGAAGATAAGGAATACAAATACACCCAGGAAAATCATGAGGGCGCCGATCCGGTCCCGGTTCATGAGACCCTCCCCAGGGCCTGGAAAGCGAACGAGTAGACCATGCAGTTGAGCCAGCAGTGGCAGCCGCCCGAGTCGGACCGGCGCCGGAAGCCCTCCGCCGCCGCCGAAGTCCAGAGGCGGTCGAAGGGGGTCCGGCAGGCGTTCCCCAGGGGCTCGTGCTTGTAGCGGGGGCAGAGGTAGAGGTCGCCGGACGGGCTGAACATGGCGCATTCCCTTCCCGCCTTGCACTCCCCGAAGAGGCGGCGGGGGCGGCGTCCGTAATCGAAGAGCCCTTGCCAGTAGTAGAGCCGGGCCAGAAAATCCCGGTCGGCTTTCAGCGCCTCCTCCCCCTTCTCCCGGATGCCTTCGGCGACCAGCTCCCGGATCATCTCCCGTCCGATCCCGTCCAGCGCGATCCGATCATCGACGGACCACTCGAGCCTCCGGGCGCCCGGCCAGGGGATGGCGAATTGGGCCGAGAACTCGATCCCGAGCTCCCGGGCGTAACGATAGGCTTCCAGGAGGGAGCGGAAGTTCAGGGGCGTGATGGTGAAGTTGAGAGACCAGGCCGCTTCCGGGAACTCCGCCCGGGCCTGCCCGAGCGTTTGCTCCAGGGCGGCGAAAGCCCCCGGGCGGGCGCGGACGCGGTCGTGGACCTCCCCGATCCCGTCCAGCGAAGAGCCCAGCCAGACCCGGGAGATGAACCCCCGGCGGCGGAGCTCCGAGAGCACGGCGAAGACCGCCGCGGTATTCGATCCGTTGGTCAGTATCCCGAGGCGAAGGCGGGGGTAGCGGGCGAGGATTCGGGCGGCGATCTCGGACAGGTCGGAGCGGAGGAAGGGCTCCCCGCCGGTGAGGACGGCGAGCTCGAGGTCCTTGAAGAAGGGGGAGGAGGCGAGGAGGCCGGCGATCTCGGCCGGGGTCATCTCCTCCCCGGCCGCGGCGCGGGAACGGGGCCAGACGTCGCACATCAGGCATCTCTGGTCGCAGCGGTAGGTGAGCTCGATGTAGAATTCCCGGATCGGGGGCAGGGCCTCCCCGGGGGCGGGGAGCGCGGCGGCCCCCCGGGCCACCGCTTCGACCGCGAATTGGGCGAGCGCTTCCGCGTTCATCCCGCCTCGCCCAGGAGCTCTTCGTAGATGCGGTCCATCTGCTCCGCCGCCTTGGACCAGTCGTATTCCTCGCGCACCAGCTCCTGTCCGGCCAGGGCGATCCGCCGCCGCAGGCTCGGGTCCCGGAGGAGGGAGACGGCCGCCGCGGCGAACGAGGCCGGCGACCCCCCGATCAAGAGGTGGCGGCCGGGGACGACCGCCGCTCCCCGCATCCCCACCGGCGTGGTCACCACGGGCTTGCCCCGGGCCATCGCCTCCAGGACCTTGCCCTTCATCCCGAATCCCTTGCGCATCGGGGCGACGAAGACCGCCGCCCGGTCGAGCCACTCCCCCACGTCCGGCACGCGGCCGGCCACCTCGACCCCCGGCTCCTCCCCGAAGCGGCGCACCTCCGCCGTGGGATGGGAACCGACGACGAGAAGGCGGGCGCCGGGAACTTCCCGCCGGATCCGGGGCCAGATCTCCCGCCGGAAGTAGCCGAGCGCCTCGACGTTGGGATAGTGCACGAACGAACCGATGAAGATCAGGGTGGGCTCCTCCACTTCCCGGTAAGGAGCGTAGAACTGGGCGAAGTTGGTCCCGTGCTTGACCGAGGTGACGGAGGAATCCGGGAGGAGCGGACGGAGGACCGCCTCGTCCTCGGGGGAGAGGGCGACGATCCTGGCGTAGCGCCTCCCCTCCGTCACTTCCCAGCGCAGCGAGCGCATCCATTCCAGGAGATCGATGACCCTTCCCCATCCCGGAAGGGGCGGGTTCTTGCCCCCGTTCAGGTAGAGGCTGGCCACGTCGTGCTCGATGTAAACGGCCGGGGTGTCGCGGATGAAGCGCCCCCAGACGAGCATCTTGTCGAACTCCATCTGGACTATGTCCAGGGGCCGCTCCGCCAGGATGCGGGAGAGGGCTTCCTGCATGGCCGGGGTGTAAAAGCGGCGATAATACATCGGGAAGAGCGCCTCCCCGATCTTCCCCAGGTTCCCCAGGGGAGCCGGGAAATCCACCGTCGTCACCGTTCGGCAGATCTCGATCTCGGGGAGGTACTGCTTCTGGTCCGGCTCGATGTAGCAGAGGAGATGGAGGTCGTTGGTCCGGGCGGCCTCCCGGAGCAGGTTATAGACGCGGGTCTTGCCCCCGTCGATGGGGGGATAGGGGAAGACCGGGTTCAGGATCAGGATCTGCCGCCGCCGCCCCCGCCCCAGGCCCGCGTCCCCCCGCAGAAAATTCTTGTACACCCGCAGGGAGCGGCCGAGGGCCAGCGAGTCGGGAACCGCCGCCGGGCGCCGGGCGGCGCGCCGCGCGCGGAGAACGGCGGGAAGGCTGGCCAGGGCCCGCAGGAAGGCGGGGGGGAAGTTGGCGCGCCCGGAAAGGATTTGGGAGAGGAAATAGGCGGGGAAGCGGCGAAGGTGCTCGCGGAAGAGGCGCGGCTCGTGGATGTTCTTCCAGATGAAGAGAATCTCGTTCTTCATCTCGATCACGTTGAGATAGTCGGGGTGGAACACCTTGTTCAGGGTGGCATGGTGTCGGTGCCAGACGGTGCTCGCCGGCTGGTAGAGGACCCGCCAGCCCCGCTTGCCGGCCTGGTAGCAGAGGTCGATGTCCTCCCAGCGGAAGGGGTAGTAGAGAGCGTCGAAGCCGCCCAGCGCGGCGTACTTCCTCCGGTCGAAGAGCATCGCCCCCCCCAGGCAGTAGAGGGTGGGGCAGAGTCCGCCGACTTGCTTCTCCTCGTCGGTGTCGGCCTCGTTCCAGATCCGGATGTAGCCGTTCTCGATCCGTCCCATGTTGACTCCGACGTTGAGTCTCCCGTCGGGATAGTAGGCCCGGGGTTGGACGGCGAACACGGACGGATCGCGGAAGCAGCGGACCAGGGGGAGGAGGAAGTCCTCCTTCACGGCGACGTCGCTGTTGAGAAGGGCGACCAGGGGAGAGGAGGCCCGCGCGATCCCTTCGTGGCAAGCCCGGCCGAACCCCTGGTTGCGGTCGAGCCGGAGGAGGATGACGGTCGGGAAAGCGTCCCGGATAAATTCCGGCGAGCCGTCGGTGCTGGCGTCGTCCACCACGATCACTTCCGTGGAGCGGCCGTAGGCGGAGGCCGCCGCCACCACCGAAGGGAGGCATTCGGCCAAGAGCTCGCGGCCGTTGTAGTTGGGTATGACCACGCTGACCGGAGGCCGTTCCGGCAGGCGAGCGAGGGGCGGCGGGGAGGCGGGGGGAGCCGGCGGGCGGCGATCGGCGCACCAGAAGACGAAGCGGACCGCAAGAAAACACGGGAGGAAAAGGAGAAAGAGCCATCCCCGGACCAGCCCCGCGCCGGCCAGCGACCGGATCGAGACATTCCGCTCCCGGGCGCCGCCGCCCGGCCCGAGGCGGATGAAGCGGCAGACCGGCGAGCCCGCGAACCAGACCGCCCCGAGCTGCCGGAGGTCGAAGTTGGCGCCGACGAAGAAGGCGTGGCTGAAACGGCTGGCGCGGATCTTCTTCAGCAGCCCGACCTTGTCCCGCCAGGGCATCGCCATGTTGTACCAGATGATCCGGTCCCCCCCGAACCTCTCCTTGACCGCCCGCGGCGCGCAGGAATCGAGGACCACGGAGAAGCGGGCGCCGGGAAAGCGGCGGCGGAGGGATTCCACGGTCCCCTCGCCTCCGGCCTGGAGGTCGATCATCAGAAGAATATTGGGGAGAGCGGCGGAAGGCATGGGATGAACGATGGATCAGGGGCGGCGAGGCGGACGGAACCTGCCCCAGGTCTGACGATACAACCGGTACGCCCGGGAGGACTTGATCCCCTCGAGCTCGGCTTGGGCCGCGGCCAGGGCGGCGACGGCCGCCGCCTTCTCCTGGATGGCCCGGCCCAGCAAGCCCTGGATCTGGGAGATGTCCGCGTTCTTCCGGTCGATCACGGCGGTCAGGTCAGCGAAGAGGGCCTGTTTGGCTTCCGCGGTCATCTTCAACTCCCCGAAGATCCGATCCCGCTCCGCTCTCAGCGCCGCCAGTTCCTGGAGCAGAAGATCCTTTCTCTCCCGGGCGGTTTGATCCAGGAGGCGGTTGATCTCCGCGAGGGTCTCGCCGAGCGCGGGCGGCGGCGAAACCGCGGGCGGGGAGACCAGGGCCGCCAGCCGCTCCGGTAGCGCCGGCCCGGACCGGCTCGCCACCACGAAAGTCCGGTAGGCGGGAAGACAGTTGTCGGAAGCGTAAAAAGAACGGTGATAATAGTCGTTGGCCGGGAATATGAAATCCCAGGGCTCGGGGACGCGGGCCAGGAACTCGTTGAGACACATCATGAGGACCCAGCGGTCGAGATAGCCGTTGGGGAGGAGGGCCGTCTGGTAGCCCTTCCGGCCGGCCCAGTCGACGGCCTCCTCCAGGGCGGGGAGGCCTTCCGTCAGGTGTTCGACCAGGAATTCGTTCTCCCGGCCGGTCATCTTCAGGGCGAACTCGTTGACCAGTTTCTCCGCTTCCATCACCCTTTCGTCCCGGAAGGGGGAACCGACGATGACCGGTCCGGAGCTCACCCGGGAGAGCTCATCGAGAAACGCCGGGCGGCGGGGGGCGGGAAGATGCTCGAGAACGTCGAGAGCGAGCGCGGCGTCGAAAGACCGGTCCGGGAAGGGGAGGGCGAATATGTCTCCCTGGACGAAACCGAGGACGGGGAAGGAGGCGAGGTCGAGGTTGACCACCCGGTCGCCGGGCAGGAAATGCTTGAGAAAGCCTTCCCGGGAGCCCGCGTCGAGGATCCTTGAAGGGCGGCGGGTCCGGAGGGCCTCCAGGATCTCCGCGGCCAGGCGATACCGCTGGAGCTGGTCGAATGTCATCCGGGCGGACACGGCGTTAGTATACTACGCGCCCTTCCGGCCCGCGGACATAAATGTCCGCGGCTACGGAGACGCCCCGCCCGGCGCTCCCCTGAATCCTGACCGGGAATTTACGCTTCCCCCCAATCGCGCCAGGAGGTATATTGACGGTGGTACAAGCCAACGCCTTACCGGGAGCCGCCGTTATGAAATCTCTCCGCCCCATCTGGGTTGCCGCCGTTTCCTCGCTTTGCCTTGCTTTCACATCCGCCCTTTTCGCCGCCGATATTTTCAACGAGGGCTTCGACGACTTCCAGAACGGAGTCCGCC
>CAZOYW010000029.1:0-16257 GCA_964584165.1 uncultured bacterium
GGGCGAGGACGAGGGCGACGGCGTGGGCGTGGGGCTGGAGGAAGGTGACGGCGAGGGGGTGGGCGTGGGAGTAGGCGTCTTGTAGCCCGGGGGAGTCGGCGTCGGCGTCGCCGAAGGGGTGGGGGACGGGGTGACCGAGGGAGTGGGCGAGGAGGTCGGGGTGGGGGTAGGCGTCTTGTAGCCGTAGGGAGTGGGCGAGGCGGAAGGGGACGGCGAGGCCGTGGGGGAAGCCGAGGGGGACGGCGAGGGCGAGGGCGTAGGCGTGGGCGAGGCGGTGGGGGTGCGGGAGGGCGTGGGCGTCGGGGTCTTGGTCGGGCTCGCCGTCGGCGAGGGGGTGAGCGTCGGCGAGGGGGTGGGGGTCCGGCTGGGCGTAGGCGTGGGGCTGGGGGGCGGAGAAGGCGAGCGGGTCGGAGTCGCGCTCGGAGTCGGCGTGGGCGACGGCGTGGGTGTGGTCGAGTCCTGGTAGATCAGCGCCCGGTTGTTGTTGGTGTCGCTGACGAAAAGCTGCGAGCCGGAGAGGAAGACGCAGTTGGGCCAGTAGAGGGTCCGGGAGGTGGGGGCGGGCGGTTCGTAGGGGTCCGGGTCGGGATCGAACTGGTTGACGTAGTTCGCGGTCATGGAGGGCTGGCCCAGGACCACGGAGGCCGACTGCCCGTTGAAGGTCGGGATCGCGGAGTAGATCAGGACCCGGTGGTTTCCGGAATCGGGGATGAAAAGGCGCGTCCCGTCCGAATAGACCGAGCCAAAGGGCTCGCAGAGGGTGTTGGCCCGGCAGACGCCCAACCCCCGGTTGGGCTCGCCGGAGATGAAGTTGGCCTGGCCGACGACGACGGCGGCGGTGGCGCCGTCGTCGTCGGGGATCGAGCTGAAGATGAGCACGCGGTTGTTCCCGGTGTCGGTGATGTAGAGCTTGCCGCCGGAGTCCACGAAGACGCCGGACGGCTCGTTCAGGGTGTCGGAATAGGGCGCCCCCTCCCCCTGGTTGGTCTGGTTGGACCACGGGTCCAGCTGCCCGACGACCACGGCGGCGTCGGCGTTGTCGGACGTGGGGATGGAGTCGAAGATCAGCACGCGGTTGTTGAGGCGGTCGGCGATGATCGCCTTCCCGCCCGGGGAGACGCAGACCTGGCGGGAGTCGTAGTGGGTGTTGGCGTCGGGGTCGCCCTGCTGGTTCTCGTAATACCAGAGGCTGAGCGAGATCTGTCCGATGACCGTGTTGGCGGACTGGTTGTTGAAGGTGGGGATGGAGTTGAAGACCAGCGTCCGGTTATTGAAGGTGTCGGCGATCAGCATCTTGCCGGTGGGGGAGATGGCGACGCCGTCCGCCCAGTGGAGGGTGTTGGCCCGGGGTTGCCAGGGGTTGCCCTCGATCTCCTGGTTGCGGTAGTTCGAGTACATGTTGGGCTGGCCGACGACCACGCTGGCGAAAGGGTTATCGTCCGTGGGGATGGAGCTGTAGATCAGGATGCGGTTGTTGTGGTAGTCGGCGATATAGACTCGCCCTCCGGTGACGACGATCTGGCCGGGCCAGAAAAGCGTCTGGGGCGTCGCGCTGGCGGGGTTGTACCAATCGTTGACCTGGTTGGGTCCGTTGTGGGTCATGTCCGCCTGCCCGATGACCAGGGATGCCGCCTGGTTGTCGGTAAAAGCCGCCCCCCGGGACGGCGCCAGGGAGAGGACCCCGGCGGCGGTCATAACCGCGATGGCGGCGACAGGATATGCTGCGGGTTTCATCGCTTTATATTAGAATTATATTACGCTCCCGCCCGGCTGTCAAGGAATTAACGACGAGGCGGGAGGGCGGTAAATACCTTGACAGCCCTGTCCGGCGAGGCTATATTGAAAACGGAGGATGAGGCGATGCGCCCCCCAAGTTTCGGCCGAGGCGGTTTCACGCTCGTGGAGGTGGTGATCGTCCTGCTGGTCCTGGCGATCCTCGCCATTGCCATCGTCCCCCGTTTTCTCACCGGCCCGGAGTTCACGGCCGCCACCGCGGCGGAGGTGGTCGCCTCCGACATCCGCGCGGTGCAATCGGCGGCGATGTTCCGCGGCATCCCCCGCTCCATCATCTTCGACGGGACAGACACCTACACCGCCCAGGGCCTCCTCCCCGAGGTCAGGATCCTCCGCCAGGGCACGACCGCCGGGCCGCGGACCATCACCTTCAACTCCTTCGGCGAGCCGACCGTCGGCGTGGGCTCGTTCTCGGTCGTGAACGGCGCGACCGTTAAGCTCATCTCGGTCACCGCCCTCACCGGCAAGGTGACGGTGCTGTGAAGGCCGTGAAAATCCGGCGGAAAACCGCCCCTCGGGGTTACGCCCTGGTCGAGATCGTGGTGGTGATCGTCGTCGCCGCGATCGTCCTCCCGGCGATCATCCTCCCCTTCACCCAGGCGGTGCAGGACTTGAGCTTCCCCGTCCGTCGGGGGGTGATGACCCTCCTCGCCCAGGAGGAGATGGAGAAGAAGGTCATCTGGGCGCATTATTCCGATGTCGCCTCCTGGACCACCGTCGCCGTCACCGATTTCCCGGATTATACCAGCACCGGGGATGTGATCTACGTCCAGCCCGGGGCATTCAACACCGAGACCGACGGAGACTCCGGCTACAAGCGGGTGACGGTCACCATCGCCAACGAAGACCTTGCGCTCGTGCTGACCACGCTGAAGACCAGCTGGGAAGATGTGGAATGACCGCTCCCCTGAAACAAGACGGCGGCTACTCCCTGATCGAAGCGGCGGCGGTGATCGTCCTGATGGCGATCATCGCCGGCCTCTCCCTCCAGGCGGTCATCTCCTGCACCGAGCTCTTCTTCACCTCCACCCGCGACTACCTCGAGGTCTGCCAGGAGAGCCGGACGGCGATCGAGAAGATCGTCCGGGAGATCCGGGAAAGCAACTACAACAAGGTCACCTTCGGCTCCCAGACCGAGATCATCCTCGACAAGAAGCCGGGCCACGGCACTCCCCTCGACGCCGATGTCGACGACGTGCGGTTCTACCTCTCGGGCGACGAGCTCCGGCGCGAGAGCGACGCCGGCACCTACGTCCTGGCCGACCGCATCTCCTCCTTCTCGGCCTCGACCGACGACCACAACGTCATCACCATCGATCTGACCGCCGGGGAATCCGTCCACCTGCGGACCGCGGTCTGGACCCGCCAAACGGAATGGTGACCATGAAGACCGTCCCGACCGAGCGGAGCAAGCCGACTGCCGGCATGGGGATCATCGTCATCCTCGCGGTCATCGTCGTGGTCGGACTCCTCGCCGGCGCCCTGGTGACGATCGTCTCCACCCACCAGACCGCCCTCTCCGTCCCGGACCAATCGGTCAAGGCCTTCTACCTCGCCGAGGGCGGCCTGGAGGTCGGGAAGAAATACGTCTCGGTCATGTGGGACGCCAAGACCGATCCCTCCTGGGCGGGTTCCACGGACGGCTACTACTTCCTCTACATGGGCGAGCCACTGGGGGAAGGGACCTTCGACCTGGGCGTCCACTGGGGGATCGGGACGGAGGAGGGTTTCGCCTCCTTCGTCTCCTATGGCCACGTTGACTAGACCGTTATTCCGTCCCGTCTTCTCCGGGAAACCGGAGAAGGCGGGACGGAATAAAATACTTGACAACGTCATTCCTGGGCCATATATTAATACCGGAGACACAAATAATCGTAATACGGAGGGACCGGCCATGAAAACACGCCATCTCATCATCCTCGCGGTTTGCGTCGCCGTCGCCGCAGCTGCCTGGGCGGTCAACGCGGCCTCGGAGCGGAACGTCACCGGGCGGGTCGACGGAACCGGCCTCCTGGCCGCCGGCGGCTGCCCCCCCGGCCCCTTCGGCGACCACTGGGTGCACATCCAGGAGAACGGCCTCGTGGACAGCTACGACTCCCGGGTCGGGCCCTACGACGAGGACGCCCCGGGGGCGAACTCCAACGTCGGCTCCAACTGCAACGGGGCCGAGCCGGACGGGATCTCCATCGACAACAACGCCGTGGTCCGGGGCGACGTCAGCGTGGCCACCGCCGCCTCCGAAGGCGACATCGTGATCAGCAAGTCCACCGTGACCGGGGCCCAGAACTACGCGGCCGCGGTCTGGACGCTCCTCCCCGTGATCATGCCCGACTGGTATACCCAGGCGGGCGACGCCGGGATCCACGGCAATTACGGCACCAAGACGGGCTGCTACGAGATCACCAACAACCAGTTCATCGCCCATAACAACGCCGCCATCTCCTTCAGTTCGGGGACCTATCACTTCAACCGTTTTGAGCTCTCCAACAACGTCTCCTTCGTGATCGCCACCGACACCGAGGACCTGGTCGAGATCTACATCGGGACCAAGGCGGATTCCGCTCCCTATATCGGGACCGGGGAGATCGTCTTCGAGAACAACTCCGAGCTCCTCCCCCCGATTCACTTCGACGGCGACACCACGAAGCTCCGCTTCTACTACAACGGGACCACCAAGGTCGATCTCTCCAACAACGTCGAGTTCTACGGCTTCGTCTACGCCCCCAACGCCCTGATCGAGGTTAGGAACAACGACAACATCTACGGGAACCTGGTCGGCAAGGAGGTCTACATCTGGAACAACGCCGCCGTCCATTACGACGAGGCCCTGGCCGCGAAGGACTTCGGCTCCATCCTGGGGAAGCCGGTCCCGCCCCCCACCGTCACCGACTGGAAAGAGGTCATCAAGTAGGCCATTCTCAACCGGCCCGGAACGGCGCCCCGACGGTTTCGACCGTCGGGGCGCTTTTTTGTCTTTGGAGTGCGGCGGCACGACGCCGCTCTCGAGCGCGCCATCCTCTTTGCCATTATGTTCCGCCTCTGATAAAATGCGGCGAGGCTATTCCCATGACGAACCGGCAACCCCGACCCAACGGGCGCAACCGCGCCCTCCTCCCCCGCCTGGTCCTGGAGAACTCCCTGGTGGGAGCCCTCTCTGGAGGGGCCGTCGGCGTCCTCCTCCGCCTCTACCTCGCCCGGCGGGGATTTCCCGACCTGGACTGGGGCCTCCTTCTCTATCTCGGCCTCACCGTCGGCTTTTTCAGCGGCTTCGAGCGGATCCGCGTCGAGCGCTTGCGCTCCGAGAGAAACTACTTGCAGGACCAGCTCGGCGAGGCCGGTCGGGCCCTGCGCATGGTGAGGGAGGAGCACCGCTCCCTCCTGCAGCGCCTACCGGAGGTGGTCTTCCGGGCCGACCCAGAGGGGCGTCTCCTGGAGTCGAGCCGGCCCTTAAGCGAGGTCCTCGGCTCCCCCGAGCGGGCGCCGGGGCAAGATCCCCTCCCTTCCTTCTTCCCCCGCCATCTCCAACCCCTGATCGGAAAGGCCCTCGCCGTGGCGCGAGCGGGCGAGGCGCAGGTGCTCGAGATCGAGACCGGCGCGACCGCCGCCGAGCGCCGCTATTTCTCCCTCATCCTCCTCCCCGACCGCCGGGGAGACGGGGCGGGAGGGGGGACGGCGGGGATCCTCCGGGACTTAAGCGAGCGCAAGCGCCTGGAGAAATCGCTGGCCCGGGCGGAGAAGCTCGCCTCCCTGGGGACGATGGCCGCCTGCGTCGCCCACGAGCTCCGCAACCCGCTCGGCGTGATCCGGACCGCCGCTTTCAACCTGGAGCGGCGTCTGCGCGCCGGGGACGAAGGCTGCGCCAAGCACCTGGCCGTGATCGCGGAGAAGATCCGGTCCGCCGACCGGATCATCTCGAGCCTCCTCGAATTCTCCCGCCTCCCCAAGGCCGCTCCGGCCGAGACCGACCTTAACCGCCTGATCGAAGAGACGGCGGCCGAGGTCGCCTCCGCCTTCCCTCTCTCCCGGGTGGCGGTGGCCAAGAAACTTGAGCCCCTTCCCCTCCTCCGGCTCGACCGGGTCCAGATCGCGGAGGTCTTCCAGAACCTGATCAAGAACGCCTACGAGGCTATGCCGGACGGCGGGACCCTCACCCTCTCGAGCTCTCCCCTCCCGGACGGAGGCGGAGCCAGAGTCACCGTGGCCGACACCGGGGTAGGGATCCCCGCGGCCGCCCTTCCCCAGGTGGGAACGCCCTTCTTCTCGCTCAAGGCCGCGGGGATCGGGTTGGGCCTCACCCTCTCCTACCGGATCGTCGAGGAGGTCCACGGGGGAAAGATCAGCTTTGTCAGCGAAGAAGGCCGGGGGACAACATTCACGCTTGAGCTTCCCCTGGCTCCTTAGCCCGCATTGTTCATGAAGATCTTTCGATCTTCATGAACAATGCGGGCTAATCATGAGTCAGTCTGGAATGATAGAGACATCTCATTGCGAGGACCCCGAGCTTAAGCGGGGGGGACGAAGCAATCCATGAGCGAAACGAAACTGATCCTGATCGTCGACGACGATCCGGCCGCCCGGGAGGAGCTCTCCGATCTCCTCTCGGATCTTCCGGGGGTGCGCACGGCCGCGGCCTCCGGAGGGGAGGAGGCCTGGCGGATGATCCGGGAGACCCCTCCTGCCGCCGCCCTGATCGATCTCCGCCTTCCGGATATCAGCGGCCTCGAGCTCTTAAAGCGCGTGAAAGGCCTCCCCGTCGACGTCCCCGCGGTCATCGTCACCGGCGCGGGCACGATCGAATCGGGCGTGGAGGCGATCAAGCTCGGCGCCCACGATTACCTCCTCAAGCCTTTCCAGCCGGAGAAGATCCTCGCCCTCTCCCGCCAGCTCGTGGACCTGGCACGGTTGCGGGACGAGAACGCCGCTCTCCGCGAGGAGGCCGGTGTCAGCTACGCCCTGGAGCGGCCGGTGGGGAGGTCGCCGGCGATCCGCCGGATCTACGGCCTCATCCCGGGGATCGCCCAGACCGATTCCACGGTTCTCATCCGGGGCGAAAGCGGGACGGGGAAGGAGCTCGCCGCCCGCTCCATCCACGCCGCCTCCCCCCGCCGCGGTAACCCCTTCGTCGTCGCCGACTGCACCGCGCTCACGGAAAGCCTCCTGGAGAGCGAACTCTTCGGCCATGAGAAGGGCGCCTTCACGGGCGCCATCCGGAGGAAGATCGGGCGCTTCGAGCAGGCCCAGGGGGGGACCGTCTTCCTCGACGAGATCGGCGCTTTCCCTCCGTCGGCCCAGCTCAAGCTCCTGCGCTTCCTTCAGGAGAGGAAGATCGAGCGGGTGGGCGGCGAGGAGACGATCGCGGTCGACGTCCGGGTCATCGCCGCCACCAACCAGGAACTGGAACGCCTGGTCGCCGAGGGGCGCTTCCGGGAGGACCTCTTCTACCGCGTGAACGTCATCCCCCTCATCCTCCCCCCCCTGCGCGAGCGGAGGGAGGACATCCCCCTCCTCGCCCGCCACTTCCTCGGCCAGTTCGCCCGCAAAAACCGCTCCGGGATCGAGGAGATCGCGCCCGAGGCGCTCCGCCTCCTCCTGGATTACCGCTGGCCGGGGAACATACGGGAACTCCAGAACGCCATGGAGCGGGCCGTGGTCGTGGCCCGGGGGAAAACGGTCCTCCCCGGCGACCTCCCCTCCTTCGCCCCTCCGCCCGGACTTCCGCCCCCGGAGACACTCGACCTTCGCGAGAACGAGAGACGTCTGGTCAAGAAAGTCCTCGCCGATTCCGGAGGGAACCTCTCGCTCGCCGCGGAGAAGCTCGGGATCTCCCGGACCACGCTCTACGGGAAGCTGAAGAGGTTCGGCCTCTCCGCCTGATCCCCCGCATCTTTCCCTCCTCCCCGATCGGGTGTCCAGAATTGGACGCCCTTCTGTCCATTTTTAGACGCACCCCCATTTTTAGCCCCTTCGTTTCTTCTCCCTCGCCTTAGTTTCCGTCGGGAAAGTCCCGCTGATCCTGGCACGGATTATGCTAGGAAAGAATACCGGGATAAGCCAACCGATCAACTCAGGAGACGAAGATGAATTCCCGGATCGAGAAACGGATACCCGCCGAGGTATTCCTGGCCGCGGCGGCTTTCCTGATCGCCCTCATCGCAACGGCGCTGATCGTGCTCCTGGCCGCGGGCGCCGGGAACGTCTTCGCCGGATCCGTGCGGGGCCTGAACGAGACGATGGCCCGCGGGTCCGCCGGGGGGCCGGGTTCCGGGGGCTTCCCCTGCGCCATCTTCGGGAAGAACTCCTGCTCCTTCACCGGGAGCGGAGACGTCTACTCCTACGACCCCGCCGACTTCCCCTCCGGCCCGCCGACCGACACCGACGACATGGGGCCGGGATCGGTGGCCACCAACGGCAACATGTCGATCACCGGGAGCGGGATCATCAGCGGGGAGGCTCTCCTGACCGAAGGGAAGACCTTTTCCTCCACCGGGTCGTCCAAGGTCGGGACGAAGCTCTCCCCTCCCCGCAACCCGTCCAAGGCCTCCAGCGCCTATTCCTCCGGGTCGCCCGCCCGGCCCGGCGACACCGGCTACGAGTACGTCGAGCCCTACATCCCCCTCTGGGACAAGGACGGCGACAACGAAACCGACGGCGACGACTACGCCTGGGTGATCCAGCACGGCGGGCCGGAGGGGGACGGCGACGCCATCCCCATGACCGTGGCGGGCGACACCACGATCCGGAAGAACAGCAGCGGCGCGCCCGGCGCCGTGGCGGTCGCGGGGAAGAGCGGCGATTACGACATCTCGAACGGGGTCATCTCGATCACCGGGTCGAAAAGCCTCCACTTCACCGGGACCCGCTACCGTTTCACCGGCTTCCAATTCACGGGGAGCGGCTCCATCTACTTCGGCACCACGGGCAACTCCACCGATCTCTACTGCGACAACGCCTTCTCCCACACCGGCAGCGGCGACATCTTCATCTCCTCGAGCACGCACCTTTTCCTCTGCCCCAAGGTTTCCTTCCAGGTGACGGGATCCGGTGACTTCAACAGCGGCGGGCACGCCGAGAACCTGGACGTGGTCTCCCCCGGGAGCAATTTCAGCATCACCGGCAGCGGCGATCCCGTGGCGGGGTGCTTCTACGTGCCCAACGCCAACGTGACGGTCACCGGGAGCGGTACGATCTGCACCGCCATCATCGCCAAGTCGATCAGCATCACCGGGAGCGGCGACATCGTATACCCCACCAATTACACCGGTCCGCGCGGCGGATCGGGTCCCTCCCAGCCGGCGCGCCCCCACGAGCGGGTGGACTGGCAGGAAGTCTACCAGTAACCGCCTCGCCCGTAGGCCCGATCTGCGATCGGGCGTCCGGTCCCCGCCCTTCTCTAGGCCCGATCTGTGATCGGGCGTCCGATCCCCGCCCTTCTCTCAGGCCCGATCTGTGATCGGGCGCGCCTGGCCTCGCCGCCGGTTCACAGAACCGGCCTACAGGGGCGCGCCGGGCTTGGCCTCGGCGCGCGGACATGAATGTCCGCGCCTACGAGGGATGCCGGCGCCTGCAGTCGTGAGTCCGTAGACGCGGACCTTTGATTCACCTTTGTCCCCCCTTCCAATCCTCTGTGGTATATTTCTAAACCTCCGCTATGAAATCAGCCGCCGGAAAAGCCTCCATCGTCTTCGCCGCCTCGGCCGCACTCTGGCTCGTGGCGATGGGCTTCCTCTACCGTCACGAGGTCGCCCCGGCCAAGGAGGCCGGGCCCCTCTCCCCCGCCCTGGTCCAGATCGGCTCCGGCCTGCTCTTCCGGGAGGAGTGGTTGGGCATCTTCTACCGGGGGAAGCAGACCGGCTACCTTCAGAACTCGCTCCACCCCCGGAAGGAGGAGGGGTTCTACGGCCCCGTCCTGGAGAGCACGCTCCTCCTCGATCTCCCCCTTCCGGGGGTGAAGAACCAGATCCGCTCCCGGGCGCTCTGCCTCTTCTCCGCCGGGGGGGAAGTCCGCCGCCTCGATTTCAGTCTCGCCAGCGCCCGGCCCGCGTTTACGCTCCAAGGCCGGGCGGAGGGAGGGCGGCTCCGGGCCTCCCTCGCTATCGACGGCCGGACGCGGAGTTTCGATCTCCCCCTCCCCCGCCCGGCCCTCCCTCCCTTCTCCCTGACGCCCCTCTTCGCCCTCCGTCCGATCGAGGAAGGAGAGCGTTTCTCCCTGCCGGTGCTGGACATCCCGCGAACCCTCCCCTCCTTTAAAGCGGAGTTCTCCGAACTCCGCTTCACCGTCGAGGAGAAGACGCCCGGGGGCTCAAAGCTATCCTCATCCTATGCGGGGATCGGCCTGGACCTCTGGCTCGGACCGGACGGCGAGTTGCTCCGGGTCTCGACGCCCCTGGGCTGGGAGCTTAGGAAACAGAGCCACGACGAGGTGATGCGCTATGTGCGGGACGGCGCGTGAGATGGCGCCATCGGACCGATCGGTCGGATCCGACGGATCCATCGGATAAAACGAAGAAATGAAAACCCAAGCGAAATGGCTCCTCCTCGCCGCGCTGACGATCACCGTCAGCGCCGCCATCGCCCTGGCGGGCTGGCGGGTCTGGCGAAGGTTCTCGGAGGGCGCGGGCGAGCGCCTGACCGAGAAGGACCTCCCGGAGCTCAAGAAGCGCCTGGATGAGAACCCCAAGTCCATCTTCATGTTCGACGCCCTCACCTCCTACCGCCTGAAGCCGTCCTTCCGCGGCCACCGTCACGACTCCGAATCCGACCCCCACGCCACCGACTCGCTGGGCTTCCTCGGCGAGCGGGAGGTCGATCCCGACCCGTCCGTCGCCAAGATCCTCGTCCTGGGCGACTCGGTCGCCTACGGGTCCTACCTCCCCTACCCGGCCACCTTCGTTCCCCGGATGCAGGAAGAGGCGGGAGAAGCCGTCCAGTTTCTCAACGCCGCCTGCCCCGGATGGTCCGCCCACCAGGAGCTCGCCGCCTACCGCCGCTACTACTCCGGCCTTCCCTTGCGGGGGGTCTTCGTCGTCTTCTGCCTGAACGATCTCCTCCGCTTCGAGTGGGTCTGGAAGAGCGAGACCAGCTTCCGGATGTCCGCCGAGCTGCGCGACCTGGGCGGACTCGTCCACTCGGCCCTCTCCGACGCTTCGCTGCGCCGGGTCCACGAGGGGTTCGCCGCCGAAACCGCCCTCTCCCCCCTCTCCGGGCTCAACAACACCTGCCTGAACGCCTGGCTTCCCGAAACCTGGAAGCGCTTCCGCGAGGAGAGCATCCCCGTCTTCCGGGAATGCTCCGGGCGGACGGCCTGTTTCCTCGCCGCCGCGCCCGCCCGCCCCCAGATCGAGGCCCTCGAACGGGGGGCAGACCCGGCGATCGTCCTCTACCCCCAGGAGCGGATCAAGGAGATCTGCGCCGAGGCGGGATGGACTTACCTCGACCTCCTCGGCGCCTTCCGGACCGAGACGGGGGGCTACGACGGGGAGGCGTTCCTGCCGGGCGAGGAGGGGATGCTCCACTTCTCCGCCGAGGGCCACCGAAGGCTCGCCGACTGGCTCTGGCCGCGTCTTCGGAGCGAGCTGCGCTTGGAGACCCCCAGCGCGCGATGAAAACCCGCTTTTAATAGGTCTTATAGGTCCTATAGGACCTATAAGACCTATTAAAAAACTCCATGATCCGGACCGAAAACCTGACCAAGCGCTTCGGAAACACCCTGGCCGTGGACTCCCTCTCCCTCAAGATCCCGGCCGGTGAGATCTTCGCCTTCGTCGGCCCCAACGGGGCCGGCAAAACCACCACGATCAAGATGCTCGCGGGACTCTTCGCCCCGAGTTCCGGGCGGGCCTTCCTCGGCGGGCGCGACGTTCAGGAAGATCCGGTCGGGGCCAAGAAGCTCCTCGGCTACATACCCGACTTCCCCTTCCTCTACGAGAAGCTCACGGGATGGGAGTTCCTCTCCTTCGTGGCGGGGATCTACGGTCTCCCGGAGAGGGAAACCCCGGGGCTGATCCGCAGCGAGCTCGAACGGCTCGACCTCACCGATCTCGCCGGGACCCTGATCGAGGGCTATTCCCACGGCTACCGCCAACGGCTCGCCTTCGCCGCCGCCTTCCTCCACCGCCCGCGCATCCTGATCATCGACGAGCCGATGGTCGGGCTCGACCCTCGCTCCGCCCGCCTGATCAAGGACCTCCTCCGGGAGCGGGCCCTCCGGGGCGATACGGTCTTCATGTCCACCCACACGCTTTCCGTGGCGGAGGAGCTCGCGCACCGGGTGGGGATCATCCACAACGGGAGGCTCGTCGCCTGCGGAAACCTAGATGAGCTTCGGAGCCAGGCCGGCGTGCGGGGCCAGCTCGAGGAGATCTTCCTGAAGATCACCGAGGAGGAAACGCCCGGAGCGGCGGGTTGAACCGCGAATCTCGCGAATTCGCGCGAATGAGCCCGGCGGGGCTTTCCACGAATTAGCCTGGCAGATATAACCACAAATCTCACGAATCTTCGCGAATTGGCCCGGCGATTGAACCGAAAATTGGCCAGAGACGACAGAGATTGAGAAGCCAAGAGCCTCCCTTTTCCGCGGGGCGGAAAAGATTCGCGAAGATTCGCGAGATTCGCGGTTAAATTGCATCGGCTCCGGCCATGATCCCGCTCCTGATCCGCCTCCGCCTCCTCTGCGCCCGCAATGCGGCGCGACAACTGGTCGCCCGCGGTCGCTTCCGCCTGGTCACCGTCATCCTCAGCCTCGCCGTCTTCTGGGCCGTCCTCTTCTGGGGCTTCTACCGCGCCTTCGCCTTCCTCCAGGGGTTCATGGGGCTGGGTGAGATCCTGATCGACCGCCTCCTCTTCCTCCTCGCCTTCGCCCTCTTCGGCCTCCTCGCCGTCTCCAACGCCGTCATCTCCTTCCAGCTCCACTACAAGTCACGCGAAACCGCCTTCCTGATGACCCTCCCCCTCCCCGGCCCCGCCCTCTTCGCCTATCTCGGCCTGGAGACGGTCGCCTTGAGCACCTGGGCGTCGGCCTTCCTGATCCTCCCGGTCGCCCTCGCCTACAGCCTCACCCACGCCCTTCCCGCTTGGGCTTATCTCGGCTTCCTCCTCTTCGGGTTCGGCCTGGCCGCCCTGGCCGCCCTGGTCGGGACGCTCATCTCCGCCGCCTTCCCGCGCCTCCTCGCCTCGCCGGTCCTCCGGGTCGCCGCCCTGGCCGTCTTGGCCGCGATCCTCCTCTACCCGGCGGGACGGCGGCTGAACCGCCCGGAACGGCCGAGCGACGGCGACCAGCGCGTCTTCATGGTCAACGATCTCCTGCGGCACTCCCGCCTGACGCTCCACCCGCTGGTCCCGAGCTACTGGGCGACCGAAGGTTTTCTCCAGTTCGTACGCGGCCGCCCCGGGCGCGCGGTCCTCTTCCTGGCCGTGATCGCCGCCAACCTCTTCTTCCTCACGAGCCTCGCCCACCTCCGGGGAGGAATCCCCTATCGCCGCGCCTGGGCGCTCTACCAGGGCCGGGGGAGGAAGAAGCGGCGGGCGATCGCGGGGGCCGGGCGGCCGCGGAGGAGCCTCCTTGGCTTCCTCTCCCCCCCGGTCCGGGCCTTCCTCGTCAAGGACGCCCGGGTTTTCCTCCGCGATCCCGCGCAGTGGATCCAGGCCCTGGTCCTCTTCGGCCTCCTCGCCGTCTACATCGTAAATATCCGGCGCATGCCGACGGGGGTCCATTCGCCCTTCTGGAAGAACCTGATCGCCTTCTTCAACCTCTCCGCGACCGCCCTTATCCTCGCCACCACGACCACCCGCTTCGTCTTCCCCGCCCTTAGCCTGGAGGGGAAGACTTTCTGGATCGTCGGTTTGGCCCCGGCCCGGCGTTCGCTCGTCCTCTGGTCCAAGTTCTGGACGAGCTTCCTCGCCGCGCTCCTCGTCACGGAAGGGCTGATGGCCATCTCCAACCACATCCTGGAGATCCCGCCAGGTGCGCAAGCCCTGACGGCCGTCGCGGTCTTCCTGATGTCCCTGACCCTGGTGAGCCTCGCCCTGGGGATGGGGGCGGCCTTCCCGGACTTCCGGAACGACAGCCCGGCCCGGATCGCCTCCGGTTTCGGGGGGACGCTCAGCCTGATCGCGAGCCTGGCCTACGTGGCTGCCGTGGTGGGGATCGTCGTTCTGGCCGTCCAGGCCGCCGCTTCCCGGCGGGAGGCGCTCGCGGCTTTCCGACCCTGGGCAATCCCCGGAGGGATCGCCGCCGCCGCGCTCCTCTCCGCTGCCGTCAGCGCCCTCTCCCTCCGCCTCGGCCTCCGCTCCCTCGACCGCCGGGAGTTCTGATGATCAGCCGAGCCGGCAATCGCTCTATCTTGCACGCCGAATGATAAATTCGCCTGGGCCAGGCTATCCCCGCTCGCGACATGAATGTCGCTCCCACAAACGGCGTGCGCGAGAGATCGACAGCGCTCTTGTGGGAGGGGCATTCTTGCCCCGATCCAAGGCTGACGGATCGGTCGGATCGGACCGATGGCCCGCCCGTTCAATTCGCGAAATTGCCGCCAACCGGCAGGCCGGCGCGCGATCCGCGGTTTAAGTGGCCGGGCTAGGCTGAATCCGCGCAATCCGCGTAATCCGCGGCTTCAGTCGCCGGGTTCCGACGGGTTCGCCCTCTCCACCTGGCGGAGGTTATTGCGCGCGGCGGTGTTGTCGGGATCGAGAAAGAGCGCCCTCCGGAAGGACTCCTTCGCCCGGGCGGTCTGACCCGTCTCGGCGAGGAGGCAACCCAGCAGGCCGTAGGACTCGCTGTCGTAGGGGGCAAGCTCCAGCGCCCGGGACAAAGCCTCGGCGGCCTTCCCGTAGCTCTTTTTCATGAGGAAGATCTGCCCTTCCAAACGGTAGGGGCGAGCGGATTGCGGGTCCTCCCTATGCGCCTCCTCCGTCCTCCGGAGCGCCTCCTCCAGACGCTGGCGGGAAATGGCGACGACGGCCAGGTTGGCGCAAGCCGTCGCCCTGACATTGGGCGCCTGGGCTAATTCGAGCGCGCGAGAAAAATAACTCTCGGCGCCGGACGCATACCCCCGCCGGAAATACTCCCAGCCCAGGTTGTTGAGCGCGACCGGGGAATCCGGCGAGATGCGGAGTGTCCCCTGCCAGAGGATCATTTCATCGCGCCAGCGCAGGTTGTTGGAACGGGCCAGGAGGAGAAGGACGGCGAGGAGGGCGGCCAGGCTGAACCTCAGCGAACGCCCCGCCCATCTCCGCTCCGCCAGACGTTCCGCCAGTTTCGAAGCTCCATAGGCCGCGAGGCAGGACCAGCCGACCAGGGGGAGGTACAGGTAGCGTTCCGCCGCGATCTGGGGAAGCGGGACGAGGTGGAGAAACGGGAGGAGCCCGAGGGCGACCCAAGCCGAAGGGAAACGCAGCGGCCGCACAGCGGCGGCGCCGCGCAGAGCGAGGATGGCGAGCGAGAGGCCGCCGGACGCGGCGAGCCAGAACGGAGACTGAAAGACCAGGAGCCGGAGGGGCGGAGAATAGTCCAGCGAGAGCTTGGCGGGGAAGACGAGGAGGCGGAAGTAGTGGAGGAGGCAGCGGAAGAAAAGAACGGACCTCTCCGCGGGGATTGCCGGCGTGGGGCTGTGCGTCCCTCCCCTCTTGAACCAGACGAATAGCGCCAGGGCGTAGATGGCCGTCATCGCGAGACCGGCCGACCAGAACGGGAGGGAACGCGGGAAGGGGAATTCACGCCGCGCCCGGATCGAGGGGGATATCCAAGGGAACAGGAGAAGAAGGGGGAGGAAGATCAGGGCCGTCTCCTTGCAGGCCAGAGCCGCCAGATAGGCGGCGAGCGCTACGGCCAGAAATACCGGCGCGCGGAGGCGGGAATAGGCAAGGATAGAGAGGACAGCGACGAGGACGAACCCCGTGGCCAGGAGATCGTGGTAGAAGGAGACGCAGTTGATCGCCTCCGCCTGGACGGGGTGGAGGATGAAGAGGAGGGCGGCGAAGGCCGCCCCGCCGCGGGAGTTCCCGGCCGCCCGGCGCGGCGGGCGCTTCGCGCTCGCTTCGAGATAGAAGCGGGCGAGGAGGAAGACCGCCCAGCCGTTCCCGAGGTGGATCAGGAGCTTGCCGAGGCGGTAGCCCGCCGGATTGAGCCCCCAGAAGCGGTAGAGGAAGAAATAGCCCGCCGCCGGGAGCGGGCGGTAGCGCATGTTGATCCCGGCCGCGTAGTCGCGGGGGCGCAAGAGTCCGGGGAGATGGGAGAGGTTCTTGATGAAGCCGTTGTGGACGATGGCCGTCTGGTCGTCGTAGACGAAGGGATAGCGCAGCGTGTTGCCGTAGGCGAGGAAGACCGCCGCCAGGAGGAGCAGGAGGACGGCGAAATCCCGGCGGGCGGCGGAGTTGTATGTCATGCCCAGGGTTGTTCCCGCATGTAGGCCGGTTCTCCGCCTCCGCCCTTCGGGCTCCGGCGGACAAGTGTGAACCGGCGGCCAGGCC
>CAZOYW010000029.1:16357-35918 GCA_964584165.1 uncultured bacterium
TCTCCGCCTCCGCCCTTCGGGCTCCGGCGGACAAGTGTGAACCGGCGGCCAGGCCCGGCGCGCCCGATCGCAGATCGGGCCTACAATTCGGCGGCCCGGGTCACAGCCAGCCGCGGGAGTTGAAGTAGTAGGCCATGAAGAGGAAAAAGAGGCCCAGGGCGACGAAGATCAGGCCGGCCGAGACGCGGTATTTCAGCGTCTTGGAGTCGGTGGCCACGATCTGGTTGAAGAGCTCGCTCATCTTGACCAGGACGCCGGGCCGGATCAGGAAGAGCACCCCGGCGATCAGGCAGATCAAGCCGATCAGCATGAATGCGGTCATCGTAGCTGGCTCCTCTTGGTGGCTTCGGTTTCCCGACGGCCTTCCGCGCCGCCCACCCGGCGGACCTCGCGGGACGACTCCTTCTTCTCCGGCTCCGGGGACGGCGCCGGCGCCGGGGTGGGCGGCGGCGGCTCCTTCGCCGACTTGTAGGTGAAGGGGCGCAGGTCCTCGTCCTCGGTGTAGCGGACGTCCTGGAGCGCGTCAGGCGAGGACTTTTCCAGCATCATCTTCTCATAGGCCGAGAGGTTCATGTCGTCCACGATCCGCGAGGTGATGAAGATCAGCAGGTTGTTCTTATGCAGGGCGGTGTGCTTCTCCTTGAAGAGGTAGCCGAGGATGGGGATGTCGCCGAGGAGGGGGATCTTGTTTTCCTCGTCGACGGTGGTGCTGGAGATCAGGCCGCCGATCACCAGGGTATCCCCGTCGCCCAGGTTCACGTTGGTGTCCGACTCGCGGATCTCGATGATGGGATAGGGGGAGACCACCTGCTGGCCGGAGGGCGCGTAGGCCGGGGCGTTCTCGTTGCTGGTGCTGACCGCGGGGTGGACGATCATGTTGATCGACTTCCGGCCGCGCTCGCCCTCCCGGATCTGGGGGATGACCTTCAGGGTGATCCCGATCTCCAGCCAGTCTTCCACGCTGGTCCCCCCGATCGCGCTCCCGGTCTCCCCGCCGCCGCCGGAGGTGAACTCGGTGGTGATGATCGGGTATCTCCGGCCCACGTGAATCTTGGCCGCGTAGTTCTCCTGCACGATGATGCGGGGATTGGAGAGTACGGCCACGTTGCTGTCGGTCTTCATCGCCGAGAGCATCAGGTTGAAGTCGGCGGCGTTGATGACGGCGTTGTAGGCCTGGGAGTTGTTGGCGATCCGGGTGAGGGAATCGGAGATCGAGTTCAGGTAATTCTCGAAATTGCGCGCGGTGGCGGTGTCGCTGGTGTTCTGGTAGGCCAGGTCGGAGAAGCGGCTTTCCTGGATCGCGTCCTGGATGTTGGCGCGCCAGGTCGCGTTGTTCTGATAGAGGCCCTCTCCGGTGCGGGTGATCACCTGGTTGATGTAGTCGCCCATCTCATAGGTGTCCTGGACCTTGCTGAGGTTGTCGCCCGAAACCCGGTCGAAGATCTGCGAGCGGACGTTGACCTGACGTCTGAGGTCGGAGTCGGTGTAGCTGTCCTCTATCCGGCGGCCAACCTCGTCGGAGGCGAGGTCCTCCAGCTCGTAGCCCCGGTTGGTGGTATCGCTGTCGACGTCGTTCTCCTCCTGGCTGTAGCCCCGCTTCAGCACCATCTGGAGGTCGCCCGCGCCCACCTGCCAGCGGTTCAACGCCTGGGTCCAGTCGATCCCGAGACGGAACTCCTGATCGATGGGAACCTCGATCACCTTGGCGTCGATCAGCACCTGGGAGGGCCTCCGGTCGATCTGCTTGATGACGCTTTCGATCTGCTTCAGGGCGGTCGCGGTATCCTGGACGATGAGGGTTTTGGAGCGCACGTATTCCTCGGCGACCTTCTCGGGCTTGGCCGGCCCCGTGACCTTGACCTCCCATTCGAAGCCCCGGTACTGGCGGGTCTTCAGGACCATCGCCTTCCCCCGGTCCTTGGTGAGCAGGGGCTTGACCGTCTCCAGGGCGTCGTTGGCGTCGATGTACTTCATGACGTAGACTTTTGTTTCCAGCGGCTCGGCCTGCTCCTGGGCCTTGAGCTTGGCCGCCTCCGCCGCCGAGGTCTTCGCCTCCGCCTCCCGGCGCACGGCCGAGGCCTCTTCCTCCATCTTGATCTTCTCCACGGTGGTGACGCGAAGGATGTTCCCGGAGACCTGATAGCCGAAGCCTTGGTCCTTGAGGATGGTGTCGAGCGCATTGACCACCATCACGTTCTTGTAATCGACCGTGACCTTCCCTTGCACCTCGGGGGCCAGGGTGACGTTGAAGCCGTAGGCCTTGGCCAGGGAGCGCAGGACCACCCGGAGGTCCTCGTCCACGAAGCGGAAGGAACCGCTCTGCTTCAGCTTGTCCTGGAGGTCCATCTCCTGGGCTTCCTTCTCTTCCGGGCTGACCTCGATCTCGCCCCGGGGCGTGGCCTGGATGACCACCGCCTGCGCGCCGGTTTGCCCGGCGAGAGAAGATTCGGCAAGGGTCTGGCCCTCGAAGGAGACGGAGACGGAAATCTCGGACTCGGCCGGGAGAGCGGTCTGGACGGACGGGCCGGCGGCCTCGTCCGGCGGCGCGGCTGCCGATGGAGGCGGTTCCCCGGCCGGCGCGGAGGCGGGCGCGGGAGGCGAAGCGAGCGGTGTGCAAGCCGCCTCCGGCGCGGCCGCCTCTCCCCCGGAAGGAGCGGGCGAGACGGAAACGGCCGGACCGCCGGCTTCCTCGGGCCGGACCGCCGGGGCCGTCAGGACGAGGATGCTGAGCAAGGCGAGAACGGAAGCGGAGAAGCGTTTCATGGGGTCACTCCTGCGGCATTGCCAGCCGGCATTCCTGGCCGTCTTTCTCCAGGACGATTGTGTAATCCTCAAAATTGAGCTCGATCAGCCGGTAGCCTCGAAAGGTATCGCCCGCGGCTACCTCAGTGCCGTTGATGACCGCCACGCCGCCCGCGGGGCCGGGTATGAGACCGCTCAAGCGGAAGTTCTTCCAGTCGTTCGTCTCTCCCGGCCCCTCCATCGGTGTGGGGGCCGGGTTGAAGGGGTCTCTCCCCCAGGGCTCGGAGGCCGTCTGGGCCTGCATCTCCAGAAGCTTCTCGTCCCGAGGCGGCAGCTCTCCTACGGCCGCTTTCCCGCCTTTCGGGGGCGCCGGCGGAGCGGCCGACATCCCGCCCGGAGCCTCCGCGGCCTCTGGGACAGGCGGGGCCGGGCGCGGCTTCTTCTTCGGATTGATCAGGTTGCTATAGACCACGAAGCTCAGCACGGGGACCAAGAGGACGATCAAGACGATCTGTTTTTTCTTCTTGTCCATGCGTCGTCAGGCCCCAGAGATTCTGCCACAAAGACACGAAGACACCAAGAACCGATGCGCCCGATCACAGATCGGGCCTACAGCCGGCGGACGGCCGGATCATTTCTTGTCGCTCTTCGCGCCGGAAAACGTCTCCTCCTGCGAGAGATAGGCGGTGATATGCATCTCGGTCCGGATCGCCCCGGCCTTCTCGCCGGGCGGGATCTCTTCCGGCCGCGCGATCTTGAGAGTGGAGACCGAGAGGGTCACCGGGAGCTCCGAGAGCCCGCGCAGAAACTCGCCCAGGACGCGCACGGATGACTCGCACTCCAGTCGGATGTCGTTCTCCCTCACCTTGAGGGCGGGATCGCGGGCCGGGCGGGAGTCGGTGACCATCTTGAGTATCTTTAGTCCCGCTCCCTGGGCGGCCCGGTCGATGTCGCGGTAGATGGGGTCGATGGTGCGGGGATACTGCTCGTTCAGACGCTCGATCCGCGCCTCCAGGTCCGCGATCTCGGCGGCCACCTGGGGGAGACGGAGCTTTTTCATCTCGATCTCCGCCATCTGGGCCCGTCCGGACCGGGCTTCCTCCGTAAGCCTCCCCAGCTCGCTCGAGCGGGGCAGATAGACGCCGAGGAAGAAGACGACCAGGAGAAGGACCCCCCCGGCGATCAGAGCGAGAACTTTCTGCGTGTAGTTCATTAATAGACCAGCGTGCAAGTGAAACGGAAGGAGCCCGTGACCACGTCCTCGTTGATGGCGCCCACGTCCCGGAAGAAGGGGGAATGCCCCACCCGAACGATGAAGTCGGTCACCGTGGAGTGGAGCGAGGTCTCCGGCCTCACCACCGCCCCCTCGCAGACAACCTGTAGGGGGACGGCCCCCTCGACCACGGAGATCCGGGTCAGGACGATGTTGCCCGGGGTGATCCGCCCGAGCTCCTTCAGAACGCCCTGCCAGTTCACCTGGCGGGGGGAGGAGACCTTCCCCTGCCCCTCCACCGCCGCCAGGCGCCTCCGGAGATCATCCAGGCGGTCGTAGATCGAGAGCTCCTTGGTCATGGCCGAGATCTGCTCCTGCTGCCGCGCGACCGTGGTCCGCCAGGAAGGGACGGCGGAGGTCTTAGCCCGGTAGAAGACCAGGGAGAGCAGGAAAAGCAGGCCGAGGCCGATCATGATCACCGTCCGGCTGCGCAGGACGGCCTGCAGAACCTTGTCCTGGGGGGGGAGGAAGTTGACCTCCCACTTCCGGCTCAGGGAGAGGGCCAGGGCCTTGGCGACGCGGGGGAGGACGCGGACGGCGGCGTCGCGGGGCGCGATCGAGGGATGCAGGGTCATGCCGGGGGGGAGCTCAAAGAGGGAGACCGGCGGTTTCATCCGCTCCTGGAAGAACTGGACAAAGCCGTCGAGGAGGGAGCCGCCGCCGGAGAGAATGATCTGGGCGACGTCCGCCCCCCGGAAGAGCTGGGAGTAGTACTCGAGCGAGCGCTTGGTCTCCTGGACGATCCGCTCCAGGACCGGGCGCACCATGGAGACCACGTGCGAGGAGTTCAGGCTCCCCTTGATCGGCTCGCTCCCGGAGGACTTGAGGAGGTTCTTGGCCCGCTTGATCCGCTCCGCTTCCTCCCAGGAGATGTCGGTCTTCTCCCCGAAGGACTGGCCGGCCTGGATCACCGCCTCGGTGATCTGGTCGCCCCCGAGATCGAACTCCCGGCAGAATTGGAGCTGCCCGCCCTGGTGGACGCTGACCATCGTCCGGTCGGAGCCGATGTCCACCACCGCCCGGATCGGGGCGGGTTCGGCGCCGCGCAGCGAGAGGAGCAGGTTCTTCCAGGCGAAGGGGATGGGGAGGAGGGCGGCCACTTGGATCCCGGCGTCCCTCAGGATGTCGAGGCGGCGGGCGACCGACTCCCGCCGGGCGACGGTGACGATGAAGTTCTGCTTGCCGCCGGGGCGGGCCGAGTCCTCGGGCACCAGGTGGCTCTGGAGGAAGGCCTTCTCGACGTTGAAGGCCACCCGCCGCTTGGCCTCGAGGCGGCAGGCGCTCTCCAGCTCCTTCTTGGGCATCCGGGCCATCGGGATGAGGCCCGTGTTCACGCCATCGCCCCGGAGCGAGCAGACGTGGCTCGCGGTCGCGCCCTTGGTCTGCGCGCAGAGATCCCGGAGGTGGCGGAGGAGAAACTCCTTCTTCTCCAGCCCCTCCTCGTCCTGCTCGAGGCGGATCTCCAGCACGGCGAAACCCCCGATCTCCCAGCCGGAGTCGTTGGGGACGACCTGGACGATCTTGATCGAGGATTGGCCGATGTCCAGGCCGACCCAGGCGTTCCGGCGCGGGGGGAAGGCTCCGGAGATCGTGAGCACCTCCCGGACCACCCGGGGAGCGGCCGGGAGCGCGGGCTTGGTTTCCGGCGGGGGAGATCCGTTCCCCTTGGCCGCCGGGGCGAGGCCGCCGGGCGCCCCGGAGGCGGCCGGCGGGGCGGCGCGGCCGTTCGACACCTCCTCCAGGCCGGAGAAGATGGAGGAGATGTCCTTATGCAAACCTGACTTTTTCTGCTCCGGCGGCACGGCGGAGGACCTCTTCGGTGAGCCGTTGATAATCCTCGGCGCCGCGGGAGTCCGGGGCGTAGAGGTGAATGGGGCGGCCGGCGCTGGGCGCCTCGGCCAGCTTGCTGTTGATCCGGATGATCGTCTCCAGGACCCGGCTCCCGAAGTAACCCCGAAGCCCCTCGAGAACGTCCCGGGAGATGGCGGCCCGGCGGTCGTAGAAGGTGGGAAGGATGCCGAGGATGGAGAGGCGGGGGTTGAGGCGGGCCTTGACCAGGTTGATCGTCTGGAAGAGGAGCTTCATCCCCTCCAGCGCGTAGTAGTGGGTTTGGATCGGGATCAGGACCTCGTCGGCGGCGGCCAGGGCGTTCACGGTGAGGAGGCTCAAGGAGGGCGAGCAGTCGATGACGATGAAGTCATAGTCGGCCTTAAGCGCCTCGAGCTTGGTGGCGAGGATCGACTCCCGGCCCAGGAGGTTGGAGAGATCGAGGTCGGCGCCGGAGAGGACGATGTGCGAGGGGATGATCGCGAGGTCGTAGACCGGCGTCGGGATGACCGCCTCCCGGGCCGGGAAGCGATCGTCGGTAAGAACCCGGTGGACGCTCTTCCCCTCCGGGGCCTCCACGCCCAATCCGAGGGTGGCGTTGAACTGGGGGTCGAGGTCGACGAGGAGGGTCCGGCAGCCTCCGGCGGCGAGAGAGGCCGAGAGGTTGACGGCGGTGGTCGTCTTGCCGCAGCCGCCCTTCTGGTTGACGATGGCGATGATCATAAAAACAGTGAATGGTGAATAGTGAATGGTGAATAGTCTGAAAGGTGCATAGAGTGGCCGTTTTCCTTCAGCCTGTTCGCAATAATCGGTTGCTGATTACTGATCACTTCAGTTATCGGTTACCGCCGTTCAATCTTCCCGGAGTTTCTCGGGGATGTCCCGGAACTCGTCCAGGTTCTTGGCCTGGGAGATCCCCTCGCTGTAGGAGATCTTTCCATCGAGGATCAGCTTCTTCAGCGACTGGTCCATGGAGTGCATCCCGTACTGGGAGCCGGTCTGGATCTGGGTGGGAATCTGGTGGGTCTTGTGCTCCCGGATCACGTTCCGGATCCCCGCCGTCCCGATCATCACCTCGGTGGCCACGACCCGCCCGGCCGCGTCCTTGCGAGCGAGGAGGACCTGGGCCAGCACCCCCTGGATGCAACCGGCAAGCTGGACCATGACCTGTCTCTGCTGGGCCGGGGGGAAGACGTCGATCAGGCGGTCGATGGTCTGGGCGGCATCGGGGGTGTGCAGGCTGGAGAGGACGAGGTGGCCGGTCTCGGCGGCGGTGATGGCGCAGGAGATCGTCTCCAGGTCGCGCATCTCCCCGACCAGGATCACGTCCGGGTCCTGGCGGAGGACGTGCTTGAGGGCGGCGGCGAAGGAGAGGGTGTCGCTTCCCACCTCCCTCTGCTTGACGATGCTGCTCTTGTTGTGGTGAAGGTACTCGATCGGGTCCTCGGCGCTGATGATCAGGCACTTGCGCTCCCGATTGATCAAATCGATCATGGCGGCGAGCGTCGTGGACTTCCCGGTCCCGGTCGGCCCGGTGATCAGGACGAGACCGTTGGGCTTGCGGGCCAGGGTTTTGGCGACCTCGGGGAGGCCGAGGGTGTCGATGGCGGGGACGTCGGTGGGAATGGTCCGGAAGGCGGCTTCCACCGCCCCCTTCTGCATATGGATGTTGACGCGGAAGCGGCTCAAGGACGGGATGAAGAGCGACATGTCCAGCTCCAGTTCCTTCTCGAAGCGGACCTTTTGGCTGTCGTTCAGGATCCCGTAGATGAGACGCTTCGTGTCGTCGACCTTGAGAACCGGAAAGTCGGTGGGGACGAGCTCCCCGTCGATCCGGATCATCGGGGGGGCGTCGGCGGTGATGTGCAGGTCGCTCGCCTTCTTGCTGACCACCAGTTCCAGTACTTCCTTCAGGTGCATGCGTGTTCCTTATTGGGGGAAGTAATCAGTGGCCAGTTATCAGTGATCAGTTACTGATTACTGTTTACTGATTACTTCAGTTTCTTTTACTGCGGCTGTCCGCCCGCCCCCGGAGCGCGGAAGGTGTCCTGGCCGCTGTAGATTCCCCGGATCGCGAGCTCCAGGAGTTCGGGGTGGTCGGCGTTCTCCATCGCCACCTCGTAGGTGACCTTGCCCGCCTGATAGAGGCCGAGGATGGCCTGGTTGAAGGTCTGCATCCCGAAAAGGGCCCCGTTCTCGATCGCCTTGGACAGCTCCTCGGGCCGCCCCTCGTTGATCAACTTGCGCACGGTGGGCGTGGTCACCAGGACCTCGCAGGCCGGGACCATCCCCTGCCCGTCCTTGCGGGGCAGGAGCCTCTGGGCGACCACCCCCCGGAGGACGAAGGAGAGCTGCATCCGGATCTGCGGGTGCTGAAAGGCGGGGAAGAAGTTGATGATCCGCTCCAGGGTCTGGCCGATGTCGATGGTGTGGAGGCTGGAGAGAACGAGGTGGCCGACCTCGGCGGCCATGATGGAGCTGGTCATCGTCTCCAGGTCGCGCATCTCCCCGATCACGATCACGTCGGGGGCCTGGCGGATGACGTACTTCAAGGCCCCCTTGAAGGTGTGGGTGTCGAAGCCGACCTCGCGCTGGTTGATGATGGAGAGATCCTCGCGGTAGCTGAACTCGATCGGGTCCTCGATGGTGATGATGTGCTTACGCTTCTTCTGGTTGATATAGTTGATCATCGCGGCCAGGGTGGTGGTCTTGCCGCTTCCGGCGGCCCCGGCGAGGAGGATCAGGCCGCGGGGCTCCAGGGAGAGCTTCTCCATCACCGTGACCGGGAGGCCGAGCTCCTGGAAGGTCTGGGCCTCCTGCTTGATCCTCCGGATGACGGCGGCGATCGTTCCCTGCTGGAAGAAGAGGTTGACCCGGAAGCGCAGCCCCCCCTCCAGGGTGTAGGAGATGTCCATCTCCCGGTTGCCCTGGAAGAGGGCGAACTGCTTGTCGTCGAGAACCTGGCGGGCGGTCTTCTCGATGTCCTCGCGGGTCTGGGGGGGGGATTCCGAGATCGGCAGGAGTTGCCCGCCGACCCTCATCAGGGGAGGCTGGCCGACCTTCAAATAGAGGTCGGAGGCCGTCCTCTCCTCCATCATGCGCAGGAGTTGGTCGAGCTTCATGCAACAAAATTCTCGCGAATTTTGTTGAAGGTACGCGCGGAGGGCGTTTCCTAGCCCAAACCCGCACTATATTAACGATTATAGCCGCCTTTTCAAACCCCTGCCAATGGAAATCCTGGCTTCGAGCCTTCCTCGTCTGACGCAACCCCTTTGGGGTTGAACTCTCTCCCTTTTATCTATTCCCAGGGTAGCGCCTGCCGGCGCAACCCTGGGCTACCGGACACAGCCCCTTCGGGGCTGCCGTATACGGCCTCGCCGTCCCCCGTAGGCGCGGACATTTATGTCCGCGCGGCCAATGGGCCAGGCCCGGCGCGCCCGATCGCAGATCGGGCCTACAGCCGGCGGCCTGGCCGAGGCCCCTAATCAGGCGGAGGCGGATGGACGCCTGGGGGAGGCTGGCCGGACCGCAGGGTGGCCAAGGCCCGCCCGATGCTCTCGGCGGCGGGCGAACCGGCAGCCGCCGAGAGCGCCCGGGCGAGGAGTGGTTCGGATTCCTCTCCCCTCCCCTTCCCCCAGAGGAGGAGAGCGAGGTTGTAGTTCAAGGAGACGTCGGCGGCCGAGGCCGCGAGTCCCTCGCGGAAGGCGGCTTCGGCCTCCTCCGGCCTTCCCAGGCTGGTCAGGGCCAGTCCGAGGTAGTTGTGCGCCGGTACGAGATCGGGATTGAGGCGGACGGCCTCGGCGAGCTCGGCCGCCGCCGACGCGGCGTCTCCCGACTGGTAGCGGGCCATGCCGAGGTAGTAGCGGGCGTCGAAGGAGAGCGGCGCGATGGCGATCGCCTGCTCGAGTTCGGCGATCGCCCCGGGGAGGTCGCCCTTCTTGATCAGCGTCATCCCCAGGTCGATGCGGGGGCGGTCGCGGGAGGGATAGCGGGCAACGTGCTCCCGGGCGGCCGCCTCCGCCGCCTTGAGATCGCCCAGGTTGAAATAGGCCGACCAGAGGTTCCGCCAAGCGTCGAGACGGGGGTTCAGCTCCATCGCCCGCCGAGCCGCTGATGCGGCCGCGGCGGGGTCCTTGACGACGAGCGCCCCGGCGAGGCTGTTGTTGACGGCCGCGCAGTCCGGGTACTTCTTCCAGGCGTCGGTCCAGAGGCGCTCGGCGTCCCGCCAGATCTCGTTCCGGTAGATCGTCAGGGCGGAGAGCAGGATCGCGACCGCCCAGGGGAGGGCCCGAGAGCGCGGTCGGCCCCGGCAGGCGCTCTCCAGGCCGACCGCGAGCGCGAGCGACCAGCCGAAGAGGGGGAGGTAGAGATGGTGCTCGCTCAGGAAGGGCCAGATGACCATCACGGAGGAGGTGGGGACGAGCGAGAGGAAAAACCAGGCGATGGAGCCGGAGAGAAGCGTCTTCCGGCGGACTCCCCAGGCGGCGAGGAGGAGGGCGAGGAGGAGGGCGAGCGAGAGGGCCGTCGGCGGTTCCAGGATGGAGCGGGCCACGGGGATGTCGTGGTAGATGGTCTGCCCGGCCGGGAGGAAGCAGAGGCGGAGATAGGTCCGGACGGCGTTGATCTCGGTACAAAGGTACTCCCCGCGGGAGGCGAGGACCTGGTCCTGGGCGACCAGGCTGAAACGCGGTATCTCGATCCCCTCGTTCAGCCGGTAGTAGAAAGATGTCTCGGCCCGCTCGGCGCGCGCGGTGATCAGGGTGAGGGCCGGAACGACGACGGCCAGGGCTAGGTAGGGGGAGAGGTAGCGGAGGGTCGGCCTCCAGGCCGGGCCACGCGGAGACCGGACCATGATCTCCCAGGCGGCGATGAGGAGGGGGACGGCGAAGGCCGACTCCTTCGATCCCATCGCGAGAACGCAGGCAACGATCCCCCCGGCGTAGGTCAGGAGGTGGCCGGGAGAGGAAAAGCGCGCGCCGCGCGCGCGCAGCGAGCGCGCGCGGAAATAGCCGAGGAGGGAGAGAAGGGAAAGGCAGCCGGCGAGAGAGGCGCACCTCTGGACGATGTAGGTGACCGACTGGGTCTGGAGCGGGTGGACGGCAAAGAGGAGGGCGGCCCAGAAGGCGACCTCGCGGATATCGGCGCTCCCCTCCGCTTCTTCCCGACGCGGGAGGTGGAGGACGAGAAAGTAGGCGAAGACGGCGGCGAAAAGGTGGATCAGGAGGTTAAAGGCGTGATATCCCGCCGGGTCCAGCCTCCCCGCGGCGTAGTTCAGGGCGAAGGTGTAGAAGCAGACGAAGCGGCTCGGCCAGTGGCCCCAGATCGCCCTTAAGTCGCCCGCGTTCTTGATCCGGTGGTTCTCGACGATATGCGGGAAGTCGTCGAGTTGGAAATCGGCCTGGAAGCTGTTGAGGTAAACGAGCGCGGAGAGGAAGACGATCACGCCGAGGTGGGCGAGGACGTTCTTCATCGGGGGGATTATAGACCGGCGGGGGGGGATATGGGAATCCCTTGTTGGCGCGACGCGGCAAGCCCCGGCCGGCCTTATCCGACGGATCGGTCCGATCCGACGGATCAGTCGGATCAGCCGGCGCCCTTTGCCCTGGGCAAGTGAATCATTGCCGGTGGCCCCGGCCGGCAATGAAAAAAAATCCCGCCCTCTCCGGAGGGCGGGATTTTTTTGAACCGCGAACTCCTCAGTTCGTGGTAACCAGACCCGTGGCCTGGGTGTACTCCCAGCTGTAGTCGCCGCTGCCCGTGGGCGGGATGACGCCATCGGCGAACATCCCCGCGGCCAGAGCCGGCCACACCGACGGATCGGCGCCGGCCAGGGTCTGCATCCGGGCGTACTCGATCGTCACCGCCGCCTTGACCGCGGCCGCGTTGCCGTCGCGGGCGGCCTTGTTGGCGGCGTCCGTCAGGTCGATGTACTTCGGGATGGCGATCGCGGCCAGGATGCCGATGATCACGATCACGATGATGAGCTCGATCAACGTAAATCCTTTCATGATCTTGCCCTCCTTTCTGACCTATTCAAGCAGCAACTACCGTGCCAAATAGTATCCACAATGCGAAATTTCACCCATCTCGTTATAAGCAAGAGCGTTACGGGTTGCTGCTTGAATAGCTCAAATTGCCCGCGGAGGGATATTCTCCGACTTTAGTCGAATATCTAGACGCTTCCGCTGCCTATTATTTGGACGGTGTCTAAATAGCGAGCGCTCCGACACGCCGTGAGGATTGGGACGCTACCATCGACCTCGGGGCAATCCGGATTATCTCGAGCGCCCTCGAGAGCGGGCACCCGGGATAATCTATTTCTTCGTCAGGTCGATCAGGTTCCACATCGGGAGGAAGATAGCCAGGGCAAAGAGGAGGACGCCGCCGGCGATGACCACGGTAAGGATCGGTTCGATCAAGTCGGTCAGGGTGGCCACCATGTACTTGATCTCCTGGTCGTAGTAATAAGCGATCGATTCGGCCATCTCGTCCAGCCTACCGGTCTCCTCCCCCACCGCGAGCATGTTGCTCACCATGGGCGGGAAGATCGGCTTCTTCATCAGGACGGAGGAGATCCCCTTGCCGTCCTTGACCGCCTCGCGCAGGTCCTTGAGCTCCTCTCCGATGATCTCGTTTCCCACGGTCAGGGAGACGATCTCGATGATCTTCAGGATCGGCACCCCGCTCCGCTCGAGGGTGGCCAGCATCTTGGAGAAACGGAACATCGCGAGCTTGACAAAGAGGGAGCCGAAAATGGGGAGGCGGAGCTTGAGCTTGTCCATCTGGTAGTGACCGAACTTGGTCTTGGTGAAGCGGATGAACCCGTAGATCCCCCCCGCGATGGCCGGGAAGATGATGTAGTAGTAAGCGTTCATCACGTTGCTCATCCCGATCAGGATCCGGGTGGGGAGGGGGAGGTCCATCTTGATCTGCTTGAAGATGGTGACGAACTTGGGGATGACCATGGTGGTCATGACGATGAAGGCGATGACCATGACCACGATCGCGATCACGGGGTAGCGCACCGCAGACTTGACGGCGTTGCGCGTCTCCTGCTCCGACTCCAGGAGGTTGGCGAGGCGGTCCAGGACCTCGGGGAGGGCGCCGCCAGTCTCCCCGGCGAGGACGGTGTTGATGTAGAGGTCCGAGAAGACCTTGGGAAACTTGCGCAGGGCGTCGGAGAACGACGAACCGCCCGAGATCTCCTCCTGGATCTGGGAGAGGATCTTGGTCAGGGGCGGTGACTCGCTCTGCTGCTCCAGGATCTTGAGCGCGGTCATGATCGGGATCCCGGCCCGGATCAGGGAGTGCATCTGGCGGGTCATCATCACCAGATCCTTGCCCTTGACCTTCTCGAACCGCTGGAAGAGCCCCCCCTCTTTCTTGTCCGCGCCCTTCTCGGAGCGGACCGAGATCGGGGTGTAGCCCATCTCCTCGAGATGGCGGATGACCGCCTGCTCGGAGGGGGCCTCGATCGCCCCGGAGAGGATCTTGCCCGTGTCGCTGCGGGCCTTGTAGCGGAAGTTGCCCATTATCTGACTCGGCCGGTTAGGATCTCGCCGCCCCCAAGGATAGCACAGTCATGGACGGAATGGACGATATGGACGCTATGGACGATATGGACATCCCAACCCCAAACCCCTGACCCTAAACACCCCCCCTGAACCCTGACCCCTGAACCCTGTCCCCCGAACCCTGTCCCCCGAACCCTGTCCCCCGAGCCCCCCGAAGGCTGCCCCCTGAACCCCGTCCACTGGCCCCCGCTCATCTTGTCAGCGCGATCCCGTACTCCTTCGCCTTGTTGTAGAGCGTCGCCCGGGAGATCCCCAAACCCTTGGCCGCCCGGCTGACGTTCATACCGCAGGACAAGAGGGCGGCGCGGATCGCTTCCTCCTCCGCCTCCCGGAGAGTCCGGATCCTCCCCTCCCCTTCCGGCGCGGCGGCGGGTTTCGCCTCGGGGCGGGCTGGCCGGGCGAGCGGCGGAGCGCCGAGCTGGACATGGGCCGCGTCCACCGGCCCGCCCTCGGAGAGGATGGCGGCCCGGCCGACCACGTTTTCCAGCTCCCGGACGTTCCCCGGCCAGGGGTAGCGGAGGAGGCGCTCGGCGGCGGCCAGGGTAATCCCGCCCACCGGCCGCTCCGGGCGGCGGAGGATGTGGGCGGCGAGAAGGGGGATATCCTCCCGCCGCTCCCGCAAGGGGGGGAGACTGATCGGGAAGGCCTCCAGGCGGTAGAAGAGGTCCTGGCGGAACTTCCCCTCGGCCACGCGCGCCCTCAAGTCCCGGTTGGTGGCGGCGATGATCCGGACGTCGACCCGGATCTTCTCCCGCCCCCCCACCCGCTCGAACTCGTGCCCTTCGAGAACGCGCAGGATCTTGGCTTGGGTCGCCGGGGACATGTCGCCGATCTCGTCCAGGAAGAGGCAGCCCTGGTCGGCCTGCTCGAACCGGCCGATCACCCGGGCGGAGGCCCCGGTGAAGGCGCCCTTCTCGTGGCCGAAGAGCTCGCTCTCGAGCAGGGTCTCGGGCAGAGCGGCGCAGTTGACGGAGATGAACGGCCGGGAAGCGCGACGGGACCGGCGGTGGATGGCCCGGGCCGCGAGCTCCTTGCCCGTGCCCGACTCCCCCTGGATCAGGACCGTGACGTCCTGGTCGCGGACCTTGTCGATCAGGGAGAAAATCTCCCGGATCCGGGCCGAGCGGCCGACGATGTCGTCGTAGCCCGCCGAGGGGAAGAAGATCTCGCGGGCGTCGCGGCGCGGATCGAGGAGGATCCCGGAGACGAGGAGAAGGAGGCCCAGGAGCTCCGGCCAGCGTTCGGGAGATAGGCGGAGAGGGCCGATGTCCCAAGTGGCCCCCTCCCGGATTTCCGCCGGAGGGCCGGCCCCCTCCTCCGCCGCCAGGACCAGGAGCGCGGAGGGGGCGGTCCGCCGGATCCGGCGGCAGAGGTCGGGGCCGGAGAGGAGGGGAAGGCCGGCGTGGCAGACCACGGCGAAAAACGGCTCGAGCTGGATCGCCTGGAGGGCCGCGAAGGGGTCCCGGAGGGAGCGGCAGGCGATCGGCCATCCCGCCACCGCCTTCTCCCAGGCGGCGAGGACCTTCCGGTCCTGATGAACGAAGAGGAGGGAATCCTTCACGTCAGGCCGGCGCGGGTTCGACCGTCTCCCCGAACCTCGACTGAGACTCCCGGAAGATGTCCGGGTCGATCTCGGTCTTCTTCCGGGCGAAACCGGTCATCAGGCAGAGGTCGCAGACGTGGTTGATCCGGCGGGGGATGCCCCCGCAGGCCCGGTGGATCTCCGCCAGGGCCGAGGGAGTGAAGGCGGGTTCCTCCCGCCCCGCCACCTTCAGGCGGTGGATGATGTATTCGGCCGTCTCCTTCTCGGTGAGCGCGGCCAGGTGGCATTTGACCGCGATCCGCTGCTCGAACTGGCGGAGGTTGGCCACTTTACCGGAGAGCTCGGGCTGTCCGACCAGGACCAGGGTGATGAGGAACTTGGTCTCGGTCTGAAAATTCAGGAGGAGGCGCATCTTCTCGAAGATCTCCTCCGAGGCGATGGCATGGGCCTCGTCCACCACCGCCACCGACTCCTTGCCTTCCCGCTCGTTGTCGGCGAGAAGGCGCTGGAGGGACTCGACCAGGGCGTCCTCCATCAGCTCGTTCTTCTTGTCCGGAAACTCGGCGAATTTGAGCGTCCGGACCAGGGAGCGGAGAAACTCCTCGCCGGAGGCGGGCGGATAGGGAAGGAAGGCGGTGTTGTAGCGGTTTTTCGCGAGCGAGCCGAGGAGGGCGCGGGCGATCAGGGTCTTGCCGCAGCCGTAGACGCCGGTGAGGAGGGCCGCCCCCATGTTCTCCCGCACCGCGTAGGTGAGTTTCATGAGCGCGTCGGCGTACTGGGGGAAGGTGCAGAGGAACTTCGGATCGGGCGTGTTCTTGAACGGCTTCTCCTTCAGTCCCCAGAATTTCTCGTACATGGTCTTGCTCCAGTAAAGAGAAACAGTGATCAGTGATCAGTAATCAGTGATCAGTAAACAGTAATCAGTATGTGGTCGGGAATCACTATGCCACACCGCGGAAGATCCCGGCGGTTTCGATCGCTTTTACTGATCACTGTTTACTGATTACTGATCACTATCTACTGACTCAGTGGCCCCCGCCCTTCGCCAGCCAGTGAGTGATCTTTTCCTGGTATTCGTCCACGTCCTTGACGCCGATCGCGGCCTCCGGTTCCTGCTCCTCGGGGGCGAGGGGGACGGAGGCGGGCTCTCCCCCCTCCGGGGCGGCCGCCTTCTCCTCCCCTTTCCCGATGTCCACCTTGGCGCCGGTGACCCGGACCATCTCCTCGATCGTGGTCAGACCGCTCAGCACCTTCTCCAGGGCGTCGTCCCTCATGAAGCGGGTTCCCTCTTTCCGGGCGACCTCCCGGATCTCGTCCACCGGGGCCCGGGCCAGGGTGAGCGTGCGCAGGGCCGGCGTCATGTCGACCAGCTCGAAGACGCCGACCCGCCCCTTGTAGCCCGTCCCCCGGCAGTAGTCGCAGCCCCGGCCCCGGAAGAACTGGGCGGCGGAGTCGAGATCGATCTGGAGCTGCTCCAGGACCAGGGGCGAGGGGGCGTAGGGCTCCCGGCAGCGGGGACAGAGCTTGCGCACCAGCCGCTGGGCCATGATCCCCTCCAGGGCGGCGGCGACCAGGAAGGGTTCGACGCCCATGTGGATCAGGCGGGGGATCGCCCCGGCGGCGTCGTTGGTGTGGAGGGTGGAAAAGACGAAGTGGCCGGTCAGCGCCGCCTGGATCGCGATCTCGGCGGTCTCGGCGTCGCGGATTTCCCCCACCATGATCACGTCGGGGTCCTGGCGCAGGATGTGGCGCAGGCCCACGGCGAACGTCAGCCCGATCTCCGGCCGGACCTGGATCTGGTTGATGCCCGCCATCTCGTACTCGATGGGCTCCTCGACGGTAATGATGCGCTGCTCGATCGAATTGATCGTATGCAAACAGGCGTACAGCGTGGTGGACTTGCCCGAACCCGTCGGACCGGTCACCAGCAGGATGCCGTTCGGCTTGCGGATGAGCTTACGGATGACGGCCTCGTCGCGGGGATTCATGCCGATACTCTCCATGCCGATCAGGCCGCTCTTGCGGGTCAGCAGGCGCAGGCTGATGCTTTCCCCGTAGACCGTCGGGATGGTGGAGACGCGGATGTCGAGGTCCTCGCCGTGGATGCTCATGCCGATTCGGCCGTCCTGGGGCAGGCGCTTCTCGGCGATATCCATGTTGGCCATGACCTTGATGCGCGAGACGATGGCCGCCTGGAAGCGCTTGAGCTGGGGCGGCATCGAGGTCTGGTGCAGCACGCCGTCCACCCGGTAGCGGATGCGGAGTTCGTCCTCCATGGGCTCGAAATGGATGTCCGTGGCGCGGTCCTTGTAGGCCTCCCAGATCACCTGGTTCACGAACTTGACGATCGAGGCCTCCTGGTCGAGCTGGCTCAGGTCCGCCTTGGCCAGCGGGCTTTCCTCAGGCTCGCCCTCCACGCGGTGGTCCTCGATCAGGCGCTCCATGGTGTCTGCGCCCACCCCGTAAAAGCGGTTGATGGCCTTGGCGATGTCGGCCGCCGGGCTGAGCGACAGGCGCAGGCGCAGTCCCGAAACGAGGCGCAGCGCGTCGGCCAGGCTCGAGTTGAACGGGTCGTTGGCGGCAACGCGCAGCACGTCGTGTTCGACCGAGAGTGGAATGACGCTGTACTGGAAGACCACCTTGGCCGGAAGCCGGGCCAGGACGGCCGGCTCGATGGCGACCTCGTTCAGGCGGACAAAGGGATAGCCGAGCGCCTGGCCGACGGCCGTCAGAAAGGCGTCTTCCGAGGCGTATCCGGCGTCGACCACGCGGCGGGTCATGGAGGCGCCGCTTTCGAGTTTCGGCTCGAGCAGCGCGGCGATCTGGTCCGGCTGGAACAGGCCGGTGCGCGCGAGGATATCCGCCAGCCGCGTTGTCGAGGGGGGCGCCATGCCGAGTCCGCCGGTTCGTGCGCCGCGGCGGCGAGCGGATCGCCGCCGCGGCGCGCCAGTCCACGCAGACCACTGTACTCCAAGGCGGGGGGCCTGTCAATCGAAGGCCGGCCATCGAAGGACCGCTGGCCGGGTGTCTGTGCGTCCCGCGCTGTACCCGGGGGGGCATGAAGGAACGCTCAGCATTCCTGAATACAGGCTAGGCGGGCGGCCGCAGGCCGCGGACGCAGAACGCGGGCACATCGCGCCGCAGGAAATACGCGCGGTTGGGGCTGGCCCCGGTCGCGCCGGGGTGCGAGGCCACGGGTGCATGCCAGAGGTGCAGGGCGCGGGCGTCACGGATGAGGGAGCGGGGCCGCGCGCCGGCCTTGTGCAGGCGCAGGGCAAAATCGTCGTCCTCGAGGCCCCAGCCCTCGAACGCTTCGTCAAACCCGTTCACGCGCTCGAAGGTCTCGCGGTGCATCGAAAAATGACAGCCGAGCAGCTTGGGCTTGTGGCGCGGCGCCAGGCCGACCCGCCGCAGCCACAGGTTGCGCCGGAACTGGCGCAGGGCGCGGGGCAGGTGCGAGCGGTCGGCCCGGTCCCACAGCACATCGAGCAATCGCGGGTGGAGCGCCTGGTGCAGCGCGGTGGCGGTATCGGCCTCGCTCACGAAGGCCCGGTTTGCCGCCAGGAAACACCCGGGCCGCGCCGCCCGCGCGTGGGCCAGGAGCGCGTCGGGCATCAGCAGGATGTCGCAGTCCAGCGACACGAGGTAGTCGCCTGCCGCGTGGCGCACGGCGTTGTTGCGCGCGGCGGCCAGCCGGTACCCGCGCCTCTCCTGCCGCACGAACTGCACCGGGAACGGCAGATCCGCCGCCTCCGCCCGCATGGTCCGGGCGCACTCGGCGTCGGACCCGTCATCGGAGACGACCACGTCGTCGGGCTTCCGAATCCCGAGTGCCAGCGCGCGCAGGCAGGCGGCCAGCATGGCCGGCCGGTTGAAGACAGTCACGATGACGGTTATCGTCATGGCGCCGGCGCCCGGTTCAGCTCCTCGATCACGATATCGGCCGCGCGTGTGGCCGGGTCTTCGGCGCCCAGCGCGAGCGCCACGCGGCTTAGCCCCTGGATCATGCTAGCACGCGCGGGCCCGTCGTACAAGAGGGGCGCCAGGGCGGCCGCCAGCGCGGCCGGCGTGGCGCCGCCCTGGATGCATTCCGGGCACACGGGCGCGCCGGCCACCAGGTTGACCATGCCGAGATACGGGACGCGGATCAGGCGGCGTCCAACCGCGTAGGTGGCCCAGGCCGTACGGTAGACGACCACCGTCGGGCAGCCCATCAGCGCTGCCTCGAGGGTGGCCGTGCCGGAGGCCACCCAGGCCGCGCGGGCCTGGCGCAGCACCTCGAGCGTGCGGCCCGCGAGCACGGCCGAGCGCGCCGGCCCGCCTCGCAGCCGGGCGAGCCGCGCCCGGACCCAGCCGGCCACGTCGTCGGTGGGCGCCGCCACGAGGAAGCCGGCGCCGGGGTGGAGCCGCTCGAGGCGGGCGGCGGCCGCCCAGAGCGCCGGGAGGATCCGGTCAATTTCCTGGCGGCGGCTGCCGGGCAGCAGGGCGATCCGCGGCGAGCCGGGCCAGGGCAGGGGTTCCGGCGGCGCCGCCCGGGCGGCCGCGGCGCGGGCCGCGAGCGGGTGTCCCACGTAGTCCACGCGCAGCCCGCTGCCCCGGAAC
>CAZOYW010000030.1:0-35046 GCA_964584165.1 uncultured bacterium
CGGGCGGCGCAGCGGGCATCTTCATAGCTCACCGTGACGATCTCGTCAATCACCTTGCGGTTGAGGACGGCGGGGACGAAGCCCGCGCCGATCCCCTGGATCTTGTGCTTGCCCGGCGCCCCCCCGGAGAGGACCGGCGACTCCTTCGGCTCCACGGCGACCACCCGCGCCGCCGGGTAGCGCGCCTTCAGTACCTCGCCCACGCCGGTGATCGTCCCCCCCGTCCCCACCCCGGCCACGAAGGCGTCGATCGGCCCCGGGACCTGGGCCAGGATCTCCGGCCCGGTCGTCCGCCGGTGGGCTTCCGGGTTGGCCGGGTTCCGGAACTGCTGGGGCAGGTAATAGCCCGGGTTGTCCGCGGCCATCCTCTCCGCCGCTTTCACCGCTCCCGCCATCCCCTCCTCTCCGGGCGTGAGCACGATCCGAGCCCCGAGGGCGGCGAGGAGAAGCCGCCGCTCCTGGCTCATCGTCTCGGGCATGGTCAGGATCAGGCGGTAGCCCCGGGCGGCGGCGACCAGGGCGAGGCCGATCCCGGTGTTGCCGCTGGTGGGCTCCACGATCGTCCCCCCCGGCCGGAGATGGCCGGCCGCCTCGGCGGCCTCGACCATCGCCTTCCCGATCCGGTCCTTGACCGATCCCAGGGGATTGAAATACTCCAGCTTGACGTAGACCTCGGCGTCCTTGCGGCCGACCATCCGGCTCAGCCGGACCGCGGGGGTCTTCCCGACCAGATCGAGCATGGCGTCGGGAGCGGTCATCCTCGCCTCGGCGGAAGGGAGAAGCCGTCCGGGAGCTTGGGCGCCCTGGTCTCGAAGACCGGGCAGCGGTATCTCTCCGGGCCGCAGCGCTTGACCTCCCAGCACCGCGATTTGAACCAGCCCCTGACCCCGGCGATGTTCATCCCCTGCTTCCGGAGGAGGTGGGCGATCTCGCGCAGGCGGTCATAGTCGGCGTAGGAATAGAAGCGGTTCTTGCCCAGGCGGCGGGGGCGGACCAGGCCCTTCTTCTCCCAGAGGCGGAGCGTGGCCGGGGTGACCTTGAGGAGCTCGGCCACCACCCCGATCGGGAAGAGGGGGCGGCGGAAATAGCCGTCCTGCTTCGTCTCCGCCGGTGGCAGTCGCGTTTTCATGCCGTCAGGCGCGGGCGCGCCGCCCTCGCCCCACCTATAAACAACGTTAACATATCTCTTGCCTACGATCGTGTCAATGGAAAAGCGCCTCCGCCGACTTGTCCGCGCGGGCTTAAAAGCCCGCGCCTACTCACTAATTCAAATATCGTCATCGGCCGTTCTGAAAGCTCCTCGTCCGCGAGCAATCGCCCGGATTATTCATGAAAACCAACGGTTTTCATGAATAATCCGGGCTAGGGGAGGACGACGATATTGCTCAGGACGCGCGGGGGGGCGGAGAGGTCCGCGGCGAACTCGGCGAGGAAGAGGAGGGAGCCGGAGGGGACGTAGAGGGCGAGGGGGAACTTGCCGGACTCGCCCGCGAAGAGGCCGGAGCGGAGCGTGTCCTGGAGGACGACCGGGCGGGGGGTGTTCCTGAGTTGGACGCAGATCCGGGCGTCGCCGGCGTACTTCTCCGTGTTCCGGTAGGAGAGGACGAGGGCGGAGGGGCGGTCGCCCGTGAGCGAGATCGCGAAGGCCTTCCCCTCCGCCGGCTCGTACTCCTTGTCTCCGGGCGCGATCTCCTGCCAGAAGCACTCGACCGGGGAGCCGGGCGGGGGCGAGGCGAGCGGGGGAGGCGAGACGAGCGCCGACCTCACCCGGTCGAGTTCGGCGGAGACCGTCTGGCGGTTCCAGTCCGGGAAGTCCTGGGCGATCTTCTCCAGGAGGTAGCCGGCGAGGCGGTATTTCTCCTGGAAGGATTGGACGTCCCCTCTTCCCCTCCGCAGGTCGCCTTCCGCGGTGAGGCCGGCGACATCCCGGTAGAGGGCCGCCGCCGTCGCCTCCGGCGCGGCCACAACGGGAGAAGGCGCGCTCGAGAGCACGGCCAAGACGAGCAGCGGGAGCGTGGTCATTCTCTTATCCTCCCCTTTCGCGTGTATCGCCCCTTCCTTTCCCTGCCGCGCCGGCGGCCGCCGGCGCCCCGGGGAAAGGGATCAGTGACGGATCAGGCCCAGGATGATCTCCACTACGATGAGCACGACGATCGTGGTCTCCAGGAGCACCGAGCGGAGGTTGTAGATCTGCATGTTCAGGTTGCTCGAGATGTCGCGCAGGGCGGCGAGCTTCTTGTTCAGGCCGCCCTTCCATTCGTCGAGGTAGAGTTTCTGGGCGATCGCCCGGTGGACGCGGGCGGCGTAGAGGGTGTCGATCGCCTTGAGGGAGTTGTCGATCTGGTCGGTCAGGAACATGACGTCGGTCATCAGGAGGAGAACCCGCTTGGAGAGCCGCCGGAAGCGGGCGACCCGGAGGAGGGGGGGCGCGAAGCGCTCCGCCTTCATCTCCAGGTAGAGCCGGTCGAGCTCGCGGTCGAGCCAGCCGTCGAAGTAGCGCATGTCGAGGAGCTGGGTGTTGGCGAACTCGATGATGTCGATATGGTCGGTGTTCTCCTCCTTGTCGTAGAGGAAGGCCCGGTCCCAGTCGATGACCAGGATGTCGGAGGGATAGTAGGAGATGTCGTGGGCGAGCGCCCGCTGGACCTCCTGGTCGCTCAGGGGCTGCTCCTCGGCCCTCAGGATCATCGCGATCTCCCTTCCCCGCTCTTTCACGAGCTCCTCACCGCTTAAGGGGCGGGAGAGCTCGGAGACCCGGAAGACGAAGTAATCCTCGACCAGCGAGCTCTCGATCGGGTTGCTCAGGGCGGGGGCGATGATCTCCTTGATCTTCCCCAGGCAGCTCCGGGAGAGCTCCTCGAAGGTGTCGACCCGGGAGAGGAGGGCGGACTCGCGGACCAGCTCCGGGAAGGTGCCGGAGAAGGGAAGCTTGCAGCAGAGGCTGACCACGCCGAAGTCGAAGACCCGGGCCTGGACGTCGATCGTGATCTCCTTTTCCCCCAGCGTCACCGGGACGGCGTCCAGGCGGAACAGGAGGGGCAGGGACTCGAAGCGGAGGTAGTGGCTCTTCGAGCGCTGCAGGGAGATCGCCCCCGCCGTCTCCTGCTTCTTCAGGGCCGCCTCCAGCTTCTCCATCCGGATGGAATAGGCCACCTCGAAGCAGAAGAAGAGGAGGGCATGCCCCTTGACGATCGCGATCTCGCTTTCCGGGCTCATTTCTTTTATGATAATGATTCGGCAGCGTCGAGGCCAGGGAAAACTATAGGTCCTATAGGTCTTATAGGACCTATAGGACCTATAAGACCTATAAACCAAATGACCACGCCTGCGTCATCCTGGTGGCTCCTTCCGGCCGCGGAGGCCGCCCGCGTTCTTAAGACCGACCTCTCCCGCGGCCTCTCCGCCCCGGAGGCGGCCGACCGGCTCCGGCGGGACGGCCCCAACCGCCTCCGGGAGAAGAAGGCGGTCTCCCCCTGGTCGATCTTCTTCGACCAGTTCAAGGACTTCATGATCTGGGTCCTCACCGGGGCCGCCCTGGTCTCGGGGGTCCTCGAGGAGTGGGTCGACGCTTTGGCCATCGTCGCCATCGTCGTCGTCAACGCCGTCCTCGGCTTCCTCCAGGAGTACCGGGCGGAGAAGTCGCTCGACGCCCTGCGCAAGCTCTCCACCCGCTCGGCCAAGGTGATCCGGGGCGACGAACCCGCCCTCGTCAGCGCCGAGGAGGTCGTCCGCGGCGACCTGATTGAGCTGGAGGCGGGCGACCGCGTCCCGGCCGACGGGAGGCTCGCCTGGCTCACCGCCAACTTCACCGTCGAGGAGGCCTCCCTCACCGGCGAGTCGAACCCGGTGGCCAAGACGACCGCCGCCCTCTCCCAACCGACCCTGCCCCTGGCCGAGCGGGCGAACCTGGTCTTCTCCGGCACCTCGGTCGCCTCCGGGCGGGGGCGGGCGATCGTGACCGCGACCGGGATGGAGACCGAGCTCGGCCGGATCGCGGAGATGATCCAGGAGATCGGGCGGGAGCAGACCCCCCTCCAGAGGAAGCTCGAGGAGTTCGGGAAGTGGATCGTCTACCTCTGCTTCGCCCTGGTGGGGCTCGTTTTCCTCGTCTCCTGGCTCCGGGGCGGGCGGCTGCTCGACATGTTCCTGACCTCGGTCAGCCTGGCGGTGGCGGCGATCCCCGAGGGGCTCCCGGCGGTGGTCACCATCGCGCTGGCGCTCGGGGTCCAGCGGATGGTCAAGCGCCACGCCCTGATCCGCAAGCTCCCCTCGGTGGAGACGCTGGGCTGCGCCACGGTGATCTGCTCGGACAAAACCGGGACGCTGACCCGGAACGAGATGACCGTCCGCGCCGTCCGGGCCGGAGGGCGGACCTTCGAGGTGAGCGGGGCCGGCTACGCCCCGACCGGCGACTTCCTCCTCAAGGGCGCGAAGATCGACCCCTCCCGCGACCCCGTTCTGCTCGAGACGCTCGCCGCCGCCGTCCTCTGCAACGGGGCGCGGCTCAACCGGGAGGGCGATTCCTGGCGGATCGTCGGCGACCCCACCGAGGGGGCCCTCCTCGCCGCGGCCGCCAAGTCCGGGCTCTGGAAGCACGAGCTGGAGAAGGCCTACGCCTTTCGCGGCGAGATCCCCTTCGATTCGGACCGGAAGATGATGACCGTGCTCCGCGAAGCGGCCGGCGGGAGGGCGACCGCCTTCACCAAGGGCGCCCCCGACGTCCTCCTCTCCCGCTGTTCCTCCCTCCTCGCCCCGGCGGGCCCCGAGCTTCTTTCCCCGGCGCGGCGCGAGGAGATCATCGCCGCCAACGACCGCCTGGCCGAGCGGGCGCTCCGGGTGCTCGCGGTGGCCCGGCGGACCTTCGACCGCCCCCCCGCTGAATGCGACGCGGCGACCGTGGAAAAGGACCTCACCTTCCTGGGCCTGCTCGCGATGATCGACCCGCCCCGGGAGGAGGTGAAGGCGGCGATCGGGGAATGCCGCTCGGCCGGAATCCGGACGGTGATGATCACCGGCGACCACAAGAAGACGGCGGCGGCGATCGCCCGGGAACTCGGCTTCTTCCCCGAGGGTGCGCGGGCGCTCTCGGGCGAGGAGCTGGACGCGATCGGGGAGGAGGCGTTCCGGGGCGAGGTGGCTGGGATCCCGGTTTACGCGCGGGTCTCCCCCGAGCACAAGCTCCGGATCGTCCGGGCCTGGCGGAGCCGGGGGGACGTGGTGGCCATGACCGGCGACGGTGTGAACGACGCCCCCGCGGTCAAGGAGGCGGACATCGGCGTGGCCATGGGGATCACCGGGACCGACGTGACCAAGGAGGTCTCGGACATGGTGGTCACCGACGACAACTTCGCCTCGATCGTGGCCGCGGTCGAGGAGGGGCGCGGGATCTACGCCAACATCCGCAAGTTCATCCACTACCTTCTCTCCTGCAACACCGGAGAGATCCTGACCATGTTCGTCTCCTCGCTCCTGGGCTGGCCCGTCCCCCTCCTGCCCATCCAGATCCTCTGGGTCAACCTGGTCACCGACGGGCTCCCCGCCCTCGCCCTGGGGATGGACCCGGTGGACCGGCGGGTGATGCGCGAGCCCCCGCGCGACCCCCGGGAGCCGGTGATCACGCGCCGCCGGGCCGCCCAGATCCTCCTCCAGGGCGCCTTCATCGCCCTCATGAGCCTCCTCGCCTTCGCCTTCGTCTACTTCTTCGAGGCCGACTCCCTCGGCCCGGCCAAGCTCGACCGCGCCCGGACGGCGGCCTTTGTCGTCCTCGCCACCGCCCAGCTCTTCCACGCCCTCAACTGCCGCTCCCAGTCCCGCTCCCTCTTCCAGCTCGGCGTCTTCTCCAACCCGAAGCTGATCGCCGCCGACCTCGTCTCTTTCCTCCTCACTCTCGGCGTGATCTACCTCCCCTTCCTCCGGCGGGTCTTCCGGACCGTGCCCCTGAGCGCGGCCGAGTGGCTGATCGTCGTCGCCGTCTCCTCCTTCCCCTTCTGGGCGATGGAACTCGTCAAGGCCCTCGGCCGGCGCCGATGGAGCGGAGGGTTAAGGAGCGCCCCGAGGAGCCGGATGACCTCCCGCTTCACCGCCGGATAGCGATCCGGCGAGAGCTCCAGCACGAGGACGTCGCTCCGGGACTTGATCCGGTCCACGAAGGGGCCGGGCGACGATTTGATGGCGCCCAGGACGGGGGTCGCGGACTGGAGGCAGGCGGCCACCGCCTTCCGGAAGCGGGCGCTCGCCCCCTCCAGGTGGCCGATCTCGTCCATGACGACGAGCGGAGAGCGCCCCGCCGCTCTCTCCAGCGCCGCCGCCCCCACGGATTCCAGGTCGGCGGGATTCAACCGGAGAACGCCCGTCCGGTCGGCGGAGGCGAGCACGCCCGCGCGCTTCCCCGCCCCCGGCGTCAGGGAGACGATCTCGCACCGGATCTTCCTCCCCCGCCGCGGGAACGCGCGGGTGAGATAGCCGCCCGGCCGGACGCCGAGCGCGCGGACCGCCTCCCGCACCAGCGTCGACTTCCCCGCGCCCGGGTCGCCGGTGACGAAGAGGTTTTTCTTCGCCGCGGGCGCCATATTGTGCCGGAAGGGACGCGGGGCGCGACCGCGGCGCCCCCGCCCAGGCCTCCGCCCCCCGTCCCGGCAAGCCCCGCGGAAGGCGGCGCTCCTCATTTCACCTCGTGCCACTTGATCCGCAGATGGTCTCGGGAACCTCCCCCCATGAGGAGCATGATCTCCGCGATGATGGAGAGGGCGATCTCCCCGGGGAGGTTGCGCCCGATCCCGAGGCCGACCGGGCTGTAGAGCCGGCCGTCGACCCGGACGCCGCGGGAAACGATGTTGTCGATCAGCACCTTGACCTTTTCCGCACTTCCGATCATGCCGACGTAGGGCACGTCCTTGATCTTCAGCAATTGCTCGAGGCATTCTTCGTCGTGGGCGTGCCCGTGGGTCAGGATGACGCAATAGCTCATCGCCGAAACCCCGGCCCGCTCGGTCAGGGCGCCGTATTCGGCGTGGATGAGTTCCCGCGCGCCGGGGAACCGCTCGGCGCCGAGAAACTCCCGGCGGTTGTCGTAAACCCGGTAGGGGATGTCCAGCAGCGCGCAGAATCCCCCGAGCTTTTCGCCGATATGCCCCGCCCCGAAAATGACCACCTCGTTCCGGGGCAGGATCGGCTCGATGAAGACCGCCATGCTTCCCCCGCACAGGGCTTGCATCTTCCGGTCCGCCGTCGCCTGCCACTCGTCCCCGTTCAGGGCGAAATTCAGCATCCGGCACTTCTGGTCCTTGATGGCCCGGCGCGCCTCTTCCAGGCTGATGTGCTCGACCGGTCCGCCGCCGATGGAGCCCGCGGTCTCGCCGCGGTCATTGACCGCCATCTTCGACCCGGCGGAGCGCGGGGTCGACCCCAGGGCCTCGATGACGGTCAGCAGGGCGCAGGCCATCCCCTCCCTTTTCCATTCCGCGAGTTTGCTCAGCCACACGGTTGCACCTCCTTGCGCGCCGGGGGCGTTTCCCGGCCGCGATGCGCTCGCTCCGGCGCGGGGGCCAGGCAGATCCGCTGGACGACTCCGGCCGGCTTGAAAACGTAGTGGCCCTCTCCCCGCCGAAAATAATCCAGCGCCCGGGAAACGTCCAGAATGATCGTGGAGCCGACCAGATCAACGCCGTACCGGAAGAGGAGCGGAGAGAGCGGAACGGTGGGCCCCACCAGGATCCGATGGCGCGCGTTCGGAGTGCGCCGGACCACTTCCGGGAAGGTGCCGTTGACCAGGGTCAGGCCGGTGATAAAAACGATCTCCGCCGCGTTGAGGACGCGCCGGGACCGCTCCCAGTGGATGTCCCCGGGCTCCGGGAAGAGCTCGATGATGGCGACCGGATATCCCCGCTCCCGCCACCGCTCGGCGTCCGGGAAGTGCCCGATGAAGCACGTCCTGAAGCGCCGCGCCCGCGCCCGGAACAGGGCGAAGGCGTTGGCCGCAAAGGCCCCCTCCGGAACGGGAAGCGCGCTGTTGAGACAGGCCATCCCGGCCGCGATCCCGAGGGCGTCCCCGCTCCGGAGGAGGCGGGGGACGATCCGCTTGACCGGTTTCCCGAGCAGGCCTTCCCGGCGGATATCCCGGCGCCCCGGACGATCCAGGCCCGGCATCCCCGGAAGGTGGTGGGCGAAGGCCCAGCGACGGGATTTCGCGACGACCCAGCGCGAGAAGACCTGCAGATCTTCGAGCGCCGGATTCCCGCCGATGCTGTCCCCGATCGCGGCGAGGATCTCGTCGTTCTTCACGGGACGCCCCCGATCTCCGGTTTCCCCGAACCGCTCCCGGAGGCGCGCTGCGCCTCCCCGGGCGGTCCGACCCGGATGTCCCGGATGTAGAAGAGGATCGATATCCGCTCCGCGACCAGGGCGGTGTTCCGGGCGATCGCCCCCAGGAGGATCGGGGATTCGCGGGCGGCGGCGAGGAAGGAGGGCCTCGCCATCCGGTAGGTCCCGTAGGTTTCCCGGACCATGCGGCTTAAGATCTTCGCCGCGGCCCCGCCGAGGGCGATCCTCAGCCCGGGCTGCGCCAGCCCGAGGCGTTCCGCGATCCGCACCGTCGCCTGCAGGGAAAGAGACCTGGAGAGGAACGCGCCGAAGACGACGAAGCAGTAGGCGTGGAACAGGAACCTCGCCCCGCTGCGGAGTTGATCGAGGGAATAGGTCAGCCTCCCGACGGCGAGCCGCGGTTCTCCGAAGACGAAGGGGGAGAGCGCGATGAACAGGACGGGGAAGATCCAGATCCGGTAGGAGCCGAAGGCCGTGAGCGCGGCCCGGTCGCGGAGGGCCGCGATCAGCAGGAGGAGGCCGCCCGCGGCGACGCGCACGGGCGCTCGGCCGGCCGCGAGCGACACGGCGAAGCAGAAGCAAGCGAGGAGAAGGGAGGTTCGTTTCATTCCCGGCGGAGGTAGGCCTTGACGGCGACCGCGCCGAGCCCGGCGGCGATCCCGATCGCCACGTGGACCGCGGCCCAGAGGAGGAGCGCCTGCCACCACAGGTTCTCCCCCAGCCCCAGCGAGCTTTGGAATTTCCCGATGATCTTCAGATAGGCGGGGATGATCCCCTGCCCGTAGGTGAGCCACTGCGCAATGACCACGTGGGGCATTCCCTCCAGGCAGCAAGCCAGGCTGGCGAGGAAGAGGGCCATCCGACCCGTGCCCAGCGCGCTGAGGATGATCTCGGCCACCAGGGCCTCCACGCTGATGGCGATCGCCGGGGAGAGCCGCACCGTTCCCACCGAGAAGCATTTCAGCGCGGCGGCGATGACCCCGGTGGTAAGGGTGGCGCCGAAGACCGGCGTGTAAAGCCGCTCGGTGCACATGATGACGGCTCCGATCGCCGCCAGCACGGAACCGGTGAACGGCACCCGGAACAGGTGCAGATAGCTGCCCAGGATGGTCTCGACGACGCCCCAGAGAACGCCGAAGACGGTCGTGAAGACGATCACCCTGGTCCTCTGCGCGCTAGGCATGGCCCGTCGCTTTCAGGAAGAAGGTTTCTTCGGCCAATCCCGCGAGCTCGGACTCGAGGTGGGAGACGAGGAGGGCGCTCCCTCCCGCCTCCCGGAGAGCAGAGAGGAGCTCCCCGGCCGCGGCCAGGCCGGGGCCGTCCAGGGCGGCGAACATCTCGTCGACGATCAGGAGCTCCGGCGCCTGCAACGCCGCTCCGAGGAGCGCGACTCTTTGCGCCTCGCCGAAGCTCAGCGTTCCGACATCCCGGCCCAGGAGGGGCTTGAGGTTGAGCAGGCGGACTCCCCGCTCCAGGCTGATCGCCGGCGGCTTTCTCGCCCGGGAGTTCGCCGCGGCGAGGTTCCCGCCGACGGACTGGTAGAGCAGCTGGTGGAAGGGGTTCTGCCCCACCAGCTGGACGCGCTCCCGGAGCTCGGCCAAATCCGCGTCCAGGCCGTCGAAGCGGACGCTCCCGCCCGCGGCGCGCTCCGCGCCGCAGAGGATTTTCACGACCGAGCTTTTCCCGGAGCCGTTCGGCCCGGCGAGGCCGTAGATCTTGCCCCGCTCAATCTCGCAGCTGAAGCCGGAGAAGATCTCCTCCCCCTCCTCCCCCTCTCCGGCCAGGTCGCGGACGGCGCAGAGCCGCGGCGCTCCCCCCGCCGCGCCCCCCGGCGGCTTGGCCGGCGGGGGGAGACGGGGGGGGGCGGCCCGGGACTCGGAGAGCCCGCCGGCGGCGAGGGCGTACCAGCGGTCGACCAATCCCTCCAGCCGCGCGCAGTCGTGGCCGACGAGGAGCACGGCCGCGCGGGCCGCCTTTTGCTGCCGGATCAGGCGCGCCAAGCGTTCCGCGCCGTCGTCGTCGAGATGGGCCGACGGCTCGTCAAGCAGCACCAGCCGCTCCCCCCCGCACCACAAGGCGCAGGCCGCGATCAACCGCTGCTTTTCCCCGTAGGAGAGATGGTAGACCTTCCTGGGGAGCAGATCGCCGATCCCGGCGGCGGCGGCGACGTCCGGGGGGATGGCGGCCGGGCGCCGGCGGCTGGTATAGGTGAGAAAGAAGGAGAGCTCTTCCTCCACGCTGTCGCAGAGGATCTGCGCGTCGGGGTTCTGCAGGATGACGGCGGGTTTGGCCGCCGCGCCCTCTCCGGCGATCACGCCGGACAGTTCCCCCGCGACGAACCCCGGGATGATCCCGGCCAGGATCGCCACCAGCGTGCTCTTCCCGCTCCCGTTGGGCCCCGTAATCGCCGCGCACTCCCCCGCCGCGAGGTCGAAGCTCACCCCCTGGATGACGAAGTCTTTCGCCGAGGCGTATCGAAACTTGAGGTCGCGCACCCGGAGTAGCATGAGGTCGTTCCGCCGCGCGACGGCGCTCAGTATTTGCCGTCTACGCCGAAGATGAAGGTTCTCCCCCGCTGGGGGAAACCGTACACGGTCTCGTAGTCGGTGTCCCAGATATTGTCGCACGAGACGTAGACGTCGAAGAAGGCGGTAAGCGGCTGGGTGAGCTTAGCGTTGCCGAGGGAATAGCCGTCCACCTCTTGCGTTTCAAGCGTGGGGTTCTGCGCGGTGGGGAGCTGCGAGTAGATCTTGCTGGTGAACTGCTGGGCGACGTCGATCCTGGTCTCGAGATCGGGAACGGTGTAGCGGGCTTTGAGATCGAGCGTGTGCTCGGGGGTGTCCAGCACGTAGTCGGAGGCGTGGTCCGGGCTCTGGTCGCGCGCGTGGTTGAAGGTGTAGCCGAGGCTCAAGGCCAGCTCCCGGAGCGGCTTGAGCTCGGCGTTGACCTCGAGGCCGTTCATCACGACCTTCCCGTAGTTCTGGTACTGGTTCAAGGGGCTCGGCCCGTCGCGGCTGATCCAGTCGTCGATGTAATGGTTGAAATACGCGGCCTCCAGCCAGAAGACGTCGTCGAAGAAGGAGCGGGACGCCCCGACCGTGGTGTTGACGCTGGTCTCCGGCTCCAGATCGGTGTTCCCGCCCTTGCTCGAGTAGAGCTGCTGGAGGGTGGGGAACCGCCCCTTCCTCGCCACCGAGGCGAAGAGCCGGGTCGAATCCTCAAATTTGTATTCCGCCCCCGCCATCGGCGTCAACAGGTCTTTCAAGCCGGGTTTTTCCAGGTCCTTCTCCCCGACGTAATCCCCGCTGGAGTTCGTCAGGTTTTTCTGGGCCCGGATGACGTCGAACCAGTCCCAGCCCGTCCCGACGAGCAGGGTGAGGTTTTTGACCGGCGTGAGCTCGTCCTCGGCCGCGACCGAGCCGGTGTCCGAGCGCGACTCGGCGAACGGGAGGTAGGTGTCGTCGCGCTCCCGGTGCGAATCGATCTTGTAATGCAGGGCAAGGCGGAAGACGTCCCAATCCGCGACGTCGTATTCCGCGAAGAGGCTGTTGCCCGCCGCGTAATCCCGGTACTCGCTCCGCGCGATCTTAGCGGTGTAGTGCTCGTCCGAGTACGAATCGTAGGCGTCCTGGTGGTTATGGTAGAAAGCGGTGTCCCGCAGCCGGAAGTCGTCGGTGATCCCGTGCTTGGCGTTCAGGTCGACCCCCCAGTCGTCGTATTGGTTGAAACGGGCGAACTGGGAGAAGCAGGGCCGGGTGGTGAAGATGTTGACGCTCGTCACCGAAGGCGGGATATCCCACCGCGACTGGATCCAATAGGCGTTGAGGAAGCACTCGGTGTCCTCGTCCGCGGCCACCCCGAGCTTCCCCCAGAGGCTGTCGGACCGGGAGCTCGAGTTGTTGCGGTAGCCCCCGTCCTCGATCACGGCCCGGCGGGTTCCGCCCGGTTTGCTGACGATCGCGCCCTCGCTCGGCTCGAAATCGTCGGAGAGCTTCCAGGCGTCGGCGCCGCTGTGGGTGTAGCTGATCCAGTACTTGAAGATGTCGGCCTCCCCGCCCAGGGACAAGGATTCCCGGTTGTAGTTCTTCTCTCCCCCCTCCGCCTTCCCGGACACGCTGAAGGATTTCCCCGCCTGCTTGGTGACGATGTTGACCACCCCGGCCTCCGCGTTCGGGCCGTACATGACGGAGGGCGCGCCCTTGATCACCTCGATCTTGGCGATGATGTCCGCCGGGATCTGGTGGAGGTTGAGCTTCCCGTAGTTGGTCTCGTAATAGGGAACCCCGTCGATGAGCACCAGGACCTTCTGCTGGGCCAGGCCGTGGATGGACACGTTCGGCTCGTTCTTGTACCCCTGGAGCACGGTCACGCCCGTGGTATAGCGGAGCGCCTCGGCCGCGGTCCGGCTGTTGGTGGCCGCGATCTGCTCCGCCGACACCTCGTCATAGAGCGCGACCTCGTTCGCCTGCGTCTGGCCGGAGACGACGATCTCGCCAAGGGTATAGGGAGTGAAATCGCTGTCCCGGAATCCGGCCGGCGCCCCCTCCGGCAGGAGCCGGGAGGCGGAGCCGGCGGCGACCGGCGGGGATGACGCGGCCGGCGCCGCGCCGGGAGCTTCCGCCTGGCACCAGGCCGCGTGGGGGGATAACGAACTCGCCGCCAGCAAAAACAGGGCCGCGCACACCGTCGAGCACGCTCTGCGCATCATGTCGCTCCTCCTTTTTTCGGGCCGCTCCGCCCGCCCGGCCGGGCGGGGGCGCGTTTTCCCATTGCAAAAACGCGTTGTATATACGAATATATATCGTAGCCGTCAACAGGAATATTTATCTTGGTCGGAAGCGGCTTCCCCGGCCGGGGAGGCGAAGGCCGGGGTCAGGAGCGGGAGAGGCGGCGACAGGCGCGGAACTTCTTCTCGGCGTAGGCGGTGAGTTCCGAGAGGAAGCGCTCGTATTCCTCTATATAATGCTCGGCGAAGGGGGTGAGCTCCGCCCCGCCGCCCGCGCGTCCGCCCCGCGAGCGGATGACGACCGGGCGCCCGAGATTGTCTTCGAGGCGGTTGAGGATTTTCAAGGCCTTGACGTAGGAGAGTTTCATGTCCGCCGCGGCCCGATGGATCGAATGGAATTGGCCGATGCGGCGGAGGAGCCAGACCAGGCCGATGCCCATGAAGCCTTCGTCGCGCGCGTTGACGATGCTCGCCCGCAGCCTGATTTTCATCGTTTCACAGTGTACCGCAGGCCGGGAAGGGGCGCAACCGCCCCGCCGGGCCGTTCCGGGCGGACCCGGGAGGGACGCATGAGAAGATGGGTCAAGGGGCGCGCGGAGATGATCGCGGCGCTCCTCCTCTCCTGCCTGGCCCATGCCGCCGCCCTGACGGCGGGCGTGGCCCTCGTTTCTCCTCCCGGGGGAACGGGCGGCGCGGAAAGCGTCGCCTTCACCATCGGATCGGTCCGGGGGATGGACTCCCCCCTCCCCTCCAGCGCGGCCGCCCTCCCGGCCGCCCCCCCCGAGAAGCCGCCCCGCCGAGCCGAAGAGCCGGAAGAGCGCCGGGCGGCGGAAGCGTCAGCGGAGGCACCGTCCCTCCCCCGGGACAGCCGGCCGGACGTCATCACCGTCTCCGAAGATCCCCGCCCGGCGCGGCCGGAGCGGGAAGCCCGGGAGGCCGCCCGGCCCGCGCGCGGGGAGGACGGGCGGGCGGCGCAAAACGCGGGCGGGGCGGACGAGTATCTCTCCCTCGTCCGGCGCCGTATCTCCGAGCTGAAGTCGTTCCCGGCCGAAGCGCTCAACGAGGGGAGCCGGGGGACGGCCGTGGTGGCCTTCCGGCTCGGCCGCGACGGGACCGTCTCCGGCGTGCGGATCGTGCAAAGCTCCCATTCCCCCCTCCTGGACGCCCAGGCCCGGGCGACGGTGGACCGGGCGGCCCCGTTTCCGCCCATCCCCGACCGATTCTCTGGCGACGCGCTGGAACTCCGGGTGCCGATCTCGTTCGAGATCGCCCGTTGATTTTCTCCTTCCCGATGGGAAGGAGAAAATCAAAAGTAGGCCAAGGCGATCCCGCAAGCGTCAGCGATACTGCAAGCGTTAGCGATACTACAAGTCCTTGGCCCGCATATGCGGGCCAAGGACGATCCTGCAAGTCCCGCGCTCGCCCAGGCGAGCGCGGGGCGATCCCGCAAGTCCTTGGCCCGCATCCGCGGGCCAAGGACGATCCTGCAGTTCCTTCATCTCCCGGTGTCCGCGGTCAGATCGGCGAGCCTTTTGGCGATCTTCGCCGTCAGCATCCCCTTTCCGTAGCGCCAGGACCACTGGCGCCCGGAGACGCCCGGCTGGTTCATCCGCGCCTCGGAACCCAAAGCGAGCGGGTCCTGGAGGGGAAGGATCGCGAGGTCGGCAACCGAGGCGGAAACAACCCGCATCAGCTTCCAGTTGATCTCCGCCCCGTCGCTCTTGAGGTAGCGCAAAAGCTTCTCCCGCTTCCACTGCGGGGAGTTCGCGAACCACCCGATGGTGGTGTCGTTGTCGTGGGTCCCGGTGTAGGCGGCGCAGTTGGCCGGGTAGTTCTCCGGGAGGTGGGGGTTCTTTTCGTCGCTGTCGAAGGCGTAGTGGATGACCCGCGTGCAGGGGAAGCCGGTCTCGAGGAGAAGCGGATCGACCAGGTGCGGGATCGGTCCCAGGTCCTCGGCGATGATCGGAAGCTCCCCCAGCTCGGAGGCCGCGGCGTCGAAGAGCCGCTTCCCCGGCCCGTCCACCCACTTCCCCTCGGCCGAGGTCTTGGCGTGGAGCGGGACGTGCCAGCAGGCCCTAAAGCCGGTGAAGTGGTCGACCCGGATCACGTCCACCAGGTCGAGCATGGCGCCCAACCGGCGCGTCCACCAGGAGAAATTGTCCCGGGCCTGGGCTTCCCAGTCGTAGAGGGGGTTCCCCCAGATCTGGGAGGCGCTGGAGAACTGGTCGGGGGGGACGCCGGAGAGGGCGAGCCGAGAGCCGTCCTTTTTGTCGAGGAAGAAGTAGTCGCGATAGGCCCAGGCGTCGGCGGAGTCGTGGTTGACGAAGATCGGGATGTCGCCGACGATCTTGATCCCCTTGAGGTTGGCGTACTTCCGGAGCCTCTCCCACTGCCCGAAGAAGAGGAACTGGCCGAAGGCGACCTTGGCCACGGCCTCGGAGAGCGTTCCCCGCCAGCGCTTCAGCGCGCCATCCTCGCGGGCGACGAGCTCGGGGGGCCATTTGTACCAGGGGAGGCCCCGGAAGTTCTCCTTCAAGGCGACGAAGAGGGCGTAGTCCTCGATCCAGTAGGCGTGGCGGCGGCGGAACTCCTCGAAGGCCTTCCCGTCCTTCCCCCGCCGCGACTGAAAGGACTTCCAGGCGAGATCGACCGCGGCGCGGGCGAGGGCGTGGGCGGAGGAGAAGTCCACGGCGGAGGCGGAGGCGCGCGCCGGGAGGTCGTTGCGCGAAAGCCAGCCGTCCTTCTCCAGCGCCTCCATCGAGAGGAGGAGCGGGTTGACGGCGAAGGCCGAGGGGCTGGAGTAGGGCGAGTTGCCGTAGCCCAAGGGGCTCAAGGGGAGGATCTCCCAGAGGGCCTGGCCGGACTCCTCGAGGAAGTCGACGAAGCGGTAGCCCTCCTCCCCCAGGTCCCCGATCGGGCCGGGGCCGGGCAGAGAGGTGACGTGGAGCAGGATCCCCGAGCTGCGCGGAAACCTCATGCGATGCCTCCTCTGGTGAGCGACCGATCTCTAAAATTAACGCGGGCCTTTTGCCCGCGTGATGATTATGCCACAAAGACACCAAGACACGAAGAAATACGGTGGAATTGGTTCTCTGCCGTTTCGTGCGGGTGGCTTCCCGGATATTCAGACAACCCCTGTCCGATCGGACCAGGTTTGTCTGAATCCAGTCGGGGAACGGATGCTCCCCCTCCAAATAAAAACCATGCTCAAATTGGGACAAACCTGTCCGATCGGACAGGTTTGTCCCAGATGGGCGGCCGGACTAGAACAATAAACCCGATTCCCACTCAAAAACAACCACACGGAAGCCGGAAAAATCGCCAGCGCGTGGATCAAAAACGCGGTCGAGCTCCTCCAGCATCGGCCGGATGATCTTCTGCCAGTCCGCCCCCGCGAAGGCTCCCCGGCCGGCGCGCGGCTTGAAACGCTCGTGGAGGGCGCGGGCGGCGGCCAGGGAGAGGTCGGCGGAATAGTCGAGATAGCCGCCCGTTTCCACTTTCTGGAAGCGGTGATCATCGCGAAGCTCCTTCTCCGGCCACCAGGGCGGCTCCATCCGAAAGACCGAGGCGGAAGGATCCTCCGGTTGGCCGATGATGCGGACCGAGAAGGCCATGGCTGGTCGGTTCGACTCAGGGATCGACGCGAACGGGGGCCGAGGTCCGGAATCCCGTCGACTGGAAGAAGCTTCCTCCAGCGAAACGCCATTCCAGTTGCGCCAGCGTCTGGAGAGCTGTCCCCGCGGTGACCGTCCGGGCGTCCTCGACCGTGACGAGACCACGGTACCAGCGGCCGGACTTCGGAAAGGCCTCGTACTCGATCAGGTAGCGGAGCCAGCGGCGGCCGCAGGACCGGCAGGTCTCGATCGTCACTTCGGCGAAGCGCCCGCCGGCTTCGTCGACGCCGACCGGGAGGGACTCGAAATCGCGACTCGCGAAGGGGGGATGGAGGCAGCGGCAGTCGCTCACGGGGCTACTCGATCTTGCGGTGGCGGTACTCCTCGTAGTCGGGGACCAGGCGGTCGTATTTCCCGTCCATCAGGGGCGAGGAGATCATGAAGTCGGCGGAGGCGCGGTCGCAGGCGATCGGGATGTTCCAGACCACCGCCAGGCGCAGGAGGGCCTTGACGTCGGGGTCGTGGGGGAGGGGCTCGAGCGGGTCCCAGAAAAAGATCATGAAGTCGATCTCCCCGGAGGCGATCCGGGAGCCGATCTGCTGGTCGCCCCCCAAAGGACCGCTCTGGAGCTTGGTGATCGGGAAACCCAACTCCTTCTCCAGGATCTCGCCGGTCGTCCCGGTGGCGAAAACCTTGTGATGGGCGAGGAGATCGCGGTTGAAGGAGGCCCACTCCACCAGGTCCTTCTTCTTGTTGTCGTGGGCGACCAGGGCGATCTTCTTGTCGTGGGCCATGGCGACTTTCTTGTAGTTCATCGGTCCTCCTCCTCGGGCGCGGATTCAACTCCGTCCCCTATTCTACGGGATTGTTGTATAATCCGCCATCCGGGAGAACGCTCGCCATGCTGCAACGCCTGATCTCGACCTGGAAATGGAAGGACCTGATCCGGAACCTGGTCCTCCGGAACCTAAGGATCCGCTACAAGGGGTCCGCCCTGGGCTTCGTCTGGACGATGCTCAACCCCCTCCTGATGATGCTCATCTACTTCGTCTTCGTCACGCTCCTGAGGACCGGGATCGACCTCCCCGAGCTCCTGGTCGGGATCCTGGTCTGGCAGTTCTTCACGATGTGCATTAACGACTCGATCCACGCCATCACCGGCTCCCCCTCCCTGATCAAGCGGACCTCCTTCCCCAAGCTCACCTTCCCCCTCTCGATGGTCCTCGCCAACCTCGTCAACTTCCTCCTCTCCCTGGTCGTCCTCGCGGTCTTCCTCGTCCTCTACGCCGGGGTCTTCAACCCCGCCTACCCGCTCAGGATCGACTGGGCCCTCCTCCTCCTCCCCCTGGTCGTCGCCCTCCAGATCGCCCTGATCCTGGGCCTCGCCTGCGTCTTCTCGGCCCTCAACGTCTACTTCCGCGACGTCGAGCACATCATCTCGGTCGGGCTCCTCGCCTGGTTCTTCCTCACCCCGGTCATGTACACGATCCAGATGGTCGAGAGCCGGGCCGGGCCCGCCCTCTTCAACCTCTACCTCCTGAATCCGATGGCTTCCCTGGTCACGCTCTACCGGCGCCTCTTTCTGGGCAGCCCGCTGCCCGGCGGCATCGCCTTCTACGTCTCGGTCTCCCTCGCCCCGATCATCCTCGTTGTGGGGACGGCGGTCTTCCTGAAGAAGGAGCCCTTCTTCGCCGACGAGATGTAAAAATGTATATGCCACAAAGGCACGAAGGCACCAAGAATGACGAAAGAGTTTAAACCGCTATCCGCCGAGGAGGAAAGAATCGCCAAACTCATTGTTGATGCGGCTTATACGGTCCACAAGAAGCTAGGACCGGGACTTCTCGAAAAAGTGTATGAAGCGTGTTTGTGCCATGAGCTTTCCAAGCGGGGCCTACGCTACAAACGCCAGATAGACGTTCCGATCAAGTACGATGGAATGATTTTCGACGAAGAGCTTCGGTTGGACGTCCTGGTCGAGGATTTAATCATATGCGAGCTGAAAGCAGCAGAGTCTCCCAATCCCGTCTGGATGGCCCAACTTCTCAGCCATTTGCGACTGACCGGTAGAAGAATGGGTTTTCTCATCAACTTCAATGTCGAGCTGATCAGGCAAGGAATCAAACGTGTTGTTTTATAGCTTAGCGCCCCTTCGTGCCTTTGTGCCTTAGTGGCATCATGACCCATGAACGCGATTGAGGTCGACAGGCTCGGAAAGAAGTTCAAGCTCCGCCGGGTCCGGGGCCAGACCCTCAAGGCCACGGTCATCGACCGGATCCTGCGCCGGGAGTCCCGGGAAGACTTCTGGGCCCTGCGGGACTTGAGCTTCGCCGTCCCCCGGGGCGAGGTCCTCGGCGTGATCGGCCCCAACGGCTCCGGGAAGACCACTCTCCTCTCCATCCTGGCTCAGACCATGGTTCCCACCACCGGGGCGATCCGGGTCCGCGGCACGGTGGCCAGCCTCCTCGAGCTGGGGGCGGGCTTCCACCCCGACCTCACCGGGCGCGAGAACATCTTTCTGAACGCCTCGATCATGGGGATCCCGCGGGCGACGGTGGAGAGGAAGTTCGACGCCATCGTCGAATTCTCCGGCCTCGGCCGCTTCATCGAAACCCCGATCAAGTTCTACTCCTCGGGGATGATCGTCCGATTGGGCTTCTCGGTCGCCGTGGAGGTGGACCCGGAGGTCCTCATCCTCGACGAAGTGCTGGCGGTCGGCGACGAGGCATTCCAGAAGAAGAGCGGGCGGCGGATCCAGGAGTTCAAGGAGGCGGGGAAGACCATCGTCGTCGTCTCCCACGACATGAACACCATCCGCCGGTTCTGCCGACGCGCCATCCACCTCGAGGGGGGGCGGATCGCGGCGGAAGGGGCGGCGGGGGACGTGGTGGACGGCTACGTGGACCGGGTGCAATCCGCCCAGAGCTCCGCGGCGTCGCCGGGGATCAGCCGCGAGTGGGGGAGCCGGGAGGCGGAGATCGCCCGGGTCGAGCTGACGGACGCGGCGGGGCGGACGAAGGCCGCCTTCCGCCCCGAGGAGGAGGCGGTGGTCGCCATCGACTACCGCGCCCGGTCGCGGATCGAGGATCCCGTCTTCGGCTTCTCCCTCCACACCGAGGATTACACCCTGGTCTTGGGCTCCAACACCCAGATGGCCGACGTCCACCGGCCCTTCATCGAGGGCCCGGGCCGCGTCCGCCTCCGCTTCCGCTCCCTCCCCCTCCTCCCCGGCCGCTATCTCCTCTCCCTTTCCCTCCACTCCCAGGACCACTTGACCAGCTACCACCGCCAGGAGTACTTCTACTCCTTCTCCGTGCTTTCCTCCCAGCGCGGCGTCGGGATCGCGGGGATACCGGTGGAATGGGACTGGGGGAACGGGGGGCCGGGACGCGAGCGGCCGGGTCCCGCCGTTGAACCCCTGAACCCTTGAACCTGCGAGCCCTTGAGCCTCCGCCCGCCTCCCGCTCAAGGCTGGAGAAGCGAACATGAGCGATACCTTCCAGATCGACACTCCCGGCGTTGACGTCAAAAAGGTGGTCGAGGAGATCCGGGCCCGGGTCGACCAGAAGCGCGCCGAAGGCGTTTACCAGCGCTACAACCTATCCTCCCTGCGGGCGGTGGAGGTGGACTCCAACGCCAACGACGACGCCCACTGCGACTTCTATTTGAGGAACATCTGGGCGGCGGCCAACGTGGACCTGGGCGACTTCCCCATCATAGCCAAGAGCCGATGCCTGGGCGAACCGGCGGTCTGGCTCAAGAAGATCATCTGGAAGCTCCTCAAGTTCTACACCTACCGTCTCTTCTCCCAGCAGAAGGATTTCAACCTCAAGCTGGCCGCCATCGCCAGCGGCCTCAACCGCAAGTTCGAGCACAAGATCTCTGTCCTGGAGGGAAAGATCGAAGCCCTGCAAAAGAAGTAAACAGTGATCAGTAAACAGTGATCAGTGACCGATGGCCATGATCGCTGTTTACTGTTCACTGATTACTGTTCACTTGCCACCGACAGTCCTCAACCAGCGGTCTCGCCGAAATCTTCCGGAACGATGAAACCACTCTCTCCCCGCCTCCGCATCGCCTATGTTTCTCCCCGCTACACCCCGCGGTCGGCCGGGGGGGCGGAGGTGCTCATCCAGTCCTGGGCCGAGCGGATGGCCGGGCGGGGGCACCGCTCCGAGGTCCTGACCACCTGCGCCCGGGACCACATCGCCTGGGACAACGAATACCCGCCGGGGGTGGAGACGGTCAACGGCGTCACCGTCCGCCGCTTCCCCATCGACCGCCGCGACCGCCCCCTCCAGCTCGCCCTCCAGGACCGGATCAACGCCGGGCGGGTCCTCGGCCGCGCGGAGGAGGAGGCTTGGATCAACGCCGGGGCCCAGAGCGACGCGCTCTGCGCCTACATCCGGGCGCGCGCGGATGACTTCGACGCCTTCGTCTTCGCCCCCTATCTCTTCGGCGTCACCTACAACGGCCTCCGCCTGGTCCCGGAGAAGGCGGTCCTCGTTCCCTGCCTCCACGACGAGCCTTACGCCTACCTCAGGATCATCCGCGACCTCTTCCTCTCCGCCGCCGCCGTCTTCTTCAACAGCGCGGCGGAGCTGGCGCTCGCCCGCCGGATCATGCCCCTCGACCCGGCCAAGGCCCGCGTGGTCGGGATGGGGATCGCCGGGCCGCCGCGGATGGCTCCGGAGGAGTTCCGCCGGAAGCACGGGATCGATTTCCCCTACCTTCTCTACGCCGGGCGGCGGGAGGGGGGAAAGTCCACGCCCCGCCTGGTCGAGTACTTCCGCCACTTCCGCCGCTACGGCGGGCGCGAACTCGGGCTCGTCCTGATGGGGACGGGCGAGGTCGGGATCCGGCGGGAGGAGACGGCGCGCCTGGTCGACCTCGGCTACCTTCCCGAGGAGGAGAAGTGGAACGGCTACGCCGGCGCGCTCGCCTTCTGCCAGCCCTCCGTCAACGAGTCCTTCTCGATCGTCCTTTTGGAGTCGTGGCTGGCCGGGCGACCGGGCCTGGTCAACGCCTTCTGCCCGGTGACCGTGGACCACTGCCTCAAGTCGAACGGCGGGCTCTTCTTCCGGGACTACTACGAGTTCGAGGAGTGCCTCCTCTACCTCCTCGACCATCCCGCCGAGGCGGACCGCCTGGGCGCGAACGGGCGGGAGTACGTCCGGCAGAATTTCTCCTGGGAGACGGTGCTGGGGCGCCTGGAAGAAGGGTTCCACGCGGTCGCCAACCGAAAAATCACAACTCACAAACAACAAATTCCAAGCAAAATACAATCCCCAAATTCCAAACATCTTCCCGCAAGACCAAGCGATGACTGAAGGTTGCAACAAGATCTACGACTTCGAGCAAAGGACTCTTGAATTCTCGAAATCGGTCATCCGTCTCTGCAAGAAGCTGCCCGTTTCGACTATCAACATCGAGTTGACCAAACAGATCATGCGCTCGGCGTGTTCGGTCGGAGCGAATTATCGGGAAGCCAACGAAGCTTTGAGCAAAAAGGATTCACTCCACAGACTGCGGATCAGCAGAAAAGAAGCCAAGGAGTCGAGCTATTGGCTCGATTTGATCCTGGAAGCCAATATGGGATTCAGGGCCGAGATCGACGCTATATCTCGCGAATCTATCGAGCTCCGAAATATTTTGAGCTCAATGATCGTTAAAATCGACGACCGATCATGACGGGCTGGTGGCCGAGCTGTTTGTAATTTGTTGTTTGCGGTTTGTATTTGCTTGGAATTTGTTGTTTGTAAGTTGTAATTTTCCACCCCAGGGGATCGACCCGTGATCGGGATACACCAGTTATTGGCCGGCTTCACCTTCGGCGACGCCATCTCCAACTACGCCCGGGAACTGCAGAGGATCATCCGTTCCTGGGGGCACCCTTCGGAGATCTTCGTCGCTCCCAACGCCATCGAGCCCAAGGTCCGCCACCTCTGCCGCCCCTTCGCCGAGCACGCCGCTCTCTCCCGGGGGGGAAACATCCTGCTCTACCACTTCTCGATCGGATCGCCGGCCTCCCTTTACTACGCCGGCGTGCCCGACACCCGGGTGATGATCTACCACAACATCACGCCCGCCCGCTTCTTCCCCGTCTTCAGCCCCGAGCTCGCCCACCTCCTCGGCGAGGGGCGGCGGGAGATGGAGGAACTCCGGGGCGCGACCGAGCTCGCCCTGGCCGTCTCCGAATACAACCGCTCCGAGCTCGTCTCGGCCGGCTTCCCCCGGACCGGGATCGTCCCCCTCACCCTCGACTGGTCGTCGCTCGACGGCGCCCCCAGCCGCTCCCTCCTCCTCCAGCAGCGCGACGCCCGCGACAGCCTCCTCTTCGTGGGCCGGCTCGCCCCCAACAAGAAGTTCGAGGACTTGCTCAAGGCCTTCTACTACTACAAGCTGATCAAGCCCGCCGCCCGCCTCTTCCTGGTCGGGAACGAGACCGGCCAGGAAGCTTACGCGGAGTATCTCCGCTCGATCGTCCGGGAGCTCGGCCTCCGGGACGTCGTCTTCGCCGGCCATGTCTCCCACTCGGAATGGCTCGCCTACTACCGCCTGGGCCGGGTCTTCCTCTGCCTGAGCGAGCATGAGGGCTTTTGCCTCCCGCTCCTGGAGGCGATGCGCTTCGGCCTCCCGGTGCTGGCCTACGCGGCGGCGGCCGTCCCCGACACGCTCGATAGGGCCGGCGTCCTGATCCGGGAAAAGAACTTCCCGGAGATCGCCGAGATGGCCGCCCTCCTCTGCGATGACTCCGAACTGCGGGAGGCGGTCCTCCAAAAGCAGCGGGAGCGGTTGGCGGCGTTCAGGAGTCTGCCGGTGGGAGATATACTCCGGGATCATCTCAAGCCATGGCTGGGTTAAGCCGCCAGCCAACACGGGGAAGTGGCAAGGGCGAGGGGGGGTATGCGGACGCCAAGACCTCCCTCTCCCCTAAAAAGGGGAGAGGGTTGAATTCCTCCCCGGCGGATAGGTTTTCATCTCCGACGGATAGGCTTCCCTCCCCGGCGGATAGGCTTCACTCCCCGGTAAACCGGCTCTCTTACGGTCCGCTCCTCGTCCTCCTCCTCCTCACCTCCTTGCGCGGGGCGGCCTACCTCGCCGCCGTCCCCCCCTGGCTCAACCCCGACGAGCCGACCCATTTCGAATACGCCGCCCGGCTGGCCCGGGGCGGACCGCTTGGCTCTCCCCGCGCGGCGGACCCCCTTCAGAAGGAGATCATCGCCTCGCTCGACCGCCACCGCTTCTGGGAGTTCCAGGGAATCCCCCGGCCCGATCCTCTCCCCGCCTCCTTCTCCGCGGCCCCCCTCCTCCAGGAGGTCCCCACCCAGATCGGGCGCAAGCCCTTTCTCTATTATCTCCTCGCCTCCTTTCCCCTCCGCCTCCTCGGGGGAGAGCCGCTCGTCCTCCGCCTCCACTGCCTCCGGGCCCTCTCCCTCCTCTGCGCCCTCGGCACCGTCGCCGCCATCTACGCCGCCGCCCGCCGCCTCCTCCCCGCCGATCCCGTCTTCCCCTTCGCGGCGGCCGCGGCCGCCGCCTTCGTCCCCCAGTTCATGCTCGCGGCGACCGCGGCCGGACCCGACGCTTTGGCCAACCTCCTCTGCGCCGGCGTCCTCCTCGCCGCCCTGGATTGCGTGAGCCGCGGCCTCGCCCTCCCCCGCCTGGCCTCGGCGGTCGCGCTCTTGATCCTCGCCGTCCTCGCCACCTACCGTTCGCTGATCGTGCTCCCCCCCCTCCTGGCGGGCGTCGTCCTGGGGGCTCTCCGCCGCCGGGAGGAGAAACGCTGGCCGGCCGTCGCCGCCGCCACCGCCCTCCTCGCCGTCCTCTATTCCGCGCTGGTCTGGGCGGCGCCGGGGGCGGTCTCCGTGATCATGGCCCGCCTCTCCTCCCTGGGCCGGACCTGGAGCGCCTGGCGCGCGGGGTCCTCCCCCGCGGCCGCGGTCGCCTACCCCCATTTTCACCGCGAGCTCTTCCGCTCCTTCTGGCTGAAGTTCGGCTGGGCCCGCTTCTCTCTCCCTCCCTGGTATTACGCGGTCACGGCGGCCGCCGCGCTCGCCGCCGCCGCCGGTCTCGCCGTCAGTCCCTTCCGGCGGCGGAGGGTCCCGGCGGACGGTCGGGCGGACGGGGCGGCGGTCGGCCTCCTCCTCTTCGCCGGCGCCTGCGCCCTTCTCGCCTACTACCTCTCCTGGGGGTTGGAGCCGAAGATCTCCACCGTCCAGGGGCGCCACCTCTTCCCGGCCCTCGCCGCCTGGTCGCTCCTCTTCGTCCTGGGCTGGAGGGAGATCGCCCCGGAAGGCCGGCGCCGAGCCGTCTACGGCTTCCTCCTCTCCCTCCTCGCCCTTCTCGACGCCGTCGCCCTCTTCGGCTTCATTTTTCCCACCTTCGCTTAAAGCGAAGGTGGAAAAATGAAGAATCGCTCTTTGCGATTGTCTCTCCCGCCGGCCTATGCCATAATTTATAAAACAGGCAATTCCTCTAGGTGAAACCACGAAAGGGGCTCCCATGAGCGGGAAGGAATACCATATCGGCGTGGCCAAGGGCGAGGTGGGCGAATACGTCCTCCTCCCCGGCGATCCCAAGCGCACCGAGATGATCGCGAAGCACTTCGACGGCGCGAAGGAGATCGCCTTCAACCGCGAGTTCAGGACCTTCACCGGGAAGGTGGGAGGGCTTAAGGTCTCGGTCACCTCGACCGGGATCGGCTGCCCCTCGGCCGCGATCGCGATCGAGGAGCTCGTCCGGGTGGGCGCCCACACCTTCATCCGGGTGGGGACGGCCGGCTCCCTCCAGAAGGAGGTGGACCTCGGCCATCTCGCCATCGCCACCGCCGCCGTCCGGGAAGAGGGGACCAGCCGCCAGTACGTCCCCCTCCAGTACCCCGCGGTCGCCCATCCCGACGTGGTCTTCGCCCTGCGCGAGGCCGCCCGCCGCCTCGGCTATCCCCATCACCTGGGGATCACCCACTGCAAGGACGCCTTCTATTCCGAGGAGGAAGGCTACAGCGCCCAGGCCGAGCACAACCAGGACCTCTGGAAGACCTGGATGCGGGGGAACGTGATCGCCACCTCGATGGAGGAGTCGGCCCTCTTCGTGGTGGGCTCTCTCCGCAAGGTCCGGGTCGGCTCCATCCTCGCCATCATCGGCCAGACCTGGGCGGGGAAGCCCGTCGTCCACGGGATCGGCCCCGAGAAGGCGATCGAGACCGCGATCGCGGCCATCGGGATCCTCGCCTCCCGGAAGTGAGCGGGCCGCTCTCCCGGCCCCGGAACAGGGAGTAGCTTTGCGCAACCCATCCCAACCTTACGTAACTTGGCGTAACCTACCGTAACCCTGCGTAACTTTTTTATTTAGTCATGCCCGATCCCCGTCCCACCGCCATCCTCGACTGGGTGGAGCAGCGCATCCTCTCCTTCGAGGAGTTCTTCATCCCCCTCATGCGCCTCTGCCGGGAGATCCCGCCCGAGCTGGCGGACCCCCCGCCTGCGCCGGAGGTTCTCCGCTCCTGGATCGAGACCGACCCGCGCTTCGAGATCCTCCGCCCCTCGGCCGAACCCGGGGACGGAGGGGACGCCGAATCCGCCGAAGAAGAGGAGGAGATGGAGCGGCTCGGCTACTTCAAGGGCCCCCGGGTCGGGCTCAAGAACAAGCGCCCCTCGCGCGAGGAAGTGCTTAAGATCATCCAGAAGCACGCCGGGAAGCTGGTCGAAGCGCTGCAGAAGGCCTACGCGGCCCGCCCCCGCGGCGGGGGGAGCTCCGCCGAGATCGAGGACCAGCTCCTGGATCTGATGCAGCGGGCCCAGACGCTCCAGAAGCATCTGCCGGGATCCGGCGGGAAGAATGGCCGCTCGACGGGAACGGGGAACCGCCCGGGGGGCGAGGCGAATGCCGGCGCGACGGGCGGGGCCGGCCAACCATCAACCTAACCCATCGCCCAAACCGATATCCCCGCCTTAACCCATCAACCAGTTAATAGGAGGTGCGCCATGAGCAGGATCGCGTTTCTCTTCCCCGGACAGGGGTCCCAATACGTGGGGATGGGCAAAGACCTCGCCCAGACCGAGGCCGGAAAGAACCTCTTCGCCGAGGCCGACGGCGTGCTGGGCTTTTCCCTCTCCCGCCTCTGCCGGGAGGGGCCGGAGGAGGATCTGAAGCAGACCCTCAACACCCAGCCCGCCATCCTCGCCGTCTCCCTGATCGCCGCCGAGCTCCTCAAGGCCAAGGGGATCAAGGCCGAGATGGCCGCCGGCCACAGCCTGGGCGAGTACAGCGCTCTGGCGGCGGCGGGGGCCCTCTCCTTCGCCCAGGCCCTCCGGCTGGTGAGGACCCGCGGGACGCTGATGCACGAGGCGAACAAGACGATCGGCGGGACGATGGCCGCGATCGTCGGCCTCGCGCCCGAGCAGGTGATCGACCTCTGCCGAGAGGCGAGCGCGGCGGGGCTGGTCCAGGCGGTGAACTTCAACTCCCCCGGCCAGACCGCGATCTCGGGGACGAAGGAGGGGATCGCCCGGGCGATCGAGCTCGCCCTGGCCAAGGGCGCCAAGCGGGCGCTCCCCCTCCCGGTCTCCGCCCCCTTCCACTCCTCCCTGATGGACCCGGTGGCGGAGAAGTTCCGCCCCGAGCTGGAACGGGCGGCGGTCGCCGATGCCGCCCTCCCGGTCGTCGCCAACATCAGCGCCCGCCCGGAGACGAAGGCGCCGGAGATCCGGGAGAACCTGGCCAAGCAGATCAACGGCCCGGTCCGCTGGACCGAGTCGATCCAGTTCATGCTCGCGGCGGGGATCACCACCTTCGTCGAGGTGGGTCCGGGCAAGGTCCTCACCGGCCTGCTGCGCCAGATCAACAAGGAGGCGCGGTGCTTCCCGGTCGAGTCCCCGGCCTCGATCGACGAGGCCGCGGCCCGCTTGCAGGCGTGATGGACGATAGGGACGAAATGGGCGCTATGGACAGCCCGTCCCTAGCGTCCATCTCGTCCCTTTTATCCCTGTCGGCCGGCGGTTGAAACGGCCACCCGATGAAACTCGGCGCGGTCAGCCCCGCCCTCCTCGCGGCGTTGGTCCTCCTCGGCGCGGAGCCGGCTCTCCGCGCCGAGGTAGTGACCGTCATGGCCGCCAACCTGACCACCGCCGGCCAGGTCTACGGCGACCAGGCGGTCCGCATCTTCCAGGCCCTCCGTCCCGATGTCGTCCTGCTCCAGGAGTTCAACGTCCAGACCAGCCGCCGCGCCTTCGTCGACGCCGCCTTCGGGACGGGCTACTACTTTTATTGCGAACCGGAGAACGGCGGACTCCCCAACGGGATCGTCAGCCGCTTCGCCATCCAGACCTGCGGGGAGTGGAACGACGAAAACATCCCGAACCGGGACTTCGCCTGGGCGGTGATCGACCTGCCGGGGGAGACCGACCTCCAGGCTCTGAGCGTGCACCTGAAGGCCGGGGACAAGGCGCGCGACGCCGAGCGGAGACGGCGGGAGGCGGAGCAGATCAAGGGCTATGCCGCGAGCCACTTCCGCGCCGATTTTTACACGGTGGTCGGGGGAGACCTGAACGCCCAGCACCGGCTCGATCCCGCGCTGGCCGTCTTGAGGACCTTCCTCGCCCCCGACACCCACGTCCCCCGGGACCTGCGCAGGAACGTCAACACCAACGCCTCCCGGGCCAAGCCCTACGACTGGGTGATCCCGAACCGCCTCCTCGATGGCCGGCACACCCCTCTCTTCGTGGGCGCCACCCGCCAGTTTTACCCGGACGGGATCGTCTTCGACAGCCGCTCCTTTGCCCCCCTCTCCGCCGTCCCTCCGGTCCGTCCGGGCGACTCCGGGGAGAACGGGATGCAGCACATGGCGGTGCTGAAGGCGTTCCTCCTGGGCGAGACCGAGGCCGCGACCGCCGGCGGGCGCTAGGCCCGGGCGCCGGAGGCCGCGGGCATTATGGACGCTCCCGACTCCCCCCTTTGTCCATAGCGTCCATTTTGTCCCTGCCGTCCCGAACTGCGCCCTTCCTCATCTCCGCCATGAAGCTTTCGACCTCGCCGAGGTCGGAGGAGAGCCGGCAGGGGGGGAGGGCGGAGACGAAGGCCCGCCCGTACCCCTTGGTCCTCACCCGGGGATCGAGGATCGCAACCACCCCGTAGTCGTTCCGGTGGCGGATCAGCCGCCCGAAGCCCTGGCGGAGCATGATGATCGCCGCCGGGACCTGGAACTCGTGGAAGGGGTCGCCGTCCGCTTCCTTGATCCGCTCGATCCGGGCCTGGAGGACGGGCTCGTCGGGGACGCCGAAGGGGAGCTTGGCGATGATCACGCAGCGCAGGTTGGCGCCCGGGACGTCGACGCCCTGCCAGAAGGAGGTCGTCCCGAAGAGGATCGAGTCCGGATGGGACTTGAACTCCTCGAGGATCTTGTAACGCTCCCCCTCCCCCTGGCGAAAGAGGCGGTAGCGGGAGAGGCGGGGGGCGAGGGCCTCGTAGGCCCGGTCGAGAACGCGGTAGGAGGTGAAGAGGACGAAGGCGCCCCCCTCGGTCGCCCGGACGATCTTCTCGATCTCCTCGATCACGCGCGTCTCGTAGGCCTCCCGCGTCCGCGGACCGGGGTCGGGGATCCTAGGATCGGTGTAGAGCAGGACCCGGCGACGATAGTCGAACGGGGAAGCCAGGATGAGCTCGTGGCCGCCTTCGATGCCCAGGCGGGAGCGCAGGTAGGTGAAACTCCCTCCGGTGGAAAGCGTGGCGGAGGTGAGGATGGCCGGGGCGTAGTTTCCCCAGAGCTTTTCCCCGAGAAACTCCCCCACCTCCATCGGCGCCATGTGCAGGGCCCGCCGGAGGCGCCGCCGCTCGCCGGTCCGTTCGAACCAATAGACCCAGTCCTCCTGCTTCAGGTTGGAGATCGCGTCCAGGTCGGAGACGATCTCCCCCGCGCGGTTGAGATATCCTCCGAACTCCTCCTTCCCCTCTTCGTCCGGGAAGGCCTTCTTCACCTCCTTGAGCCGTTCGATCAGGCCAAGGAGCGACCGGGTGATCGCCTCGGCGGAAAACCGCTCCCGGATCCGGACGGTCTTTTTCCCCTTCCAGCCGTCCTCGAGGCGGGAGAAAAATTCTTCGTTGAGGTCATGCGCTTCCCGGAACGCGATCTCCCACGATTCCGCCCGGAAGGAATCCCGGAGACGGGCGGGGAGGAAACCCTTCCCGGTCTTGACGCTGTAGAGGTGGTTGAGGAGGGAGGGGATGCGGTGCTGGGAGACCTCGGCCCCCAGGAAGGAGGTGGCCGCCTCCTCCAGGGAGTGCGCCTCGTCGAAGACCACCGCCTCGAAGGGCGGGAGGGCCGCCCCGTTCACCGCCAGGTTGGCGAAGAAGAGGTGATGGTTCATCACCAGGAGGTCCGCCGCCTCCGCCCGCTCCCGGGCCTTATAGTAGAAGCAGGACGCGAAATGCGGGCATTTCCGCCTCAGGCACATGTCCGGCTCGACCTGGATCGAGGCGGCGACCTCGTAGCGCGGGGTGAAGCCGAGCTCGAGGAGGATCCCCGCCTCGGTCCGGCGGGCCCAGGAGAGGATGGCCTGGTACTGCTTCACCGACTCCTTGGACTCGAAGAGCTCCCGCTGCCCCGAGCGGTCGAGGCGCAGCAGGCAGAGGTAGTTGTTCGCGCCCAGGCAGAGCTCGGCCCGCAGCTCGATCCCGGTGGCGGAGACGAGGAAGGGGATGTCCTTCTCGATGAGCTGTTTCTGGAGGGTCTTGGTCTCGGTGGAGACGGCGGCCCGCTTCTTCAGGACCTTGCTCCAGAGGATGAGGGGGTAGAGGTAGGCGAGGCTTTTGCCCACCCCCGTCCCGGCCTCGACCAGGAGGGTCTCGCCGCGCCCGATCGCCCGGGCGACCGCGGCGGCCATCTCCACCTGCTCCGGCCGGAACTCGTAGTCCGGATGCCGCAGGGCCAGGGGCCCGCCGGGGCGGAAGAAGCCGGCGATCTCGTCGATGGTGGTCAAGGGTGGCGGGTAAGGGGTAGAGGATAGCAAATTATGAGCGGTGGAGAAAATATGCCGTAAACCGCGAAGAGTAAATCGCAAACTGCACTCCTCCTACCGCGACCGTTGAACGGTACGTTCAACGGTCGCGGTAGGAGATGAAGATGATCCAGAGGCCGAGGACCGCGGCGACCAAGTAGCCCAGGAGCCCGAGGACCGAGACGCCGAAGAGGAGGGGCTTCAGGCGGGCGAGGATGACCAGGGAGGAGCCGACCAGGAGAGCGGAGAGGATCATCCCGATCACCAAGCGGTTGGCGGCCGACTTCAGGGTCAGCATCATCCGCTCCAGGCCGGTGTACTGGTAAACGATGGTCAGCTTCCCCTCCTCCAGCTTGGTGATGATGTTGTTGAGCCGCAAGGGGAGGCCCTCCAGGAGGCCCGCGGTCTGGTAGAGGTTCCGCCGGAGGACGGACCAGACCCGGCGGGGCTTGAGCCTCTCCTCTCCCACCTGGACCAGGTAGGTGCGGGCGTTGGCCATCAGGTCGAACTCCGGGTCGAGGCGGCGAACCAGCCCCTCCAGGTCCATCAGCGCCCGGGCGACCAGAAGGTAGTGGGGGTTCAGGCGGATGCGCCAGCGCCCGAGCATCTCGAAGACCTGGAGGAGGGCCCGCCCGAGGTCGAGGTCGCGCAGGGCCGCCGGGCGAGAGCGGTCGAGGAGGAGGAGCATCTCCTCCTCCAGCCCCTCCCGGTTCTCCACCACGGTGTCCCCGGAGAGCGCGAGCGCGCAGTCCACCGCCCAGACCGGGTCGCCCCAGACGAAGGCCTCCAGGAACTCGGCGAGCTTGAAGCGCATCTTCCAGGAAAGCCTCCCCACCAGCCCCCAGTCGTAGAGGATCACCCGGCCCTCCGGGTCGAAGCACACGTTCCCGGCGTGGGGATCGGCGTGGAAGAAGCCGAAGATCATGATCTGGCGGAAGCTGGCGGCGACGAGGTTCCGCGCCGCCGCTTTCCTGGCCTCCTCGCCCTTCAGCTCCGATTCCTTAAGGCCGTCGAGCTCGCCCATGACCAGGAGCGTCCGCCCGCAGAGCCCTTCCACGATCTCGGGGAGGATAACGGGGTCGGAAGCGGTGAAGAGGCGGCGGGCGGCGAGGACGTTCTCCTTCTCGATCGAGAAGTCGAGCTCCTGGAGGATGGCCCGGCGGGCCTCCTCCACCGCCCGGGGGAGGTTGAGGTGGCGCAGCTCGGCGAACCGCTCGTGCGCCTGGCGGGCGACGAAGGCGATCAGGTGGAAATCGGAGGCGACCACCGCCTCGATCAGAGGGCGGCGGACCTTGCAGACGACGCTCCGCTCTTCTCCCCGGATCTTCGCCCGGTGGACCTGGGCGATGGAGGCGGAGGCGAGCGGCTTCTCCTCGAAGACGGAGAAGACCTCCGCGATCTTCCTCGAAAGGGCGCCCTCCACCTCCGCCCGGGCCAGGGGGAATTCCACCGGGGGGACGGCGTCCTGGAGCTTCTGGAGCTCCGCGATCAGGGCGGCCGGGAGAAGGTCCGGCCGCATCGAGAGGAACTGGCCGAGCTTGATGAAGGTCGGCCCGAGCTCCTCGACCATCAAGCGGATCCGCTCGGGAGGCGAGAGGTCGGGGCGGACCCCGGATAGACGCTGGGCGAGCGGCTCGAAGGGGAGGTGGAGGCGCCGGACGACATCCTCGAACCCATAGCGGAAGACGACGGAGAGGAGGTACTTGGCGCGCTTCAGGTCCCGGACCGCGGTGAAGGGAGTAACGCCGCTACCGAGCGGAGCGTCCACCGCGCGCCTTCTCCAGGGCGGCGAGCCTCTTCCGGAGCTCCTCCACCTCGCTCCGGCGGGCCAGCCCGAGCGACTCCACCGCCTTGCGGACCGCCTCCTCCAGCGTCTTCCGATACTCCTTGACCTGCTTCTCCCCGGAGCGGGCGAGATCGGCGATGATCTTGTCCGCCTCGGAGGCGTTGAGCTTGCCGAGCTTGACCAGGCGCCGGATCTCGCCCTCCAGCGCTTTCACGGTGGCCGCGGTGAGCCCGAGGCCGGTGAGGACTGCCTTCTTGATGAAGTCGGTCATTTGCCACCTCCCGTTCGATCGCGGATCAGCAGCCGCGCCATTTCCAGGATACCCGGCGCGGTGGGGAAGATCAAGGGCTTCCGGTATCGATGCCCAGCCCGGGACGCGGACCATGAAGGTCCGCGGCTACGGAATGACGAGAACCATGCCGAGCAAAAACGAATCCGCCCCGAACCACCGGTTCGGGACGGATTCGTTTGGGCTGGGATCCGCGTCCGCGGATTATTTGCGGTACTTTTTGATCAGTCCCGTCCGCTCGTTGAACTCCTTGATCTGCTCGTCCAGCTTGCCGACCGAGCGGTACTGGTCGATCCACCAGCGGTCGTCGTTCCACTGGGCGTTCAGGTCCTTGAGCTCCCGCCCCTGCTGCTCGATCCAGGTGAAATACTTCAGGTTGTGCATCCGCTTCCGATCGTAGTAGGAGGTCTCGAGCAGCCAGTCGATCCCGAGGTCGGCGACGTACTTGCCGTAGTCCACCTCGGCCCGGCAGGGGGTGTACTCTCCTTCCTTCTCCCGGTACTCCTTGAGCCGCGAGCCGTAGAGCTCCATCGAGTCCGTGGAGAGGGTGATCATCACGTCGTTCTCGTTGAACTCGAAGTAGCGGGCGGTCTTCATCGCCCCGATCAGGTTGGCGATCCCGGAGATCCCGAGGAGGTCGAGCTTGTCCACGACCTCCTTGGGCGCCCCGATCTTCTTGAGGAACGCCCGCCCCGCCGGCTCGTTGAAGAGGCGCATCAGGGCGATGCAGGCGTTGTCGTCAATCGCCGCCACCACGTCGGTGTGCTTGAGGTTGTGGACCCAGGGAACGTGCTTGTCGCCGATCCCCTCGATCCGATGCCCGCCGAATCCGTTCAGGTAGAGGGTCGGGCACTGGAGCGCCTCGCCCACGGTCAGCTTGACCAGGGGGTAGACTTCCTTCAGGTACTCGCCGCTCCCCAGCGTCCCGGCCGAGCCCTGGGTCAGGGAAACCCCGGCAAGCCTCTGGCCGGCCTTTTTCTCCTTCTCGAAGACCTCCTGCATCGCCTGACCGGTGACGGCGAAGTGCCACATCGAGTTGCCCATCTCGTCGAACTGGTTGAGGATGACGACCTTGTCGCCGAACTCGCGGCGGAGCTCCCAGCACTTGTCGTAGATCTCCTTGACGTTCGACTCGCAGCCCGGCGTGGCGTAGATCTCGGAGCCGATCTCCTTCAGCCACTCGAAACGCTCCTTGGACATCTCCTTGGGAAGGATGGCGACCGGCGTGCAGCCGAGGAGGATCGAGTCGAAGGCGCCGCCGCGGCAGTAGTTCCCGGTGGAGGGCCAGACCGCCTTCTGGGCGGTGGGGTCGAACTCGCCGGTGACCAGGCGGGGAGCGAGGCAGCCGAAGGCCGCCCCGACCTTGTGGGCGCCGGTCGGGAAGAACTTTCCGAGGAGCATGATGATCCGGGCCTTGACACCGGTGATCTCGCGCGGGATCTCCAGGTAGTTGACGCCGCCGAAGAGGCCGCCCGACTTCTTCGGCTCGTTCTTCCAGGTGATCCGGAAGAGATTGCGGGGATGGGTGTCCCAGAGCCCGATCTTCTTGAGCTCCTCCTTGATCCCCTGCGGGACCTTCTCCGGATGGACCATCTGCTCGAAGGTGGGGATAATGATGTTCTTCTCCCGGCACCTCTTGACCGTGTTCTCCAGCACCTTCTTCCTGTCCTGCTCCTTCATCCCTTTCCCCCTTTGGGTTGGTGGGCGGTGGTTCGACAAAAGATTATTGAAACACAGGGCGAGGCGGATGTCAAGGCGGCCGGGTGGCGTGTCTACCCAACTTATCGGCGCGGATTGCGCGTTTGGAGTGCGGCGGCACGACGCCGCTTTCGGAGGAACGGCGGCTTTACATGCACCCCTTGGTCTGCTAGCATCTTTTCCCTACCCTCCCGGCGTCGCCGGAAGGGCAGGAAAAAGGAGGGAACGATGATCGTCAACACCAAGCTGCTGTTCCAGGACGCCTACGGCAAATACGCGATCGGCGCCTACAACATCAACAACCTCGAGCAGACGATGGGCCTCTTCCGGGGGAACATCGACTCCAAGGCCCCCTTCATCATCCAGATCTCCAAGGGCGCCCGCTCCTACACCCACAAGAAGATGCTGGAGTCGCTGATCCGCGCCGCCGACTCCGTCTTCCCCGAGGCGGTCTTCGCCGTCCACCTCGACCACGGGGACGAGGAGACCTGCATGGACTGCATCCGGAGCGGCTTCTACAGCTCGGTGATGATCGACGCCAGCGCGGAGCCCTACGCGAAGAACGTGGAGATCACCAAGCGCGTGGTGGCCGCCGCCCACGCCCGGGGGATCGTGGTGGAGGC